>NZ_JBYZMP010000005.1:0-287077 GCF_058216375.1 Pontibacter sp. GD7 | reverse complement strand
GGAGCAGTTGCCACTTGGTCACCAGACTGAAGGGCTGGCACTGTCGGTGCTACCGAAGAAGTAGCGCTTCCGTCATACTCCTTGCTGTCAGTGTTGGCGGTTACCGTGAGGGCTCTTGCCGTAATCGCACCGGTGTTGTTGGCTGCGTAGCTGATGCTGTAGTTATTGCCGTCGTTGCCGTCGTTGATCACAAGACCTGTTGCTGTCAACACTTTGGCTGTCCCTACATGCTTGTTGTCGAAGGACTGCGTTGGAGCAGTTGCCACTTGGTCACCAGACTGAAGGGCTGGCACTGTCGGTGCTACCGAAGAAGTAGCGCTTCCGTCATACTCCTTGCTGTCAGTGTTGGCGGTTACCGTGAGGGCTCTTGCCGAGATGTCAGCTGTTGTAGTGACTATTGAGGCCAGGTTGTAGTTGCTAGCATCAGTACCAGCAAAAGCAGCACCAGTTAAAGTCACAGTCTTACCATTTCCAACATTTTTATCACTGAAACTAGCTGTACCACCTACAAGACTAACATTATCTTCAGCTACAACACCATTTAGATTGCGTGTAAGAACTGTGGCTTCTGTATTGCCATCATACTCTTTATTGTCAGCTGTAAATGAACCTGTGATACCTTTTTGTGTAATTGTTGCAGAAACTGGTGCCTGTATAGTTAATGTATAGTTTCCGGCCTGAGCACCACTTAAGCTCAAACCACTAAAAGTTACTGTACTGGCTGTTGCTACATTCTTGCTATTATAAGTGCCAATGGCTGTTCCAGAAATAGACACTGCATCATTTGTAAATGGCTTACCATCTGTTGCTGTACCTGAGCCAGGCGCTATAGCATTTTGTAAGGCTGGTGTTCCATTTACAGTTGCTACTGTCGTTCCGTCATAAGGCTTGCTCGATGGCACACTAAGTCCGCTCATAGTTAGAGGCTTTGCTGTAATGCTACCTATGGCTGTTACTGGTACCAAGGAGTAGTTTGATGCTTTACCACCATTAGTACCATCAGAAAGGGTATAAGAAATGGTTGCTGTCTTATCACTTCCAACATTAGCATTTGAGTATTGGCCAGAGGCACTGATATTAAGTGTTTCGTTACCAACTAAACCGGTTATAGTACCGAGTGTAACGGGACCAGTTGATGTTGTTGCATCGTAGGTTTTAGATGAAACAGAGCTATCAACAGATAAAGGTTTTCGAATAATGGTGAAAACATTGGTAGAAGTGGCCAGAGTAACACTGTAATTTGGGCTAGCAGATAGGGTACCGATGTTAAAATCATATTCTCCAACGTCTGCACCAGCAACGCGCCCTAAAGAACCTGAAAAACTGTTACCAGAGATCAAAGTCTCACTTGGAGTGTAAGTAAATGTTGGATCACTATCTCCATATATTTTGTTTTGACCAGCGTTCGGAGTAACAGTAATAGGTTTGGGATTTACTGTCAAAGTAGCACTTCCATCACTTGTAGCTGTAGGATTACATGCCCCAGTTACAACAACTCTATATTTTCTGCCGCTCATGGCAAAAGTAGGCTTAGTCAGCGTCAATGTTGCGGTTGACGCTCCTGAGTAAAATCCTCCATTACTTATATTTGACCAGCTTATTGGTGAACCTGAGCCTTCTTGCCATTGATAGTTCAACGTACCAGTTCCGGTAGCGGAAACACTGAAAAAAGCATTTTCTCCATAGGTTACAGTTTCGGAAACTGGTTGAGTTGATATAGATGGTGGTGTACATACTTTAACATATTTTCCAGTGAAAGTTTTAGCAGAATTGTTAGGCATTGTATACCTTACATTAGAACCAGGAATATTTACACCATTTACAATTATAGTTGCGTTAGTAGAAGTCAAATCTGAGCCAGCTACATTTATTAACGTACTTCTATATGTTTCTCCATTCAAGATAATGTCTGGATAGAATACATCTAGCACCTGATTATTATTTGCAACAAAAGTTGTAGGAGTATTGGGTGGAGTGAAGCTTGCCGTTGATGTGAATTCACCAGCTGGATCGTTAATACCACTTCCTAAGCGGTAATAAACTTTCAAGGAAGTCCCTGAAGGCAAATTACTAGCGTCAACAGTTATATTTGCATCCGTAAAATAAGTCCTGGCCTCAACCCCA
The DNA here is from genome assembly GCF_058216375.1 of Pontibacter sp. GD7. Lineage (NCBI taxonomy): Bacteria > Pseudomonadati > Bacteroidota > Cytophagia > Cytophagales > Hymenobacteraceae > Pontibacter > Pontibacter sp. GD7. The sequence continues at coordinate 284,953 of NZ_JBYZMP010000005.1, read as the reverse complement.
CTATGCTTACCTTTTACAATCACCTCAAAAGCAACACCCAAATGCCTATCCTCTATCGGATACTCAATCCGCCAACTACCATCGGCGTTAACTTGAGTATCATGGTAATCATGCTGATGATCACCATGGTAGGCAGGTGTCTCTTCAAAGTGTATGTCCACTAAGTTATCCTGCGTCCAGCCATAACCGGTGATGATAGCGACCTCCCCCGGTGCGTAATCATCTTTGTCGGACATAACGGTTGGTTGATAGGTGTCGAAGGCGCGGACGCCCAGGAACGACAGTGAGGCTAAAAGGGCTGCAATATAGAGCAGCCGGAATTTAGCCATGTTCTTTAGTAAAAGTTTAACATGCATAAATGTTGGGTTGAATGTTAGAATTAGAGTTTAAATAAATGCTGAAAAGCCTGTAACAACCACAGATAAGCCAAAGTATCAGCATCTTAAACTGGCACCCTGACTTGCAAGTGATTAAGTGGTAAAAGCACAAATATTAAGGGAAAAGTATAGCTCTCACTAAAAACGTGAGCTGCGATACTAATTATCGGAGGACTTTTGAGGCCTACCTAAATGCTAAAAGTTTAAAATAGTGCTATTCATATATTCAGTGGGACTAACTTTGAGTGCTACTAAAATATAGTATGACGATTTCAAGAGTTATACACCACTATTTTAAAAATAGTTACACCATTAACATTTATTTTATACAATTATTTATAGGTATTTAACCATTCTATTAAATAATAGCTATTGTTATGTATGTAACAATTGAAGAAGACTGCAGGCTATTGTAACAAATCTTCATTATTTTTACATGTTAAGGGTAAGTGCCTCTATTAGTGGCATAATTTTTTCAGGTAAATTTTTACCATAAAAAACTTTTCTCGTTCATGACAAGCCTTTTGAAGTATAGCATAGTAGCATTGCTCTTTTTTATAGTCGCTTTTTCAGCTGAAGCTCAACTTAAGTTGCCACAGGCAAGTCCGGATGCCTATGTAAAGCAGACGATCGGCTTAACCGAAATTTCGGTTAGTTACCATGCACCTAGTGTGAGAGGCAGAAAGGTATTTGGCGCTTTGGTGCCTTATGGTACTATGTGGCGTGCCGGTGCCAACGAGGCAACGCTTATCTCTTTTTCTGACGAGGTGTTTCTGAATAATGAACGTGTGCCTGCTGGTACGTATTCTTTTTTCCTGCTTCCTAAAAGCGACTCTACCTGGAACGTGATCCTGAACAGAGATACCACACTATGGGGCCTTGAGGGGTACAGTGAACTGAATGATGTGGCTTATTTGGATGTAAAGCCTGCTAAATCACCTTTTCAGGAGACCATGCAGTTTCAGTTCTCAGATATTAGCTCGAACAAGGGCAAATTAAACCTAAGCTGGGAAAACATCACCGTTACGCTAAACATTGAAACGGAAGTGGAAAAAAAGGCGCTTGCCAATATTAATCAGGCATTGGCTAAAGCCGAACCTGATGACTGGTATATTTGGGCACAATGCGCTGAGTTTATGCTGCCACGCCGTGAACACCATCAAAAGGCCCTTGAATGGATCAATAAGTCCATTGCTATAAAAGATAACTTCTTTAACAATTGGATTAAAGCCAAGCTGTACGCACTTAACAAAGAATATGAGATGGCAACCAGCTTAACAGCTAAAGCAATTAAGTTAGGCACAGAAGAACCTGATTCTTATAAAACCTACGCCAAAGAAATAGAATCTGCCTTTAACAGCTGGAAGAAGATAAAGTAAGTACCTCATATTGCGATTCACTCACTCCCGGCTCCTACTAGGAGTAAAGCCGTTTCATTCTAATAAAATCTATACTTTGGCTGTAAGTAGCCTTACTCTTGACCTGTTTTTAGGCTCTCCGAGCCAGTTGATGATGCCTGTCCCGAGCGCAGACTCGGGAGGACTCAACATTACATGTTAGTCACGAATCTGGAGATTCGCGCCAGAAAATAGTAGAATGAAATGGCTATGATTCTGGAAGAGGTAATGATAGCTCTTATCGTTTTTAAAAAGTGGCTACAAACCTTAAATTAAGTCGGCGGCCGGTTAGGAAATTTGGTACAGCATAGGTAAGTCCGTTCACATCCTGCACATAAGTATAAGATATCCTGTTGTTGGCATCGATCAGGTTAAGAACCTCTAGGCCAACCCAAAGGCTTTGCAGGGCTACTTTTTTTCGCTCTACCAGTTCACTTTCCAGCACGATCACTTTAGAAAAACCCAGATCCAGGCGCTTGTAGGATTTGCCATTGAAGGAGTTGCGGAACTCCGGCTGGCGTGGCGGGCCAAATGGTAAGCCGCTGCCGTACACCAGGTTCAGGTACATTCTGATGGTTGGATTGTCTGGTAGGTGGTCCTGGAAAAACACACCGATGTTAACCAGTTGGTCTGTTGGCCGGCGCAGGTAGCCTACTTCCCTTTTTCCGATTATCTCGCCGTTGTTCGCATACACAAAAGTAGAGTCGCCGGATACGTTTTCCTTTGTCTGCATCAGACCCAAGCTAAGCCAGGATTCTGCCCCCGAGATGAATTCGCCATTGATACGCATGTCCAGGCCAGTGGCATAAGCCTTGGCATTATTTCGGGCATAGTAACGCAAACGCACATTGTCAATATCATACGGTATCACATTGGTCATGTGCTTGTAGTAAGCTTCGGCGGTGAACTTAAAATCGCGGCCCCAGGCCTTAAACAGGTAATCAGAGCCTATTATGGCATGTACTGAGCGTTGGGCTTTAATATCTTCGTTCAGGTTACCCTCAAAATAACGAAGCTCGCGGTAAAACGGTGGCTGGTAGTATAAACCCACAGCCGCCTTAAACGACAGGTCAGGGTTTTGTCTGGTGATGAAGGAATACTGCACGCGTGGCGTAATAGTATACTCTCCGTTAAAGCCCCAATAGCTGGCCCTGATGCCATAGGTGATCGTTTTAAGCGAATCAAGGTCGTAAGTATGCTGCGCGTAGGCATTGTAGCGCATGCTGTTCAGGTTCAGGTCGGAATTCAGCAAATAAGTTTGCTTCACAAAATCTGCTGAATCCACAAAACCATACTCCGATAACTTGTCTTCAATATCCTCCAAACCTGCTTTAACACCGAACTGTACTATGCTTCGCTGGCTCAAACGCCAATTGTTCCTGGTTTCGGCAGTGGCGAATCGGGCAAGCAATGTGTTGCGCGAGTGGTCAAACTGACTGCCTACTCCCCTGGTACGCTCATCCTCGCCCAGGTTATTGGAGTTTACACTTACCTCGCTTAGCCTGTACCCTGCCTCCAGATCCCTGAACTCACGCTCTCTTGACTGCACGCCAGAAAGTATAAACTCACTACTGAAGTTATTGGAGAACCTGTGATTAAGGTTTAGGCCAGACTGGAAAGTGCGGTATTCCATCAGCTCCCGTCCATCAAAACCAACGTATAAGCGAAGCGGCGTCTGGCGGGTACCAAAGGTGGTTACCCGGTTTTCCGGGATGACCAAAAAGTTATTATGGGCATAGCTGGCAAGTATACCTAATGTAGTAGTTCCTTTTTCAGTGTCCTGTTTGCTGAGGTCATACGTTACATAAGCCTGGGCATCAGAGAAGTTTGGGCGATACGCGCCGTCAATTTGCAAACCTTGCAGCATGTATTGGCCGGTTTTATGCCGAACCCCAAGCAGATAGGTAACTTTTTTATTTTTAGAGGCAGACTCTACATGAACGGAACCGCCCGTTAGCCCACCAGTTACAGATGCGGCAAATTTCTGTGGAGTTTTATACTTTATACTTAGCACTGACGACAACTTGTCGCCATACTTGGGCTGCCAGCCCCCCGACGAGAATTCAATGTCCTGCACCAGGTCGGGATTTACAAAGCTTAACCCCTCCTGCTGCGCCGCAGAGATCAGGAAGGGACGGTAAATCTCGATGTTGTTAACGTAAACCAGGTTTTCATCGTAATTGCCGCCCCTGACCGAGTAAGTACTGGAAAGTTCGTTGTTGCTGGTTACGCCGGGCAGTGTTACCAGTATTTTGTTGAAGTCGCCGTAAGCCGATGGCAGGTTGCGGGTAAGCCGCGGATCGAGTTTAGTTACACTAACCTGTTCGCGGGTATCGTTGTTGTTTTTGCCCCGGATGTTCACCACGCCCAACTGCTGCGGATCAGGCTCCAGGTTAAACGTCAGGCTCTGGGTTTGATTGGCTGCCAGTTGCAAGGTGCGCTCCAGCTGTTTAAAGCCAACATAACTTACTACAAGTATAAACTGTCGACTGGCAGGCACCTCTAATTTAAAGGCTCCCTGTTCGTTGGTCTGGGTAGCTGTGGTAGTGCCCTTTATACTTACCGTGGCAAGCTCCAATGGCTCACCGGAAACACTCCTGACCTTGCCAGCAACATAAGCCTGCTGTGCTGAAACACCTAACGGCAAAAGCAATAGGATACACACCGACAGGTATTTCAGCATAAGCAGTTTAGTTTATTTATTTTGAGCTCTTCAAGTCAGCGATTGTCTGGATCGGATCTGCGGAGGAGAATACGAAGCTGCCTGCCACCAAAACATCAGACCCTTTCTCCAGCAACAGCGGTGCGTTCTGTTCATTCACGCCACCATCAATCTCGATCAAAGCACTGGAGTTTCGCTGTATGATCATGTTCTTAAGCGACTCGATCTTACGGTATGTGTTCTCGATGAACTTCTGCCCGCCAAAACCAGGGTTTACGGACATAAGGCAAACAAGGTCAAGGTCCTGGATCAGATCTTCCAATAAAGTTACGGAAGTATGCGGATTTACAGCTACACCGGCTTTGGCACCTGTTGCTTTAATTTGCTGTATTGTGCGGTGCAAGTGGTTGCAGGCCTCAATATGAACAGAAATAGTATCGGCTCCGGCGGCTCTGAATCGCTCAATGTAAAGCTCCGGCTCTACGATCATCAAATGCACATCCATGGGCTTTTGCGCATACTTCTTAATGGCTTCCATCACCGGAAAACCAAAAGAGATATTCGGCACAAAGCGTCCGTCCATGATATCGATGTGCAGCCAGTCAGCCTGGCTTTTATTAAGCATTTCCACTTCCGATTGCAGGTTGGCAAAGTCGGAGGCAAGTACAGAGGGGGCTATTATAGGTTTCATGCCTGCAAAGGTAACTTTTTTGGCTAAAGTATTTTTTTAAGGTATTATAGTTTAATAAATCGCACGGTGGTGGTATTGCTCCCGTTGGTAACGCGGCACACATACAGGCCCTTTTTCAAGGAAAGCGGCTCTATACTAAGCTTTTGCTCAACGACTGGTTGCTTAATTTGCTGCCTCAGTAGCATTTTGCCGGTGGCATCCCAAACCTGCACCTCAAGTGGCCGAACCAGCCAGTCCTGGCCAAGTATAAGTATAATGGGCTTATCTGTAACCGGATTGGTGACCAGCACCTTATTTTGTGCCGGTAATTTGCCCAGAGATGTAAGAGTCCGGTTATAGCTCGGAATTCCGAAGCCAGTACTATTATCCGGATTTGTGGCCTGGCTCCCACTCTGCTGTATAAGCTGGATCATTTCGTAATTGCTTTTGGATGGGTTAGCCTGCCAAAGGCTCGCTGCAAAACCAGCCACTATAGGTCCGGAGAAAGACGTACCGTTGGCCTTACCCAGCTTTCCGGACGCTGACAGCACATAAGCCAGCTTCCCCAGGGCCACCACATCCGGTTTAATTTGCCCATCCGCGCTTGGCCCAAATGAGCTAAAGCCTGCCTTCACTCCCAGCGAATCCACGGCCCCCACGGCAAGCACAGAGTCAGCATCAGCCGGCGAGGAAATATACCTCCAGCTACTGTTCCCTTCATTACCAGCGCTGGTTACTACCAGTATCCCGGTGGCAGCCGCTAGATCAGCGGCCCTGGCAACAATGGAAGTATTGCCATCCATCTGGTTATAAGTATAACTTCTGGAGGGGCTGTCAAAGATATTGTAACCCAGCGAGGAGTTGATCACATCGGCACCGGCACTGTCGGCATACTCTGCGGCCAGCAGCCAGTTAATTTCTTCTATGGTATGCTCAGTTGCGGCATCCTCAGTTCTTAGCAACAGGTAGTTTGATTCATATGCCGTACCGATGATCTTACCAGGCTCAAAAGCCGCCATTGTAGACAAAACTGAAGTGCCATGCGAGTGTGCCCCGTAAACATTCTCCTGCTTCAGCACAAAATCAAAGGTGCCTTTGATCTTATCGTTCTGGAACAAATGCGAGAAGGCCTCGATTGTATTTACCCCTGGAAAACCAGCATCCAGAACCGCAATGGTCATACCTGCACCTTTAAAGCCGGCTTCGTGTAAGGCTACCGTACCCAGCATGTTGGCCTGATGAAAGGAAAGGCCATAAGTAGCTTTTGAGTCAGAAGTACTCTCTTTTGAAAAACTGGAAACTGCGTTCTGAATAAGTCCAAGCGTGTTGTCTTCGGGAAGTATAAACTTGTTTAAGGTTGTGGAGTTTTTAACAAAAGGCAGTGTCTGCAGTTCAGCTAATTTGGCATCAGAGCACTCCACCACAGCGGCATTAAACCACCTGGAAGTATACCATACTTTAACGCCTTTGTCCTTTAGCCCTTGTACATAAGCAGGATTAACTGGTAGGTCGCGTTCCTTTAGGCTTATACTTTGCCGTTGCCTGCGATCCAGCGCCTTCTGGGAAAGGAACTGCAACGGTTGCTGCAAAGAGTATGGGGAGCCGTTTTTGTCGGTAAAATATATAAGCCTTTTCTGCTCTGGTACGTTTGCCTGCGCATTGGCTGTATTTACAGACACAATTAACAGCAGGGTTATGTAGAGCAGTATCTGGCGCATGGTTTATCTGCTTCCGTACTTGATCAGGGTTTCGTGGCGCTCGTGGCCGCTTTGCTTATAATTTTCAACCTGACTACATCCGGTATCATTGCATAATACTACTCTATTAAAAAGGCGATATACCCTGCCGATACCTTTCGCATAAACTTCCTTACGATCATCGAGCAATAGAGGGGTTAAAAGAGGTTTACCTTGTATTACTGTAACCGTATTTGGATAAGTAGTACCCATGACAGTAAAAGGCTCTCCAAGGGACGAGAAAGTATAATGCTCCTTGCGCAGGAAAGGATCAGTTTCTAAGTTATTGATTATCCTGCTGTTCAAGGCATCACCTAACCATACTTTCCCCTCCTCTACCGGGAACACCATTTTTACATACTTTGTGTTGTCTTTTGTAAGCACTACATACTTATCAGACTTGGTAACCGTCATGACAGAGTCTTCTACCCATTCAGGTTGGTTATAGCGCTTTATGGACCGGACGATCTTATAATTCAGCGTGTTGGTCTGGTCAACAAAAGTAGTATCTACTACTTCACGCATTTCAAAGCTGTCTTTGGTAGCAACGTTATTCTGATACTTGATGTCAACGACCTTATATATCTTAAAATCACCTTTATTGATCGGGTAGTAATCAAGACCAAGTTTTTCAGGATCATGTTCCAGATAGGTCGTTTCGCAGCCTGTAATAGCTACGGTTAATAACAAGAAACAGAATAACAGTGCTTTTCTCATACGTTGCTATTGCAGCACATTAAGTTTGAAATCCAGGTTATACTCTTTATCCAGATTATAGTTTGTTTCGATCCAGCCACCGCCAACAACATCATCGCCTTCGTAGAATACAGCTGCCTGACCAGGGGCAATGGCATGCACACCGCGCAGGAAGTGTACTTTCATTTTATCTCCCTCCTGCTCAATAATGGCCTCCGTACCCGGGTCGTTGTAACGCACCTTCGTGATCGTGGTCAATGGTTTGTCGATCAGGTTCTCATACTTGCCCATCGTCAGTTTACCCACAGTCATCGCGTTTTTGGCTAGCTCATCAAAATTACCCAGCACCACGCGGTTGGCTTCTTTATCAATGCGTGTAACATAAGCCGGGAAACCCAGTGCAACGCCAAGCCCTTTGCGCTGACCAATCGTATAAAACGGATAGCCTTCGTGGGTACCAACAACAGTGCCATCCTCAAGCACAAACTCACCGCCTGCTACCTGCTCTTCCAGGCCCTCAACACGACGCTTTAAGAAACCACGGTAATCATTATCCGGAATAAAGCATATCTCATACGACTCCGGCTTGTTCACCAACTCAGTAAAGCCACGATCAAGCGCCATCTGGCGTATCTCGGTCTTGTGCAGTTTGCCCAGCGGGAAAATAGTGCGGCTCAGGCTCTGCTGCGAAATACCCCACAAAGCATACGACTGATCTTTGTTCTCGTCCAACCCTTTAGAAATCACATAGCGTCCATTCTCTTCACGAATATTGGCGTAGTGACCCGTCGCGATAAAATCGCAACCCAGTTGGTCTGCGCGGCGCAGCAAAGCATCCCATTTAATATGCGTATTACACAGCACACATGGGTTTGGCGTGCGTCCGGCTAGGTATTCATCCGTGAAATGGTTGATTACATAGTCACCAAACTCATCACGTATATCAATAATATAATGCGGGAAACCAAGGTTAACGGCAATGTTACGGGCATCGTTTATAGAATCGAGGCTGCAGCAGCCAGTTTCTTTCTTGCTACTGCCACTGGAGGCATAATCCCAGGTTTTCATGGTCATGCCTATTACTTCGTACCCCTGCTCATGTAACATTACTGCCGCCACCGAGCTATCTATACCGCCGCTCATGGCTACCAGCACCCTTCCTTTTGTACTCATTTATATTGGATAAACTAAAACACGATTCTTTATTAATTTTTCACAAATATAGCAACAACAACAGAGTAATAAAGATTCAGGTGCTCAAATATTGTAGCTACAAATAAGAAAAAGCCGCATAAAGCGTTAGCAGAGGTATAAAAAATATGCAAAAAAGGTAGCATTATTTTATTTTAGAAGCTTACTTTGAAACACAAAATAAAATCAGTTTACCCAAGTATAAAATTATAGTACAATGGCCCTACGCACCTCAGTAATCGTAAACGGAATTAACAATTTAAGCGATGCACGCTATTGTGCAGGCATGGGCGTTGACATGATCGGCTTTAATCTTAAGCTGGATGACCCGCAGCGTGTGCAGCCGGAAACGTTGAAAGAGATTGCCGGATGGGTATCCGGAGTACAATTAGTTGGTGAGTTTGAACGCGCTAAGCCTGAGATCATCAATGAAATGGCCGAGGAGTTTAACCTGAGCTACATACAGTTAGATACCCCCTACCTGATCGATGAGATCGAAGAGATCAACCGCCCTGTTATTCAGAAGATATTTATCAATAAGGACACAGTTGACAGCGAGCTGCTGGAAATGATGGAGCTTTACAATTCGGTTGTAGACTCATTCATCATCTACTCTGACGACTTTAGCTCTGTGGACGAAACCAACACCAAATTCCTGAAGCAACTGGCCAAGCAGTTCAAAGTTTACATCGGTTTCGGCCTGGATAAAAACAACATCAACGAAACGCTACAACAGATCAAACCGTCTGGTATCGGTTTGCAAGGCGGCCACGAAATCAAGCCTGGCCTAAAAGACTTTGATGAGCTGCAGGAGATCTTCGAAGAAATTGAAGAAGCTTAATGGTTGACTTGTTGAATTGTTGATTGATAAAACGATTTAATAAAACGGCCTGCTGATTTATACTTCAGCAGGCCGTTTTGTTTATGTAGAACGAGTTTTTAAACAGGAGGTGTAATAAAGCTACTTTTTTCATTTCTAAATTTTAGACGCTCGCAGGACCTTCGGACGCTGCGAGGTCTGTATAACCTCTCTACCTCCCAAACTCTTAAACTCTCTAACTCACTCTGTACTGTAAGTATTTGATCGGAATGCCGTCTGCCAGGTAACGCTTCTCATAGGTAGTATAAATCCCCATGGTGTGCTCCTGAAGGTCAGAATTGTATAGGTCTGAAGTATAGAGCAGGTCTTTTGCCTTGCGTTCCTGGAGCACCTCTAAAGTATACTCGTACAAGCCAAGGTTATCCGTTTTGAGATGAACAATACCTCCAGGCTTCACAATGCGACTGTACATATCCAGAAATTTAGGGGAAGTCAATCTGCGCTTGATGTCACGGTCACGGGGACGTGGGTCAGGGAACGTGATCCAGATCTCATCGATCTCATGCTCTCCAAAGTGCTCCTCGATGCGCTCAATGTATGTTCTCAGGAAGGCTACATTATGAAGCTCCTCCTCCACTGCCATGGTGCTGCCCTTCCAGATGCGTGCGCCTTTAATATCGGTGCCGATAAAGTTTTTCTCCGGATACAGCCTGGCCATACCAACGGTATATTCGCCACGGCCACAGCCAACCTCCAGCACGATAGGGTTATTGTTTTCGAAATGCAACTCGCGCCATTTGCCGGCAAGTTGTCCATAAAGCTCATCGCCTGGCTGCACCACGTTCTCACGTTCGGCCACCACAGCAAATTTTGCCAGTTTTGATCTTCCCATTACTTATAGTTCTTCAATCTCTGCAACCACAAAGGTACTACCTCCAATAAAAATAACCTCATCCGGGGCAGCATTTGCTTTCGCTGCATTTACAGCGGCTGTTACAGTAGTATATGTAGTGCCTTTTAAACCCACTTGTTTCGCTTGCTGATACAGATCCTCTACCGGTAAAGCTCTTGGTATAGCTGCCTGACAGAAGTAGTAAGTATAATCCTGAGGTAAAAGCTTGAGCACCTTAGTTATATCCTTATCATTTACCGCCCCGAAAACCATATGCACTTTTTTCGGGTGTAAAGCCTCCAGCTGCTGCACTATTTGTTTTATACCGTCCTCATTATGGCCTGTATCACAAATGGTTAAAGGCTTATCGTTTAATTTTTGCCAGCGGCCCTTAAGGCCTGTCAGCTGCTTGGCATGTGCCAAACCGGCAAGAAGTGCTTCCACAGAAATATCATAGCCTTTATCGCTAAGAAGTTCCAGTACCAACAATACACCCGGCAAGTTATACTTTTGGTATGCCCCTGTCAGGTCAAGTTCAACGCCTGCCAGGTAAAGTTGTTCCTCTCTGTATACCTGAAACACCTGCCGCTCAACGTCACCCTCAACAAACTCTACCCTATACTTGTCAGTAGCAAAGTATAACGGTGCCGTAACATGCTTGGCTTTTAAATTGAAAACAGTCTCGGCATCCTCCTGCTTTGTGCTGATAACTGCCGGAACACCTGATTTGATAATGCCAGCCTTCTCCGAAGCGATAGCCCCAATGGTATCTCCCAGCAAAGCCTGATGATCGTACCCGATATTGGTTATCAGGGATACTTCCGGTGTGATGATGTTTGTTGAATCCAGTCTGCCCCCCAGGCCTACCTCGATCACGGCTATATCTACCTGTTCATCGGCGAAGTATTTAAAGGCAAGCGCCACCGTCATCTCGAAAAACGAGGGCTGTATACTTTCAAATAATGGCTTATGCTGCTCTACAAAGTGCACCAGGTACTCCTGTGGCAGCTCCTCCCCGTTTACCTTAACCCTCTCTGTAAAGGACTTAAGGTGTGGTGAAGTATAAAGGCCGGTTCTGTAACCAGACTCCTGTAACACTGCCGCCAACATGTGCGAACTGCTGCCTTTGCCGTTAGTACCGGCTACATGTATACTTTTAAACTGATGCTGCGGCTGGCCAAGCGCATCGCAAAGCGCAATAATGTTGTCCAGGCTCTTCTTAAAAGCAGCATTGCCGATGCGTTGGTACATCGGCAATTGCTGGTATAGGTAATCAAGACATTCTTGATAGGTCATCAAAAGGTATTATCTGTTGGTTATGATATAAGTAATATAACCTGTGGCACCACTCGTTCCCGAACGATTTTCACCGGTTCGCACAAAAGTAGCATCGCGGTAAACTGCATCGCGGTAAATATTGGCAATTTGTGTAGAAACAGTTTTCTCAACTACTGTAGCACTCTCCACACTTCCATCCGGACTGATAACCACTTTAATGACTACTTTTCCGGTTTCGTTGGAAGAATCCTTTATACGAGGAATATCTCCCCATCCCCATCCGGCCATGTTAAGTGAGCCGCCTGCACCACCTCCGGCTTTACCGTAAAGCGCTTTGGCTTCCAGGGTACCTTTCGGATCACCTTTATCGCCTACTTTATTGGCATCATCGCCGTTGTTATTGCCAGTGGCATTGTCAGATGTTCCGCTTTTGCCAGTACCAGTACTGTTGGTTGGTTTACCAGGGTAAAGTGATTTCGGCTTTTCAGGCTCTTTTTTGACCACTTCCTCTTTCGGAGGCTGCTCTACCGGCTTCTTCACTTCTTCCTTCACCTGCTCTTTTTTAGGTTGAGGCTTCTCTACCTCTTTTGCCGTAACAGGGGCATCTGCCGTAGTGGTCACTACTTTAGGCGCTTCCACAGTTTTTACAGGCGGCGTAGGTGTTGGCGTCGGAGCCGGCTCAGGCAGTGGGTCTGGCTGTGTAGGCGCAGGCTTGCTGTCCTCAGTATTCTTCGATACGTTAGGCGTTGCCTGTGTCTGCACATCCCCGCTACCCACGGCATCAAGGCCAAAATTCAGCTCGATACCAAGTTCAGGTGCAGGCGGGTCAGGAGCACGCCAGGCAAACATATAGATCAGGAAAAGCAGAATAAGAACGTGCACCCCGATGCTGACACCGGCGGCAATACGCTTATTCTTTTCTTCCTCGTGTGTTGGGGCAAATGCCATAATTCTTTCTTACTCGCTTGGTACGGTTGCCAATGTTACGCTGGCATTTAAATTTTTGGCAATACCAGCCACTTTTACCAGGTGCTCTACCGGCACAGTCTTATCGACGTGCAGCACAACGGCACCCTGCTCTGATCCACCCTGCAATAACGCTGCCAGTTCAGATTCGATCTGCTCCAGCGCGATCGGCTTATCGTTCAAGTAATACTTTAAGTCCTCGGTTATCGTAACGCTTATCTTCTGCATCGTGATATCGGAAGCCTTGCTGCTTGGCAAGCTCACCGGTAAACCAGACGGTGTTACGAAATTTGAGGTAAGCATGAAAAATATCAGCAACAGGAAGATGATGTCCGTCATGGACGACATGCTGAACTCCGGGTTAATCCTGTTTTTAGATCGTAGGTTCATTCTTACAGTTGTGGTTCTTGTAACAGGTCAAGGAACTCGATAGAAGAATACTCCATAGAGTGCACAATGCTGTCAATTTTAGAAACTAGGTAGTTATACCCTACATAAGCCGGCAGACCAATGATAAGGCCGGTTGCCGTGGTTACCATTGCCTCGTAAATACCGCTAGAAAGCAGTTTAGGGCTAACAGAACCCTCTGCCTGCGCAATGGCGATAAAGGCACCGATCATACCTGTTACCGTACCCAGGAAGCCTAGCATCGGCGCGGCACCTGCAATAGTAGCCAACGCAGAAAGGTTCTTCTCCAAGCGGCTGATCTCGATCTTGCCCACGTTCTCAATAGAAGTCTCAATGTTCTTCAGGGGGCTGCCGATACGCGAAACGCCTTTCGATATCATTCTTGATACCGGAGTGTTGGCCTGTGCGCACAGCATTTTAGCACCGTTGATATCGCCGGCCAGAACCATACTTTTAATTCTGTCATTAAAACCTTCCGGGTTCTTGGCAGCCTTCTTAAGCGTCAGGTAACGCTCAAAAAAGATATACAACGCTGCCAGAGATAGAAGTGCTAATGGGTACATGGCCCAACCACCATTAACGGCCAGGTCAAATAGTGATACTGATGTCTCTGCTGCCTCAGCGCCTTCCACAAGGGCAGTAGTCGTATCAACTGTTGTAGTCGTGATTTGTAATAAGAGTGATGTCATTTTAATAATTAAATACCCAAATAGATTCTCCGAATGTACTTCTAAAATTTTCTAATGCTGCTTTTGCTTCTTCCTCTGTGCCGAAATCGGCGACAGACACACGATAAAGTCTGCTGCCACGGCCAGGCTCGATTATTTTGGCATTGTTGCCTTTAGCCTTGATCTCGTCGCGGCTGTTCTCGGCATTTACCATAGTAGAGTACCCACCCGCAATGATATAAAAACGTCCGGTTTTGCCATTAATTGTCGTCTGTGGTGCAATAGTTTCTACTTCAGCAACCTTAGCTTCAACATGCTTAACTTCTTCAGCCACTTCAACTTCTGTGTTAACAGCTAAACTATCACTTGCAGTAAAACCGTCCTCTGCAGCTACCTCCTCTTCTTCCTGCTCAGCAACTACCGGAGCACCTGCGCCTGGCAAGATAGCCATGTAGTGCTGCAGCCTTTCTTCTTCGGTAAACGGCACATAGTCGGCCGCATACTTATCAACTGAGGCCAAACTTCCGGTGTTAAAGCTTTGGTTGAAGAGCATTATCGGGTTCAGGCTGCTCAGGTTATAGTCTGCCTGCAACGACAGGAAGTATAAAGCCGAAGCGGTTAAGCCAAACAAGGCAAGTCCGGCGGCCACGTTATAAGCACGCTTCAGGCGTTTCTTAAACGGTTGCTTAACCTGAGCCTCTACTGGCTGTCTCTCCTTCTTGAGTGTACGCAACACCGCCGGCTCTTCAAACCGGATCGGTCTAACGGTTAACTCAGGCAGGCCAAAACTTGCTTCCAGCATATTATCCGACTCCACATACTCAAACTCCAGGCGGCGCTCTGCATTGTACCTGAACACGCCAACATCCTGAAGTATAAATCGGTTCTCCTGATGCAGGGTAGTTTTTGCCTTGCGCACAAAATCTGCCACCACCTGCTGTGCCTCCGCTTTCGAGATCTGGTTGTGGTAAGCAATGGTGCTGATAAGCAAGCCATCGTTCAGGATCAGCTTCTCGTTAAACGCAACCGTTTTGGACGGCGGCAGAAACGAGTGCTTAACCGGGTTAATACGAGCAGACACATAACGCGTGATCAGTCCGCCGAAATCGGGGATGATGACGCAGTCATGATCATAGAGCAATGACTTTATGTGCTTTTCAACCATAGGCTTTTAGAATGAGTAGGAAATACCTCCTATCAGGTTTATACTTTTGCTCGGGTAATTCACGAACCGCTCATACTTCTGGCCGAAAATATTATTGGCCATTACAAAAGTGGTGAAATTATTCGTGAATTTGTAGTCCGCCTTCAGGTTCAGGTCCACGATCGTGTCTGTCTCACGCAGCACCGTAGAGCCGTCTGGTCGGGTAATACGCCCAAATGAGCTACCAATATAATAAAGTTCTGAATTAAACAGAATCTTATCGTAGAAGTTGTAGGTGGCAAAAACACTGCTCATCAGCTCCGGACGGTGAAACGGTTGCTCCAGCTTGTTAGTGTTATACTTGTTATAATCAGCCTTTAAACCAATGCGCAACTCATCCGAATAGTTGAATGATCCCTCGACATAAAAATTTAAAACATTCGTAACACCATCGTCATAAACCAGGTCAAACTTGGTAGAGTCGGTTACAGAGTTGTTGTAGAAGTATAAATTACGGAAGTTCTGGTAAGCCACACGACCTGTCAGGTGCACGTAATTGGCGATATTTGCCTGGAAACCACCGTAAACCTCCAGCCCTTTGTTTATATCGGCAACCTGCACATTAGGAGCCAGCCATGGATTCTCCTGGGTAAGCCCATATAAAGTAACCCTTTCAAGATCACCACCTAAACCAGCGTATATCTGCAGGTTATCTTTTATAGGCTCCAGGGCAATACGGGCCATCGGATAGATATTGAACTTGCGGGCATCGTTTATAGTATCACCGGTATAGGCGATATTTGCACCCAAAGTAAGCTTAACCGCATTAAACTGACGTTGGTATGCCGGATGTACCTTCACAAAGTTCCTGGTTACACTAAAGGCGTCATCCTTGTGGGTAAGGAATGAAAGATCAGCATCCACTTTAAAGGCTGATACATCATCAATTCCATACTCGCTGCGCATTCCCACAGCCACGTTCACCTCCGACATATCATAGTAATCGTTCAGGTAAGTCGCTTTCAGGTTGGCGTTGTACAGAAAAGGTGCTCCGGAGGTTTGATTATGCAATGTACCCTCTGCCAGTACCCTGTTAAGTATCTGCTGTATGTTATCTTTCTCAACAACCGGCTCGATGTTTGGCGCATAGCCATAAAAATGATACTTGTCGCGGCCATAGTTAAGCCTGCCACCAAGTGTAAGGCCTTTCATGTAACGTTCGCCGTGCACCCCGATGCTACTGTTGGCAACCGCTGAGTTCCCCTTGTCTACCGGTCCTCTGGCAGAGCTGATGTGGCTGATCTCCGCACCGTAATCCGTGTCTTTGCTGCGCTTATTGTGGAAATACCCTTTTAAATAGAGCGAGCCGTAGTTGCCTAAGCCAGCCTTAAGGTAATTGCCGTAAAGCTTGGTCAGCTCGTCTTGCTTAATGGTAAGCACTTTCATCTGCAGGCTAATGTCCTGAGATGGCAGGCGGTAATCATTGAAGCGGTAGCGCACGTTACGGTCGCCGGTTTCCGGTGGCGGTATTCTGAACTTCTCGAAGTTACGGGCTGCCTGCGGAAGCTCGATCACACGGTTTTTTTCTACAACCACTTCTGCGTCTTCCAGCTTGGCGCCCTCACCCCAGCCTTGTGCCTGGGTCTGGTTCAGGTAACTATAACCAACGCTTAAAACAATGGCCAGAGAGGCTATTCTTAATTTATTTTTCATGGTGATGATACTGTTCTGGATGATCTGCTAAAACGATCCTACTTCTTTTTGTTATTTGTGTCGGAGGGTTTCTGCTGACTTTTACCTTCCAACTGGGCCAGCTTCTGCTTCGCCTCCTCTACAATTTCCGGGTTAGGTGCATTCTCTATGATAGAGTTAAGTGTTGAGGTAGCCTGGAATATCTCGTTCTGCGCAGCATAGTTATCTGCGATCAGGATAAAGGTTTTACCCAGCCAATAATCGTAGTTAGAGAACTTATTGTTGAACTCGAATGCAAGATCCAGCGACTCCTTATACTTCTTCTGCTTGAAAAGTATCTCGGAAGCCAGGTAGTGTGCCTCTGCCCCATTAATATCGGATGCCTCTTTGGCTGTTTCGCGGAGCTGGGTAAAAGCCTGGTCCAGGTTGCCCTGCGCATAAGTGGCTTTAGCCCTGAAAAGCAATGCTGAGTTATAGGCATTCAGCGATGCATTGCCCTGACTGATCAACTCATTTGCCACACGTGTTGTGCCTGCATAGTCGTTGATGTTGAAATAGCTTTTCATCAGTCCCATCAAGGCAGTCTGCTGTTCTTTGCGGTTAGCGGCCAGGTCGCGCAGGCGGCTGTAGTATTTAATGGCCTCCTGGTAGTTCTTGGCATCAAACTCGAGGTCAGCCACACGCTGTATACCGCGGTTCACATACTCCGACTTGTTTTCTGTGATCACCTCTTTCATGCGCTGTAGTCCTTGCTGCATACGGTTCATGCGCAGGTAAGAGTCCGCCAGGAAATAACGAGCATCCGGTGCAAAAGAGCTCTTCTGGTAAGACACCAGGAACTTCTCGAATTTAGGGATCGCCTGCTCGTAGTTTTGGGCAAAGTATAAGTTCTTGGCAGCGTTAAACTCTATACTTTCCAGGGCGTCGCTTTCCGGATTGGCTGATTTATACTTGTCCAGGTATGTATCAAACTCGCTGGTACGGTTTTCTGCTCCCAGCACCTCCTGTAAGCTATACAGGGCACCGCTTGCCACTTTAGAGTTAGGGTACTCATTAAGCACGCGCTGCTGATCGGCAATGGCCTGATTGTTCTGGCCAAGGTTAGCATAGGCAATACCACGCTTCTGCAGGGCATTAGGCACCAGCCTACTGTTCGGCATGTTGTTGATGAGCGTACTGAAGCCCTTCACGGCCGCCTGGTAGTTACCTGCCTCAAAGTCGATCAGGGCACGCTGGTATTGCGCTGCATCGGCATAACGCGACTGCGGGAACTTCCTGATCACTTCTTCCAAAGCTTCAGCTGCCCTGTCGTTACGACCAGTAATACTGTTGATTACACCTTTCTGAAACAAGGCATAATCGCGGTCCGGAGAACTAGAAGAAAGCACGCGTTCATATAGCTTCAGGGCCTCGTTATAGTTCTTGTTTACATAGTAGGTATCCGCTAAACGTAGGGTAGCATCGTTGTAGTTCGGGTTGCTTGGCTTGGTAGCATCCAGGTAAGCCTTGAAGTGAGTCATGGCCTTGTCATACTGCTTGGTATTATAGTATGCGTAACCAATACCGTAGCGCGACTTGGTATAATAATCCTCCTTGGCATTTTGAGTGGTACGGAAAACAGCGCCATAGCTGTTGATCGCGTCCTCGTAGCGCCCTCCGATAGAGAACGCCTCGCCTTTCACAAAGTGGCTGGCAGCTGTTACATCCTTGTCGTAAGGGTACTGCAACGATTTATCCAGCATGGCAACAGCTTGCGGAAACTTCGCATCATTGAAAAGGTTTACCGCATGGTGGTATGTTACACGCTGATACGTCTGAAGGATGCGCCAGCTTTTCTTCTCCAGGCTTTCGATATGGCGAATCGCATCGGCGTAGTTGTTAGAGCCAAAGTATGATTCGCTCAGTAGTTTATCAGCCTCTTCCCCCTGGTCGGAATTAGGGAAATCTTTATTAAAATCTGCCAGGGCATTGATCACCTCCCTGAAGTTGCCCAGCTCATAGTTAACCTGCGCATACTTTAAGGTAGCAGCCTCGGTAATATCCTTGTCCTGGTCATTCTTTCTGGCTTGATCAAAGGCAGTTAAAGCAAACTGCTTGTTGTTCTCCTTTAAGTAACTTAATCCAAGGTAATAGGCAGCATTTTGGCCAAGTGCATCCTTCTTAAGGGCTATTGCCTTAAAATTGTTGATGGCGTCTTTATAGTTGTTGTTCTTGTAGTCTGTAAGGGCGATCTTATACTGCACCACAGGGTCAAGCGACTTTTTGCCTGCAGCATACTGGTCGAAGTATTTATCGGCCGTCTTATAGTCTGCCTTCTGGTAATAGGCATCACCAACTAAAAGCGCAATCTCATCGGCTTGCTGTACAGTCGGCTTTTTAGCCAGAGCCGCCTCGCCGTAGCGGATCACCTCATAGATGTCGTTCTCCTTGTAAAGGATTTCCGTGATCATGTAAGGCACAATGTTAGCATAAGCCTCATTCTTCTCCGCAATCTTCAGGTCAGCCTTGGCAGCGGCATAGTCGCCTTTACGGTAAGCGATGTAACCGGCATAGTAATTAGAAGCATAGGCAAAGCGGTGCTCCTCTTCTCTAAAACCGTTCGTTTTGTTCTTATCAAACCAGATTTTCGCGTTGTCGAAATCTTTGTTGGCGAAGTATGAATAGCCCAGCTTAAACTCCAGTTCCTTTGTCTGCTTAGAGCTTAACAGGTGTAGAGGAGCCAGTTGCAGCAACTCGGCTGCACGCTTGTAGTTCTTTTGCTCAAAGTAGTACAGACCTAGCTCATAATTGGCAAGAGCAGTCTTAGGGTGAGTCGGGAATGTTTTTACGAAGTTTAGTATCAACTGCTCCGCGTCCGGGTGCAGCAAGTATAAACCGCTTAATGCATAATAATACTGTGCATCCGCTGTTTTAGCGTTGTCACCGATCAATTTGATATACTTCTGGAAGGCCTCCTGCGCAGCGCCATACTTGGCACGGTCAAAAAGCTCTATCCCCTCATGATAGTAGCGTTCATCGGAAGTGAAGGCTTGAGTATGCTGCGCAACCACTACGTGCGAGCCGCCGGCCAGCACCGATGCAAGCGCAACTTTGTAAGCTAATTTCATATGTTTTCTATTACCCATCGGGATAATCATTTAATAATCTTGGAAGTATAAAAAGATGCTTAGATTACAGTTAAAACTTTGATTACAAGCACCACACAGCTTTCTCAAAGGTAGTAAAAATTCGGGAGCCGAACCTGAGTTTAGCACATTTCTTCTGCTATGCCTGGTGCACATGTATCGCAGAACAACTATATAATGCCGGAGATTGCCGAATATTGTACAGCAACAGGAATTTATCTTGCTTAAGAGGCCAGTGCCCTGGGAACTGGATGTAAGATCTTGAAAACCAGCTCACGCAGAATATCTGCTTCGGACATATCTCCCCCGGTTACGCCTTTCACCTGCAGGTCGGCCACACGGATATAATGTATGATGTCAACGCAGCGCTGAGGCGGGTAGGCACGCAGGGCCACCATGTACTCTTTTAGCTTCCAGGCCTGTTGTCCCAGGCTTTTCTTAAGCCCCGCCTCCGATTTATCGGCCTGTGTGTGCAGGGTAAGGAGCTTCGTGAAAAAGTTAAACAGCATCGAAAGATTAGGTATCAACGGGTTGCTCTTGGGATTAGCCTCGAAATAATGGATGATGCGGTTCGCTTTGAGTGCATCCCGGGCAATAAGCGCAGCCTGCAGTTCAAATATGTTATACTCTTTGCTAATGCCCACATTTTCCTGCACTACACTTTCATCAATGGTGGCGCCAGGTTTAAGGTTGATCAGCAGTTTGTCTATTTCGTTGGCCAGGCGTGAAAGGTCCGACCCGATGTATTCACTTAGCAACTGCACCGCCTGCGGGGTGGCGCGAACGCCTTTTTGTTTCAGGTAACCGGTTAACCAAGCCGGAATTTGGTTATCGTACAGTTTTTTGGTAGTAAGCAGCACGGCATGCTTGGCCACTGCCTTGGCCAGGGCTTTACGGCCATCCAGGGTTTTATGCTTGTAGCAGAACACGAGTATCGTAGATGGCAAAGGGTTTTGCAGGTAAGCCTCCAGTTGCCTCATACCTTCCTCCTTCTCGATATCCTGTATACTTTGGGCCTCTTTTACAATAACAACCGATTTATCCGACATCATCGGAAAACGCTTTGCCTGCAACAACACCGTAGCCACGTCAACGTCCTTACCATATACTATTACCTGGTTGAAGCCTTTTTCATGTTCCTGTAAGGCGTGCTGTTCAATATAATCGGCAATTGTATCAATGTAGAAAGACTCCTCACCCTGTAAAAAATATACAGGGGCAAACTGTCGTTGCTTGAGTTGGTCTAATATAGTATCGGCGGTCTGCGACATGAGCGGTACTGTTGGTGTGGTAGCATGATAATTTGAGGCACAAGGCACTCTTCTACAAATTTAAGGCATCAACAGTAAAATAAAAGCCCCGCGCTCATAATTAAAGAATCTTAGCGCTACTCCAAATTTAATTGACTTACTCCTGCCACTCAAAATTCTTACACATCAACAGCCTGGAATTGCCGTCACCGTAATAATCTTTTTCATCATTAATTTGCCTAAAACCTAACCGTTCATATATCCGGATACCCCTGATGTTATCAGGCAATACAGTCAGGTATACTTTCTTTGCACCCTTGGCCTCTACCTTAGAAAGTAAGGTATTTATCAACCCCTCACCTGTTCCTTTACTCTGATATGCAGGCAAAACAGCGAGAGACAAAAACCAGGCAATCTTGTCCTCAGCATTGTAATGCGCAATAGCATAGCCAATCAATTCATCTCCTGCTATGGCCACTTTAAACAGGCTGCCACAAATATCCAGTAGCTGCCTCAACACAAACTGAGGGTAGGCGACTGCCCCAAACAGCTGCGAATCAACTTGGCTTATTTGCTTAAGGTCCTGTTTGGTAGCGTTTCGGATGGTTGCTGGCATCGCTTACAAAGTATAAATTTTAAAATCTTACTGTTTTACCGCTCTCTTGCTAATCTGTTACATGCAATTGAATTTGCCACGGGTAAACTGCCAACTCTTTTTTATCTTTGCCCGGAACAGACGAAACTGGTGTACATGAATCTTATAGACGAATTGAGATGGAGAGGCATGCTCCACGACTTCATGCCTGGTACCGAAGAGCAACTGGCCGCCGAAATGACAACGGGCTACATTGGGTTTGACCCAACTGCTAGTTCCCTGCATATTGGCAACCTTGCAACTATTATGCTTTTGGTGCATCTGCAGCGAGCAGGACACAAGCCTGTTGCCCTTGTAGGTGGAGCCACCGGCATGATCGGTGACCCGTCAGGCAAATCAGCTGAGCGTAACCTACTGGACGAAACCACGCTGCGTGCCAACCAGGAAGGGATTAAAGCCCAGCTTGAGAAATTCCTGGATTTTGACTGCGGTGCCAACTCTGCCGAGATCGTAAACAATTACGATTGGTTCAAGGATTTCAGCTTCCTTGGTTTCCTGCGTGAGGTGGGCAAGCACATTACGGTAAATTACATGATGGCCAAGGACTCCGTTAAAAAGCGCATCAGCGCCGATGAAGAGGGAGAGCGTGCCGAAGGTCTTTCTTATACAGAATTTGCTTACCAGCTTATACAAGGGTACGATTTTTACCATTTGTATAAGACCAAGGGTGCCAAGTTACAGATGGGTGCTTCAGACCAGTGGGGCAACATCACGACAGGCACAGAGCTTATTCGCCGTATGGACGGTGGTAAAGCCTTTGCTTTGGTTGGCAAACTAGTTACTAAATCAGATGGTACGAAGTTCGGCAAGTCTGAGGGTGGCAACGTATGGCTTGACCCTAACTTCACTTCCCCATACAAGTTCTACCAGTTCTGGCTTAACCTGTCTGACGAGGAGGCTGAGAAGCTGATCAAGGTTTATACTTTGCTACCGGAAGATGAAATTGCACGATTGGTAGAAGAGCACAAACAAGCCCCTCATTTAAGGGTTTTACAGAAAGCCCTGGCTAAAGATGTTACAATTCGCGTGCATTCAGAAGAAGATTATATTTCTGCAGTAGAAGCCTCTGAAATTTTATTTGGCAAAGGCGATTTTAACACCTTAAAAGGCCTGAAAGAGGATGTGCTGCTATCAATTTTCGAGGGTGTGCCCCAGATAGAGATCACGCGTGAAAGCTTTGAAACCGCCGGCAACGTAGCAGACCTGCTTTCTGAAATAACCGGAGGACAGATTTTCGATTCAAAGGGCGAGGCAAAGCGCATGATCAAAAACGGCGGTGTAAGTATAAACCGTCAGAAAGTAGCCGGACCAGACGAAGCCGTAACCTATGAGCTGCTGCAGCAAAAACACCTGGTTGTGCAGAAAGGCAAGAAAAACTATTACCTTGTTACTGTAAAGTAACTAATAATCAATAGATTACAAATAAAAAAGGTGGCCTTTGCAGGTCACCTTTTTTATTTCTTTCAGTCTGTCTGATGACTATTTTTTATCAGCAGTGCTATTTTTCATGTCCTGAACTTCCTTACGGATGTCCTGAGCCATGTTCTTCAGATCTTGCATGCCTTTACGTACACGAGTACCTGCAGCTGCGTTACCTTTGTCATAGAACTTTTCGAAATCAGATTCTAGTGACATAACTAGGTCTCTTAGTTTGCTAAAGTTGTTGTTCATTAGAGCTATTTGTTATAGTGAAACAATTGTTTTTACTGCTCTAATATACACATTTGTTACAAACAAGCAAAAATTAGCAAATATTAATATATGCCCTTAGAGCCTGCTAAGCGGTAACTGCCGGGCTTGCATACAAGCCTTTGTCCAATTTTTGTGCAATTTTCTCGAATGCGTCGATTGTCTCCTTCACATCGTCTAAAGTATGCACAGCCGTTGGGATCAGGCGCAGCATGATCACATCCTTAGGCACTACTGGGTACACCACAATAGAGCAGAAAATGTTGTAGTTCTCACGTAGGTCAAGCGTTAATTGCGTTGCATCCGGAATCTGACCGTTCAGGAATACCGGCGTTACCGGAGACTCTGTGCCACCGATGTTGAAGCCTTTCTCACGTAATCCAGACTGCAGGGCATCAACGATAGTCCATAGCTTATCTTTAAGCTCAGGGTTGGTGCGAAGCAGTTCCAGGCGCTTAAGCGCACCTACTACTAAAGGCATAGGCAAGGACTTGGCAAAGATCTGAGAACGCATGTTATAGCGCAGGTACTCTACCACCTGCTCGTTAGAAGCAACAAAGGCTCCAATGCTGGCCATCGACTTCGCAAAAGTAGAGAAGTAGATATCGATACCATCCTGGCAGTTCAGGTGCTCGCCTGTACCGGCACCAGTTTTACCCATTGTACCGAAACCGTGCGCATCGTCAACGAACAAACGGAAATTGAATTTCTCTTTCAGGGCTACTACTTTGTCAAGGCTGCCCAGCTTGCCAGACATACCAAATACACCCTCTGTAATTACAAGTATGGCACCGCCAGTATTCTCAACCCAGCGTGTGGCACGCTCCAGCTGCTTCTCAAGGCTTTCCATATCGTTATGAGCATACACAAAACGCTTGCCCTGGTGTAATCTAAGGCCGTCGATGATACAAGCATGAGACTCTGCATCGTAAACGATCACGTCGTGTCTGTCAACCAAAGCGTCAATAATAGACACTACACCCTGATATCCAAAGTTTAAAAGCAAAGCATCAGGCTTCTGCACAAACTCCGCAAGCTCAGACTCCAGCTGCTCGTGCAGGTTTGAGTTACCCGACATGATACGGGCACCCATTGGGTATGCCATGCCCCACTCAGCGGCAGCTTCGGCATCCGCCTTACGCACCTCCGGGTGGTTAGCAAGTCCCAGGTAGTTGTTCAGGCTCCAGGTAAGCACTTCTTTTCCCCTGAACTTCATGCGTGGCGCAATCTCCCCCTCTAGCTTTGGAAACGTAAAATAGCCATGCGCATAATGAGAGTGGCTTCCTAATGGACCTCTGTTGGTCAACAACTTTTCAAATAAATCCACTTGTGTAATAATTTGGTTATCGGAATAATTTCAATCTAAAGTTGCCTCCATGCCACATATAAAGGGCACAGCTACAAGCTTTGCAAATTTATGCTTTTAGAACATCATAAACAATGAATATACACTATATCATGGACACCTTTTTATACTTGCCGCTTTTATGTTTGCTGTTAAAGCGTTTTCTTTGAAGACTGAAAGTTAAAAGAACCCGCATGAGAAAAATAAACAAGATTTTAGTAGCCAATCGTGGAGAAATAGCCTTGCGCGTTATGCGAACGGCTAAGGAAATGGGCATCAAAACTGTAGCCGTTTACAGCGAGGCAGACCGCAACGCACTGCATGTACGCTTCGCCGACGAGGCTGTTTGCGTAGGAGGTCCAAAGTCAAGTGAATCATACTTGCGTGGTGACGTTATTATTGACGTTTGTAAGCAGCTGAACGTTGACGCTATCCACCCTGGCTACGGTTTCTTGTCTGAGAATGCCGGGTTTGCGCAAAAGGTAAAAGAGGCAGGCCTTATCTTTATTGGCCCGTCACCGGAAGCGATCGAACTGATGGGTAGCAAGCTGGCTGCAAAGGCCGCTGTGGCAAAGTATAACATCCCAATGGTGCCTGGCACTGAAAGCGCTATTACGGATGTGGAGGAAGCCAAACATATCGCAACCGAAGTAGGCTTTCCTATACTAATCAAGGCTAGCGCAGGTGGCGGCGGTAAAGGTATGCGAGTAGTAGACAACGTGGACCAATTCGAAGAACAGATGCAGCTGGCTGTTAGTGAGGCTACCTCTGCCTTCGGCGACGGCTCTGTGTTTATTGAGAAATATATCGGCTCTCCGCGCCACATCGAGATACAGGTATTGGGTGATACACACGGCAACATCGTGCATCTGTTTGAGCGCGAGTGCTCTATCCAGCGCCGTCACCAGAAAGTGATCGAAGAAGCCCCTTCTGCAATACTTACCCCCGAGCTGCGCTCTGAAATGGGACGTTGCGCCGTGAACGTTGCCAAAGCCTGTGACTATGTGGGAGCAGGTACGGTAGAGTTCCTGGTTGACGAGAACCTGAATTTCTACTTCCTGGAAATGAATACCCGCCTGCAGGTAGAGCACCCTGTAACAGAACAGATCACAGGGTTAGACCTGGTTAAAGAGCAGATCCTGATAGCCGAAGGCAATCCGTTAAGCTTTGCGCAGGAAGACCTGGAAATAAACGGACACTCGCTTGAGCTGCGTGTGTATGCCGAGGACCCTACCAACAACTTCCTGCCAGATATCGGTAAACTGGAAACGTATAAAAGACCTCAAGGCCTGGGCGTTCGCGTTGACGATGGCTTTGAACAAGGTATGGAGATCCCGATCTACTATGACCCAATGATCGCAAAGCTGGTTACGTTTGGCAAAGACCGAAAAGAAGCCATCGATAAAATGATCCGTGCCATCGACGAGTACATCATCACAGGTATCGAGACCACACTTCCTTTCGGCAAGTATGTGTTGCAGCATGAGGCATTTGTCAGCGGCAACTTCGACACCAAATTTATTGAGCGCTACTATACGCCTGAAGTTCTGAACACGAAACCGGATGAAGGCGCAGAAGAAGTTGCTGTGGCCCTGGCAGCCATGCTGGTTAACGCTAAAAAGGTGAGCAACTCGGCTCTAAGCGGAGCGGCCTCAGGCAATACTGAAACAACTTCCAACTGGCGTAAAAACCGCACGAGGTAGCATAATAACAAAGTATAAAAAAGAGGGGGCGCTGATCAAACAGCGCCCCCTCTTTTTTATACTTTAACCAAGTTTTATACTTTAATCAGAAACTGGAATATCAGATCAAGTCAAAGAAGCTCCTTACTCCGATATTACGCTCCTTCGTAAAACCCTCGCCATAAGTAACGCCAATTGAGTGCCCCATTTCTTTGGCCCTGGCTTCTATGAACTCTAAAAACTCTGGCGACGAAATATAGGTGTTCGGGCTGGAGTCATCGGGGTTATAAAACTGAGATTTAAAGGCGCGGATGGTTTCCATTTTCTTATCCCAGTGCTCTGTTACATCTACCACAATGTCCGGGGATATAAACCTGTCCTGGATATAATGGTAAACTGCTTTGGGTCTCCAGGCTTGCTGCTCCTCCCCTTTCTCATCCTGAGTCTTGATCATCTTAAGGCCGGACTTAAAGCAGGATTCAGAAACCAACTCAGAGCCTCTGCCATGATCTGGATGGCGGTCATGCACAGCATTCATGATAACGATGTCTGGCGTATACTTCCGGATCATCTCAATTACCTTGAGCTGGTGCATTTTATCATTTTGAAAAAAGCCATCAGCAAATCCAAGGTTTTCACGTGCAGCTAGCCCCATAATACGGCTGGCATCCTCCGATTCCTGGAGTCTGGTTTCAGGAGTTCCCCGCGTGCCTAGTTCGCCACGGGTTAAATCTACAATACCTACTTTCTTGCCCTGTGCAATGTGGGCTATCAGTGTACCTGCACAACCCAGTTCAATATCATCCGGGTGCGATGCAAAGGCGAGTATATCTAATTTCATAGTTCTTTAGGGTTGCTATCTGATGCGGAGCTTACGGCCAACTTTTAACGTAGATCTTGTGCTCATACCGTTGAGTTTTGCGATTTGCGCAGCAGACACGCCATACTTTTTACCAATACCAGAAAGGGTGTCACCGCTTCTAACGGTGTGGTACGTTAAACGTCTGCCTGCACTGGTACCTCCGCTTTTAGCGCGGTTGTAATAATTGAACAAAGCAGATGTAATTACAAGGTTATCACCTTTCAGCAGGTAGTCCGGGAAGTCATACAAATTCTCCGGGTCAATTGGGTTGCCCTGGTAACGTACCTCATAATGCAAATGCGGGCCGGAGCTTCTGCCTGTGCTTCCGCCAAGGCCGATCACATCACCTGCTTTCACAAAATCGCCTGTTTTGGCAATAGTTCTGCTCATGTGACCATAGAGGGTTTCCAGGCCGTTATAGTGGCGAAGCACGATATAATTGCCATAGCCACCGCCATCCCACTTATTAATGCGCACAACCCCGTCAAAGGCTGCATAAATGGAGTCACCTGTGTTCAGGTCAATGTCAGTACCATAATGCCAGCGCCCTCCCCTTGCACCAAAATGACTGGTAACAGGGGTTTCTTCAAGGGGCATTTTATAGTTGCGATTGCTGCGTGGGTCGTACAGCTTAATGTCAACTGTATCCTTCATCTGGCGGCCATCCATTCTGTACGGATTAATGTTGCGGGTATCCCAAATCGAGTAGTATCCTGCAATCTTGATCCAGGTAGAGTCGATCAGCACCTCCTCCGACATCTCCACGATGTGCTGCTCTCCAAGGTCCAGTTCTGAGGTATCCTCGCTTACGATAGAGAGCTCTTTCTTTGGATTAAAAAAAATGGATTTGTCAGCATCGGAGTTGTCATCCGGGAACTCGTCATACTTTATAAGTATGGTAGTATCCGGACGAACGTACTGAATCTTAGGAGACTTCGTTTTGAAAAGGTCTTTCTTTACTTTATTGTTCTGAGCCAGTGCACTGCCGGCACCGCCAATAAAAAACAGTAAAAAAAGTACCAGAAATAAGGGTAATCTGAATTGTGGCATAATTTCCAATTTAGCCAGTGCACTTATAGCTTTAGCATCAATAACTGCATAAAAGCCTGTTTATTGTCAATGCTCCAACACCCAAACAAAAAATAAAGTGCAATTCAGGGAGCAACTATCCAAAATATTAATGCAAATCGTTGGCTGCCAGGTAACGCTCTGCATCTAAAGCGGCCATACAGCCCGTACCGGCAGCTGTCACAGCCTGACGGTACGTAAAGTCCTGTACATCGCCACAGGCAAAAACACCATCAATATTTGTTTTGGAAGTACCCGGAATAGTACGGATATACCCATTCTCGTCCAGGTTCAGGAAATCCTTGAATATATCCGAGTTAGGTTTATGACCAATAGCAACAAAGAAGCCTTTTACTGGTATATCGCGCAGCTCTCCATTCAGCACATTTTTAACGCGTACACCTTCTACCTCATTTTCACCAAGTACTTCTTCGGTTACGGTATTCCAAAGTATCTCAATGTTCTTGGTTTTCTTAACACGCTCCTGCATAATGGTGGAGGCACGCATTTCATCGCGGCGCACGATCATGTATACTTTAGAGCAAAGGTTAGCTAGGTAAGTAGCCTCCTCCGCCGCTGTATCACCGGCACCAACAATGGCAACATCCTGACCACGGTAGAAGAAACCATCGCATACAGCGCAGGCAGACACACCGCTACCATTTAAACGCGACTCTGAGTCAAGGCCCAGCCATTTGGCAGATGCACCTGTGGAAATAATTACTGTATGCGCCTCTATTACTTTCTGGTCGTCAATGGTTACTTTATGTGGTTGTGATGAAAAATCAACAGCTGTGGCAATACCGTAGCGTACATCTGTACCGAAACGCTCAGC
Source organism: Pontibacter sp. GD7 (assembly GCF_058216375.1). NCBI lineage: Bacteria > Pseudomonadati > Bacteroidota > Cytophagia > Cytophagales > Hymenobacteraceae > Pontibacter > Pontibacter sp. GD7. Next base: position 255,845 of record NZ_JBYZMP010000005.1, on the reverse strand, counting down.
CTGCTTTTTGAAATCTTCCATCATAGCAGGGCCCATAACGCCATCAGGATAACCCGGATAGTTTTCTACATCGTTGGTAATGGTTAGCTGCCCTCCTGGCTGTAAACCCTGGTACAATACAGGATTAAGACCAGCTCTGGAAGCATATATTGCCGCAGTATAACCTGCTGGACCTGAACCAATAATAAGGCACTTTACTTTTTCTATTTCCATTTTATGTTTGTGCAGATAGAATTTTGGATGCAAGTATACAAAAAATCTGGCCCTAAGCCTGCATGAAATCCGGAAATTGCACTCAAAAAGGGCACAAAAAAACCCTGCCGGTTAAAGCAGGGTTTTGGACTTTTATCATTTGCCTAGCCCAGGTATGGCTTTAGCGCTTTGCTTCTGGAAGTATGGCGCAGCCTTCTGATAGCCTTCTCTTTGATCTGTCTCACACGCTCACGTGTAAGGTTAAACTTCTCGCCTATTTCCTCAAGGGTCAGCGAGTGCTCACCGTTAAGGCCAAAGTATAGTGTTATCACGTCTGCCTCACGCTTTGTAAGCGTAGAAAGCGCACGCTGCACCTCTTTACGAAGCGAGTCAGTCATCAAACCAGTGTCAGGAGACTCTTCGTCTTCGTTCTCAAGTACGTCCAACAGGCGGTTTTCCTCACCTTGTACGAAAGGTGCATCCACAGACACGTGGCGACCTGATATTTTCAGTGTGTCAACTACTTCAGCAGTAGTCAATTCCAATACCTCAGCGATTTCTTCCGGCGATGGCTCACGCTCAAACTTCTGTTCAAGCTCTGAAAAAGATTTAGAGATTTTGTTAAGCGAACCTACGCGGTTTAGTGGAAGACGAACAATACGAGACTGCTCGGCCAAAGCCTGCAGAATAGACTGACGGATCCACCATACGGCATAAGAGATAAACTTAAAACCACGGGTTTCGTCGAATCTTTTGGCAGCCTTTATCAAACCTAAATTTCCTTCGTTAATAAGGTCGCCTAAAGAAAGGCCTTGGTTCTGATACTGCTTAGCCACCGAAACTACGAAACGCAGGTTAGCTTTAGTTAACTTCTCAAGCGCAAACTGATCTCCCTCTTTGATCCTCTGAGCCAGCGACACCTCTTCATCAGGCGTAAGCAGATCTACTTTACCAATCTCTTGCAGGTATTTGTCCAGGGACTGGCTTTCGCGGTTAGTAATCTGTTTGCTTATCTTGAGTTGTCTCATCAGAGTATAATATTATTGCAAAAATTGTAAATGATTAAGGATTTTGATTCCGGTGACTTAACATCAAAAAACCGCGCAAAGTTCTGACATCTTCTAAATAAAATCAAGACGTCTGCTTCTGCACAGTAAAATAAAAAACTCCTGGCGCCATTTTACATGAGTGAAAACAGCGCCAAGAGTATTTAAATTGACTTATTGTTGTTGAGTTGCTTCTGGTTTTGGCAGAATAGCCTTGCGAGAAAGCTTGAACTTACCGGTCTTCTTGTCGATGTCGATAAGCTTCACTTTTACTTCCTCTCCTATCTCAAGCACACCGTCCATTGTCTCAAGACGCTCATGCTTAATTTCAGAGATATGAAGCAAGCCATCTTTGCCGGCCATAAATTCAACGAAAGCACCATAAGGCTGGATCGACTTAACCTTGCCAATGTATACTTCGCCGATCTCAGGCTGCGCAACAATTGCTTTGATCTTAGAAACAGCGCTGTCCATTGCATCCTGGTTGCTTGCAAAGATGTTCACATGGCCTTTCTCATTCTTCTCTTCGATAATGATCGTAGCGCCAGTGTCTTTCTGGATCTGCTGGATCACTTTACCGCCTGGTCCGATCACAGCACCGATAAACTCTTTATCGATAACCATGTTGAACGAACGTGGAGTATGCGGCTTGTAGTCAGCGTTAGGCTCTGCGAGGGTCTTAGACATCTCGTTAAGGATGTGCAGACGGCCTGCGTTAGCCTGAGCAAGTGCCTGACTAAGCACGTCGTAAGACAAGCCATGAACCTTAATGTCCATCTGGCAGGCAGTAATACCTTTGTTAGTACCAGCTACTTTAAAGTCCATGTCACCCAGGTGATCCTCGTCGCCAAGGATATCAGACAGAACGGCAAATTTACCTGTTTGCTCATCTGTGATAAGACCCATAGCGATACCAGAAACGGCACCTCTTACAGGTACACCGGCATCCATAAGGGCAAGAGAGCCTGCGCAAACAGTTGCCATTGAAGAAGAACCGTTAGACTCCAGGATGTCAGACACGATACGGATAGTATACGGGTTCTCAGACTCCGGTGGAAGCACTTTCTTAAGGGCACGCAGTGCAAGGTTACCATGACCGATCTCACGACGGCCAGGACCTCTGTTTGGTCTTACCTCGCCGGTAGAGAATGCCGGGAAGTTATAGTGTAGTAAGAACTTGCTTGTTCCACTGATCATGGCGCTGTCGATCAGCTGCTCGTCCAGTTTGGTACCAAGTGTTACAGTTGTCAAAGACTGGGTTTCGCCACGCGTGAACACAGCAGAACCGTGTGTAGCCGGCAGGTAGTTTACCTCAGACCAGATCGGGCGGATCTGATCAAGGGCACGACCATCCAGGCGAACTCTGTCATTCAGGATCATGTTGCGAACCGCATCCTTCTCTACATCATGGTAGTAAGTCTTGATCAGGCTCATGTCGTACTCATGCTCCTCACCTAGCGACTCAACGAACTCATTAAGCACTGCTGCGAAGCCTTCTTTGCGGTCAGACTTCACATCGCTGCCTCTTTTGGCAACTTCGTAAGCCTTGGCATACGTTGCTTCGTATACTTTCTTGCGCAGGTCTTCGTCGTGTGTCTCGTGCGAGTACTCACGTTTTACAGTTTTGCCTACCATTTCCATCAGTTCAAGCTGCGCTTGGCAGTGCGACTTGATGGCTTCGTGAGCGAATGCAATTGCCTCAAGCATCTCTGCCTCAGAAACTTCGTTCATCTCACCCTCCACCATCACAACGCTGTCCATGGAGGCACCAACCATCATGTCAATGTCAGCGCGCTGAAGGTCTGTGTAAGTAGGGTTAATTACTAGTTGGCCATCGATACGCGCTACGCGCACTTCAGAGATCGGGCCATTGAAAGGAATGTCTGATACGGCAAGGGCAGCAGATGCAGCAAGCGCAGCAAGTGCGTCCGGCATGATCTCTGTGTCCGCAGATATCAGGTGTATGGTCATTTGTGTCTCTGCATGGTAATCGTCCGGGAAAAGAGGACGCAACACGCGGTCTACTAAACGAGACACTAATACTTCGTAGTCAGAAAGTCTTGCTTCTCTTTTCAGGAAACCTCCAGGAATTTTACCTGAAGAGGCAAATTTCTCCTGATAGTCTACAGAAAGAGGCAAGAAGTCAACGCCCTCACGGGCTTCTTTGTTAGAAACAACCGCAGCAAGTAGCATGGTGTTACCCATTTTCACTACTACAGAACCGTCGGCTTGTTTGGCTAATTTACCAGTTTCGATAATGATCTCCCTGCCATCAGGAAGAAGAATGGTTTTGTTAATCGCGTTATAAGACATCTTCAATAATTTTTACATCTAAAAACAGGGCTGCCCTTTGCGGCCACTGCAGGGGGTACTGGCAAAAAGGAAGAAAAGAAGGGGTACTTAGAAAAAGATTAGGGAATCCCCTATGTGAATTCCCTAATGCAAAAGTCTTATTTTCTGATACCTAGCTCAGCAATAATTGCTCTGTATCTTTCAATGTCATTTTTCTGAAGGTAGTTCAGAAGTCTTCTTCTTTTACCTACCAGCTTAAGCAAACCTAAACGAGTAGAGAAGTCTTTTCTGTGAACTTTCAGGTGCTCTGTCAGGTCATTGATGCGTGTAGAGAACAACGCGATCTGAGCTTCCGGTGAACCTGTGTCAGTCTTAGACTTAGCTAGGCCGTGCTTTTCAAAAATTTCTTGTTTCGCTTCAGTAGTTAATTTCATTGCGTATAATAAATATCAATCTGTTTTTTTTATCCGTAAGATTGCTGTATAAGGCGCAAAGATATAGAATAAAATCTTAATAAAAAATTTATTTCTACAACTCAGACCAAACTTTAAAGCCTGTTTCTTCGCAGGCGCGTCATCAGTTTTCGCCAGAAATCAACTTCCAGTAAACTCGAATCATTTCGTGCCTGGTTCAGAAAGAATATACCTATCGGCAATAGAATTACATTGGCTGCCCACATGCCTGCCCCTACCGGAATCAGGCCTTCGCGGGCCCACTTTTCACCAAGTATAGCAATTACGTACATAAGTATGAAGAACACTATTGAGATGATAACCGGCACCCCTAGTCCACCCTTCTTGATAATAGCACCCAGCGGTGCGCCTATCAGGAACATGACAAGTATGGCGGCAGACTGCGTATACTTTCGCCAGATCTCAATTTCATAGTTGTTCGCATCGCGCAGCGTGGATGTCAAACGCTCTACATAACTACCAGTAAAGCTTTTTACATTACGGGCCTTGTTGGTGGCCAGCGCCAATACATCCGGGGTAATTTCCGGAAGTTTGCGTTCAACTGTCTTGCCCTTTACCATCATGCCGTTCTTTACCTGACCGGTGTCTGCTTTAAAATACATGAAAAACGGGTCAACGTTAGGGGCGTAAAGCTGCTGCTCTTTTTTGGCAAATGTTCTGAGCGAATCCGTGACAACACCAAGCTGCTTGATGTTCTTCATCATCTTGTTGTCAGAAAACAGTTCTTCGCGGGTTCTGTCGAGGTTAAAAGAGGCAAGGCTTACCACAATCTTACTCTTGTCAAACTCCTGCCTGATAAACTGCTGGTCCGAGTGCCTGATGCCACCGCTTTGCTCATCTACGTAAGTATTGCCGTCATACAGCTCCATTACCAGGTAGGCGTCGTTAAAGTCGGTGTACATCCTGCCCGAGTCGGCAAGTATAACCCTGGAGTTTGTGCCACCTTTTGAGTGGTCATAGATCATGATGTCCTTTATGGCACCCTCATCGTTAATTTTTTTATTGATCTTGATGCTCAGACCGGGCAGGCCATTGTAAAAAGCCCCTTCCTTGAAGTTCATGGCCGGCTTTTTCTGCCTGATGTCCCAGAGCAAACTATAAGCCTTAAGGTTTGCCTTAGGCACGATCACATTATTAAAGAAGAAGGCACCCACCGTTAACCCTGACACAAGCAGGAACACGGGCATCAAAATACGGGTAAGGTTTATGCCGGAGGTCTTAATGGCCGTAAGCTCATGGTGTTCTCCGAGCGTACCAAAGGTCATAAGGGAAGAAAGAAGCACCGCAAGCGGCAGGGCAACAGGAGCCATATTCAGACTGAAGTAGAACAGTAGCTCGCCAAAGATACTGGCACCCAAGTCCTTGCCCACCAGTTCATCCAGGTACTTAAGCATATACTGGGTAAGCAGTATAAACTCAACTACGGCAAACGTAAGTATAAAAGGCCCGAAGAAGGACCTGATTATAAGCTTATCTAATTTTTTCATGAGAGCCGAAACAGGCAATGCAGCCGATTTTGCCACAATGCGCTAAACTAACACCTGGCGTCCAAAAATCGTGCAAAGATAAGCAGATATGTGGGATAGGCACTACCCTCCTATTATTTCCTTTAAATTCTGAAAAAGATTATCCCAAAGCTCTTCCAGCTCCTCTACATCCTCTTCATCTGTGTAATCCACTATTTTAAGGAACTGCTCCTGGGTAAGCTCACTGGACTCAATAGAGAAATCTATGTAAGAGCCATCCGTCACGTGCTCCTTCTTGTCGTCCAGAAAAAGAAAACGCACAGACTTGTTTGTACGGTGCCCGGTCATTTCGGCATAGTGGCTGCGGCCGTCCCAGATAAAATTGTATACTTTGTCTTCATCAATCTTCACATCATCGCAGAACCATTGTGCAAGCCCGCTTGCTGTACTCAGGTACGGATACAGTAATTTTGCAGATGCGTTTACAGGATATTCTCGAACAAACTTTGTCTTAGTAGCTCTTGTCATACGTAGGTAATGTAAGTGTCTGAGTAATTATAGTATTAATTTCTGATTCTTTGTATATCTGAAAAACAAAATATTTTTTTTTGGAACAACACTTGCATATTTAAAACTCAACCTGCTATATTTGCACCACAATTCGGCGGGGTAGCTCAGATGGTTAGAGCGCAGGATTCATAACCCTGAGGTCGGCAGTTCGATTCTGCTCCCCGCTACAAAAAAAGCCTGCTGTGTTTCCACAGCAGGCTTTTGCTTTTTATACTTTGGGCATTTGCCAATTATTCTCTATCCAGAGACCTTACACCAGGTATTCTACGCTGAAAAAAGCACTGGCTACACAATACAATATTGTTTCCTTAATAATTAACCTCAAGGGCCGGCACGTCCACAAGTATAAATTCGGCATCCGAAACTCCGTGTATACTTATTATGTCGTATTCCTCAAGGCGCACCTGGTCATGTTGGTCTGCCTCTACGTTATTTACAAGCAGAGAGCCCTTGGTAACATACAAGAGTGTTTTCCGGATCTTGAAAGTCTTAAACTCAATATCCTTGCTTTGCCCAACCTTACCAAAGTATACCGTGGAGTTGGAATTCATGAACAAGACATTCTCAAGCACCTTCTGGCCGGTTACCAAAGGGGTTAACCTGTCATCGTTATCCAGAAAATCCAGTGACATTTGCTCGTAAGATGGCGCAATCCCATTTTTATTGGGCAAAAACCACAACTGGTAGAAATGAGCCGGCTTGTCCCCTTCATTTGTTTCGGCATGTGTGATGCCGGTGCCTGCAGACATGCGCTGCACCTCCCCAGCCTTAACCTTTACATCATTTCCCAGGCTGTCTGTATGCCTTAGCTCTCCATCCAGCATTACGGTTATTATTTCCATCTCTGCATGCGGGTGGTCAGGCAGTTTGGAGTTACCCTGCATCAGGTCATCGTTGAAAACCTTTAAAGGACCAAACTGGATATTCGCCGGATCGTGGTAATCGGCAAAAGACAACAGGTAATGGGAAGAAAGCCAATCGCCAATATGTGCCTCATGGCGCTCCTTAGCTGTTATAAGTTTTATCATTTTGCGTGTAGTTTATACTTTGTATGCAACAGTATACTAAACTGCTATGCTGTACGGATAAACTATTTAGCTAGTTAAAACAAACACGTTTACAGCTGATTTTGGCTATAAATAGCAAGGTCCTGCCGCTTTGGCAGGACCTTGCTATTTATATAAGTATGAAGCGTATACTACCTGTAGTATTAATCTACCTTTTTTAACTTCTGTACTTCTTTCTGAAGATCCAGCACAATAGAGGACAGCTTATCCAGCGACAGGTCGGCAATAGGGAAAGACGAGCTGATGTAAGACTTTGCCTCCCAGATCTCGATCACATCCTCCACACCTATCTCATAAGGTGAATAAACGGGGTTATCAGAATGCAGGCGCAACACGGCAGCATCTTTTATCTTATTGAACACGCGCTTAAACACAACGCCTTCTTTCTGACTAACGATAATACACGGCGTGCCATCCTTAATTGTAGCCCAGTCATCTATAAACTGACCTACAATAACAGTACCGGAGGCAATTGGCAACATGGAATCGCCACTGATCTCGAAGGCGCGGTAAGTACCACTCGAACCCAGCATCGGGAGTTTAAAGCGCGGAAGGTCCTCAATAAACTCAGCGTCGGCGTAACCGTTCAGGTAGCCGGCACTCGCTTTGAATGGCACCAGTTCGATGTTTTCTTTTTGCTGCTCATCCACGGTAATGGCCAACACCCTGAGTTTGCCGCCATTCGGGTTTGCCGTCGCCCCCTTCTGCACCTGCGGATCTGAAAGATCTTTTGTGATCAGGTCATCCAGCGTAATGTCAAACAGTTTAGAAATATTGACCAGAGTAGCCAATTTCGGCTCCGCCCTCCCCTCTTCGTACGCACCTACTAGCGAACGCTTTATCTCTAATTTATCTGCCAGCTGGGCCTGGGTATAACCCGCATTTTTACGCAGAAACCTGATATTTGCAGTAACCATATTGCTTGATTGCCAAATGTGTTAGCGAAAATTAAAAATAAAAGGACATTTTAAATAACATCCTTTCTGTAAAGGTATGAAAATACTACATCATTTACTAATCAAATTAGCAATTAATTAACCCACTTAATAAAGTACAATTCCAACCTTAATTCACCACAAGTTCAACTCTCAAAAATTGCACTTTCACTAAATTCCTTTTAAAGTCATATAAATACATTTTATAACACTAAACCTGCTATTGCATAAGCAAAAACAAACCCCTTATCTTTATCAAATTGAAGCAATTAGCCAAGGGTTGCCTTTTAGTTAATGCGTATCTCTGATATATCAGTGCAATTTTTAAACATGATATTAAGGGTGCTCAGGAGTTAAATTTCCCTTTCAGATCTTAAAGTTCTTGACCTTATTTCTTTTGAAAGTTTAATTTCCTTTAGCCAGTTTTTTGGCAAAGACTTGAACTTTTTGAATAAGGGGCTGGTTACGACACAATCAAAGCAAAGGTTTCACAAAACATTAAATATTTTTTCAACTTTTTAGCCCAAAGTTTATGATTACAAATGGATTTAAGAGAACAGTCTCTTGCCTGGCACTTGCCTCAGCTGTAACCCTGGCAGGTTGCCAGAAGGAAGATCTGATGGAAAATCAGTTTGAAAGCAATGTTGCCGAATCTCCAAATGCTGTAAGCAATGCCATCCCTGGCCAATACATAGTTGTATTTAAAGGTGGTAAAGGGCTTAATGCCGTTGGCTCTAACGACATGTCCACGGGTGAGCGTGCCAGCTTTAACAGTGTGCGCGAGCGTGTAGTAGCTGAGGCCAACATCTCTGCATCCGACCTGGTACAGAAGTTTGACGGTGTTGTTAATGGCTTTGCCGCACGCCTTTCAGACGCTCAGCTTGAGGAACTGAGAAGAAACCCGAATATTGCTTACATTGAGCAGGACAGAACCATATCTCTTGGCAAAAACTCAAACCCTGGCAAAGGAAATGGCAGAGATAAAACCGGCGGTGGCACAACCGACCCTACCCCAACACCTACTGAACCGACTCCAACGGAGCCAACACCTACTGAGCCGACTCCGACTGAACCAGCACCTGCACCAGCACCAGCTCCTGCTCCTGCTCCAAGCACAAACACTTATACAACTATCACGCCTGTTGCCGGCGAGAACGTGCCTTGGAACATTCAGCGTGTAGGCTTTGGCGATGGTACAGGTAAAACTGTTTGGGTAATTGACTCTGGCGTTGACACAGATCACCCTGACTTGAATATCGACCTTAACAGAAGCGTTTCATTTATCTATGGTATAACGTCTGTTGAAGATGGTTACGGCCATGGTACTTCAGTAGCTGGTGTAATTGCAGCTAAAAACAACGGTTCTGGTATGATAGGCGTAGCAGCCAATGCAACTATCGTGGCGCTTCGCGTATTCGATGATGCTGGCGCAGGCACTGTTTCAAGAGCGATCTCTGCTGTAAACCATGCCAGCATGTATGCCAAACCAGGTGATGTGGTAAACATGAGCCTTGGTGCCGGTATTTCATCTACTCTTGATAATGCGGTGATGTCTGCTGCGGCCAAAGGTATTTTCTTTGCAATTGCAGCCGGTAACAGCGGTGTAGATTGCTCTGGCACATCTCCTGCCCGTGTTGATGCCCCTGGCGTTTATACCGTGTCTGCCATGGACATATACAACCGCCTTTGGTCATCGTCTAACTATGGCGCATCTGTAGACTTTGCTGCCCCAGGCGCAAATGTTACGGTAACTACCAAAGGTGGCGGATTTGCAGGCGGTGGTTATGGTACGTCGTTTGCCGCGCCGCACGTTGCAGGTGTATTGCTACTGAGAGGTACTGTTTACTCACAGGGTACAATCACAGGAGACAAGGACAACACTCCAGACCCGATCGCATCGGTTAAATAAATAATTTAGCCCATAAATAAGAAAGGCTGCCTTTGCGGGCAGCCTTTCTTATTTATGGGTGATTTAATAGCTATACCTCCCCTTTTTTATAAAGCGATATAGACAGTCTTATTTTATAATATTCATACTTTTCTTCCAGGAACTCGAAAAGCTCTTTCAGTTTAGCATCCGCTCCTAAAGTTGCGATGGCTTTTTTGATCACTTTATACTCTCCCTTTGATACATACTGGTACAGGTCAATATCGAAGCCCTGCTCGTACAAGGTGGCGATGTGAGAGAAAACTGTTACGGCATTTAAATTACGCTGAATTGCTATCTGCTGAATGGAATAGCCCTGCTTCAGCAAATCGAATGTAGCCAGGTGGGTAGCCCCCTTCATCTTGTTGCCCTTAGCCTGCTCTTCATTCACGAAATCAATGATCTCGCTGATAAAGATATCACCATAGCGCTCATACTTCTGCGCACCAACCCCGGATATAGCCAGCATGGCAATTTTATTTGTTGGGCGCTCCGCAGCCATTTCCTGCAAGGTAGTATCGGTAAACACAACGTACGGCGGCACACCTGCGCTGTCGGCAATGCTTTTACGTAAGGCCCTTAAACGCTCAAACAAGGCATCTTTGATCAGTTCACGCTTCGGACGCGCTCTAATAGCCGGCTCCTCCTGCCTGATCTCTTCAAACTTGACCAGCTGCACTTTGCGACCCTCAAACAACACCTGCCTGCTTTGGTCGGTCAGCTTTAAAGTATAGCCCTGGTCATAAGCCATCTCCATAAAGCCCTCATTCAATAACTGGTGCAGATACCTGTTCCAGTCAATCGTGCTTATGTCGCGCCCGGCCCCATAGGTCTTTATTCTATCAAAACCAGCCTGAAGTACCTGGTTCGTACGGGCACCGCGCAAAACCTCTATCAACAGGCTCATATTGGCCCGCTCCTGCGTTCTTGCAATAGCGGAAAGTGCCTTCTGGGCAAGCAGGGTGCCATCGAAACTGGAAGGCGGATTACGGCAGATGTCGCAGTTGCCACAGTCTTTCTCCATGGTTTCGCCGAAGTACTGCAAAAGTATACGCCGCCTGCAGGCCGTTGCCTCGGCAAATTGCTGCATGCGTTCCAGCTTAACCAGTTGCAGTTCAGTCTGCTCTTCCCGGCTTTGGTTGTCCGTTAACATGTTGCGCATGTTCATCACATCGGCAAAGCTGTAAAAAAGCAATGCATCCGACTTGGCGCCGTCACGGCCAGCTCTACCTATCTCCTGGTAATAGCCTTCAATATTCTTTGGCAGGTTGTAATGGATCACCCAGCGCACGTTAGACTTGTCTATACCCATGCCAAAGGCTATTGTGGCCACCACGATCTGTACATTATCGCGCAAAAAGTCTTCCTGGGCCTTGGCCCTTTGGTTAGGCGACATTCCTGCGTGGTAATATGTAGCACTGTATCCGTTTGCCTTAAGCTTAGCTGCCAACGACTCTACACCTTTGCGGCTGAGGCAATAAATAATACCCGGTTGGTTATAATGACGATCCAGGAAGTCCGTGATCTTTTTATACCTGTCACGGCCAGGCTTCACCATAAGGTTAATGTTTGGCCTATCAAAAGAGGCGACAAATACCCGTGGCTGCTGCAGGTGCAGTTGCTCCTGTATGTCTTTTTGGGTGAGTTTATCCGCAGTGGCCGTTAAGGCAATAACAGGTATGGCCGGAAACTGCTGCTTCAATGCCTTTAGCTGGGTGTATTCCGGACGGAAATCATGGCCCCAGGCAGAGATACAGTGCGCCTCATCCACGGCAAAAAGCGATACTTTCACCCGTTTGATAAACGAAAGAAAGCCCGGCGAAAGCAATTTCTCAGGAGAAACATAGAGCAGCTTCAGCTTGCCTTCCAGGCACTGGTTCTCAATCTGGTACTGCTGCTCTGCAGTTTGGGAGCTGTTTATAAAGGCGGCCGGAATTCCGTTGGCTAACAGTGCCTCCACCTGGTCCTTCATGAGGGCTATCAATGGAGAAACCACCACGCAAAGCCCGGGCATGACAATAGCCGGCACCTGATAGCAAACAGATTTGCCCCCACCGGTTGGCATCAACACCACTACATCCCTGGCTTGGAGCACGCTTTCAATGATCTGCTCCTGCATGGGCCTGAATTGCTCATACCCAAAGTATAACTTAAGCGCTTCCCTCGCTTCCCGAATCGTAACCATACCTTTATCTAACTGCAGAAAGCTACCTGCCTGTACTGCTAAAATTATACTTCAAAGTTAACCATAAGCATTCGCAATTACGAACTGTACTTCATGTAAATCTTAAAGAGAACAGTATAAGTTTCAGGACCTCAAATTTATACTTTGAATAGCCGCACCACAGAATTCATAACCTGTACTTTTCAGCAGCCGTACCTTAATGCATTGTAAATGATAAAAAATAAATAAGCTATGAAATCAGAAAAGACAAACAACCTGGAACATGTACTGATAAAATGTATAACCGCCTGCGAAACGTGTGCCACCGAATGCCTGCACGAAGACAACGTTAAGGAAATGGCCAAATGCATATTATTAGACCGCGACTGTGCCGACATCTGCACCATTACGGCGCGCTTTGTAGCCCGTGACTCTGCCCATGCCAAGCATGTAATGAAGGAGTGCATTGAGATCTGCAGGCTGTGCGAGGAAGAGTGCAGAAAGCACGACCACGATCATTGCCAGAAGTGTGCCGATGCCTGCCGTGAGTGCGTGGAGGCGTGTGAGGCATGGATGAAATCGTAAGTATAAAATAAAAACAAAAGAGGCAACCGTGTTTAATTACGGTTGCCTCTTTTGTTAAAGTATAAAAAGTATACGACAACAAGTTGTCTGCAGTATGGCTGGCCTTTAGAAAATAAAATCAAGTATGGCCTCTACAATGGCCAGAACTATACTGAAAAGCAGCGCAGCAAAAAAGCCGCTGGTATCGAAACCAGTCACCAGCCAGTCTGCCAAAAGTATAATGATGGCGTTGATGATCAATAAGAACAGGCCCAGTGTAAGTACAGTTACAGGTATGGTAAAAAACACCAATACCGGCCTGACAACGGCATTAAGCAATGCCAGCACAAGTGCAAGTATAAGTGCAGTTAAAAAGCCATCGATATTTACCCCCGGAAGTATATAGGCCGCTATCATGGCAGCGGCACCCGTGATCAATAATTTTACAAGGAATCCCATAGTGGTTTGGTTATAGTATAGTACGTTAAGGAATCAGCAATATTCGCAATACATACGCAATTTAGAATATTTGGCTGTAAACCCGGAACTAATAATGGCCGCCAGCAATATTGCCGGCGGCCATTATTAATTTTATTCAAGCTGTAAAGGTATTAAAACTGGGCCTCCAGTTTACCCTGCGAAACCGCCATCCAGTTACACAGCTTTTGCAGCACGCGTGCACCTACGTTACCGTTCCACTCACTTTCGCCAGGGGCAACCTCGCACAGGTCAAAGCCGATGATCTCGCGGCCCGACTTTACAAGTTGCTTTACCAGGAACACAGCCTGCTCGAACTCCAGGCCGCCAGGTACCGGTGTACCAGTGGCAGGGCAAAGCTTTGGATCAAGGCCATCAATGTCAAAACTGATGTATACTTTCTGCGGAAGCTGCGCAATGATCTTCTTGCACTCTTTCTTCCAGCTATCGCCAGCATACATGTTTTCTTTCAATGTGGCATCGTAGAAGATCGTAATCCTGCCATTAGACTGGTCGGCCAGTTCTGCCTCGGCCTGGCACAAATCACGGATACCTACTTGTACTAGTTTCTTAACCTGAGGCAACTTCAGCGCATTGAACATGATAGAGGCATGGGAAAACTCAAAGCCTTCGTAGGCATCGCGCAGGTCAGCATGCGCATCTATCTGTAGTATACCATACTCCTCATGCTTCTCAGCCAGTGCATGCATCAGGCCAAGCGGTGTGCTGTGGTCGCCGCCAAGTACGGCCACCATTTTACCCTGGTTCAGGTAACCCAGCGATTTGTCTTTCAGCCACTGCAGGAACTCCTTCCCTTTTGCCGTTACGTCAGCTGGCAGGTTCTCAAACTCCGCTCTGCCGATCTCTGGGCTTCCGGCCTCCAGCCAGTTAATGTATGCCTCGGCTTTGGCGCGTAAAGCATCGCTGGTAGCCAGCCATTCCTCCGACACCTCCTCCATGGCAACGCCCAGTTTCCAGGCATCCGGAATGCTTGGCTCAAACAGATCCAGTTGCGGAGAGGCATCAAGTATAGCCTGGGGCCCCTGCGCGGTGCCAGCACTGTACGATACTGTTACCTCCCAGGGCGTTGGGATGATTACCAGTTCAGACTCCTCCACTGTAAACGGAAGTCCGAAGATACCGCCGCTGACATCACCTACTCCGTTTGGGTCGAAGTTGGCGATCTTTTGCTCTTTGCTATTCATTGGCTGGCTCTGCAGAATATTTCTCGATCACCTGCTGTGTACCCTTGTTCAAAAGCTCCTTCACAAAGTTCGGAAGTGCAAAGGCAGCAGCATGGATCTCCTCGTTGTAATACTTTAAGTTCTGCTCTTTAGAGAACTGAGCAGCAGCTTCTTTATCAAACACCAGTGGGTTAGAATCACCTTTGGATGAGTAAGAGAAGCTCCAGGTACCAGTCGGGTAAGTTGGGATAGCTGCAAGGTAGCAGTGTACTTTATCCTTACCGAAGATCTGCTTATAGGTATCGTAGATCTCTACAAACACACCACTGTTAAATCTCGGCGACTCAGACTGCGTGATCATAACGCCATCCGGTGTCAGGCAACGGTAAACTTCTTTGTAGAACTCTGCTGTAAACAAGCCCTCTCCAGGTCCAACAGGGTCTGCAGAATCCACTATGATCAGGTCGTAACGGCCGTCTTCACACTCGTTGATATACTTGATACCATCTTCCACCAGCAGGTTCAGGCGTGGGTTGTCGAAGGCAGACGCAGTTTCCGGCAAGTGCAGCTTGCATGCTTCAATCACCAGTTCGTCAATCTCTACAAGTGTTACCTCTTCCAGTTGCTCATGGCGCAAAAGCTCTCTTACAGTTCCGCCGTCGCCACCGCCAATAACAAGGGCTCTCTTGGCTTTGCGGTGGCTGAACATCGGCACGTGCGTGATCATCTCATGGTACACATACTCGTCTTTCTGCGTGCACATCACCATGCCGTCCAGTGTAAGCATGTTGCCGTAAGCAAGTGTTTCAAATACCTCTACACGCTGGTAAGGAGAATCTTTTTTGTAAAGCTGGTTGCCAGAATGCTTCAGGGAAAGGGCAATGTTCTCGTCACGCTCGGTAAACCATACATCACGTGTAATGCTGCCCGGCACTTCTTCCGGACGCGATGACACATCACGCAGGGTTTCAAGGTTAAAGTCGGTGCGCTTAAGCAGGCTAAGCTGACCACGGCGAAGCTCCATCGAAGAACCGTGACCGGCCTCAAAAGCCTCTTTCAGGAAATTATAAGATACCCAAGGATCAACTGAATCACCGCAGGTAAAAAGGTCTACGGCTGCATAGCCAAACTCAGGCCAGGTATGGATGGCCAGGTGGCTCTCCTGAATAACAACCACACCCGAAACGCCATACGGCGAGAAATGGTGAAACGTGCTGTTAATGACAGTTGCACCCGCAGTTTCTGCGGCAGCTACCATACTGTTTTCGATATGAACGACATCGTTCATAAGCTCAGGCGAGCAATCGTAAAATTCAACTAAAATGTGTCTACCTAAAGCGTTCATCAATGGGTATGAAAGGTTAAAAATGATTAATTCAGCAAAAAAACGAAATCTGAAGCTATTATCAAAAATGATAATACACCTCATTTGTTTACTTTGCTGCTTTACAATAAGTTAGCCTTTTATACTTAACAACTGTCGATTCAGTTATCCTGGTTTACCCAGGCTTGTTGTAGAAATTAGCAGTTCTGTACTTTGAAATGCCTTAGCGGCGAAAAGGCAACCTGCCAAAGTGGGTAAGTATAGAGCCTGTTTACAGGTTATTAAAATTCAGACTGCCTGCACTTGCTGCGTGTTATCACCAGCAAGCATAAAAGCCGGTGCCTTTAAATTATTGGTGAAAAACACCAACAATGGCGGGTTCATTATTTTTTTACCGAAACTCTAAACAGTTTCAAAGATAGGACCCATAGGGAGATGGCTTGACCGAAGCTAAAGTAATAACTTAACTACAGGGACATTATAAGCATAGCCTGTAGCACCTTGTCAACTTAGCCCCTTTTTGAAGTAGAAGTCATACTTACAGAAGGACTTTATACTTTATACTTTGAGCCTGTTTAGCGTTTATTAAAATACATACTGTCTGCCCTTGCTGCGTGTTTTCACCAGCAAGTATAATAGCCAGTGCCTTAAATTGTTGTTGAAAAACACCAACAATGGCGGGTTCGATCTCTTCTAGCCAAAACCCTAAACAGCTTCTTTATACTTTATACTTTATACTTTATCCTTTATACTTTATTCCGAATCGGACAGACCGTTGCTCTCCAGGTCAAACGTGCGGATGATGTCCAGCATCTTAACAAGTGTTTTGGCATCGAAGAACAAGAGCAAGGGCAGTTCCACACTTCTGTGGTTCTGTGTGAAGCGGGTAATCACTGTAAATACGATCGGCTTGAACATCGGATGATTCATCAGAATGTCTTTCAGGGAATCGGCGATGTGGTTTTTGGGGGATTTAGGCGGTGAGCCGTAAATGTCTGCTTTAAGTATGTTGGCCAGCTGGGTTACCAGGGCTCCGGTAATGATATTGCTGATCTCCAGCAATAAAGACTCCTGCATAACGGACAATTCCCCTTTCTGCACTTTGAGCATACTCAGGCATACTTCCGAGAGGCGGGCAATGTGGTCATCGGAGAACAGCATCAGGGTAGCCCCGTTAAAGTCCCCTTTGATATCAGACTGAATAATTTGATGTGTATCAATGTATTGCTCTACAAACTGCAGCAGTTCTTTGATATCGATCAGTTTGATGTCCGGCACTTTTAGCAAAACCTGGTCTTGGGCGATTGCGGCAAACGAGTCTGCTGCACGGGCAAGACCTATGTTTAAAATCTCTTTAATTATGTCCCTCTCCAGTTCCGTGATATGAGGTACCATCATACGTTCTGCTTTTGTTTCGTCAACTCCCATCGCCTCGGTCCTTTACCTTTTATTTATAAAATACCTGGTTATAGCCGGCACATCAAGCACCAGACAAACTTTGCCGCTGCCAAGAAGCGTTACACCTCCGTAGAGGTCTATCTTATCCAGCGGTTTACTTAAGGGTTTTACAACAATATCCTGCTGCCTGTATAACTTATCTACAATAAGTCCGAGCTTTCGGTTATTGTAAGACACAACAACAATGTTTTGCACCTGGCCTTTCAGCCTGGCCTTATCGCCGAGTTTCATACTTGCCTCATCGGCATTCAGAAGCTCGTGCAGGTATACCACCGTAATCGTTTCACCTTTAACATCGGCCACCATCACGTCGCCAACTTCATGCAGCTCGTCCTTATCCAGGGCAACAACCTGCTCTGTGTGTATCAGCGGTATGGCGTAGAAGATCTCATCCACCTCAAAAAGCAGCGCGCCCTTCACAGCAATGGATGTAGGCAACTGCATGGTAAACGTGGTGCCCACCCCTAATTGGGAATCAACCTGCAAGCGTCCTCCGATCGAGTCGATGGCATTTTTCACTACATCAAGGCCTACACCTCTGCCCGAGAACTCGGTAACCACATCGGCAGTAGAGAACCCCGGCTCAAACAGAAAAGAAAGCACCTCCGTGTCCGGCAGGTCATTTACCAGGTCCGGCGATACGAGCTTCTTGCTGACAGCCGTTTTCCTTACTTTTTTCAGGTCTATGCCCTTGCCGTCGTCTTTCAGTTTGATCACTACATTTTCCCGGTCATTACGGGCACTCAGCACAAGCGAGCCGGCTTTAGGCTTGTTGGCCTTTTCGCGCTGCTGCGGCATCTCGATGCCGTGCGTAATGGCGTTCCGGACAAGGTGCAGCAGCGAGTCGGTGATGATCTGAAGTATGTTTCTGTCGATCTGGATGTCCTGTCCGATTATCTCCAGGTTGATGTCCTTGTGTTCGGCAGTGGCTATGTCACGCACTATGCGCGGAAACTTGTTGAACAGCGTACCGATGTTAACCAGGCGCGCATCCATAACGCTGTACTGCAACTCCTCCGTGATGCGGTACAGGTGCGAACTAACCACTTTCAGGTCATCATTGTTCAGCTCTCTGCTCAGCGAAATGATCCGGTCACGATCTATGATCAACTCCCCCACCAGGTTCAGCATGTGGTCCAGCTTCTTTATCTGGATGTAGATCAGGTCGGAGAGTGAAAGGTTCTTGGCCGAAGTATACTTCTGAACCTTTGCCAGCTCTATGGTACTGTCAGACAGGCTGTCTACGATAATATCCAGGTTGCGGAGCAGCACCGGGTCCGGCTCAAGCACCGTCGGGTTGTCTATGTTGGCGATCAGATCACCGAGCATGTCTATCCCGTCAAACAGCACGGTCACCACCTCATCGCTAAAGCTGAGCTCTTTGTTACGGATCAGGCTAAAGGCGGTCTCCAGCTTATGCGCCACATCCGATATCTGCAGGTAGCCGATAGCTTTTGCGTTCGCCTTCAGGTTATGCAGCAAACGGAAGATCTCCGCCAGAATCTTATCATTCTGCGGCTGTTTCTCCAGTTCGCTGATGTGCCTGTTCAGGGAGTCAAAATACTCCAGCGCCTCAGCAATAAATATCTCTTTATACTCCTGTTCTCTAGATTTCATGCTTTGCGATCCGAAGACCTTAGCCTGCTATACTTTTACCTGAACAAATGCGGCAAAACATACTTGCTGCGGTAGTTACAGGCTCGAATTTGCGTTAATAGCTAAACTACTGTTTTACTTATTCCTCCAGTGCCTTGCTTACTACCTCCAGCACCTTCTCCTCCGAGAATGGTTTTACAATGTATGACAAGGCGCCATACTCAAGGGCCTCGTTCACGATCACTTCCTGGCCAACGGCACTCACAATGATCACCTTCATGTCAGGCTGGTCTTTTTTGATCCCCTTCAGCACATCCAGTCCCGTATTATCCGGCAGAATCACATCCAGTGTAATCAGGTCAGGCTTTGTTTCCTTGGCCAGTTCCAGCGCAGTTTGCCCGTTTGGCGCCTCTCCCACCACTTCGTAGCCTGCATCCGTGAGCATGTTCTTTAGCATGGTGCGCATGTAGAAGGAGTCATCTACAACCAGTATTCTTTTCATACTTTTATTTTAAGTGATTTTAGTTTGATGTTATTTTCCGGTAAGCTGCTTTATCTCGTCACTGGAAAGGATCTTATGCATGTCAAGCACGATGATCAGACGGTTATCGACCTTGGCTATGCCCTCAATGTAATTGTCTTTTATACTTGTATCCTGTAAGAAAGAAGGCGTTTTATCGATTTTAGACATGGACAGGTTAAGCGACTGCGGCACTTCCTTTACCACCACACCTATACTATACTCTTTCGCCTCCATAACCAACGTGTACGTCAGGTTAGGATTCAAATCTTCTGTTACGGGAGCAGGCCTTATCTGAAACCTTTTCTCCAGGTCAACGATGGCGATAATATCGCCCCTGATGTTGGCGACACCCTGCACAAAATCAGGGGTCCGCGGCATCCGGGTTATACTTGGCGTTATGGTGACTTCCTTTACCTGCTCAATTTTGATGGCATAGTATTCTTCGCCAAGCTTGAAGACGATCAGGTGTACCTTTTCTTCCTTTTCCTCTGGTGCTGGCTCTTTCTTGCTACCTCCGTTGCTTCCGTTGGTTGCAAGGGCCGGATCATGCTCAGTGCCTGCCTCCTGTATGGCAGCAGGCATTTCTTCTTTCTTTTGCTTCGCCATTACTTGCTTCTTTTGTCACTTCCTGTCTGAGACGCGTTAGTGGCCTTCGATTTAGTACTGAGACGTTGATTCCCCCTTGCAACCTTATCATTCTTATGCGCTGCAGGAATAGACAACATTCGTCTGCTACCAGCATTGTTAAAAACCAGGTTTCCGTCAATAAGCTTGAAGGCGGATATACTTATCTGAAGATCTGCTGCGATATCATTCAGGTTCTGTGAAGAAGAGGTAAGTGCCTGCATCGAAGCTGAAAGCTGCTTGGCGGTGCTGGCAACCTGCTGTGTTCCGGAGGCGGTTTGCTCCGCAATGGCAACAACTTCCTCCACATACTTCACAACATCCCCGATAGAGGATTTCTGCACTTCTGTCGCAGTTAAGATGTCCTGTGCAGTTCTAAGGGTTTCGCCACTCGATGCCGCGATGTTCTTAAATGCACCGGACGCTTCAAATGTGGCGTTCTTTCCTTTCAATACCCGGCCCTCCATGGTAGAGATCGCCATAGCGGCAGAGGCAGTATCTTTTTTCACGTCATCCACCAGCGTCGAGATTTCACTGGCCGATTTGCGGGAGCCTTCGGCAAGTTTTCGGATCTCCTCGGCAACCACGGCAAAGCCCCTACCCGCCTCACCTGCTCGGGCCGCCTCGATGGCTGCATTCAGCGCAAGCAGGTTGGTTTGTGCGGCTATGTCGGTGATTACACCCAGTGATTTGGAGATCTCCTGCGAACGGGCACTTAATACCTCAATTGTTTTAGAGGTAAGGGCAGCAGAGCTGGAGATTTCTTCCATGTTCTTCACCACTTCCGCCACAGTTTTCAGACCCAACTGCGAGGTTTCCTCACCGAGTAAGGCAGATTTGTTCACAACCTCGGCGCGATTGGCGGTTTCCTTGGTTGCCTTCATGATCTCCTCGATCAGTTTAAAGGCCTGGTCCGTTTTAAGGGCCTGGTTCTGTGCACCTTCGGCCATCTGCTGCATGGCAAGCGCCACATCAAGCGTAATCTTGTTCATTTCCAAGCCTTTGCTGGCCATCTCCTCAGAGGAGGTTCCCACTACCAGCGACGAGTCGTTGATCTCGCCCAGCAATGAGTTCAGGTTGTCAACGGCAAGGTTCAGGGCGTTAGCCATGTCCAGAATGTCACCGGCAGTCTGTGTCTCCACTTTCTGAGTCAGGTCACCTTCAGAGATCGCACGCACCACCCTGGATACTTCCAGAACCGGCGTTACAATGGACTCAAGCAGGTCATTCAGGGTATCAACCAGTTCTTTCCAGCTGCCACCCACACCCTGCAGTGTGGCACGCTCGGTCAGTTTTCCTTCCACACCAGCCACTCTTGCCACACGGCTAACCTCACCGGCCAGCCTGTTCAGGTCAACCACCATGGTGTTAATAGTATCTGCCAGTTCAGCTACTTCTCCTCTGGCATCTAGTGTCAGTTTTTGCGTCAGGTCACCTTTCGATACAGCCGTTACAACTTTTACAATGCCACGCACCTGTGTTGTCAGGTTCGAGGCCATGGTGTTCACGTTGTCCGTCAAGTCCTTCCATACACCACCCACGTTGGGCACAGATGCCTGTCCGCCTAGTTTACCTTCAGTACCTACTTCCAGCGCCACACGGGTAACCTCACCTGCAAATATGTTGAGTGAGTCCACCATGCGGTTGATGTTCTCTTTCAGTTCGCCCAGCTCCCCTTTCACATCCACGGATACTTTCTGAGTCAGGTCTCCTTTAGCAACGGCGGTGGCTACAGTGGCAATGTCGCGCACCTGGCTGGTCAGGTTCGAGGCCATGGTGTTCACGTTGTCGGTAAGCTCTTTCCAGGTACCACGTACTTTTGGCACATTGGCTTGTCCGCCCAGTTTACCCTCGGTACCCACTTCGCGGGCAACACGGGTTACCTCGTCAGCGAAAATGTTCAGCGAGTCCACCATCTGGTTTAGGTTTTCCTTCAGGTCCAGGATCTCGCCACGGGCCTCTACCGATACTTTCTGCGTAAGGTCGCCTTTTGCTACGGCAGTGGCCACCTTTGCAATATCACGTACCTGAGCCGTAAGATTAGACGCCATGTAATTCACGTTGTCGGTCAGGTCTTTCCAGGCACCACCTACATTCGGTACAATTGCCTGGCCACCCAGTTTACCTTCCGTTCCTACTTCACGCGCCACACGGGTTACCTCATCACCGAATATGTTCAGCGAGTCCACCATCTGGTTCAGGTTTTCCTTCAGGTCGGCCATTTCACCGCGGGTCTCTACTGTAATTTTCTGGGTCAGGTCGCCTTTGGCAACGGCGGTTGCCACGTTGGCTATACCTCTTACCTGTGTTGTCAGGTTAGAGGCCATGGTATTCACATTGTCAGTAAGGTCTTTCCAAACACCACCTACATTAGGCACAGTTGCCTGTCCGCCTAGCTTTCCTTCGGTGCCTACTTCACGGGCAACGCGGGTTACCTCGCCGGCGAAGATGTTGAGCGAGTCCACCATCTGGTTCAGGTTCACTTTCAGCTCAGCCATCTCCCCTTTCACGTCCACAGACACTTTCTGCGTCAGGTCGCCTTTCGCCACGGCGGTTGCCACATTGGCGATGTCACGTACCTGCAGCGTTAAGTTAGAGGCCATGGTGTTCACGTTGTCGGTCAGGTCTTTCCAAACACCGCCTACGTTTGGCACAGTGGCCTGACCACCCAGGTTACCCTCGGTGCCCACCTCACGTGCCACTCTTGTTACTTCGTCTGCAAAGATGTTAAGCGAGTCCACCATCTGGTTTAAGTTCTCCTTCAGGTCAGCAAGCTCACCGCGCACATTTACAGTTATTTTCTGGCTTAGATCACCTTTCGCAACCGCAGTTGCTACGTTGGCGATGTCACGCACCTGGCTGGTCAGGTTGCCCGCCATCAGGTTCACGTTATCGGTTAATTCTTTCCAGATACCTGCCACATTTGGCACATTCGCCTGGCCGCCAAGTATACCTTCTGTTCCCACCTCACGCGCCACACGGGTTACTTCCGCACCAAACACATTCAGGCGGTCCACCATGGCATTGAGGATGTCCTTCAGTTCACCCAGCTCGCCTTTCACGTCAACGGATACTTTCTGGGTCAGGTCACCCTTGGCCACAGCGGTTGCCACGTTGGCGATGTCACGCACCTGGCTGGTCAGGTTGCCCGCCATCAGGTTCACGTTATCTGTTAACTCTTTCCAAGTGCCCTCAACCTTTGGCACATTTGCCTGGCCTCCAAGTTTACCCTCTGTACCTACTTCACGGGCAACGCGGGTTACCTCACCTGCAAAGATGTTCAGCGAGTCCACCATCTGGTTGATGATGTCTTTCAGCTCGGCCATCTCGCCTTTCACGTTCACTGTGATCTTCTGTGTCAGGTCACCTTTCGCAACAGCCGTAGATACATTCGCAATGTCACGCATCTGGCTGGTAAGGTTGCTGGCCATGGTGTTTACATTGTCAGTCAGGTCCTTCCAAACACCACCAACATTCGGCACTTTTGCCTGGCCTCCCAGTCTTCCTTCCGTTCCTACTTCACGGGCAACGCGGGTTACCTCGTCTGCAAAGATGTTCAGTGAATCAACCATCTGGTTTACGTTGTCCTTCAGCTGGGCAAACTCACCGCGCACATCAACCGATACTTTCTGGGTAAGGTTACCCTTGGCCACGGCTGTTGCCACATTGGCGATGTCGCGTACCTGCAATGTCAGGTTCGAGGCCATGGTGTTCACGTTGTCGGTCAGGTCCTTCCATACGCCGGCTACGTTTGGCACCGATGCCTGGCCGCCCAGCTTACCTTCGGTACCCACTTCCAGGGCCACACGGGTTACCTCACCGGCAAACAGGTTCAGGTTATCAATAGTACGGTTAATGGTCTCGGCCATCACTTTAAAGTCGCCGGATACCGGGATCTGGAACGTTTCGTCGAGGTTACCGCGAGATATATTCTTCAGTACTTTGCCTACCTCCAGTACAGGCACCGCAATGGAGTCAACAAGACCGTTGATGTTGTTGATCATGTCCTTCCAGAAACCCGAGGCGCTTTCGGCGGAGGCCCTGGCTTTCAGGTTACCTTCCACTCCTGCTACCTTCGAGATACGGGACACCTCACCACCTACACCACCGATCATCTCCACCATCGAGTTGTAAGCTTCTGCGATCTCAGCGAAAATGTCGTTGTTCTGTTTTGTAAGCCTTACCGAGATGTCGCCTTTCTTAAAGGCATCAAGCGCGTAGAGTACCTTGTTAAGCTGCTCGCTTACGTACTCCTGGTTATAGGACAGGGCATCGGCGGGCTTAGACTCCACTTTGATGTCAGCGGAAAAGTCTGGCTGGTTAGGTTTCTTGCCAGGGGTTTTCTCTTTTACTTCCTGAGGTTTTTGATCCTTGCTATTCAGTCTGGTAACCGGTGTTTTCTCATCTGCTTTGGCATTCTCTGCTTTGGCGTTAAGAGAAGCAGGTTTCTTTGGCTTAGCCTCTGCCTCACTGATGAGTTTTTCTTTATTCAGCTTCAAGTTCTTACCTAAGGCCATAAGTGTCAGGGTTTGGGTATGTGTATCTACAAAGCACGTCGTGTTCTTTGTACAGACTTCTTATAAATGCAATATAGTTCTAAATTGTTTATCAACTAAAGGCGGTTTCCACATTTAAGCTTGAAGGAATTCCTCTGCCAGTAATTTATAGTCTTTGGCCCCATAGGAGGCGGCATCGTAATCAAGTATGCTTTTACCGAAAGATGGTGCTTCTGCAAGTTTCACGTTCAGGCGTATCTGGCTATTAAATATCCGTTCTTCAATGTTCTCCCGCAGGTATTGCAGCACTTCCTGGCTCAGCTTCCTGCGCACATCAAACATCACCACTACGATGCCCTTTATTTTAAGTTTGGGATTGAACGCTTTTTTCACCTTTTCCACTGTCTGCATGATCTGGTCAAGGCCCTGCAGGGTGAGCACTTCCATCTGCAACGGAATGATAACCTCATTTGCCGCACTGAGCGCGTTAAGTGTAAGCACTGAAAGCGAGGGCGGGCAGTCAATCAACACATAATCAAAGCCTTTCGCATCAGCAAGTATACTTTTCAGGAAGCTTTCCCGCTTTGGCTGGCTCACCAGCGATATCTCGATATCAACCAGATCGTTTGAGCCGGGGGCAACAGAAATGCCGTCTTTGTGGACAAGAATATCCTGTAATTTTTTTGCACCCAAAAACACATCGGCCAGCGTTCCGGCAGTTGATGGTACAGCAAGCGAGTAGGAAAGATTGCTTTGCGGATCGAGGTCTACAAGCAGGATTTTTTTCCCCAGTTTAGCCAGGGCACTACCTAAGTTTATTGTGGTTGTGGTTTTACCGGTTCCACCTTTCTGGTTAATGACAGCAACTACAGTAGTTTTCATAAGGGTTGTTTAGGCCGGGGCAAACCGGCGTCATTAGCGCGGTTAAAGCTACAAAATTAAGATTTGACTATAAAAGATAAATGCCAAAATAAACCATTTATACTTGTTGCCCCGATCTATGCAGCAGGCTACCAGAGGTAATATAGAGGTCTTCCCACTTCTCCAGGCATACTTCAAGCGCCACAACCTGCGCCGTGTCAAGGTACCCGATCATCTTACCGGTTACTTCGCGCACTAATTTGGTAACGCCCGGGTTATGCCCCACCAGCAACACGTTCTTCACGTCGGGCGGCAATGCGCACAAACAATTTAAAAGCTGCTGCTCATGAGCATTATACAGATCAGGCTGGTAATCCACTTCCTCCGGCTCATAGTATAACTTTGCGGCAATTACGCGAGCGGTCTGGGCCGCCCTTTTGGCCGGACTGGCCACTATTCTGTCAACTTTACCAAAATTCTCCCGTAGCCACAGACCTGTCTCGCGGGCCTGCTGCCCCCCTTGAGAAGTCAGTTCACGTTCAAAATCTGATTGCAGTGGAAAAGGCTCTTGTGCTTCGGCATGTCTGCAAATGAGTATTTTTCGTTGCATATAAAAGGCAGATATGTTCGTATAGATGCAAATGTGTACGAATTAACGAGGTATTAATGTAAAAATATTCTTCGACTTAACCTATGTTATACGCCATAGGTTGTAATTGTTTGAAAAAATATTTGAACTTTGGGCAAATTTCGGCCAAACTTGCCTGTAACAAACTAGGATGATAAAAAATTTAGTAATAGTAGAGTCGCCTGCAAAGGCTAAGACGATTGAGGGGTATTTAGGGAAAGACTTCGTGGTGAAATCCAGTTTTGGCCACGTGCGCGACTTGCCTAAGGATAACAACGCCATTGACATTGAGCACGGTTTCAAGCCGACTTACGTGGTGTCCAGTGACAAGAGAGAAGTGGTGTCGCAGTTAAAAAAGCTGGCGAAAGAGGCCGAAACGGTTTGGCTGGCATCGGACGATGACCGCGAGGGAGAAGCCATTTCGTGGCACCTGACAGAGGCGCTGAACCTGAACGACGCCAAGACCCGCCGAATCGTTTTCCGTGAGATCACCAAAAATGCCATACTTAACGCGATCAACTCACCGCGCGGCATCGACATGGACCTGGTAAATGCACAGCAGGCCCGCCGTATACTTGACCGCATTGTGGGTTTCGAGCTATCGCCGGTACTCTGGAAAAAGATCAAAACAGGCCTTTCGGCAGGGCGCGTGCAGTCTGTGGCCGTGCGTTTGGTAGTGGAGCGTGAAAGAGAGATAGAGCGCTTTAAGGCTGAAGCTACTTTTAAAATAACCGCACAGTTCGATGTGCAGGGCAAAACACTGGAGGCTGAACTGCCTACCAGGTTTAAAACAGAGGAAGAGGCGCAGAACTTTCTGCAAAAGTGCATCGGGGCTGATTATACGATAGAGAACCTGGAGAAAAAGCCGCTGACGCGTACACCCGCCCCGCCGTTTACCACCTCTACCCTACAGCAGGAAGCCAGCCGCAAGTTATACTTCTCGGTTGCCCAGACCATGACCATCGCCCAGCGCCTGTACGAGTCAGGTAAGATATCCTATATGCGTACCGACTCGGTAAACCTGTCGGATGAGGCCATACAAGGCGCAACCAGAGAGATCACTAGCTCTTTCGGTGACAAATTTGTGAAGCAGCGCCGTTTTAAAACCAAGTCTGCCTCGGCACAGGAAGCACACGAGGCCATCCGCCCTACCGATTTCTCGAAAATGGTGGTAAGCGAAGACCGCAACGAACAGCGTTTGTACGAGCTTATCTGGAAACGTGCCATTGCCTCGCAAATGGCTGACGCCGAGATCGAGAAGACCACTGCTACTATTGGCATCTCTACACAGCAAGACCAGAAACTTCAGGCCACCGGTGAGGTGATCAAGTTTGAAGGCTTCCTGAAAGTATACATTGAGTCGAAGGACGATGAGGAAGGTGCTGACGAGGATACAAAAGGCATGTTGCCTCCCTTATCCATTGGTCAGCAGATAGACCTGCGCCAGATGCTGGCTACGCAGCGTTACAGCCGTCCGCCGGCACGCTACACAGAAGCCAGCCTTGTAAAGAAGCTGGAAGAAATGGGTATAGGACGTCCATCAACCTACGCTCCTACCATTTCAACCATCCAGAAACGCGGCTACATCGAAAAAGACAGCCGCGAGGGTAAAGAACGTCCTTACCAGGTACTGACCTTAAAGAAAGACCAGATCAGTGCACAGCAGAAAACGGAGATAACCGGTGCAGAGAAAGCCAAGCTGTTCCCTACTGACACAGCTATGGTGGTGAACGACTTCCTGGTAGAGCATTTCCCGAACGTGATTGACTACTCCTTTACCGCACGTGTTGAGGCGGAGTTTGACGAGATCGCTCATGGCCAGAAAGAATGGGAAAACATGCTGGAAGAATTCTACAAGAAATTCCATAAGCGCATCGAGTCCAGCGAAAGTATATCGAGGGCAGACGTTTCGGGTGCACGTGAGATCGGTACAGACCCTAACACCGGCAAACAGATATTCGCAAAGCTCGGAAGGTTTGGTCCTTACGTACAGCTAGGCGAGGAAAACCTGGAAACCGGTGAAAAGCCACTATACGCTAGCCTGCGCAAAGGCCAGTTTATTGAGACGATAACGCTGGAAGACGCACTGGAACTGTTTAAACTGCCAAGAATTGTAGGCACTTTCGAGGACAAGGAAATGGTGGCCGCTATTGGCCGCTTTGGTCCATACATTCGCCACGATGGAAAGTTCTACTCGCTGCCTAAAACGATAGACCCGCTTCAGGTAACTGCCCAGGAAGCTGTTGAACTGATCGAGGCCAAGCGTAAAGCCGATGCGGAGAAGATGATCAAAACCTTCCCGGAGAACCCGGATGTGCAGGTACTGAACGGACGCTATGGCCCTTACATTGTTGTAGGCAAAAAGAATGTAAAGATACCAAAGGGCAAAGAACCGAAAGACCTTACACTGCAGGAATGCCTGGACCTGGCCGAAGCCACACCAGAAAAGAAAGGCCGAGGCGGTTTCAAGAAAAAAGCAGACGCAGAAGCTGCCCCTAAAAAAGCGGCCGCCAAGAAAACCACTGCTAAAAAACCTGCAGCCAAAACGACTAAAGGCACAAAGGCAAAGAAATAGTGAATGTAAGGCTCAGGGAATCTGAAAAAATATCTTCCTGATTCCCTGAGCTTTTTGTCTCTGAAGTATAAATTTTATACTTCGCTATTTGCCAATATAAAATCACCCGCTATATTTGCACCACAATCAGACAGAACGGCCCGTTCGTCTAGGGGTTAGGACGCCAGATTTTCATTCTGGTAACAGGGGTTCGATTCCCCTACGGGCTACCAGAAAGCCGCTTTAGGAAACTAGAGCGGCTTTTTTCATTTATGTCCCCTTACTTCGTAGGGACAGGTCGCGACCTGTCCGCAGCAAAGGCCTGTCCGCAGCAACGGCTGCCCCCTGAAACATACACAGAGCAATTTGTCTGAATCAGGATTTTCAAGATTTAAATTTATGATGTACAGGATGTTCGATAGCAGTGGCTTGACGGTTATCATTCTTTAAATTACATCGACAGGCTGTTATTCGGACAGCTTGCGACCCAAATGCTGTTAACTTAAGGGAATCGCTCTTTCGGACTTCTTTGTCCGAAAGTAAAACTTCCAGGGGATATCCTTATCCCCGTATTCCGCAACGCGGACAAGAATGTCCGAATCAGCTTTACAAAACCTTAAATTGACGGCATTGGGTTTACACCTGCCCCTATGAAGGCCTGACCCATGAAACAAAAAGTATAAGCACCGACAAGCCTCTGCTACCGAACATCTTGCCATCATGAGATCCCACAAATCTTATTTCAGGCAATTTAACCCGTACACGATTCGGATAGGTTTGTGCACGATTCGGACAGGTCGGGGAACAATGCGGACAGGTCGGGGAACGATTCGGACAGGTCGCGACCTGTCCCTACGAGAGGGGGTCGTAAAATACATCCTGCTGCCAGAGGGCGGGGTTATTATGGATATAATTTTCTATGTGGCGAAACGCTCTTTCGTGGCGGATGATATGGTCGTGAAAGGACCGCTGCCAGGCAAAATTAGGTAAACCTGCAAGTCGGATTAATTTGGAAGTGGTGGTTTTAAAAGCCCCAATCAGTTGCGAAAGTGATTTTGTTTTGCGCGATGGAAACGTATGGGTTGCTGTTACATCGAAAAGCCGTTGCTCGGACAGGTCGCGACCTGTCCCTACGAAGGCCTGATCAATTTCAATTATGGCATGTACGTGGTTCGGCATCACCACGAAAACGTGTAAAATAATGTACGGATATTGCTCGGCCAACCAACGCCATTGTGTTTCTGCGATCTTTCCAAAATCATTCAGCACCATAACTTCCTCCACAATCTTCCCAAACACACAAGCCTTGTCCTCTACACATAAGGTAACAAAGTAAAGCCCCTCCCTGCTGTAATCATACCCCAACATCCTGTTCCGTTTTCGATTCGGTAAAGCCATGAAAAAGTATACGAATATTCTCTTCGCAGGGACAGGCCCTTCAATGAAACAGCACAGGTGGACGTACCTCGTAGGGACAGGTCGCGACCTGTCCGCAGCAACGACCTGTCCGCAACAAAGACCTGTCCGCAGCAACGGCTGACCCATGAAACAATCTCAACAGACCAAATGGCAATCGTTCTAACCTGTCTGCAGCAACGGCTGATCCAAGAAACACACAAAATAAATTGTCTGAATCATGATTTACAGAAAAAAATATACCAGAATATTCGATAGCTGAGGCTTATAGCTATCCTTTCTTCGAATTTCATCGACAGGCCGTTGCGCGGACAGGTCGCGACCTGTCCCTACGAAGCGAAATATTATATTCCATCTATATATTTTCTATACTTTTCTGTAACTTGTACTTCTTTTAATACCGATCTATTACATGGCCAAAAAGAATACCCCTACCACCGCACCTAAGGCGGATATAGATTTTGAAAACGAACTCTGGAATGCCGCCAACGAACTGCGCGGCGCCGTGGCTGAGAACCAGTACAAAGACTATGTGCTCTCGCTGCTGTTCCTGAAGCACCTTTCCGAGCGTTACGAACTGCGCAAGCAGGAGCTGCAGCAATCCTTATTTGAAGACCCCGTAGAGACGCAATATTTTGCGTCTTTGCCCGAGGAAGAACAGCAACAGCAACTGGCACTGGTGCTGGAAGACGAGCTGGAGTACCAGGTAAAGAACGTGTTCTGCCTACCCCGTGAGGCAACCTGGGCCTACCTGCGCGAAAACGCCGAGCAGGACGACATCAAGGTGAAGGTGGACCAGGCCTTTGTGCTGATCGACGAGATCCTGAGCAAGCGCAACCCCGACTACAAAGGCGTGCTGGAGCCGATCTTCGTCAAAAGCCAGCTCTCCCCTACGCAGGTGGCCGGGCTCATCAACCTGTTCTCCAAAGAGAAGTTCTCCGAGATCAACAACCCCGAGTCCGACATCTACGGCCGCGTGTATGAGTATTACATCGGCAAGTTTGCCATGGCCGAAGGCTCCGGTGCGGGGCAGTTCTTTACGCCGGGCTCGGTGGTGCGTTTGCTCGTGGAAATGCTCGAGCCGCTCAAGGGCCGCATCATGGACCTGGCCTGCGGTTCGGGTGGTATGTTTGTGCAAAGCCTGAAGTTTCTGCAGGCGCACGGCGGCGACAAAAACGACATCTCCATTTACGGGCAGGAGCGCTACGAGGGCACGCTGCGCCTCTGCAAAATGAACCTGCTGCTGCGCAACCTCTCCTTCGACGTGAAGCTGGGCGACTCGCTGCTGCAGGACCGCTTCCCCGATCTGAAGGCCGACTACGCCCTCATGAACCCGCCGTTCAACATCTCGAACTGGCACCCAGAGCTGCTACCCGACAAGGACCCGCGCCTCTTCGGGGCTAAAGACACCTTTACCACTCCCGGCAACGCCAATTACATGTGGTTCCAGACGCTGTGGCACCACCTCTCGGAGCGTGGCACTGCCGGCGTGGTGATGGCCAACGGCGCCATGACCACCGGAAGCGCCGGCGAAAAGAACGTGCGCGAGCACATGATACAGCAAGGCATGGTAGACTGCATTGTGCAGATGCCCGACAAGCTGTTCCTGACCACCGGCATACCGGCCTGTATCTTTATACTAAGCAAGAACCGAGACGGTCGTGACGGCGAGCACCGCGAGCGCAAAAACGAGATCCTCTTTATAGATGCCCGCAAATTGGGCACCATGGCCAGCCGCCGCCTGCGCGTGTTCGAAGATGCCGATGTGGCCCGCATTGCCGACACCTACCATACCTGGCGCAACATCGGCGGCAGCTATACCGATGTGGAAGGCTTTTGCAAGGCCGCTACCCTACCCGAGGTGGCCGCCAACAACTACGTGCTCTCGCCTGGCCGCTACGTGGGCTCCGAAGCCGAAGAAGATGATGGCGTGCCGTTTGAAGAGAAGATGAAGCTGCTGACCACCGAACTGGCCGCTCAGTTTGATGAAAGCGCCCTGCTGGAGAAGCGGATTCGGGAGAATCTGGAGGGGATTGGGTTTGGGTTATAAAGAGTACCAACAAACACCATTGCTAATTTTATTTGCACAAAGTTAATTTTTTTAGCAACACCCATAAACATTTGTTTTTAAATGATTATATTTGGTATATATATCATTTAACCAATTTCAACTATGGCCAATTGCGACAATTTGTTTAAAAAATTTAACGGCAAGGGTTGCTTGCAGATTACAGACACTAAGGATGATCAGATGAAGAGATCACGTAAAAACATCAGAGACACTATACGTGACCACTTCGAAGAAAACCATCCTAAATATAAACCAAGATTTTATACACAAGGATCTTACATTACTGGTACAACAATCAGAACAAAAGATGATACTTGTGATATGGATGATGGAGTATATTTTAAAAGCAACCCAGATAATGTATCAGGAACCACGCTTCAGAGATGGGTAAAGGAATCTGTTGAAGACATAACTGATTCTACGCCTTCTCATAGGAAAAAGTGTATAACTGTTGACTTTAAAGCAGGATATAATATTGACCTGCCGGTTTTTTTGTTTGATAAAGACAAAGATGATCATCCAAATTTAGCCGTAAAGGATTCTGATTGGCAAATTGATGACCCGAAAGAGTTTAAAGATGAACTTGATAGCCAGAAGGATTCGGAAGGACAACTAGTTAGATTAACAAGGTACTTGAAGGCTTGGTGCGATCATAAAAGACATAAAATGCCAAGTGGTTTAGCAATGACAGTTCTTGCAATGAACCATTTACAAAAAAATAATAGAGATGATGTTGCTCTAAAATATACTTTAATTGAAATTGAGAATGAACTAAAGCCGGCAGGTCAGTTTAAATGTGAAATGCCAACTACGCCCAATGATGACCTGTTTGCGGATTATGACACGACTCGCAAAAACAATTTCCTAAACAACCTGGCCGATTTTATAAGGGATGCAAAAAAAGCCGTTGATGAGGAGAAGAACCAGTTAAAAGCAAGTAAGCTGTGGCAAAAGCATTTAGGAGATCGCTTTCCAGACGGTGAAGACACAGAAGAAAAGTCTACCAATGCTGCTCTTTTAAGTTCAACTATAGGAAGTGCTAGACCTTACTTTGGAAATTAATAGGCAAAAGCTGTTCGAGGAACAGCTGCAAGAAGTACTACAGCATTATCCTAATTTAACTATAAAAGATAAAAACGGAAAAAAGTACCTAAAGGGAATACTTGATGTTCGAAATGATTCTAAAGAAGTTGTAGATAGCTTCTTAATTGAAGTTCATTTTGCTAAGGGGTTCCCTTTTAGGTTTCCAATTCTATATGAGGTTGGTGGTTCCATACCGAATAACCCTGACTGGCATAAGTATAGCAATGGTAGCTGTTGTATTACTGTTGAACCCGACGAAAAATTTAAGTGCAAATACGGTATTTCTGTTCTTGTATTTATCAATAAACATGTAATAGCATTTTTAGCAAATTATATTTACCGCAAAGCTACAGGCAAATACAAAAATGGAGAATACAGTCATGGATTACCTGGTCTTGAGGAATTTTATACTGATCTTCTAAAGACAGATGACAAAGCATTATGGATAACTTATTTTAGGTACACTTTCAAAAATGAGAAGTTTAAAAATGCAAGGAATAAGCCTTGTTTCTGCGGAAGTAATGTAAAGTATAAAAAATGTCACATGTTAATATTTGATGTACTTAGAGTTCTCGGTGAAAGGCAAGTTTTAAAAGATTTTAGTGCAATTATAAAATGAAAAGAAAATTATTTATTGGCTCTTCTTCAGAAGGTAATGATGTAGCAGAGAAGCTTAAATTAAGATTGGAAGCTGAGGTCGGAGATTTCCTGACTGTTGAAAAATGGAATGACGGAGGGATCTTTTCACTTAATAAAGGTACTTTAGATTCATTAATGATCGCAGCTAGAAAATTCGATTATGGAGTACTAGTTGCTACAAAAGATGATGTAGCTAAGATAAGAAAGGTTGAATACTCCGTGCCAAGAGATAACATAATGCTTGAGATGGGAATGTTTCTTGGTAGTCTTGGACTTACAAGAGCATTCTTATTAGTTGAAGAACATAATAAACTCCCAACTGACTATAATGGCGTTACTGTTCCTTATTTTGATAGAGACAAAGATGGAAGCTTGAACGATGCTATTTCTAAAATAACTGAAGCAATTGTCAAAACAAGAAATAGTTATAACATAAGACCTGTACCGTCAGCTGCTTTAGCTTTAGGATACTTCGAAAGTTTTGTTCAAAAATTAGCGAAAAAGAAATTAGGAGATGGAACAGACTTTTCTCTAAAAGTAGTAATTCCTGAAAATATAAATGACATAGAGACTACTACTAATTCTTATAAGTTTAAAAATAAGAGCAAAGAAATAAGCCTCTATGGCGATGGCAAAAGACCTATAGTTTATCATTATGAAAATGATGAGAACTCCTTTTGGGATATACCTACAACTCTTTCTACCCTAAATAAATTAATGAATTTAATTAGCCCATCCAGCGAGATTGGTTTCGACCAAGATAAGCAGGAGTGGATAAAGCATGAATTGAGAAACTTTAAGGGTACAATTGAAATTCTTGCTGAACAATGTGACGCATGTAATTCGAGAGTACAAGTTGTATACACTTGATTTTTCTTTACATTTTTATCTATAGAAGTTAATCATTAATACTTATTATACATATACAATAATGACCAGTTGGGTGCCCCATAAATTATCAGAGGTAGCACAAATCGTTAAAGATGGTTATAAACCTTCTGCTGAAGATGAACTGCACTACATTGGCTTAGAGCATATTGAGCAGCAAAGCTTAAGACTTGGTGGAATTGGTAAATCATCAGACGTTACAAGCGGTAAGTATAAGTTTAATGCTGGTGATATACTGTTTGGAAAACTGCGTCCATACTTTAGGAAAGTATACAGACCGCAATTTGATGGCGTATGCTCAACAGATATTTGGGTAGTCCGTGCAAAGAATAATTTCGATCAAGGCTTCTTGTTTTACTTCTTGGCAAGCCAAGAGTTTATTGATTTGACTATGCAAGGCAGTAGCGGTACGCGTATGCCTAGAGCTGACTGGAATGTGTTAAAGGGTAAAGAGTTTAGTTTTCCCGACCTCCCAACCCAACACCGCATAGCCGAAATCTTATCTGCGCTGGATGACAAAATAGAGCTGAACCGCCGCATGAACCAAACGCTGGAGCAAATGGCGCAAACGCTCTTCCGGCAGTATTTCTTGGATGGAATTGATGAAGAGAATCTGCCGGAGGGTTGGAAAATTGGGAAATTAGGTGATGTTATTCTTCAATCAAAGAACTCAGTTAATCCATCGAAAGAGCCTGATAAAGTATACTTACACTATAGCATACCTGCATACGATAGTACGCAAAGACCCAATGAAGAGCTCGGCCATACTATACTTAGTAGCAAATTTATAGTTAAGTCAAACTCAATTTTGTTCTCAAAACTCAATCCGCGGTTTCCGAGGGTATGGAATATCGAAGAAGTTGATGAATCAAGAGCAATATGTTCAACTGAACTTTTAGTATTTATACCTAAGGCTCCAGAGTGGTACAGCTTTGCTTACCTCCTTCTAAGCAGCGAAGAAGTAAAGAACGATTTAGTTGGTAAAGCAACTGGTACAAGTGGTAGTCATCAAAGGGTAAAACCAAGTGAAATTTTAGAAATAGGAAGTATAATTCCAACTAAAGAAGCAGTAGCTGAGTTTGAAACCAAACTACGACCACTTCTACAGAAGAAGCACCAAAATCTTCTGGAGGTTGCCACTTTAACAAAAACAAGAGATTCCCTTCTTCCCAAACTCATGTCGGGAGAAATTGATGTAATGCAAACGAAACCGGAAGAGCTGCATGAGCCAGTACTTAGCTGAGAGCGACATAGAGGCAGCGGCCATTGACTGGCTGCGCGGGCAGGAGCCCTATACCTACCAACACGGCTCCGAGATAAAGCGCGACCTGAGCAAGGCCGTACTCGAAGATGTGTTCGGGGCCTTTCTGCAGCGCCGCTACCCGCAGGTGCCAGGTAAGGTGCTGGCCGAGCTGAAGCAGGAGTTCCTGTTTAACAGCGGCACCGATCTGCACCAGCGCAACCACGCCTTCCACCTCAAGCTCAGCAAAGGCATCAGCAAAACCTGGAAAGACGACACCGGCAAGCAGCACTTCGGCCACTTCTACCCCATCGCCTACGAAGATGTGCACCAAAACGAGTTCCGGGTGGTCAACCAGTTCACGATCATCGGCAAAAGCAAGCGCATCCCCGACCTGATCATTTTCGTGAATGGCTTGCCGCTGGTGCTCTTCGAGTTCAAGAACCTCTTCAGCCAAGACGCCACCGTAGAAGCCGCCTACAACCAGGTGCAGCACTATACCTACCAGATTCCGCAGCTCTTCGAGTACAACGCCCTCACCATCGTCAGCGATGGCCAGACCACCCTGCACGGCATGTACAGCAGCGGCCTGGAGTGGTTCGCCGCCTGGAAAAGCATAGACGGCCGCGAAGTAGTAAACAACGGCTTTGCCCTGGAAACGCTCATCAAAGGCCTGCTCGTGCCCGGGCGCCTGTTGCAATACGTGCGCCACTACATCTTCCACGAGCTCGACAAGGGCCAGCTGGTAAAAAAAGGCGCCAAATACCACCAGTTCTTCGGCATACAGTACGCCCTGCAGCAAACCATGAAGTCGGTGAAGCCCAACGGCGACGGCCGCATTGGCGTGGTATGGCACACCACCCGCTCCGGCAAAAGCATTACCATGGCTATTTATACCGGCATCCTGCGCCAGCTGCCCGAGCTCAAGAACCCGACCATTGTGGTGCAGGTAGACCGCTTCGACCTCAACCGCCAGCTCTTCGACGATTTCGTGGCCGCCAAAGACCTGGTGGGCGATGTAAGTATAGCCAACACCACCGACGAACTCCGCGCCCTCTTGAGCGGCGAAGGCGGCGGCGTGGTGTTCAGCACCGTGCAGAAGTTCAATCTGAAGGATAACGCCAACGGCCGCGAGCTGGAGCACCCCGTGCTGAGCACCCGCGACAACATCATCGTGATTGCCGACGAGTGCCACCGCACCCAGTACGGCCTTATCCAGGGCTTTGCCAACAACCTGCGCCGCGCCCTGCCACAGGCTAGTTTCATCGGCTTCACCGGCACGCCCGTCGACAGCAAAGACGCCGACACAGTAGCCGTGTTCGGGGAAATCATCCACACCTACGACATCCGCCAGGCCACCGAAGACAAAGCCGTTGTGCCGATCTACTACGAGCCGCGCCTGGCCAAGCTTCACCTGGGCAATGAGCAGCTCGAAGAAGAAGCGGAAGAGATAACCGGCGGTCTGGAAGAGAACGAGAAGAACCGCATTCTTTGGGCTGCTATGGAAGACGCAGCCGGATCTGCCGCGCGCGTTGAGGCCATCGCCAAAGACATGCTGCAGCACTATACCAACCGCAACGCCAGCCTGAGCGGCAAGGCCATGATCGTGTGCATGAGCCGTCGCAATTGCGTGAAGCTCTACGATGCCCTCACCGCGTTGGAAGGCTGCCCCGAAGTAGCCGTGATCATGACCACCAACATCGCCAAAGACCCCATCGCCTGGAACCCGCACGTGCGCACCAAAGAGCAGATGGAGGCCATCAAAAGCCGCTTCAAAGACCCCGACGATCCGCTAAAACTCGTGATCGTGCGCGACATGTGGCTGACTGGGTTCGACAACCCCGCCATGCACACGCTGTATTTAGACAAAGTAATGAGCGGCCACAACCTGATACAAGCCGTCAACCGCGTCGCCACCGTCTTCCGCGACAAGCCCAGCGGCCTGATCGTGGATTATATCGGCATTGGCGACAGGTTAAGAGATGCTACGAAGAAGTATACCTCGGCAGGTGGTGAAGGCAAGGTTGCTTTTGATATCGAAGAGGCGTTTGAGCTGGCGAAGGAGACGATTGCTACGCTGAAGGAAATGCTGCCGGGTGGTCCGGTTGAAGTTGCAACTACTACTTCTGGTGCAAGTGTTCAGCATAGCGTCACTTGTACTGAATCATGGGGCAAGTCTTCAGACTTGCGAAAGCCAGAGAACGGTTCAAGCAAGTCTGAAGACTTGCCAGCATTACAAGACACAAGTGACGCTGCGCTGAACACTTGCGCCAGTTCTGATAACGTAGAGACGCAATATTTTGCGTCTTCATTAGCCGCCGAAGACGCTGGAACCTTTACCACGAAGCGAGCAAACAGACATAACGATCTGTCCGGCAACTGTAGTGCTGCACCATCCGAGAATGTACATTCGGGAACGATTGAGACGCAAAATATTGCGTCTCTACATCAGGCTATCCCATACTTCTCATCTTTACCTAAAACAGAAAGGCTCAAATTGGTACAGCACGCCATCAACCACCTGGTAAAAGACGACGAACTAAGCAAAGCCTTCCTGCTGAACGAGAAGAAACTCAGCAGTCTGGCCCCTATCATCAAGAGCCACGAAAGTATAAATCTGCTCGCTGCAGACATTATCTACCTGCAGCACGTAGGTGCGGCCCTGCGCAAAGCCAAAAACCCGGACCGCAACGTTAAAAAAGCAGCCACACAGGTAAAAGACCTCATCCATAGAAGTATAGAAAGCGATGACGTGGTGGATGTGTTCCAGATGGCTGGCATCGAGCGCTTCGACATCTCCATCATCAACGACGATTTCCTGGCTACTGCAAAGGAGCAGAAGACCGGCAACGAACTGAAGCTGGAGCTGCTTCGCCAGATCATGAACGACGAGATAAAAGTGCGTTCCGCCAAAAACCTGGTGAAGTACAGAAAGCTGAAGGAAGAGGTAGAGAAGATCATTGCCGACTACCACAACCACTTTTTCGACAGCCTGGTGGCCATGGAAAAGCTACGCGAGGTTGCCCGGCACATGCAGGAAGAAGACCAGCGCCGCAACCAGCTGGGCCTTACCGATGAGGAAGAAGCCTTCTATGAGATAGTCGCCAAGCACCCCAACGCCGTGCAGGACTTCGACCTGATCAAAGAACTGGTGCAGAAGATTCTGGCCGAGGTAAAGAAAAGCGCTCAGCAACCCGACTGGTACAAAAAAGACGACACCAAAGCACAGCTGCAACTAGCCGTTAAAAAGGTCCTGCGCTTTAAAGTAAAAGCCGAGCTGCAGGAGATTCTGGATGAAGTGATGGAACAGGCCGAGGCGAGGTACAAGGAGTATGGGATGAGTGTGGCGTAACAGCTTCGTAGGGACAGGTCGCGACCTGCCCGTCCAATGGCCTGTCGATGAACATAAGCTCTATCGGATTTGCAATCCGCTTTGACTATTTTAAGTTGCTAGAAAGAAACGGATGGTAAGTCGGATTACAAATCCTGGTAGTATGTACTTCGGGATTGCAAATCCCGAAGAGCAAAAGGAAGTCCGAAAAAGCTTTTGCCTTAAGTTGACGGCATTGGGTCGCGACCTGTCCGAATCATACACAAGCAGTTTATTAAAATCTTCCAAGGGGCTTTACCCACAATCACTTTCGGATTTCTAATCAACCACTCATAGGGATTTGCAATACCAAGTATAAATTATTAGAATTTGAAATCCGACGATGACTGGTATCGTTACAGCAAGCTTTAAAGTATGAAAGCGGATTGCAAATCCTGATACTAATCTGCTCACGGATTGAAAATCAGAAAGTGCTTAAACCTTATATTTAAGGCACTGGTTAGCAACCTGGCAACAGACGGGCCTGACTTTAAGACCTTATTTATAGACACATGAAAAGTATGGGTAAATCTGGCTGAGGGGGTACTATGATCTAATTTTTAGTAATAAAGGAAAGCCGCTTCAGTTATTATTGAAGCGGCCTCCTATTTCAAATCGTACCTGAACAGGAACAACTTCTGTGCTTCAGTTTATTTGTCAAATGAATTTCATACTTTTTTGTGTCTGCCTGAAGTAATAAATATCATTTACCCTTGAGTATAACTTTCTTCTGGTAAAGGAAGCCCTCTCCTTTTAACATAAGCAGGTACATACCGTCCTTTGTTGCGGGTAATTTTATACTTAC
Source organism: Pontibacter sp. GD7 (assembly GCF_058216375.1). Taxonomy (NCBI): domain Bacteria; kingdom Pseudomonadati; phylum Bacteroidota; class Cytophagia; order Cytophagales; family Hymenobacteraceae; genus Pontibacter; species Pontibacter sp. GD7. The sequence goes on along the minus strand of NZ_JBYZMP010000005.1, from coordinate 215,912 downwards.
AGTTTCCTGCAGGTTTGTACCTAGGTTATACTTTGCCACTAAGGCTCCCTTCAGGTCATACAAGTAAATTGTTGAAACTCCTTTTGCCCTCAAGTTATCCGGCACGTCGATATTGAGTTTACCTGAGGCTGGATTAGGATATACCATTATTCCTTTGGCAAGCAAATCGTCATCCGCTGCTGTAACGCTGAAAGCCTCTGAACGAACTGTGCAGCCATCAGTGCTTGTCACAACAACATGGTAGGACCCGTCGCCTTTTACCTCGATCTCGCTGGAAGTGGCTCCCTCTATCATTTGGCCGTCCTTGTACCATTGCACACTACCATCCGGGTTGGCAACAAACAAGATCAGGCCGGTTTTCTCTTCACGGGAGTCAATCGAAGGTTTATCGGGCATTTCTTTGGCAGAAACTTCCACTTCTCTTGTCTCTACATAGCCTTCTTCGCTGCCTTTTATATACACCATATAGTCACCGGGCTCCAGACCTTCAAATGTGTCCGAGTCCGAGTAGTTTACACCATCCAGGCTATACTGAAGCGTGCCCTCACCACCTGATGCGTCAACCACAATTTTACCGGTCGCCTCTTCATCGCAACCTACGTCGGTTGTTTCAATAGCAACTATGTTTATGGCTGTAACAGCTTTTAAGGTAAAGGTGGTAGTACTGGCCATACTTGATCTGCCATTATCGGCGAATGCCCGCACATACAAAGTATAAGCCTGTCCGTCAGTAAGGCCAGATGTGTTTGCCTTAAAGTCGTTTCCGGATAGTTCTACAGTGGGTGCCGGAGTAAAACCGTTGAAAGCATAAGTCTGCGTTGTATTTCCGGAAGCATCTTTAAAGAAATACTCCAGCCTGACGATATTCACGATCTCATCATCTTCTGGCACATAAAATACAGACTGACTTACATGAGACCATTTGCTTTCAGAAGATCTGGCCCGCACATTAAGAATATGAAGCCCGGGTTCAAGTCCTTCTGTGGAGATGGTGTAAACCTGCTCTCCTTCTTTCAAAGCCAGAAAATTCCCTTTGCCAAAATCTACGTACTGGTCGAAGAAATATTCATAGCCAATTACATCTGCATCTTGTTGCACTATAGGTTTGTAGAACACAGCAGAGCTAGCCTGCGACCAGTGTCCCTCACTGTTTTTAAAACGCAGGTATAGGTTGTGTATACCAGGCTCAAGTCCTGATACATCTATGGTAGTATTAAGAGTCAGGTTTTGCTGCGGCGTTAGCTGCAGCTGCTGTCCTTTGCCAAAATCAACATATTGATCAATAAAGTACTCACCACTAACTATGTTGGGCTGCGCTAAGGCGATACAATGGCAAAGGACACTTATAACGAGTGTAATAAATAATCCTTTCATAGCCATATTAGTTAGCGGTAACTTTAATTTCAACTTTCAGCTCATTTCCGTCGGTGGCAAAGCCATCTGTAGTGAGCTCGTAAATATGCGGGATGTCCGGAATGCCGGAAAGACGGTATGGTGCAGGCCCGCCAAAAGCACCAATGTCTACACCGTTTCTTCCGGTATTATCAGCTGGTCCATTTTCCTTTATCTGGTACTTACCATCAGGCGACTCGCCACCCACAAAGATATCCGTAGGCGCCACATTTGCCTGGTTGTTGTTGTCGGTACCAAACTGGCTAAGCGCTGCAATGTTATGAGTTATACTTGACTGTGGGGCTGGTAGTACTACTTCTGATGTATTGGTGCCTAGAAGGATGTTGTTATGAATACTCAGCACAGAATTAGGGCCTACATTGAAGGTACTGTTGACAAAAACATTATTGATTAAGGTACCGGTTGTGTTATCTTGTAAAGCAAACTCGCCTAATACAATATTATTAGCAAAATATAAATTGCGTAATGGAGTAACGTTTGGATGCCATCTAATAGGTTTGGAAGCAAAATAGTTTCCGTGAACACTAATGTTTTCTATCTCCCCCTGATAATAATACAACATTGTTGATGGTCCGAAATAGCATTTAGAAATCTCTATATTGTCAGTTTCCAAAGAAACATTATTTGTTTGACTAAAATTAATTGATAAGCCAAGAAGTTTGGCTCCTTCTGATCCTGGTTCGAAAGTTATTGATCGTAAGGTGGCTGGCTGTGCATTTACCTGTGTTTCATTATTTTCCGTTAGAAAGTAACCTGGCCCGATTAAGGTAACTCTTTTCGAAATCTCCAAACTCCCATAGCTTAAAGTCGACCCCTCGATATAAAGCGTATCCCCTGCCTGCGCGTTATCATAGGCATCTTGTAAACTGGCATAGGTACTTTGCTGTGGGTTTGTAGGTTCTTGATTATTAACCCTGATAATTTTTGCGAACGAATTACCCGCAATTAGTAAGCAGACAAATAGTAATAGTCGTTTCATAGCGTGTTGTATTTAAGTTTTTAAAAAAGTCTGTCTTAAATAGTATGTATCTGGCAATACATTTCCAGCTCCTACACAGCGCAGGAGAAATAGTACTTTCAGTATAGTCATTTCATTATTAAACCATGACTAACCAGAGACCAAACAGTAAATTAAGGGTGATCTATATTTAGGGTGAGTAATACTTAAGATAGGTTTTATTTCAAAGAATATGTAGACGGACACCATTTACAATGTTTAAACATCTACTATATAATTTACACCACACCATCTCAATGGTTGTGTTTTAACAATAATTTATAATACTATTTAAGCCAATAAGCCTATTTTTTTAGTTATGGCACTTAAAATTTTAGACTTCTGAACTGATGGAGTACTTACATATCAGTTGATCTAAACAAAATAAAAGTTCATTTCTAAAATCCGCTGAGGTCTAAGCAATACCCACCAAAACAAAACAGGACACCCGGAAAACCAGGTGTCCTGTTTTTATACTTTGAGAAGATGATATTTATCTCAGATCATAGCGATCCGCGTTCATTACTTTAGTCCAGGCTTTCACGAAGTCTTTAACAAAGCGTTCCTGCCCGTCGGAAGTGGCATACACTTCGGCTATGGCGCGCAGCTCTGAGTTTGACCCGAAAATCAGGTCTACGCGGCTGCCTTTCCATTTTACATCTCCGGTTTTGCGGTCCAGGCCTTCAAACTCACGCTGACCTTTAGCGCTGGCTCGCCAGGTAGTGCCCATGTCCAGCAGGTTCACGAAGAAATCGTTGGTAAGTTTTTCAGGATTTTGGGTAAACACGCCAAGGTCGGAATGGTCAAAATTGGTGTTCAGCACACGCATGCCCCCAACCAGCACGGTCATCTCCGGAGCGCTCAGGTTCATAAGCTGGGCACGGTCTATCAGCATCTCTTCCGCCGATGACTTAATGTGGTCGTGGTTGCCATAGTAATTTCGGAAACCGTCTGCGTTTGGCTCCAGGATCGAGAACAGCTCCACGTCCGTCTGCTCCTGTGTGGCGTCGGTACGGCCCGGCGTAAATGGCACCGATATATCATGTCCGGCGTCTTTGGCGGCCTTCTCAATTCCGACAGTACCACCCAATACGATCAGGTCGGCTATAGAAGCCTGCTTGTTGCCCGACTGCGCCTTGTTGAAATCCTGTTGAATGCCATCGTATACCTTCAGCACCTTTTCCAGTTCCACAGGGTTGTTTACTTCCCAGTAACGCTGCGGTGCCAGTCGGATGCGCGCACCGTTGGCTCCTCCCCTCTTATCGGAATTACGGAACGTAGAGGCAGATGCCCAGGCTGTTGTTACAAGCTGCGAAACAGAAAGGCCCGAGTTTAATATTTTATCCTTCAGATTACTGATGTCATTTTCATTGATCAGTTCATGCTCCACTGCAGGAATCGGGTCTTGCCACAGCAGATCTTCTTCAGGCACCTCAGAACCCAGATAGCGTGATTTCGGTCCCATGTCGCGGTGCGTAAGCTTAAACCAGGCTCTGGCAAAGGCATCTGCAAACTCATCCGGGTTCTCCAGGAAGTGTTTAGAGATCTTACCATAAGACGGGTCCATTTTCAGGGCCAGGTCCGTGGTGAGCATGAATGGTGCATGCTTTTTCTCCGGGTCGTGTGCATCCGGAACAGTACCGGCACCAGCATCGCCGATAGGCTTCCATTGGTGAGCACCGGCAGGACTCTTAGTCAGTTCCCAATCGAAACCAAACAGGTTCTCGAAGAAGTTATTGCTCCATTGGGTAGGTGTGGTGGTCCAGGCACCTTCCAGACCACTGGTAATGGTGTGCTCCGAGTGTCCTTTGCCCAGGGTGTTTCTCCAACCCATTCCCATCTCTGCGATGTCGGCACCGGCTGGCTCTACGCCAACGTACTCACGTGGGTCGCCGGCACCGTGCGTTTTACCAAACGTATGGCCACCCGCTATCAGGGCAACAGTTTCGTAATCGTCCATGGCCATACGACCAAAAGTTTCCCGTATGTCCTGCGCTGCCGCGATCGGGTCCGGGTTTCCGTTTGGCCCCTCTGGGTTTACATAGATAAGGCCCATGTGCGAGGCTGCCAGCGGACTCTCCAGTACACCACCTTCATGGCGTTCCTTGTTGCCCAGCCATTCGCCTTCTGAGCCCCAGTAAATGTCTTCTTCTGGCTCCCAAACATCTTCCCTGCCGCCGCCAAAGCCAAAGGTCTTAAAGCCCATGGACTCCAGTGCGCAGTTACCGGCCAGTATCATCAGGTCGGCCCATGATATCTTTCTGCCATACTTCTGCTTAACAGGCCACAGCAGCAAACGCGCCTTGTCGAGGTTGGCATTGTCGGGCCAGCTGTTTAGCGGCGCAAAACGCTGTGAGCCGGAGCTTGCCCCTCCTCTACCATCCATAATGCGGTAGGTACCTGCACTGTGCCAGGCCATACGTATGAAAAACGGACCATAGTGCCCATAATCTGCTGGCCACCAATCCTGAGACTCAGTCATCAGGTTAAATATATCCTGCTTCACAGCCGCCAGATCAAGGCTCTTGAACTCCTCCGCATAGTTAAAATCATCCCCCATCGGGTTTGACTTGGATGAATGTTGATGCAGGATCCTCAAGTTCAGCATTTCAGGCCACCAATCGCGGTTAGACCTTCCACTGCCGGCCGTGAACTTCATGGCGCCGCCCAGGAAAGGGCATCTCCTGGACTCATTGGTATCCCATACGGGAGTATTGGGGGCTACATGTCTGTCTTTTTTGTGTTCCATAGTGTAGGTTGTATAAATTTTTATTTTGATTACAGAAGTAGAGCGGTGATAGCACCTTACAATGATCAAATATACTTATTTACAAACTGTTAGGCCACTTGCAACCATTCGATATTACTTATCAGCAAATAGACATACTCTATAATGCTGCATATCATATAAATTTGGCTGATTTATTACCCTATCTCAAAGCAGCATGCAGCTAATATTTTTTGAAAAAGATCTGGGCTGTTCAAAGCAAAGCCATGCTTCAGCCTTAGCAAAAGTAAACACACGAGCAGATCATGTAAACCAAAGGCCAACTACGCTGGCAGCAAATACACTTAAATACCTTAGCTGTGCCTGTTCTAATAAGCCGACTCAGATAAAACAAGCTTTAAAGAGGGAGTACGGGAAAGCTATAATTAAGTATAAAAATACCTGAAAAAGGACACACAGGATCAAGGATTTATACTTACCGGTAAACTTAGCTTAACATTTTTACCGACTCGTTTCCGGTAAGTATGGGAATGTCGTTGATACGGCCTTGCTCGGGGCCGTTTTCCAGGCGCAGGACACCTCTCGGGCAAACTGCGGCACATACCCCGCAGCCTACGCAGGAAGCCCGCACGATATTCTGACCACGCTGCGCATACCAACGCACATCGATTCCCATTTCGCAGTAGGTAGAGCAATTGCCACAGGATATACACTGCCCGCCGTTGGTGGTAATGCGAAACCTGGATTTGAAACGCTGCACAATGCCAATGTAAGCCGCCAGCGGGCAGCCGAAACGGCACCATACACGATTACCCATAAATGGGTAAAAGCCTACCCCTACCACACCGGCAAAAGCAGCGCCTATGGCAAAGCCATACCATTCGTGCAATGTATTTGTCCACTGCCCCAGCAGCGCAAAGCCCGAAAAATAATTGGCTATGGTTACAGCCGTCATCACAACGGCAAACACCAGTACCCCGTGCACCATCCAGCGTTCAATGCGCCAGGCCTTCAAAGATTTGTCTGACAGCTGACGGTAAGAATCTCCGGCAGTTTCGGCAAGGCCGCCGCAGCCACACACCCAACTACAGTACCAGCGCTTTCCATAAAAGTAGGTGAAAAGCGGCACTCCAATCAAGATCAGAAGTATACCCCATACCAGCATGAACAAGCCTATACTTCCGCTGCTTAGCATGCTCTCTACACGGTACTCATAAAAGAAAGTATAATCCAGGGGCCAGATGTTTTTGAAGTCGTGCCAGGGTTTGTTTAGCAGTACCAGAATCTCAGGTATAATAAAAGCAAAGCTCAGCTGGAAAAACATGACAGAGGCGGTACGCAGCATTTGGTAATTATTGCCCCTGTACTTACGAAACATCCGGACTCCCATCACAAGTATGGCTAAGGTATAAATGGTGCCATACAGGAACCACTGGCTGGCAGGTTCACCGGAAAGCAGCCTGCTAAGCGGATCGGTTAGTAAGGCCCAGTTTACGATGTATTCCGGAAACCAGTATAAGAGCACATAAATGCCTATCAGGTAAACGCCAACCGTGATCCCCACCACGCCCCTGGCCTTGTTTGACGAGAACATAACACCATCGTGCTTAATGCCGGGAGGCTGGTTTCTATACTTTGGAAGTATGTACAGCAGGGCACCGATGGAGCCTAACCCGATGGTAAGCAGTAGCAGAAGCAGCTTGTTGTTATTCACAAATCCCTCGCTAGCTGCCCTGGCAACGGCAAAAGTATAATCGTCCCAGATCACGCGGTCCCATTGCTCGTTTAACTGCTGCCGTTGGTTATACTCATCCAGGTAACCGTTAAAGGCCCGGGCAAAACTAAAAATGCTGCCATAGGACTTGCCCAGCATGGGCTGGAGCTCTTGCCTCAGAATGGCGTAATGCTGCTCACTGGTTGCGCTGCGCAGTTTTTGCTCCGTAAGCTCAAACTTGCCCCAAAAAAGCAACACATTAAAGAGTATAAGTGCGGCAAAGAATAAACCCAAGCCTATGTTTTGTAGCAGTTTCATCGTTTTATAGCCCTAAAATCGAAAGCAGGCCTTTCTTCTTTTTCTTATTTTGTGGCTGCAGGTTGGTACCAAGATCACGGTTATACTTTGCCAGCATGTCGGCATAGTGTCGTTCGTAAAACTCAGGCTCAAAATCAGCCAGGTGCAGTTTCTCCATCACGTCCTCCACGGAGCTTTTAGCCAGCAGGGCATCGTGAAAAAAGTTATGTCGCAACCGTATGCCTAAGGTGTTTACTCCCCGCAGCTGTCGTGTTTCTTTGTCAAAAACCAGGCGTAAGCATTTTCGGCCCTCGGGGTGCTCCCAGTAAAAAGTGGTAAGAGGCGCTTCGATGTTGCCAGGTACCTGCCCGTAGGTTTGATACTCGATATCCAGGAACTTGGCTGAGTTGAACCAAGGACCCGGGTTATACTTTACAGGCTCGTGGCTAAGGTTGTGTGCCAGCGTTTCGCCGTGCATGCGGCCTGTATACCATACCTGCTCTACCGGCCTTCTGTATGGTGGCGGCGTGCGGTACTCTACACAGTCGCCGATGGCAAATACGTTGGGTATGTTGGTGGCGAAATATTCATCTACAAGTATGCCTTTGTTTGTCTCTAGATCTGTGTCACGCACCAGGTCGATGTTTGGGCTCACACCTACGGCAATACCCACAAACTGGCAGGGAATCTCTTCACCGGATTTAGTAAGTATGGCCCTCACCGAGCCATTGCCATCATCCAGTATTTTGTCCAGTTCAGTATCCAGACGCAGGTCGATGTGGTGCTCGCGGATGTGACGACCTACCAGTTGCGCTTCTTCGTGGGGAAGTACCTTGCCCCAGAACTCATTTTCGCGCACCAGAAACGAAACGGGTATGCGGCGGCTGCGCAGCATCTCGGCCATTTCTATCCCGATAAGGCCTCCTCCTACTACAACAGCTTGCCGGCATTCTTTGGTGTTTAGCTCCATCTGCTCCACGTCCTGCAAACTGTAGAGTCCCTGCACCCCTTGCAGGTCCTGCCCCTCCCAGCCAAACATATTCGATTTAGACCCCAATGCCAGTACCAGGATATCATATGAAACCGGATTGCCTTTTGCCAGCTGCAATTGCTTCTGCTCAAAATTTATACTTTGCACCCAGTCGTGCACCAGCTCCAAACGGTTTTTCTCCCAGAACCAGTCCTCGTAGGGTTTGGTGTGGCCATAGGTCATGTGCCCCATGTAAATGTACATCAGGGCTGTGCGGGAAAAGAAATGCTCGGATTCTCCGGAGATGATCGTGATACGGGCAGAACTGTCGCGCTTGCGCAGGTGGCGGGCACAGGTTATACCCGATATGCCATTGCCAATGACCACTACCCTGCGCCCTTTGGAGCGGTTGCAGTATTCTGCCGTATGCTTATTGTTTTCCATCCAGGCTTATTATACTGCTAATTTTAAAAAACAGCAAGCTCTATTTGCAAAGCCAACCCAAACCAGCAGGAAATAAAGCGCCACACTGCACCACCGTGATTAACTATACGCAGTCATACTATGCTTCACTACAGTAGTTTACTGCCTGTGGCTTTATTAAACGAGAATATCAATCTCTAACCATTATTCCGGAAACAAAGTATGATGATCAAGGCATTAAACAAGCAGCCTGAATAAAAATGAATTCAAGTTGCGATTAACCCACCCCTAACCCCTCTATGAAGGGGAATTTTGCTCGTGCATGAAATTCCCTTCTTGAAGACTAGCCAAAACGAGTGTTTTGAGCTAGCAAGCACAGCTCTTTAGAGATGGGTTAATCGCAACTTGAGTTAAATATACCTTTTGCAAATGGCGCTATCAGATAAAAAGTGTGTACCCTGCGAAGGCGGAATTCCTAAACTGCAGGGCAAGGAAATTGAAGGATTCTCGCATCAGATACAGGATTGGTGGGAGGTGTTGGATGAAAAGAAGATCCGGAGAGAGATCACTTTCCCGGACTTTAAAACCGCTATGGCCTTTGCTAATAAAGTTGCTGCCATAGCAGAGGCAGAGCAACACCACCCTGACCTGCACATTTCTTACGGCAAAGTCATTATCGAGCTCTGGACACACGCTATCAATGGCTTGTCGGAGAATGATTTTATACTGGCAGCTAAGATAGATGATCTGAAATGAGGTGCTAAAGTATAAATTCAGATATCTTCTTAAAAAAGCTAAATCTACTTATCCTCGTATACGGCTGTTTCCGGGTGAAAGGCATACCAGGCAAACCAATACAGTTGGTTAACTACTAGCTCTTCCCCTTTGGCATTTGTGACCCGCACACTCTCCCCTTTCTTATCAAACCTAATCGTTAGTTCTTCCCCTTCAAATGTATCATTAATGGTCTCGCGGTTCGCTTTTTTGAGCTCTGGAAACGGGTATGCTTTAAAATTACCATTTATTTCGATGCCTGCCACAAGTGTTTTCGGTTGATACCTGTCGCTGGTAACCTGAACCGGAAACATAAGCTCTCTGCTGAAGGCATAATCGCCGTAGGGGCTTCTATTGTAGTCGCGGCGGTGGCCTGTTTTAGTGGAAAGCACTTTTGTTTCGGGGTATTGCGCAAGCCAACCTTGCCATGTAGTGGCTGTGGCCACCACCTGTGGCATTTCAGTACCTTTCAGAGCTCCACTTATGGCTTCCGCCTTTACCTGCGACCACAATGACTCTGTTTGATGGTCGTACATGATCACGTTGCTGTTGTAAAGCAACCCGCTTACCCCAAAAGTATAAACCTTGCCTTTTATCTCTCTTGAAAATACATAAGCACTGTGGCATAGCGGACAATAACTGACCACGATCGGCTTCCCTCCTACTTCATCGTTCACGATCTCGTGCCAGGTAAGTATCTTTATCGGGTATGCCCTTACATCATTGTTGAGGTTTAGTCCAATTATAGGATCTTCCGGACGCATAAAGTCCGCCTCTGAGGAAGTTACAAATTTAGGGTCTGAAATAGACGGAATGTTATCACGGTTTGGTGTGCCTTCATAGATTTCCTTTATGGGCACAGTGGGTGATTTTATCTCAAACCCATTCATTACCCGCACCTCTTGTAGGGTCTGCTTTATACTATTACTTTGTGTATTACAACCCACCAGCACCAAAACCACCATAACTAAAAATAACTGCCTCATCATTGACTCTCTCCATTAAGTTTATGACTGATCAACATATACTGCTCTCGCCTAGCTGTTTCAAACCGCATAAGCAGCATGAAAATATAAGATCGTCTATAATATGGCTACATTCTTAAGAAAGGATGTTTTGCGGCAGCACTTGCAAGTTGCGCAACTAAGGTTGCAATCTCATCGGGTTTTTCCTCCTGCAGAAAGTGTTTGGCGCTGAGCTTATACATACCTGTTAAGTTTGCAGCCTGCTCTATCTCTTTACCAAAATGATCGTAATCCAGAGCCGGATCATCTGCGCCCCATATCGCTTGTATAGGGTAAGGCACCTGCTGCACAGCTTCGTAACAAAGTCGTCTAAACTCTTCAGATTTCTGGAAGTGTCGCATGATCTTTAGAAACGCTTTTCCGCCGTCATCGCGCTTTAGCAAGTCAACGTAGGCATATACCTCTTCTTTTGGTAAAGCTTCTATGTTATTAACACCCAATTGCGAGAAGAGAAGGTACCATGATGTATGGGTAATTATTTTAAGCTCCGCCTCACCAAGCAATGGCATCTCAAAGGGACGCATTGGCAGTGGCTTCTTAAACTTATCAACCTCTATCCATGTGTTCAGGATTGTTAGCGAGCGTACCTTATCTTCATTCTCTGCCGCTAAAGCAAAGCCTATGGGGCCGCCAATATCATGCACTAGCAAGTGATATTTTTTTATACCCAGCAGTTCTATGGTTCGGGCACAGAAACGGGCAAAATTGTGAAATGTGTATTCAAAATCTTCCGGCCTGTCTGAAAACCCGAGTCCCGGCAGATCGATAGCAACTCCACGTAAGCCTCTTGAGACTAAACCAGGAATAACCTTTCGGTACAGGTAAGATGATGTTGGTACACCATGTATACAGAAAACTACTTCCCCTTCACCTCGGTCCAGTACAAATGTCCTTATCCCATCTACATCTATAAATCTACCCGCATCCTTATGCTGTTCTATTATTTGCTCTACTGTTCGGTTACTTCCCATAATTGATTGAATGTCTTGTAATAAATTTTCATACGGACCTACTTTGTAAAAGTGTAAAGTATCTCTTTAGGGTGTGCTGTATTATACAGATGTGTACTTTACCAGATTCCCACTCTAGAAAATTGTGTTTTCTTAAAACATCTTTGCAGTTATTACACTATAACTAATTAATAATCAAAACATAACATTGATTACTTCAGCAATTATACTTTCCTAATCGGACAGTAAGGGTTAAATTGATGTATCACGAAACATGTAAAACTATGGGAACAATAAATTGGAAAGCTGCAATTTGGGCCGGTATTATCGCCGGACTTATATTCCTGGTATTAGAAATGGTAATGGTGCCGCTGTTTTTGGGTGGTGCAGCCTGGGCACCGCCACGTATGATCGGGGCCATAGTTTTGGGTAAAGATGTGTTGCCACCACCTGCTACATTTGATTTTGGCGTTGTGATGGTTGCACTGATACTGCACCTGATTTTATCTGTGATTTATGCGGCTATTATTGCAGCAATCATTAACAGAATGACCTTCGGAAAAGCCTTGTTGGTAGGTGCCGTCATCGGGCTGTTGATATACTTTGTCAACTTCTATGTAATGACTGGAATCTTCCCATGGTTTGCCATGGCCAGAAACTGGGTATCGGCATTTGCCCACGTCAGTTTTGGTATAGGCGCTGCATGGGCATATAAAGCCTTGCAAACGCATTTTACCCATACCCATACTACGACTTCTGTTTAAGTAACATAAAGTTTGCCTTACCCCACAATTTAGTTAATAATACCGTGCTGAGGTAAGGCAAACATATTTAAAGCTTACAAAAGCACTCATGTAAGCCACTGTATTCATCTGAAACTCCCTAGGTAAAAAGCTGCCTACTTTCCCATCTCAATCTTAATGATCTCATTGCCTTCCTCGCCGAGGTAAGTTTTTATCAGGCGCTCATACAATTTATACCCATCTTCTACATTGGTAAAGATTATCATGCCACGCCCGGAATTTGGTATAGCAAACACCTGTGCCTGCACCCCTTTATCCGCACCACCATGCGACAAGGCGTAGTCACCAGCCCCAAAGTCGTATAGCTCCCAGCCAAGCCCGAAATACTTTTGCTTTTTGGTCTGCACCTGGTGCCCTGTCATCTCCCCGAAAATCTCATCAGACAGCCCGGTACCGTTCATGGCCGCTACTACAAACCTGCCGTAGTCCTCTACAGTGGTCAGCAGGTCGTCTGCGGCAGTCGCTTTGGTGTTTTTGGTGGTTGGGTATACTTTGCCTTTGGTATCATGCCACCTGGCAAAGCGGTTTTCATCCACACTGTTATCCCAAGTATAGCGGGTGTCCCTCATGTCAAGGGGTTTAAAAACAAGAGTATCAGCAAGCTTGCCTAAGGTCGTGTTAAACTTCTTCTCCAGGGTTTTTTGCAAGTACTCCATTCCCTCACCGGAATACTGGTAGCGGGTGCCAGGCTCAAACTCAAAGGTCAGCTTTCCGCTGCGCCAGTTCGGAAATCCTGACTGCTGGCTTAGCACATGCCTTGTGGTTAGCTTTTTAGACCTGGAGTCTTTTTTTACATCCGGGTCAGTCCAGTATTTGGACAGTGGCTCATCCAGTTTCCATTGGCCCTGGCTAGCCAGTTTTAGCGCCACCATCGCCGTGACAGGCTTTGCAAGCGATGCCACATTAAAGATGGTATTGTAAGGAGCCGGCTTGCCCTTTTCTAGTTCACCGTATACTTTCACCTGCTTTAGTACACCATCCCTGATGATGCCCAAACCCAGCGCTGGCACATTGTTCTCCTGCAGCCATCTCACCATCTCCGCATCAGGTATACCCATCGCAGCAGCAGTCTCATCTTTTGTTTGGTGGTCGTAACTCAGACCACGTGCGAATTTCCATTCTCCGTTTTCCAGCAACCAAACATGCGTAAACCTGGCTATACTTGTAAAGTATTCCGGCTTACCTTCTTCTTTAGCAAAAAACCGGTGCTTCCCCGATTGTATAGCCCCATATAATTCGCCATTCTTTTTGAGTGGGTATACTTCCAAAGAGCCTTTTACAAGCTCTCTGCGCGGCCTGTAATCCAGTTTACAAAGCCCGTTCCTGAGATCTTCCACAAAATTCCGCTTCGACGTGATCGTACCGGAAATATCATGGTAAAACTCAAAATCATTGCTGAGTAATTTTTCAAATTGAGAAATGTCGCATGTATTAAAGCCCACTTCAAACATCAGGCTGTCGTTGGTTTTAAGGGTTTGGTACAGCGTATTGCCATTTATACTTTGCGCCTGTAAAATGCCTGAGGAAAAGAATATGGCGATGAAAAAGAGAACCGATCTGCAACTGGTATTCATAAGTATGCCTTTACTTTTTAGAATTAAAAACACAAAAGTATAAGCCCCCGGATCAAATAAATTGTAAAAACCCGAACACGGTCAATCCTCTTTTAATGTGAGGTAATAATCTGAGGGGCAGAACTTTTTGGGTGTGGTGCTGGTGATGTTTCGGAAAACATTTATAAAATGCGCCTGGTCGTAATAGTCGCTGTTGTGCGCAACTGTGGTACCGGTTTGAGGCTCCTTGTCCGGGTAGGCCAGCATGTCAACGGTAGCCCGCAACTTAATAATCTTAAGGTATTCTTTCGGGCTTAACCCTGTTGCCTGCTTAAATCTTTTCTGCAGCAGCCTTTCCGAGATTCCAGCCTGCAATGCCAGGTCCTTTACAGTGATGCTGGCTTCGGAAGTAAGTATAAAGCTGAAGATGTCTTTCAGAGTTGCTTTCTCGTCAGCGCCCTGCAACATTAAAAGAGCCTTTTCCTGAAGTTTGCTGATCAGCGCCTGTTCATCTGTGTAGGTTCCCTTTCTTCTTAGAGTCCTTACTTGGTCGGCAACATCCGGTAGCGATACGATACGATCTTTCAGGGAACTCAGGTCGGTGTCTGTTATTAGAGAAGGCACCCAGGGCAACAGTTGAATGATGGTGATCTTAGTGTGTGGCTTTACATTTACCTGCACTGCTTTTGTCATCTGACCACAAAAGTAGGCGCCATTCACCAGATCAAAGCGTGCGACACAGGTCTCGATCCTGGCCCCGTTACCGTCGACGATCGCCAGGTTAAAGCAGCCATTCGGCAATACGGCTTTCCCGTTCTCAGGCAGGTTGCCGGCACTGTTATCGAGTACCCACAGCTTTTTGATGTGTTCAGCAAGAAACCCTTCAACTTTGTGCTCTCTATACTGCAGCATTAACTCTTCTGGATGGTTCCTGATGCTTTAAGTTAAACAATTCACAAGAGTATTGAAAGTTAATTTCTACTTAACAACTTCTGAGAAAGTTGATTTAAGGTATTTTAAGCGCTCTTATTACTTGTTGACTGGGCGTGATTGATAGCGGCAACCAGCACAACGCCACCCAGTATATTTCCGACCAAAGCAGGCAAAGTATAGTTGATCAGGACCTCACTCCAGGGTACCAACTCCATGGCAGCAAGCGTGAACGTTTCCATGGAACCGGCAATTACGTGACTGAAATGCCCGATAGCCACAATATAAGTTACGAGTATGATGATCCAGACACGCGCGGAGCCTGCATGCGGCATCAACCAAGCCATCAGGGCAATCAGCCAGCCTGCGAAAATACCTCTTAGTAAAACGGTACCAAAACCTGGTTCCATTGCCATGAGCCCGAGTTTCTCAAACTCATGCAGTGCTTCTTTGCTGAAAGCTGAGGAATGCGCAACAACCAGAACTACGAGAAACGTTCCCAGCAGATTGGAGAACAACACGACACCCCACAATCGAATCACCCCCCAGAATTTGAGCATGGATTTATGGTGCAGAAGTGGTAGAATCGGGGTAAGTGTGTTCTCAGTAAAAAGCTGCTGCTTCCCAAGTATCACAATCACAAAACCCATACAGTACCCAAAGCTAGAAACCAGCACAGACCACTCCGAATCCGGTAGATACGCCTCCAGTACACCTTCTACCAGCATCGATAAACTCATTGACAGACCTGCCGCAAGCCCGGACCAGAACAAATTGCCAGTAGGCCGCTCTAACTCAGATTCAGCTTCTCTGTAAATAACATCATGTATAGCCCTGGCAGATGGCGATCCAACTACTTCCTCTCTTTCAGCATCCTTGTTTTGCTCTTTGCCCTCTCTCATTTAGTCAAGTTTCTTTGTGATGATGGCTCTTTACAGCGACAAGATATTCTAAGGGCATGCTCCTGTTTAATAAATGAAAATGTATAACTCATTCAAAATTCAAGTGTAAACTGAAAGCATCATCTTCATTTTGAGATTTTAGATGTATGGATATGTGATCATAGAAAACGAACTTCTCTCCTATCTTAATGGAGCCATCTTTTTCTGCAATATCACGGCCAAGTTCTGTTGTATAAATAGGTATATCTTTTTCATCAAACACAGTTAGTATGATGGGCTTGCCAGAAGCAGGCCAGTAGGTCACCCTGACATCTTTCAAATCCATACTTCTGGTAGTATCGCTGCCTGCCACTCTCAAAATAGAGTTTGATTGAGTCATTTGAATAGATTTCATAGATATCTTTTAACCTTGATTAGACAACTTTAAAGAACCGGAAGAATATTTTAAAAATAGATGTACGTTTATCCAGAATGAATGGTAAAAAATACTTTTGATCAGATATTCGCTTTGAATAACTATGGCTTTTTGTAGCTTACAACACGGGTCACTACTGAGTCTGAGGCGGCAGGTGCACTCCGGAAGCCTACCCAACCTTCCCGTTGCGAAGCCTGAGGAGCGAACGGGATCTCAAGCTGGGCGTGTTCCAGTTGCTCCCCATCCTTTATTAAGCTTAACTCCACGATAACTTCCTCCGCAGTCGTCCCCCCCTTGTTGTCTAGTTGCACATGATAGCGGTTTGGTGCATTGGGTGCCGGGTCAAATTTACTGTGAATGACCAGGTCTGGCGGTGTAGGCTGGTGTGTGTAGGTTTTATATACCAGGTAGCCAAGTATAGCCAGAACCAGTGTCAGGCAAACAGAAAACACCAGCCACTCCAGCCAATTCTTCTCATCCTTGTGTTTGTCTTTTTTATTCTCTGATGTGTTATCCATTTTAGAACGCACTTATTTAATTAGAAGCCGGCCTGCAGAGGCACCAAGTATGGCAACCACACCCAACACAATTACCTGAGCAAAGCCGATCCAGAAACTCACGCCATCGAAACGGCCAAAGAACCAAAGTATGAATACCGAGGCAGCCAGGGCTGACAGGTAACTGATACACGTATCAAATGTGATGTCAAACACCAGATTGCCACTGTAACTGCCCGCGGAACCTTTAAAGTTGCTAAAGAAAACCACCAGAACACTCAGGCCCAGCGATGCAACCGCCATTAACAGCACCTGTAATGGGCTGGCACCAATGGCAATGAGCACGATCTCTTCGGTGGGCGCCACGTTACTGCCAACTATAACTGCACCGCATACCGCCAGTATAAAGACACCCGTCTTAGACCTGCGTTCTTTGCTTTGCCTGCTATCTTTATCGTCGTCGTCCTCAGTGCCCAGTTGAGCGGTACCAATGGACACACCTATGGACACCGCCATCGCCGCAATAATTATCTTCCCCATCATCTCATCAACAGACATAGTGGCTGGCTCCAGCCTGCCCAGCATGAAAAGTATAGCCGACGATACCAGAAAACCTATCCCCAACTCCTCTACCGAATCAACAAACACGCTTACCCATGAAACATCCGGGTGCATGCCAGCAAAACGGTTATAACCCAGTAAAAGAAGATACGTGAACAGGATGAGGAGCATCAGGTCTGATGGCGCTGCAATAAAACCGGCCCACCATACTTCCATGGTATATAAAAGCGGAAAGCTGAAGAGCAGACCCCCGGCAATGCCACGGGCATACTCTTTCAAGGATTTATTTAGGGGCCGACTATTCGCTTTGATCTTACTTGTCATTACACCTGCTTAGGGTTAAACGATTATCAAGGTAACGTATACACTTGTTGCGTAACCAGACCATGTACGTTAGAAACATGTAAAATGGTAGCAAAGTATAATAGCACGAATGAAGCACCCAAACACATGAAGCAAAAGAACCTACTCTACCTGGGAGCAACACTGGCATCGGCGGCGGCATTAGGCGTATTGCTGGATGCCCTGTTTCTGGAGAAATACTTTTTTGAGATAAAGCAATTTGACATTGGCAGGAAAGATGGCGGCAAAAGCATGAAACTGGCACTGGTAACCGACCTGCACTTTAAGCACAGGGTCCTACCACAGTATGAAAAGCTGGCTGGTACAATAAACGAACTGCACCCTGACCTCCTGCTCATCACCGGCGATATTCTGGACTCTGGTGGAAAGCTGGAAACAGCCCGCCGTTTTTTTGAAATGCTGCAGCAAAGTATACGGAAAGTGGCCGTGCCGGGGAACAACGATTACGAGGCTGAGACAAGTATAAGCCAGCTCCGGAAAATGCTGGAAAAGTATAACTGCAACTTGCTGGTGAACGAATCGAAAGTATACGAAATAAGAGACACCCGCCTGATGGTAACCGGCCTGGATGATTTAATGAGAGGACAGAGCAACCTGAGCAAAGCCGTAGATGACATTCCCGCAGAAGAAAACCACATACTGCTGGTGCATAACCCGCTACACCACGAGCATGCGATAGAAGAACTGGAGAAAATAAACAGTAAAAGAAACCAGGACAACAGGCTAAGTATAGATTATGTTTTTGCCGGCCACACGCACGGCGGGCAGGTCAGGTTACCGGGTTACGTGCCGGTTTTGCCACCCAGATCCGGCAACTATGTAAACGGCTGGTACAACGACAAACCACCTTACCTGTATGTGTCCAGAGGCTTTGGAACCTCTACGCTGCCCTTCCGCTTTTTTGCACGTTCAGAGCTTACTGTGTTTAATTACTTTGTGTAAGAGTACACTATCACTATACAGCACAAAGTATAGCTAGTTCTTCTTCGAGACAAGCAGCACCCCATACAGCACCGGACTAAAGAACCTGATGTTCTCCAAAATGCAGGCCATGCTGTAAAATTTGTTCACGTCTACCTCTTCGTTGTCTGCCATAGCTTGCAACAAAGCATCCAGTGTTTCCGCAAACTTCTGGTCAAATTCTTTTTCTGTCAGGTCCATACTAAAGTATATTTTTTAATTCAAGTTGCGATTTACTCACCCCTCCTTGGAGGGGTGCAGGGGTGGCTTTACTCCCAATGCCGTCAATTTTAGGAAACAGCTCTTTCGGACTTCTCAGTCCGGAAGCTTTCTGACGGGGATTTCCTAATCCCCGTGTTACTGTAATGCGCGGACTAGGAAGTCCGCAGCAGAAAAAGATTCGGACAAGGATGTCCGAACCAGCATTACAAAGCTCTTAAATTGACGGCATTGGGTTTACACCTGCCTGGTTTATCATAAAACACAACTTGAATTTTATACTAAGGTACTAACCCTATTCCATGAATTATAATTCATACTTCATCCAGCCAGCATTGCCCTTAACTCACAATTAGTATTGTTACTTAACAATGAAGGCATTAAATCGTTTTATGTTGTATGAAGCGCAGGCAAATTTATATTGTAGCGGGATTTGTTATTCTGGCACTGGCTATATTTCTCTCTTCAAGGCTAGGCGAAGAGGAACAGGAAGAAGGTCCGCCACGGCAGGAGAAAGTATACGTGGAGGTACAGCAGGTAACCCCAGGTACAGTTCAGAGTTATGTAACGCTTACAGGCCGGGTCATCCCCAAAGACAGGATCGAGATTTTTGCCGAGGTGGGTGGTATTTTTATAGACAGGGGCACCCCCTTTAAAGTAGGATACGATTACCGAAAGGGCGAAGTGCTGGTGCAGATCGACGCAGACGAAGCCCAGCAGCGCCTGATCAGTAGTAAAAGTGCTTTCCTGAATGTTCTGGCGCAGGTGGTGCCGGACCTGAAGATCGATTTTCCTGAGATTTATGAGCCATGGCGTGACTATCTGGTGAACTTTAATGTGAACAGGCCGCTGCCGCCACTGCCAAAAGTTACAACAGACCGGCAGCAGCTTTTTCTGACGGGACGAAACGTGTACAGCCAGTACTACGCTTTAAAAGAACAGGAAACCCAACTGCGCAACTACATTATCCGGGCACCGTTTGACGGCACTTTAACTGAGGCCCTGATCAACGAAGGTACCCTGGTACGTGTAGGCCAGAAACTGGGGGAATTCATTAAGACTGATGTCTACGAACTTGAAGCTGCCATAAGCCCCTCGGAACTACAGTATATTAAAAAAGGAGACCAGGTGCAGTTGCAGGTGCCTAACTCCGAAGTAACCTATACCGGCCGCATTAGCCGCATAAACGCAAGCATCGACAACGAAACCCAAACCGTGCTGGTGTACATACAGGTAAGCCACCCCGACCTGAAAGCCGGCATGTACCTGAGGGGAAAGATAAAAGCGCAGGAGTTTGACAACGCCGTCAAGCTGCCAAGGGATGTGTTGGTAAACGGTAGCAGCATTTATGTGATACAGGATAGCACAGCTTTACTGAAACCCGCAGAAGTGCTAAAGTTCTCATCCGATGAAGTTATACTTGGTGGTTTGCCCGAAGGCGCTCTGATAATGCAGACAAATGAGAACGCAGCGTTCAATGGCACAAAAGTTACATACCAGCTAAAGCAATAACCTATGCGCCGGATCATCGCTTTTTTCATACGCAACGAAGTCCTGATCAACCTGACGATCCTGCTCATCGTGATCTTCGGGTACCTGAGCGCGCTTAACCTTACCTCCTCCTTCTTTCCCAAGCAAAAAACAAAGTTCATTATCGTAGAGGCTGTCTACCCAGGTGCATCCCCTGAAGAAGTAGAAGAAGGCATCACGCTTAAAATTGAGGAAAACCTGCAGGGTGTCAGCGGCATCGACAGGGTTACGTCTACTTCCTCGGAGAACGCCGCCAGCATACAGTTAGAATTGCTCTCCACCGCCGACCCCGACATTGTGCTGCAGGATGTAAAAAACGCCGTGGACCAGATCAGCTCTTTCCCGCAGGGTATGGAGCGTGTAGTAGTGTACAAGCAGGAGATCCTGAATTTTACAGCCAAAGTAGCCCTGAGCGGTAATGTGCCCCTTCAGGCGCTAAAAGAGAAAGCACAACAGGCAGAAGACGACCTGCGAACCTCCGACGAAATTTCAAAGATCGCCATAACCGGTTACACACCCGAAGAGATAGAAGTGGCCGCACGCGAAGACCTGCTCCGTAGCTACGGCCTCTCCTTCGAAGACCTGGCAAACGCTGTAAGGGCTGCCAACATCGAGGTAACCGGTGGCACTATAAAAGGGGCTGAGAAAGATGTCATCATCAGGGTGGATAACAAAGCATACTACGCCCAGAAACTGGAGGACATTGTAGTGAAGGGGCTGCCCGATGGGCGCCTGGTGCGGCTGCGCGATGTGGCCGAGGTAAAAGACAAATTCGAGGAAACCACAAACAGGGCGTTCTTTAACGGAAAACCCGCCGTGCTGCTTACCATCAGTACCCTGAACCAGGAAGACATACTGCAAGCCGCCGCCTTTGTCCGCAACTACATCGAAGTTTTTAACGCACGCAACGAACAAGTAAAAGCCACACTCGTTGATGACGCTACCGTAAACCTGCGCGAGCGTATCGGGCTCCTCGAAAAGAATGGTTTGATCGGTGGCTTTCTGGTGGTGCTGTTGTTGGGTATGTTCCTGCGCCTTCGGCTTGCGTTCTGGGTGGCCATCGGCATACCCATCTCCTTTCTGGGGATGATCATTCTGGCAAACCTGGCTGGCATTACCATCAATGTACTTTCGCTTTTCGGGATGATACTGGTGATCGGTATACTGGTGGATGACGGCATTGTGGTAGGTGAGAATATCTTCCAGCACTATGAAGACGGGGAACCACCCTTAAAAGCCGCCGTGAACGGTACCCTGGAGGTACTGCCATCCATCTTATCGGCGCTTACCACCACCTCTATCGGGTTTGCCTTTTTCTTTTTTATTGAAGGGCAGTTGGGTGAGTACTTCTCCGATGTATCGTTTGTGGTGATCAGTGCACTGGGGGTATCGCTGGTGGAGGTGATGTTTTTTCTGCCTGCACACCTTGCCCACAGCAAAGACCTGGACCGGAACTACAAACCAAACGCGGTGAAGGAAAAGGTGGCTAACGTCATGTTCTGGGTGCGCGACAACGGGTATAAACCCCTGCTAAATTTTATCATCAGGCACAAGATCTTTTATTTCCTGGTAGTCCTCGGCCTGTTTATTTTCACGATCGGGGCCGTACGCTCTAAAGTGGTGCGCACAGTTTTCTTCCCCAACATCGAGACCAACTCCATAAACGTGGTACTGGAACTGCCAGCCGGCACCAACGACACGATCACGGAAAACACCATTAAGAGAATAGCCGTTGCGGCAAGGGACTTAAACCAGGATTACCGGCAGCAGTTTAAGCAGGACGAGGAAGCTGAGGTGAAGGACGTGATCGAGGACGTGGAGATAACCGTTGGCCCTACCCGCAACACGGCCTCTGCCATTGTATACTTAACACCCGCCGAAAACAGAACCTTACGGAGCTTTAAGATTGCCAGCGACCTGCGCGAAAAAGTTGGCCCGGTACCAAGTGCCCGCAAACTCGCCTTCGAGACTACGTCCGCCTTTGGCAAGCCCATCTCCATTTCACTTTCATCCAGCAATTACGAAGAACTGCGGCTTGCCTCTGAGGAATTGAAGACATCCCTGCGCAACATGGAAACCGTGAAAGACGTGGTGGACAATTTCCAGGAGAGCCAACCGGAAGTAAGTATAACCCTGAACGAGCAGGCAAAATTATTGGGCCTGAACCCGTTGCAGGTAATAGCGCAGGTGCGCAACGGTTTCTTCGGGCAGGAGGCGCAGCGGCTACAGCGTGGCGACGATGAGGTGAAAGTATGGGTACGCTACGACCTCCAGGACCGGGCAAACAGGGAACAGCTACGGGAAATGCGCATACGCACACCCGATGGCAGGTCTCTCCCACTCGAGCAACTCGTTGATATTGAGGAACAGCAGGGGCCGATCGCCATTAACCACCGAGACGGACGCCGTGAGATACGCGTGGATGCGGATGTGGCAAGCCTTGAGGTATCGTCTGTGGATGTGATCTCGGAAGTGACCCGGGACGTGCTGCCCGGCATACTTTCCAGGCACCCAAGTATAGACTACACATTGGAGGGGCAGGTGCGTGAAACAGCCAAGCTCGGGAATTCTGCCAGCCTGGTCGGTCCGCCCATTCTGCTGCTGATGCTGGCCATGCTCATTTTCACATTCAAATCGTATGCTCAGGCTATATCACTTATACTGATGCTGCCCTTCGGTCTAATTGGTGCCATTTGGGGCCACTATATCCACGGCCTGCCTGTAAGCGTGCTTTCCATACTTGGATTTGTGGCGCTGATAGGCATTTTGCTGAACGACGGGCTTGTATTTACCAACACCCTTAATGACAAGCTGCGGAACGGGGTAAAGTATGAGCAGGCGCTCAAAGAAACAGGTTTATCCAGGTTCAGGCCATTGGTATTAACTACCATCACAACCGCCGCCGGCCTGGGACCGCTAATATTTGAGACAAGTTTTCAGGCGCAGTTCCTGATACCGATGGCAGCCACCGTGGCCTACGGATTGCTGGTCGGGTCTTTTTTTATTGCCACCATCCTGCCTGTGTTCCTGATAGCTACAAACAGGGCCAAAGTATACGCCACCTACCTCTGGACAGGCCATAAACCTGAGCCGGAAGACGTGGAGCGCGCCGTAAAAGACAAACGAAACAGGGAGAAGTATGAAAAAGCATAGCATTCTGACCGGTTTTATACTTTGGCTATGCAGCAACGTGGCCATTGCGCAGGTGCAGGATACGGTGCAGGTACTTACCTTAGAAGAAGCCATACTTACTGCCCTGGAGAAGAACCACAACATCCGGGTATCTCGCATAGAAGCTGCCTTAAGCGAGAACAACGTTACGCTGGGCAATGCCGGTTTGCTGCCTTCCCTCTCGCTGCAGGGTAGTTATACTAAAAGTATCCGCGATGTAAAGACTTCTTTCATCAATCCACAGATCGAGTCCATCAACAGGCAAAACGCAGCCTCATCTACTTTAAACGGGGCAGTGGTGCTTAGCTACAACGTCTTTAACGGGCTTGGCAGTTACTACCAGTTCAACTCACTCCAGAACCTGAGCCGGATCGGTAATGTACAGGCCAGGCTTACCATCGAAAACACCCTGCTACAGGCAGTTATTCAGTACCTGGAGGCCGCACGCCTGCAGCAGTTGCTGGAAATAAACCGTGAGGCCATGGAAATTAGCAGGGAGCGCTACAACCGGGTGAATATAAAGTATGAATTCGGGACCATCACCAAACTGGACGTACTCAACGCAAAAGTAGACCTGAATGCCGACAGCACCCTTTACCTGAGCACTGTGGCAGATTAC
The DNA here is from genome assembly GCF_058216375.1 of Pontibacter sp. GD7. Classification (NCBI taxonomy): domain Bacteria; kingdom Pseudomonadati; phylum Bacteroidota; class Cytophagia; order Cytophagales; family Hymenobacteraceae; genus Pontibacter; species Pontibacter sp. GD7. The sequence continues at coordinate 192,098 of NZ_JBYZMP010000005.1, read as the reverse complement.
CGGAACGCACTCCGAAACCTGAACCTGTTGCTTGGCCGTGAACCAGAGGCAAGTATGGCAGTGGAAGAAGAAATAGCGCTGAACCGTGACCTGCAACTGGAAGTATTACTCGCAGAAGCCATGGCCGTTAACAGCAACCTGCTGTTGGCAGAGTACCTGCGGCAGGATGCCCGGCTTAACCTTAACATAGCCCGATCCGGCTATTACCCGCGTGTAGATGTTAATGCAGCCTACAATTACAACCGTATTAAAGACGAAGCCAGTTTCCTGAACCTTTCCCGCACCGACGGCTTTTCGGGTACCATTACGCTTAGCTACAACCTGTTTAACGGATTTCAGCAGCGCACCCAGGTAGAGAACGCACGCATGGCCCTGGCAGCCTCCGACGAAGCACTTGACCTTGCCGTAGACCAGGTGAAGCGGGATGTAAGAAACGCCTACGAGATCTACCGCAATAACTTATACTTGCTGCAACTGGCACAGGATGACCTTACAACGTCCAGGCTTAATTTTGAACGCAGCCAGGAGGCATACGCAACCGGTTTGATAAACAGCACCGACCTACGAACAGCACAGCTAAACCTGATCAACTCGCAAAACCGCATCAACAACCTGCGCATCATGGCTAAAAGCTCCGAAATAGAACTTTACCGTTTAGCCGGCAGGCTGCTTCTGGAGAGCTCCAGCAAATAACACCTTAACGCGGGGGCAATTACAACACATACCGCCTGCACCGGTAAAATACAATAACTATCTCTCTTCCAAAAAATAAAACCAAATTTCACAGCATCGTAAAGTTTTTTTAATTATCTTGAACTCAAGAAGATATATGAGAGTTTGTAAACAGTAGTGAAGCCGGACAAGTATATATAATTGTTATATTCTGATATCAGGCATTGCAACTGACTTATATTGTAAAGTATAATCACCGAATTATCTATGCATAAACATTATATGTAACAGTTCCAGAAACAAAACTTTACAGCGCCCACCTTAATAAATGCCACACTCAGATGTAAAGGCTATCATCTGGATACAGGCAAACGAAAACAACCTTAATTGATTCTCATGTCGAGCAAAAACTTTTTGGCTCTTAGTTTTAACCCAGCTAAGAAACTACTACATGCAAATTGGCTGCGCCCGGTCAGTAGCAACGAGTACCGCCACGGTATCCGGATGATTGCGCTAAGCATAACTACCCTGCATGTTCAGTATGCTTTAACAGATTTTTCTAAAGTGGGCACTCTTCCCCTACAGGACCAGATGTGTACCGCCAATTTCCTTAAAAAGGCATTGAAAAACACTGCACTACAACGGTGCGCCAGAATATTCCCAGCTGATTTTGGGCAAACGGAGGCCTATGAACAAATAATACAAAGCGCCCAGGACATGCCCTACCAGATAAGCATGTTTACCACCGCACCTGCGGCACAGGAATGGCTGTTTGAAGATGCGTACCAGGAATCTACTAACGCACATCACCTGTGCGATATCAGCCTTGATACAGACATGCAGTATCTGCGGGGACTGATGCAGCAGATAGTCGCTGTTAAAACAAATACAACTAAAACCGCTGAACCTGAAAGTATGGATAATGCCACTGAGGGATCACCGGTGCTAATTTGCGAAACGGATTATCTGCGGATAAGCGTAGACAGCTGCAATGGCTTGATCTCGCTGCGCTGGTTAAAGCAGGTTAATAGCCCTGAGTTCAGGTATGGCATAGAGAAAGTGGGTCAGCTTATAAGAGAGCAGCACCTCGATAAATTTATGGTAAACAATCAGAACCTGGGTGTGCTATCGGTGCAGGACCAAGGCTGGGTAATGCAGCAAATGTGCAGTATAATCACTGAGACGAATCTCAGCAGAATAGCCGTTGTGTCATCAGAGAACACCCTGCAGCAATTGGTTACCGAAACCATAGACCAGAAAATTAAAGAGAACAGCAAACTGTACATGCCGAACTATTTCTTCTCGGAGGAGGAGGCTTTGGAGTGGCTGCTGCTGAGGCACCAACCAAATCAGGCTTCGTAAAAAGCCAGAGTGCGCATACAGTAAAAGGAGAATAATGGCAGGAGGTTTATACTTTAAACCTCATGTTTTGTAAGCAATGGTAAGTTATCCCGGGTTAAAAGGATTTTTTGGCATACATGTAGTATAACATATAGCCAAGGCCATACAAGGCCAAAACAGACAAGATTACTAGCGTTTCCATGGTAAAGGTTTTTTAAATCTTGATATCCCGAACAGCAGAACATAACTTTTAAAAGCCCTGAATCATCGCTAATTCTGTCTGCGGAAAGTATGATAAGCCGTAATACCAGCGCGTGTTACGGCTTATCTCTTTCACTCAGTCTATCTTTATTTTCTTTTTGGGCTTATCCTGTTGTTCTCTCTTTGGAACAGTTAGTTTCAGCACACCATCTTCGTAACGTGCTTTTATATCCTCAGGCTTCACATTGTCTGGCAGGCTGAAGGAGCGGCTGAAAGAGCTGTAGTTATACTCACGTCTTTTGAAATCGTCCTTGTCCTCGGACTTTTCCTCCTCTTTCTGGCTGCTTATGGTCAGCATGCCTTCTTCCATATCAATGTTAAAGTCTTCCTTTTTCATGCCCGGAGCAGCCACCTCGATGAGGTATTCTTTCTCCTTGTCGCGGATGTTAACGGCAGGCATACTGCTTTCCATTTGTCTGCGCATCTGCATTGGCATCAGGAAGAAGTCGTTGTTAAAGAAGCGATCGATATCAGAGAAGAAATCGCCAAAATCGGATCTCGATGGCGAAGACGAACCCTGATTTCTTCTAGTTAAGTTTGCCATGACTTCATAGTTTTAAAGTTAAACATAAGTAACTGATATACAACCACAATCATCAAATAATTATGGTCCAGTATTTTTTACGGACTCAAAAGTATAGGGTTTATAGGGCCTCCTGTGTTTGGCTTCAGGCTTGTGCTTTGCCCGGGTAAGCCAAATCTAGGATTGTTAAGTTGTAACTTATCCTGGCGCAAATCTCCAGATTCGTGACTAACAAGTAATGTCGAGTCTTTACTAAGCCTCGAACTACTTATGCACCCAGCGGAAAGCTAAACACAAATCCAGTGCCATCCGGTGTTACCCCAACCACGCGAACCATGTTGTTACGGGAGGCCTTTAACGCTTTGTTCATGTCCGCAAGGCTGCTTACCGATACGCCGTTTATACTTGTAATAATAGAGCCCTTTGGTATACCTGCCATCTCGAAGAAACCACCACGCTGCACTTGAGTTACATACACCCCACCACGCAGGCGGTAACGTTGTTTAATAGCATTTGGAACAGGAGCAAACGAGGCTCCCAGCTTCGCGGCCAGGGCACTTTCGGAGTCCTCTCCGGCAGCCACGGCACTTTCACTTTCCTCTCCTTTTAGCTCAACATTGGCTTTACGCTCTTTGCCATCACGCATGTACGATAACCGCACCTTATCACCGGGATTGTAGCGGGCTATCCTTTCCGAAAGCTCTGAAGAAGAACCAACCTTGACACCATTTATACTTTGTATCACATCGCCTTCTTTCAGGCCTGCTGCAGCTGCACCGCTGCCTGGTTGTACCCCGATAATGTAAACGCCTTTAATATTAGCCGGATCAATGCCGCGCTGTTTCAGTATTTCATCTTCCACCGCTGGCGACGGAAAACTTACCCCAAGGTAGCCACGCCTAACTTCGCCATACTTTCTGAAGTCCGACACGATCTTTCGCATCAGGTTAACGGGTATGGCAAAACCGTATCCGGCATAGCTGCCCGTGCGTGAGGCAATGGCAGCGTTAATACCGATAAGCAAACCATCGGAGTTTACCAGCGCACCACCACTGTTTCCGGGGTTAATGGCGGCGTCAGTCTGCAAAAAAGATTCGATGGCCGTGTTGGCACTCACTTCGTCGGGGTCGGTATAATAATCCTGGCTGGGTTGGTTAAGTATACCAATGCTCCTGCCTTTGGCGCTTATAATACCAGCCGTAACTGTAGAATTGAGTGAATAAGGATACCCAACCGCCAGTACCCACTCTCCTACCTGTACACTGTCTGAGTCGCCTAGCGGAACCACCGGCAGGTTCTTGCCCTCCACTTTTATCAGCGCCAGGTCTGTACTGGGGTCCCTGCCGATAAGCTTACCTTCAAAGCTGCGCTTGTCGGGTAGCACCACTTCAATTGCCGAAGCATTCTCTATCACGTGGTTATTGGTTACAATATAGCCGTCCTGAGAAATAAGCACACCTGAACCCGAACCGCGGGATGGAGGAACACGCTGGGCATTTCCGAAAAAGTCGTACACAATGTTGTTACCAGTGCCGGCAAAAGTGGTGTTTATGTGCACAACAGCCGGCGTAACCATGGCCGCGGCACGTACAAAATCAGGGTTTCCTGCAGAAGAACTGCTTGCCACCGACCTGCCTGTAAACAAAACCTGCTGCCCCTCCGGCGGCGTAATATTCTGCCTTTCATCAAAAAATCTGTAACCGGCAATGGCCAGTGCTGCCGAGAGTACCGCAATAATCAGAATAGTAACTGTACTTTTCATGCTTGTGTGGTTATGTATACTTCTAACCTCCATTTTCAGCTGCGAATAGAGTTAACAATTTATACTTCAAAAGATGGGTTTATACTTCTTACGCACATCTCCGGAATGGTGTAAACACTTCTTAGAAATCAACGCTTACTGGTCGGTGAGGTTTTCAAAACCAATGTCTCCAGTAGTTTTACATGGCACCTATACTCCTTCTTTTAGGGACTACCTGAACAAGTTCATGTTCCGCTAACGTACTATCAGTGAAAGACTCAGCTGGGACTCATTACCTGTAAAGTATAAGCTGGATAGCTACTCAGAATTAAAGGACCGGTAATGTAAAATTGCTGCAGGTTTAGATAAGGAAGTCTGAAGTATAGATTAGAAGCTGTTTAGGGTTTTGGCTAAAAGAAATCGAACCCGCCATTGTTGGTGTTTTTCACCAATAATATAAATCACTGGCTATTATACTTGCTGGTGAAAACACGCAGCAAGGGCAGGCAGTATGGATTTTAATAAACGCTAAACAGGCTCTTATACTGAGGGCTTAAAAAGCTATATTTCAGAGGACAAAAAAGACCAGATATATGACCCAAACCCTGGAGAAGTTGATCGTAACGAAATCGTCCGGAGAGCAGGCACTTTTTTCTGCGGGTAAGCTAAGGCTCTCACTGCTCCGGGCTGGTGCCAGCGATGAACTAGTGCAGGAGGTGATGGCACAACTGGAGCCTATACTTTACGAAGGCATCACCACCAGGAAAATCTACAAGCATGCTTTTTCCATACTTAAGAAACTGTCAAAAACCACGGCGGCCAGGTATAGCCTGAAACAGGGGATCATGAAACTGGGCCCCTCCGGATTTCCCTTCGAAAAGTTTGTAGCAGAGCTTCTGAAAGTGCAAGGTTATGCCACTGAGATCGGGGTGTTTGTGGACGGGCAATGTGTGCGGCATGAGATAGACGTGGTAGCGATAAAAGATGGCGAACGTTATATGATCGAGTGTAAGTATCACAACATGCACCATAACAAATCCGATGTAAAAGTGCCCATGTACATCCAGTCGAGGTTTAAGGATGTTGAGAAAGTATGGCCCACAGAACAGGAGTATGAGATCCGCTTTCATCAGGCGTGGGTGGTTACCAACACCCGCTTTACTGACGATGCAGTGCGTTATGCCAGCTGCATGAACCTGCGCCTCGTGGGCTGGGATTACCCCCGCAATGGAGGCATCAAAGACATGGTGGACAGCTTTGCGCTTTACCCGCTTACATGCCTTACTACCCTTAGCAAATCAGAAAAGCAACACCTGCTTAACCAGAACATTGTGCTGTGCAAAGAGCTGCTGCAAAACAGGGTCCTGTTAGAGCAAGCCGGCATACGGGACCATAAAGCTGAAGAGGTATTACAGGAAGTAGAAAGACTATGCGGTAATTAAGATGCTCAAACCAGACAGCAACATAGTTCGGCTTAGGAGGCTCGGCATCGACACGCATACCGAGAACATCATTTTTATGCGGTCCGACTCCCCTGTATGCCGCTCAGAGGGCTTTACTGCTAATACCCGGGTAGCTGTGAATTATGGTGCCAATAGTATAATCGCCACCCTCAACGTCATCACCTCTGACCTGATCGACGAAGGCGAGGCCGGTTTATCGGAAGCCGGCTTTCAGAACCTCGCCGCACAGGAAGGCGACCTGATCACCGTGACCCATGTACAGCCTATACTTTCGTTTAGTGAGGTACGGGCCAAGATGTTTGGCAGAAAATTAAATGAGCCAGCTATTCAGCGCATCATCACCGACATTCGCCGTGGCCTCTACTCTAAAATAGAGATAGCCGCATTTGTAACGGTCTGCTCCGGAGACAACCTGGCTCTTGATGAGGTAATTTACCTGACACAGGCCATGATAAACTCAGGGGCAACCCTGCATTGGGATGCCCCTCTGATCGTGGACAAGCATTGCGTGGGCGGGCTCCCTGGCAACCGTACAACACCCATTGTAGTCCCCATCGTGGCAGCTGCAGGCCTGATCATACCCAAAACTTCCTCCAGGGCCATTACTTCTCCGGCAGGTACCGCCGATGTGATCGAGACCATGACCCCGGTGAACCTTTCCCTTGAAAAGATACAGGAAGTAGTACAGAAAGAAGGGGGCTGCATGGCCTGGGGCGGTGCCGTAAAACTCAGCCCCGTGGACGACGTGATCATATCCGTGGAAAAGGCCTTGGACGTTGACAGCGCTGGCCAGATGATAGCCTCAGTTTTATCTAAAAAGGCGGCGGCCGGCTCCACGCACGTTGTAATTGATATACCGGTGGGCGAAACAGCCAAGGTCAGAACAAGAGAGGAGGCATTTTTACTTGAATATTACCTGCGGGCTGTTGGCCTGGCGATCAGGATGGAGGTTGAGGTGCTGATCACGGACGGCTCACAGCCAGTCGGCCGTGGTATCGGCCCTGCCCTGGAGGCAATAGATGTGCTTTCGGTGCTGCGAAACGAACCCGATGCCCCAGCCGACCTGAAAGAACGCGCTGTGCAGCTGGCAGGCCTTATGCTGGAGAAAGCCGGGGCTGAACCCGCCGGCAATGGCAAAGCCCGTGCGCTGGAAATAGTGGAAAGCGGCCAGGCACTGGAAAAGTTTTACCGCATCTGCGAAGCGCAGGGAGGATTTACAGAGCCGGTGCCTGCTCCGCTGCAACATGATATACTGGCTGTTACAGATGGTATTGTGCGCAGCATCGATAACAGAAAACTGGCAAAGGTTGGAAAGCTGGCAGGAGCCCCGAGAGCGCCTGGGGCTGGTATACTTTTCAGAGCCCCGATTGGCAAGCACGTTAAAAAGGGAGAACCCCTGTTCACGATATTCGCGGCTTCTCAGGGCGAGTTAAGTTATGCCGTAACCTACCTGCACAGCGCAGGCAACATAGTAGAACTAGCAACATTATGAGCACCATACTTTTTGCCCTGCCCGGCAACGAAAAACTTGCAGCTTCGCTTGTCACCTTGTTGCATGCCGAGGCAGGAGAACTCACGATCAGGAGTTTTCCGGATGGAGAAACTTATGTGCGTATACTCTCCGATGTGCAACGCAAAAAGGTTATACTTGTCTGCACACTGTACCAGCCTGATGCAAAGCTACTGCCTTTATACTTCCTGGCTTGTGCCGCACGCGAACAGGGCGCCGCACATATTTGCCTGGCGGCGCCCTACCTGTCCTACATGCGCCAGGACAAACAGTTTAACCCCGGCGAGGCCGTTACGACCAGGCATTTTGCAGCACTGCTTTCCACTACCGTTGACAGCCTGGTTACTATCGATCCGCACCTGCACCGGTTCCATCATATGCACGAACTCTATACTATACCGGCGCTTGCGCTGCATGCAGCCCCTTTAGTTGCCTCCTGGATAAAAAAGCACCTGCCCCAGCCCCTGCTCATCGGACCGGATGAGGAAAGCATGCAGTGGGTAAAGGAAGTGGCAGACCTGGCAGATGCACCTTACATCATACTTTCAAAAACTCGCCTCAGCGATACGGAAGTACAGGTAAGCAACCCCCACATGGACCAGTATCACAGCCATACTCCCGTTCTGGTTGATGACATTATATCCACGGCGCATACTATGATTGAAACTGTGCTGCACCTGAAAAAGCTGAGTAGCCATAAACCTGTTTGCATTGGGGTACATGCCATTTTTGCCGGCAATGCTTACCAAGAACTTTTACAAGCCGGCGCAGCTCAGGTTATCACCTGCAACACCATAGCACATGCGTCTAATGGCATCGGTATAGAAGAACTGCTGGCAGAAGGGTTGATGGGAATGCTGAATGATGAATTATGAGTGATGAATTATGAATGAACTCAAGTTACGATTAACCCACCCCTAACCCCTCCGAGGCTACGCTTAGGACATAAGTATAAAATGCTTTTCTACCGCGAGTTTTCAACTCATGGTTATCCATGCGGGCAAGCTTTCAGCTTGCGTGAGTCGCTTTTGTACTTCTGCATACCTACGCAAGCTGAAAGCTTGCCACATAATAAGCCACGAGTTGAAAACTCGCGGCAGGAATAACAGCGAATGCAAACTTGTGTCCTAATCGTAGCCCTTCCGAGGAGGTGAATTTCTGGGTGAACGATTAAAACACACTTGCCTGGTTTATTTGCCAGTGCCCTTTAATTGTTGGTGAAAAACACCAACAATGGCAGAAGTCATTTCTAATAACGAACAACTATCAACTAATAACTATCAACTAATAACTAATTCTCCGTTCTGCTTCTAACATATTCTGGAGCCCTACAAAGAACGCGTCTGGGTTAAAGGAAATACTGTCTATACCGTTTTCTACCAGGAAAGCGGCAAACGCTGGGTAGTCGCTGGGGGCCTGACCGCAAAGGCCGGTTTTGGTGCCGGTCTTCTTTGCCTTTTGCAAGGTCATAACAATCAGTTGCCGCACTGCCGGGTCAAAGGGATCGAAGATGTCGCTTAAGAAACCTGAATCTCTGTCTGCACCCAGTGTCAGCTGCGTTAGGTCGTTAGACCCAATGGAGAAGCCGTCGAATAGCGCTGCAAATTCCTCTGCCAGTAGTGCATTGCTGGGTATCTCCACCATCACGTATACTTCCAGGCCATTGTCGCCACGCTTCAGGCCATACTTTTCCATGAGGTCAATTACTTTCTTGCCTTCATCAACAGTTCTGCAGAACGGGATCATAAGCTTCACGTTGGTCAAACCCATTTCCTCGCGCACTTTTTTCATGGCGCGGCACTCCAGCTCAAAGCCTTCCTGGTAAAGCGGATGGTAATACCGCGAAGCTCCACGCAAGCCGATCATCGGGTTCGACTCTTCGGGTTCGAACTGCTTCCCCCCAACCAGGTTGGCATACTCATTCGATTTAAAATCGCTCATGCGCACGATCACATCTTTTGGGTAAAAAGCTGCCGCAATTATCGCCGTGGCCTCTGCCAGCTTGTCTACAAAGTATGATTCCTTGTCCTGGTAATGGTGGGTGAGTTGCTCGATTTTCTCCCGCGCCTCTTTATCCTCCACTTTCTCAAAATGCTTCAGGGCCATGGGGTGTACCTGTATCGAGTTGTTGATGATAAACTCCATGCGCATAAGCCCTACCCCATCGTTTGGCAGAAACGAGTACTTAAAAGCCTGCTCCGGGTCACCGAGTATAAGCATGGCTTTGGTTCTGGGCTTTTCCAGCTTGCTCATGTCTGTCTTGGTTTCTTCCCACTCCAGCTCCCCCTCATACACATATCCTGTTTCACCTCCAGCCGTGGACACAGTTACCACCTGACCATCCTGTATGGTCTGGGTCGCATTGTCAGTGCCCAGCACCGCTACAGCGCCCACTTCGCGGGCCACGATGGCCGCATGGCTGGTGCGGCCACCCTGCTCTGTTACAATGGCCACTGCCTTCTTTAAAATCGGGTCCCAGTCGGGGTCTGTTTTGCGGGTAACCAGCACCTCGCCTTCCTGCAGTTTATCAATCTCGGAGGGTGAGTGAAGTATGCGGGCAACGCCACACACAATACGGTTACTTAGTCCGATGCCAGAGCACAGCACCTTCCCTTCTTCTTTTAAAGTATAGGCCGTAAAAAACGATTGGTCTTTATGCTGACTTTGCACAGTCTCGGGTCTGGCCTGCACAATAAATAGCTCTCCAGAGTCCCCGTCCTTTGCCCACTCAATATCCATGGGTTGCTTGTAATGCTCCTCAATGCGTTTGCCCCATCTGGCCAGCTGCACCACCTCGTCGTCATTCAGCACAAACTCTTCCTGCATCTCAGGCGGCGTATCCTGGTTCACAATGGCATCTGTGGGTGATTGCAGTTCGTTTTCCTGCTTCTCAGCATACACCATGGTTTTGGCCTTGCTGCCTAGCTTGCGTGATATGATCGGCTGTTTTGCCTTGCCAAGCATAGGCTCAAACACTACATACTCATCCGTGTTTACAGCACCCTGTACAATGTTCTCTCCCAGGCCCCATGATCCGGAAATCACCACTACTTTATCAAAACCTGTATCAGGGTCTAGTGTAAACATCACACCCGAACAGGCTTTGTCGGAGCGCACCATCACCTGCACCCCCACCGAAAGCGCCACCTGCATGTGTTCAAAGTTATTGTCAACCCTATACTTTATGGCTCTGTCGGTGAACAAGGAAGCGTAGCTATGGTGGCAGGCTTTGATCAAATTATTAAGTCCGTGCACATTGAGGAAGGTTTCCAGTTGACCGGCAAAGCTGGCTGTGGGCAGGTCTTCGGCTGTGGCGCTGCTCCTAACAGCTAAAGAAATATTATCGCCATATTCCCCTTTCAGATAGTCGTATCCCTGCTCGATCTCCTTCCGCAACTCATCCGGAAACCTGGCTGAAAGTATAAGCTGCCGGGCCTTGTTGCCCACTTCGGCCAGGTTAACGAAATGGTCTGTGTCCAGGCTGTCAAGTATAGTACTTAGCTGCTCTTTCAGGTCATTCTGCTCCAGAAAAAACCAGTAGGCTTCTGAGGTAGTAGCATAACCGTCGGGCACATGTATGCCTTCCGGGTTTAACTGGTTGTACATTTCACCCAGCGAGGCATTTTTGCCACCCACTTTACTAAGGTCTTTGTAGCTTATATCGCTGAATAGTTTAATGAAAGGAGCCATACACATTGGTTTGAATGCAGTACATGAAAATTATGCGGGTGTAGTATAGGCGTAGGTATGAGTACGCAATTGTAGCAAGTTTATACTTTGAAATTCAGAAGTATAAAGTATACTTTAAGAATAACGCGGAGGATGGGTTCTAGTTATTAAGCGGTTAGGATGGAGAAGATTAAAGTGATGAGTGTTATACATAATACCGCAAGTTTGAGCGAAGCGGTAATTTGTAGTACATCACCTAATAAATGCTCTATACTTTCAACTATTCTTTCTGCCTTTGAATCATATCTACCACCAGACCGCTCCAGGTAAAGTCCTCGGCACCATGACCTTCGCCGGTAAAGGGGTTGTAATACTCCCTGAAACCACTTTTACTGATTAATTTCCGGATGCTTTCCACCAACTCATCAGCCTCTTTTGTATACCCTCTTTCCAGCAGGTGGCCCTGCATATACCAGTTAAATATGACCCAGGTGGGCCCACGCCAGATGTACACCGACTCATCAGGGTCAAAGGCTGGTTCATCTATGGCTAGTGACGGGATGGGATAAGGTACATGGAAACCGTCTCTGTGGAAAAGGTGCCTGTCCAAAACCCACTGACAAACCTCTTGATTAACAGCCTTTAGCACTACCGGAAAAAAGATGGTTCCGGTGCGCACCCTTAGCTTTTCGAACTGGTGCCCTGCAAGGTCGTAGAAGGCTGCATCCTGCTCATCGTACATGTGCTCCATTATTTTCTCCCCTACAAAACGCGCCTTCTCTTTATACTTTGCCTCGTCTGCATCGCCAAGTATGGCGCAGAGCTGGGCCATTACCTCCAGGTTCTGGGCATAGATGGTATTAAAGCCAACATCTTTTACAATAAACTTATTATGCTTGTAGATATCGAGTAGCTTATAGTTCTTAAAGAAATTAAAGGCATCCACTTTCAGCACTTTCCAGAACAGCAAGGGTCCTGCTTTGCCCTTTTCGTAGCCAAGCACGGGGTCATAGCTGGCCTTCCAATCCATACCCGACTCAAAAGGTGAAATGATACTAAGCAGACCCTCTCCTTCAAAATCGCGGTGCTCACTAAGCCAGGTATAAAAGCGCTTCAGGCGTGGCAGCATGTCCTGTACAAATGCCTGATCCTGATCGCCCTTGTAAATGCACAATACTGCCTGCGCAGCCAGCGGCGGCTGCACCAGTGCCGACATGTGTGGTTTGTGAAGCCGTATCGCATCGCGGGGCAACAGTTGCAGCAGGTCTGTGACCCGGCCCGGCCAGAGCCGCTTCCAGTAGCTGATGTGGCCAACAAAGCCATCTGGGCGCTGCATCTCAAAAAGGCTCCGCATGTGTTTCTTGGCCATGTCTACTTCGCCTAAAGCTACCAGCGAAAACACATGAAAGCAGGTATCCCAGAAAAACTGGAAAGGGTAAGTACCCGGTGAGGGCTTGGTGAAATGGTAATCAAATCCGGCTCGTTCCCCACTGATCATATTGCGGTGCAGCAGGTCGCGCACCCTGTTTGTCAGTTCCTCATCCGAGAGCAAACTATCTGCTGCAACATTACTTGACATACTCATCCCAACCGGCATAATGCTGCTTAACCGGACCTAAGGGTATGGCAAGGGCTGCCACCGCCAGGCCAAGTATAAGCGACGTAATGTTCAACATGGTATCGCCACCTACAAACCATGGTACACCGGCAGCGATCAGGCCCAGCAACACGTTCAGATAACGGCCCAGGCGCAGCGGCTCACCCATGCAGATAACAGACACGACCACCACTAAAGAGCCTGTCAGGTGCAGCACGTCTGCAACCGTATCCTCAATCGGCACCCCAAAAATGCCAGGCGCAAATACCATAGCCACACCCAGCAATGTAGCCACGGCAAGCGACCAGGGCACACTTACGCCCCACACAGAGGCTAAGTATACTTTGGCAGGCTCCTGCGGAAGCTTCATAAGCTCCGGGGCATGCTCTTCTTTTTCGCCACCCTCTATGGTACCACCTTTCCAGAACAGTTTCCAGAAGCCTTCGCCTTGCTTCATTTTCTTTTTCACAAACTGTATCATGGCGATCACCTCATCCACTTCCAGCGGAATCATGGGTAACATAATGGCGGCTGCCAGCAGGCAGAACGTACACCAGGCACCCACCACAATTGGCTGCGAAATAACGAGAAAGATGTGCACCAGCCCCAGCGGAATGACCAGTATACCAAACACAGCTACCATCCAGGGCATGGTGCGCCAGCGGGCCGGGCTACCCATCCAGCCCATCAAAAACTCAAAAGTATAAGCAATTGCCCCAAGGCCGGCATCGGATATGGGCAGTGAGTGCGACATTTTAGAGTTAAGCACCTGCTCACTTTGCGAACCGAAGAAAGGGTCCCAGACCGAGTCGATATAGCCCAGTTGGAAGGCTGTCAGGTAACGCGACACCACCCACCCAAAGAAGCCCAGCACCATCATGATCCAGCGCTGTGGCCAGCTGCTAGGGTTATAACTCCATCCCGGTGGTACCTTTGGCCCCATCTCCATGTACATGAGCATATTGGGCATGCCCGGGATAAGTATGGTTAATGCAATAATAAGGGCTCCCACCATGGTATCGTTTAGGTAGGCCACTGCTGATGGAGACCAGAAAAGTATGGGTGCCATGGTAAGCCAGATGCCCACAAAACAACAGATCCAGAGGCTGACAGGGCGGTTGGGCGTAAGTCCGCGCCAGCCAAAAAATATAAGCAGGGCACCGCTGATGATATCGCTCCACTTCATAAACTGGATGCGCTGCTCCAGCGACAGCCATACTTCGCGCCCCCCGGAAGGCGCTACCGTTCCTATACTATAACTAAACGTCAGCGGTGACAGCAGTACCCAAAAGCCGAGAATGACGATCATCCAGTACACCCAAAGCGTTTGCATATGGTGCATGTGCAGCATTTTCTCACGCATCTCAGGGTCCATCTTCATTTCCCCGTTTCCTTCGTGCATTTGCTGGTTATGCTCGCGCACCTGCTTTTCGGCCATGGGCCTGGTTACACCGCGCATGCCCATGTTATTGTCTTGATGCTTTTTATTAACCATAGTTTAATACAATATAATTGATGCAGCAACTCGATTTCCTATTGTATTAATAGGTTTACCAAGCAGAAACTAAAAGGGTTATAAAACAGCTTATTGACAGAAGCCAATACATACTAAAGGATTGAAAATGAACAAGAAGTAGATCCGGAGGCCAAAATGCAATATACTACATATTTCTTCTTATCCTTTTAAATCAGATAGCGTTGAGTCCATGTTTATCCTGGTTCAGGATTAAGTAAAATCATAGCTCAGTTCTGGCATAGCATACAGGTTGATAGCAATGACCCTATGAGGATTTATTCCTTGCTTAACCTGTCAAGCATTGCTTTCATTTCCACAATTTCTTTTTTCTGAGCTTTAATAATTTCTTCAGATAGTTTTTTTACCTCTGGGTCTTTTATGTCAGCTCGCTCACTTGCCAAAATTGCAATAGAGTGGTGCGGGATCATGGCTTTCATCCAAAGTACATCACCAATAGGCTCTTGAGCTCTTACAAGAATCAAAGCACTGAAAAACAAGGCGATACTACCTAGTACAATGGCCATATTTTTCTTTTTATTCTGATACATGTGCCTCATGAACAAGAACATGATAATAGCCATTGCAGAAATTCCTAGGCATGCCATGTAAAATCGTGTCATACTGAAATATACATGATCGAATGTATAGGTATTGAGGTACATAGTAAAGTACATGGCTAAAAAGGAAAAAAGAAGCATCAACAAGAATCTGTTATAGCTTCCTTTGCTGGATTTATGGTCAAATTGCATCATGGTTGATCAATTTAAAATTTCTATATAGTAGTTTAAACGCTACCCTAAAACGTGTGTTTATCTAAGCCTGTTACAGCACAGTACACCTACATTTAACATAATGATTTGGCATCTTCTTGAACGGCATAAGTAATTGTTGTTTATTTACTACGCGTTTAAAACATTCCAAATTAGTTCTATTGTATTCATGAAAAAGCACCCTTCTTGTATCTTATTTATACTTTTGCTGTCGTTTGCTACGGCCTTTACTGCCTTGGCACATGGCGGTGAGAAGCACGGGGACAAAAAAGAGAAAACAAAAACAGAGGCTGCAGTTGAAGCTCCGCATGACACCGTAAAGTATGAGGCAAAACCACAGGAGGCAGCTGCACAACACGATGAGCATGCAACAGTAACGGAAGAAGAGCACGCAGGGCACGAGCAAAACCCGTCTTCAGTTCACGCTTCTTTAGACGACTTCCCGAACCGCCACCCGCTATTTGTACACTTCCCGATCGTGCTTTTGCTGGCAGCAGCAGGTGTGCAACTAGCTAACATCTTCTTCCTGCGCAAGTCCCTGGACTGGGTGGTGACAGTGGGCGTATTGGTAAGCTTCGTGTTTGCCTACTATGTAACTGAAATTGACCACCCGCACACCGAAGGCCTGACGGCTCATGCCAAACTTGTATTGGAGCAACACGACCTTTACGCAATCTGGACCATTTGGCTGGCTGGTATCGCATTGGTGGCACAGGTGCTGAACCAGTTCCCGTTTAAAGGTAAGCGCTGGAGCGTGGCTGTGGTGGCACTTATACTTGCAGGTGCTGCTTACAGCGTGGCCATGGCCGGGCATTACGGTGCGCAACTGGTGTTTATCGAGGGCGTTGGCCCACAAGGCAAGTACCTCGACACAGGGCACTCCCACTAAGTATAACCAGAGCATAACGAAAAGCGGCACAGTAACCCATACTGTGCCGCTTTTCGTTTAGGTAGGTGTGTCTTGTTAGATAATCAAAGAGAAAGCAAAATGCACATACACTAAAACAACTACGAAACCTTAAGTGAAACGCTTAACGCACTCAGAAAGAAAGGTTACACCGAAGACCTGAACCTGAAATCTGACTGCCTGGAGTGTCCCGGCCAACAACTTACCCTACACCCTGAAGACTTTGAAATAGATGAAGTATACCGGTTTGAGGGGATGACCAACCCCTCAGACAACTCTGTGGTGTATGCCATCACTTCAGAAAAGCACGGTATTAATGGCGTGCTCGTAGATGCCTACGGGGCTGACGCCACATCTGTCACCCCAGAAATGGCACAGAAACTTAAAGCAGACTATCGTTCAGAAGACCATTAAGCATGAAAGGAGATCCTAAACACCAGCATCACTCAGAGCATAAAGAACATAAAAAAGAGGAAGTAAGAGGCATAGAAGAAAGGCTGGAGGAGAAAACACTGCACGGCCACTCGGAAGCCATGCACAGCGACACCCGGCACCACCCTCCCCACGATGAGCATGCGGAACATGGCGAGCATGAGGGCCACCACGACCATCACCGCATGATGATCGAGGACTTTAAGAAGCGCTTCTGGGTTTCACTTGCGCTATCAGTTCCGGTTATTATCATCAGCCCTATGATACAGGATATCTTGGGCTATTCCTTGAATATCCCCTACAACATGATGATCTCCTTTGTGCTTTCCAGCATCATCTACTTTTATGGGGGTTGGCCATTTTTAACAGGACTTGCCGAGGAGGTTAAGAAAAAGACTCCGGGCATGATGACGCTGATCGGGGTGGCTATTACCGTGGCCTATGTTTACAGCACGGCAGTGGCTTTCGGGCTAAAAGGCATGGATTTTTTCTGGGAGCTTGCCACCCTGATCGTAGTAATGCTGCTGGGCCACTGGATTGAGATGCGATCCGTGTTGGGTGCCTCCAAAGCCCTTGAGCTACTGGTAAGTATGATGCCTGCCGAAGCTGCACTTATTAAAGACGGGCAAACCATAAAAGTGAAGGTGGAAGAGCTAAAAGCCGATGACCTTATCCTGATAAAGCCCGGAGAGAAAGTACCTGCCGATGGCGAGGTGGTGCAAGGAGACAGCTACCTGAACGAGAGCATGCTGACCGGTGAGAGCAAGCCGGTACAGAAAAAACCAGGAGACAAGGTGATTGGTGGCTCCATAAACGGAAACGGCTCGCTGCAGGTGCGCGTGCAAAGCACCGGAAAAGACAGTTACCTGAATAAGGTAATTACCTTAGTGCAGGAGGCCCAGAAAACAAAATCTGATACGCAACGTCTGGCTGACAAAGCTGCAAAATGGCTGACTTACATTGCCCTTACTGCCGGTACTTTAACCTTAGTTGCCTGGCTAATTGCAGGTGCTGAGTTTGGCTTTGCCCTGGAGCGTATGGTTACTGTTATGGTTATTTCTTGTCCGCATGCGCTGGGTTTGGCTATACCGTTAGTGGTGGCTATCTCTACAGCTGTATCTGCAAACAATGGCCTCCTGATCCGGAACCGTACCGCTTTTGAGAACTCCCGCAACATCACCACCATCATCTTCGACAAAACAGGTACCCTTACCCAAGGCTCGCATGAAGTGGCAAGGGTGGTATCGATGAACCCGGCCTACTCAGAGCAGGAATTACTAAGGTTAGCAGCCGGAGTCGAGCAAAACTCGGAGCACTACATTTCGCAGGGCGTGTTGCGCAAGGTCGAGGCAGAAGGTATTGCCATACCTGCATCCTCTGACTTTCATTACCTGCCCGGCAAGGGTTTGGAGGGAACCGTTGAAGGAAATGATGTAAAGGTAGTTGGGCCAAACTACATTAAGGAGTACAACATACAAGTTCCCGAAAACGATGCAGAAGAAGGCGTGGAAACTGTGGTTTATATCATGATAGACCAGCAGGTGGCAGGCTTTATCACATTGAAAGACCAGATACGGCCTGAGTCAGAAGAAGCGATCAGAATACTGAAAGAGAACGGTATCAAGAACCTGTTGCTAACAGGCGATAATGAGCGTGTAGCCAAAAGTGTGAGCGATAAACTGGGCATGGATGGCTACCTGGCCAATGTGCTTCCGCATGAAAAGCAGGAGAAAGTGAAAGAGCTGCAGGCTAAGGGAGAATTTGTGGCCATGACCGGTGACGGCGTGAACGATGCCCCTGCCCTTGCCCAGGCCGAGGTCGGGATTGCGGTTGGCTCAGGCACCGACGTGGCAGCCGAAACCGCAGACATCATACTGGTGAACAGCAACCCACAGGACATCAGCTCACTTATACTTTTTGGTAAAGCCACGTACCGCAAAATGATCCAGAACCTGATCTGGGCCACGGCTTACAACGTAGTTGCATTGCCCCTGGCTGCAGGTGTGCTGTACAAGCAGGGCATCATGGTTTCGCCGGCTGTTGGGGCTGCCTTAATGAGTTTGAGTACTGTAATAGTGGCTATTAATGCCCAGTTGCTACGCAAGCAGATAAAGTAGTAGTTGAGTGAGGAAGTGGTGATTCTAAATCGATTCAAGACTTAAATTAAAAATGCTGGTTGACAACAAGTAAAATAGAGAAACTAGCCAGAAAATGTCGGAGTAGCTGTAAAGTATAGCCTTCGCTGACAAATACCATTGAGTATTTACCCACCCCAGCCCCTCCGAGGAGGGGAAATTCACCTCCCCCAGCCCCTCCTAATAACAGGAGGGGAGCTCTCGTGCATGACTGTCCCCCTTTGAAGTCGCAGATCCCGGACTTGATTCGAAGGGGGTAGGGGGGGTGTTAATCGTTCTCAATTCCCCTCCTCGGAGGGGCTGTGGTTGGTAAAACTTTAGTAGATCAACTCTGCATAAATCACCCTGAAACAGAAGTATTAAAATCAATACATCTAAATAATAACTACTATGAAAAAAGTGATGCAAATTTTTTCCGCTTGCCTGGTGGTAGGCCTGTTAAGTTGCCAGCGTGAGGCAACCGTGCAAGAGGTTATGGACAATGAGGTCCAACGCCGTGAGGTCTATAACATGATCATGGAGAACCCGGAGATGCACAAGGAAATGATGCAGGTGATGCGTGAGCATAACATGGACGGCATGATGGGAGCCGATGGTATGATGGGCAGAGATCACCAGATGATGGTTGGCGATAGTGCCATGCACATGCAAGGTGGCATGGACCCTAATAAGATGCAGAGCATGATGCAGCAAATGATGGCTGCCTGCGCCGCAGACTCAGCTAAATGCAACATGATGGCCAATATGATGATGCAAAACCGACCTATGATGATGCAGATGATGCAACAGATGCACCAACAGGGCATGATGGACGATGCATGTATGCAACGCATGAAGCAAAAAATGCCCCGTAAGTAGCTAACTTATACTTTGTAATAAAGAGTCTGTGAAGCGCTTATAAAATGACCTTTGACTGCCACAGGAAAAGCAGCCATTGCCGTTTAATTGTTGGTAAAAAACAGTACCAATGGCAGAATTAGGTACTACATTTTAAGTAAACTTTTGTACAGCTCCTAAAACAAAAAAGGCAGCCTTACGGGCTGCCTTTTTGTTGCTTTCTTTTATACTTACAGCACCCTGGCAGGTTGCTGTAGGCTTCGTCCGTAGCCTTCACCAGTTCGGTATCGTGGCCGGTGCCGGCAATCTTTTGCTGTACATCCGCAGCAGAAGTTTTGTCTGCACTAAACTTCACGGTCATGGTTTTAGAGTCCATGTTCCAGACAGCAGCCTGAACCCCTTCTATACTTTGAGCAGCTTTTTCTACACGGTTACGGCACATGCCGCAAACACCATTTACTTCGAAAGAAGCCTCGCTTACGTTTTGCTTTTTCTGCTTTTTCTTAGGGCCGTCCTGAGCCTGCAGACTACCTGAAGCAATTAATGCTGTTAAGGCGAAAAGAAATATTTTCTTCTTCATTTTTCTAAACCAGGTTAATATGTGAGGCGAAGATAAACATTAAACTAATTTATACCTCCAATTACTACCCTACTTACTTGTGCCTGAGTGTATAATGGATCGTCTGGGCTACTATCTTCCCATCCCGGATCACGTAAGAGTCGGCTCCATCCTCCACATAGGTATTCTCCGAGTCGGCAGACCATTCCAGGAAAGCCACCTCCCCTTCTACCAGTATGTTTTTATACTTGAAAGTCATAGAGGGTAGTTCTTCGCGGAGCCTCTTCGCAAGCAATTTCATACCCTTATGTCCTTTAAATACCCCGAAAGTGGTTAGCAACACCAGGTCTTCAGAAAAATTTCTTTCCAGATCTTCGTCAACAGTGCCGTGCTTTGACAAGTTTAAATGGTCGTCCAGTATTTCTTTGGGTTTGCGCATAGTATGTAGATTATTAAAGTATACTTAACTCAAGTTGCGATTAACCCACCCCTAACCCCTCCGAGGAGGGGAATTTAGCTCGTGCATGTAATTCCCCTTTTGCTGGCGCGGATCTGTGATCCGTGACTTGTTATACCGTTGGATTTGCAATCCAACTGGGCCGGAGGCCCAGCTATAGCCCGACACGAGCGAGGACGCTCGCGCCATAACTATAAAATCTACTAGAATGAAACGGCCCTACTCCGAGGAGGGGAATTTTATTCGTGCATGTAATTTTACACTTGCAGACTAGCCTGAGCGAGCGTTTTGAGCTAGCGAGCGTAACTCTCAGGGGTGTGTTTACGCCTGCCTGGTTATCCTATAGCGCAACTTGAGTTATTTATTATACGTGGGGTGCTCATCAGAATATATTTGTCGGCTTATTTTTTGGTTTTACCAAATACAGAACTTAGCCCAAACTCTCTACCGGAGTTAATGTGGTAGCCAACATCCTTATCAGCATTTATCATTCTTAGCCTAAACAAGTATAACTTGCTAACCGCATGTAGCTTTTGCCCGAAGCACAACAGTTGGTAAAGTATAAACCAGCCACCAAATCCGGATTGCTAGCCCAGCAGAACTTCTGGAAATCTAACAATTACCCACGCTGCCCGTTTAGGGAACAGGAACAAAAAGTACAATTATGAACGGACTTTACCTGATCCTGGGAATTCTGCTTTACATCCTTGTTGCACTGGACATAATTAAAACCACGCTGTCCTCTACGGGTGGGGGTTATATCACTAATAAAATTGCCCAGGCTGTCTGGAAAGTATGGTTCCTACTGTCAGGCAGAAACGGAAACTCTAAACTGCTCCAGTATGCAGGGCCTACGGTGTTAGTATCTATTCTGGTGTTCTGGGTTACAATACTTTGGGGAGGCTACTTTTTAATGCTGCTCTCAGACCCGGATGCAGTGAAGAAAAGCAGCACCCTGGAAGTGGCCTCACCTTTGGAAAAGCTTTACTATGCCGGGTATGTGGTATCTACACTCGGAATCGGAGATTACATAACCTATACCCATGCCTGGAGAATCATAACCAATGTCATCGCCTTCTCCGGACTTGCATTTATCACGGCCTCCATCACATACTTTGTACAGGTGCTTTCTGCAAACGGCCTTCAGAGCACACTTGCTACTTACATCAGCGGGCTAGGCAATTCGCCACATCAAATTCTGCTAAACAGCTGGAATGGCAAGGACTTTTCTAAACTGGCAGACAAGATTTCGGACCTCAGCCAGATGATGTTACAGCATACTATGAATCACCACTCCTACCCCATTATACATTACTTTCACAACAGCAACCCAGAGCAATCCATTACCCCATCTATGGCCAGACTCTATGAGGCCTATTGCATACTAGAGAATGCCGTAAAAGAAGAAGCAAGCCTAAACCAACTTGACAGAAACATGCTGGGCAAGGCCTTTGAAGCCTATCACCATACCATGCTGAAAGACTTTGTGAAAAAACTTGACCCGGATCTAACTACACCGACACTCCATACAGGCGGCCTGGCAAAACAAGGCATACCAGTTTTACAGCAGCCTGAAGGACAATCTTTGCCTCCAAAGTATGAGAAACAGCGCATGCTTTACACAAAGCTTTTACAAAAGGAAGGCTGGAGTTGGGAGCAGGTATTTGGGCATGAATAACCCCTTAAAGTAACCTGGCTCTAAAAGCAAATAAGGCAGTAGTTTACCCACTGCCTTATCACTTGTATTTCAGATATGGTTTACTTCTTTACCACAATAGGCACCGTTATGCCAACTCTATCCCAAAGTATACGGAGGGCACCTTCGCCGGCTTCCTGCTCTACTAACTCATACTTTAGTCTTTCCTGAGGCTTATCCAGTTTCTCAGGTTTAGCCTGTATGCGCAACACATCCTCAGCCTCTTTATAGTTATCGGCCAGGTGTTGTTCCCAGTTTTTGTTGATGATAACAGTCCATTCTTCTTTGCCAGGTATGGTAAACAAGGCATACTTTCCGGCTTTCAGTTCCTTTCCTCCTATCAACAAGTCTTTGTCGGTTTCGAGATTGGTAGCCATGTGCGCACCCGTTACCCATACTTGCCCGTAAGGCACCAAACCACCCCAGATCACACGCCCTTTCACGCCAGGCGCATGGTAGTTTACCCGAATCGTTGCTTCACCTATTTTGCCTGTTGCCTCTGATTTAATGCTGCCTTTTATCGTGTCTTGCACGGCCTCTTCGGGCTGCGTTTCGTCCAGTTCGGTTTCGACAACTTCCTGCTCTTCGGTTTCTTTGGCTTCTTATGAGCAACTAAACATGGCAGTTGCAGAAAAGATACCTGCTAGTATAAAAGCTTTTTTTCATGATGGTTAATGGATTATATGGGGTTAAACTACGCCTTGGCTGCTACTTCCATTCGGGCATGCAAGCGTTATCGAAAATCTTTTGCCTATTTTTTCCATCCGCAATTGTTACACTCCATACTTCCTCTTTGCCTAAGCCATCATTTGATGTATTCACAAATATGACCTTTGCACCATCCGGCGAAAATCGGGGATATAAATCGTTGGTACCTGCGGGTTTGCCAGCCGAAAGATCAAATACGCCTGACCCGTCCAAACGTTTCAGGTAGATCCTGGAATCGAGTTGACGTCCTTCCGCATTTTCAAAACCAGATGCATCATGCGTGTAAATAATACTTCTGCCATCAACAGAAAATGATGGATTCTCAACACGTCCGGGTAGGTTTCCAACTATCAACTCTCTGCCAGAACCATCGGCATTCATCATATAAATCTCAGAGTCGTTTATATTGGATCCAATGGTCTGTACTACTATTTTATTTCTCTGTGCCGTCCAGTCTGCGGTTCTGAAATGCCTGTTAGCGGGAGCCTTGGCAATAAGTTTCAGGCCGGAGCCATCGCGGTTTATGGTATAAAGGTTTTCGTAATTGGCATACAGCAACTTGCCGCCATCCGGCGACCACGTAAACCCGATACCCTGGTTATGATACCCGACTACAGGCAGCGAAGTAACTTTTCTTTTGTTAGACCCATCTCTGTTCATGGTGTAAATTTGCGGATCAAGGCCGGCATTAGTAGCATAGGCAATAACATCACGCTGGGGATTCAGGCGAGCCCACCACTCACGGCTAAAATCTGATGTAAGCCGAAAAGTATTTTCAGCAGTGCCATCCGAACTATAGATATCATAGTTACCATTCTCTTCGCGTGAAAACAGATAGCGTGTTTCCGGTAAGTTGCAGGTTTTAAAGCTCCATACATTGCCGTTGGTTACTTCTCCTTTAGAATTTTTGGAATTAACCTGCCAATAATAAGTAGTATTATACTTTAGTCCTTTAGCCGTAACGCTGGTATCTTTTATACTTTCAGATAAGATGTGCTTTGCATAGGCGTTTGATTCATAGAGATACACATCATAGGTAATGGTGTCGTTGCCGACTGGCTTTTTCCCCTGCCACTTTAAAATGATGCTTGTAGGCAGGTTGGTCATGTCGGGCTGTGGCGATGGATTTGAGGCCGGGGGTGGCGCTCCCTCCCCATCTTTGGTTTTCTCCAGCAAGATCGTGGCGTTTGTAAGTTTTCCATTTTTAACGGCCACACTAACAGACTCTGTTTTATACCCGGTCTTTTTGGCGGTTATGTTGTACTCGCCATCAGAGATGCCTTCCAGTTTAAAATTGCCTTCAGCATCCGACACCATAGCTGTGGTGGCCGGATTTGTTGTTATACTTACTGCAGGAATGGCATTGCCGGTTTCCGCACTAAGTACAAGCCCTGTAATTGTGCCGGAACCCTGTGGCTCAATCGGGTCTTCATTGCAAGATGTGATAAAAAGAGAAATTACTGCGAGACAGCAGCTTAATATAAAAGTGTATCGCATAATTAAATTATAAGGATGATGGATATTACTGTTAAAAAGCTTTAGAGGCTACTGCTTATAAATACAGATGGCCATGTCGCGTTTCTCCAATAAAGTATAAGCATACAGTTATCGGTGATTCACAAAATGCTCAATGCTTAGTATATTTTTCCCTGCTCTATTTTTAAGAACATGCTGTTGCCCTCCTGCTCTATTTTGTATGGTTTAGAATCCGGAGACGTTTCTTTCTGCTGGATGGTGTTATTATTGCCGCGTTGCAACAGGTAGTATGTAAGATCGTTGCCAACTACGGTTTGCCTGATATTATTTCCTAGACCGTCCTGCACGATGTCAATCCAAAGGCTTTCTCCTTCTATTTGTCCGGTATAAGAATTAAAGCCTGCCCCTTGTTGTAGTATGCGGTTATTTAAAAGTGTTCCCTTCTGAGAAAGATGAAGCAGGTTACTTGCTCCTATTTGCTGAATAATTGCCTGATTCAGATGCTTGCCTGTATTTTGCTGCTGCACCTTTACTTCATTTCCATTGCCAAGCTGTAATGTGTTCACGTAGTTTTTAGCGCCAACAGCTAAGGGCTGGGTATTTAGGTTTAAATGCTCATTGCTGATATGCTGTAACAGCTGCTCTTCCTGTTCAGCTTGTGCCGACAGCTTAAGACAGCATAAGCTTAAAAGAAAAGATATAGTCAGGACTTTCATCATAGCTTTCATAATAAAAAAGCTGCAACAGCTTGTACAATAAACTGTTGCAGCATAAAGTTGTTAGTTGGATTGCATTACATTTGAAACATTATTATTACCCATCTGAGTTGTTGTATCCATGTGGTTATTACCAGACTGCTTGGTTCGTGCCCAGTTATCATTACCCTGTACATTCTGGATTGCTCTATTATAATTACCATCCTGGATTATAGTAGCCCAGTTTCCATCACCACTTACATTTTGACGTGCAACGTTGTACATTCCATCCTGGTTAATACGCAGTCTGTTGTCATCAGGGCCTACATCACCAGCAAGTGGTGTTACATTCTGAACTCCTAAGTTTTCATTGCCATCTTGTTTAACAATCATTGAGTTATTGGCACCCTGGAACTGAGGACTAGGCGAAGTTCTTAGAGATTGTCTGGAAGTGTTATCATTTCCAATTTGTTCAGCCTTCATAAAGTTTCCACCTCCTAAAACTTCATTGCCTCCTTCACCTGCTTGTTGTGATGCTTTATTTCGAAGCCCATCTTGGTCAATTACTGCGCGTACACCTTTAATGTCTGGTCCAGCTAATCCTAAAGCAGTAACAGATTGAGATGCTTCATTATAATTGCCATCCTGTTTAATACTTGTAGAGTTATAGTTTCTAACAACATTAACATTTGCTTTGTTATAGTTGCCATCCTGTACTACTCTAGAGTCATGCCCTTCATCAGCTTCCTGCATCACATTAGAGCGGTTATACTTACCTGTCTGGGAAACAAATGCTGAATTTTTAACAGCAGGTGCAAATTTGTCCTTATTAAGCTGATTAACTACCGAATTGTTCTCTTGCCCAACTTGCTGAACATTGGCTGTGTTGCCAATTGCACCAGGTGTGGAGGTCTGGTTCACAGTGCTCGTGTTACTTTGAGCGAAAGCTGTTCCGGCCAGGAACATTGCCGCTGCGGATAGGATGATTTTGTTTTTCATGCTAACTAAACTTTAAAAATTAGAAATTAAATTACACCACATGATACTAAGTGATGCATAGCATGGTTTCATAAAATTTTACATTACAAATTAGATTTGTTATATATTTTAATTATTCAAAACTAATTAAGTACAATTATTTGTTAGTTATATGTCTTTTTCAGTGTTTTAACACCGACTTTAGATTGATTTATGTTTCATTTAAAAATTAGCTTGTACAATTCGAATAAATTGCATTTTATTAAATTTATACAATTAATTATGCAGTCAATTTTAGAGGTAACTTAATACCAGAGTTATACTCGAACTATTTGAACAGGCCAAAATAATAATTAAGGCCAATTCTACCTGACCAGAAGTAGTCGTTAAAACGACCTCTGTTAACAGCGTCAAGTTCATCATTCAAAAAGTAAGTACTCGAAAAAGAGAAATCAATCCCTAGCCTTGGCAGTACTAGTGTTTCCGCACCTACACCTACCTTCAAATAAGGTAATAAACCACTTGTAACTTCATCGGTGGACTTCTGATTCAGTCGGAAGACATCTATCATTGTAAGGCCGGAAGAAAGGACTCCCCCCCCAGCCTGCAAGTATGGCGACATCTTAAACTTGGGATAAACCAGGTAATTAAAGTTAACTTCTGTAAAACCAACATAACGTTCGAAATATTGACTGGTACCGAGTTTACCATTCGCTACCCGAAGCTCTACAGCCAGACTGTGAGGGGTACCAAACTTAAGGGCAAGATCACCACCGGGTTTAATGGCAGAATTGGCATAGTCGCCTTTATATATGAGCGCGGAAGCGCCCACCCCCAGGCTCAATCTTCCCCGTCGTTCCGCTACAATCTGGCCATGCACCGTACTGTTATCTGTTTCCTGCTTCTCTTTATAGTAGCTTGCTATCACCGGGCTGTTAACATCATCCTGTTTCTTTAATGACCAGTACCCATCCTGTATACCTTCGATTATAAGGCTTTGCACTGCCTTATCAATGGCTTCCTTCACAGCCATTTCTGAAGGCTCATTATACGTAAAGCCAGTTTCAGCCTCCAGTAAACGCTTAAACTTCACAAACCTGAAAAGGCCAAAATCAACCGACTGCGAAAGTATAGTTTTGGAAGTATAAACCGTTTTTAAAACCTCTCCGGTACTGGTAGATATGGCCCGCAAGTATACGGTTACCTTGTCTTCGCGGTATTGGCCTGCGCCACCAGCCCCAAAATATCGCAACCCTGCACCTCCCGTTATAACGTTTGCGTCGTAAGAGATAATGCCACCTTCAAGTATAATGCCTGCAAACAACAGCGAAGGCAAACCCGGTTGTTTTATACCTGTTTGTGCCTCATACTCAGCCCTCGTTGATCGGATGATCTTACGTTCATTTAATAAATTACCAAGATTTTCACGCTCTATGGGAGTAAACCAGCCAGACTCTTCCAATGATTTCAAAAGTATGGTGGTGGTACCCTGTGTAATGGCGGTAGACCAGCTAGCCCCGGTTTCAGATGGCTTGTACTGCCCTGTCTGATCTCTGAATTTATATACTGCAGCTACGATTTTCTCCTCGGGTGGGGGCAGCTTTGTCAGGTTTTCATTACCCGGGGCGGCAACACCTAAAGCAGCCCTCGAGCTTTGAAGCGGCTGTTTCATAAAAGGCGCACAGCCATATATGCCGAACATGAAATATAAAAACAAGAAACGTAATAACTTGTTGTTGATAAAGGTATTCATCATAAGGGTAGGTAATAACTTCGCAAAATCTCCTATGGCAGTAAAAGGCCCCTATACTAGTAATAAGGCATGGTAACAGTTGTCTTATTACCAGTAGTCAGATCAAGCAACACCATTACTAAACCGCTCAGGCCTTCTGTTATTTCTATCTGATAATTGCCAACTGTATACGAGCCCGGCCCCAGGTTTCTTTCCCCGAACTGTGATTCGATCAGCTTTCTGGATAGCTCATTCAAAACCTGCCGATTCAGGCTTTCCTGAAAATCCTTTAGTGGGTCGCGATCAAGTAAGTCAGAAGATCTTCTGGCTTCAGGATCTTTTAACTTATCTTGTGCACTCGCAGAGCTCTGGAGCCACTGGTAATTAAATGTGTCGCCGCCAAAGGCCGGATTTTTGGGTTTATATACCAGATCCTGTGTAAAGGCATTACTTGCGCCACAAAAGCACAACGCAAACACCAGCATAAAAATCACTCGAAAATTGTTCATAGAAAATCAATTGAATTACTAGATCAGAATTGTTCAATAGTGCCATCAGCATCCAGCTGCTGCTGTACTAATACCTCGATGAGATATTGGTAAACGATGTCAGTAGCGTAGCCAGCCATGTCTTCCACAATCTCATATCGGGGCTGAAGCTGCTGCTCAAACACAAGGTCTTCGTTTACCTTAACCTGAATTAATGCGCCATTTCCCCGGGCAGGGAGTTCTTTGATAAGAATTGTGTAGTTCTTGGCCATTGGCGGTGTCTCCCACCCCCGATGAAATATTTCATAAAAGTCACGGCCAATTTTAGTGATAGATTCATCCACGATAAGTCCGTCGATCTCGAAATCAACGGACTTCCTTAAAGCAGTTTCGGTGGGGTTAGCCTCTTCGTAGGCCTTCTGATGGGTTGTATCCTGTGCGGCTGCATTTCCTTTATTGCTTTGTGCATAGCAAGTACCAACACAAAAGCATAAAGGGAGAATAAGAAAATAAGGGTATAACTGCTTTCGCATTTTTACTAGGCTAGCATTATATTTTATAAATATTATATAGCCCTTATACCCTATTTTATAAAAATTGTTACAACATTAGTTTGTTAAAGCATATTTTACCTCACGGCAAGTATCTATCTATTATTAAAGCCTGGTAGACAACTTTTAAATACTGTTGTCATTAACCCTACGCCTTGGCTGCTACTTTTTTCTTCACCTTTCTTACAGAAGGCGATGACATGTAATACAGCACAAAACCTGAGATAATGGTAAACAGGCCAAATACAGAGAAGATCTTCAACAGTATATTTCCAAAATTGTCGCGGCCCTGGTAGTCCATGGTGTGCAGCATCCAGAGGAAGTCGAACATACGCCACTGGTCGTGCCTGATGGCCTGGAAAGTGCCCATATCGGCAGAGACGTACACCGTGCACTTGTCTGGCTGGCTGAAAGAAACGGCATAGGCTGGCAACGGTTTGCCACGGTATTCGTGGTGCGAACCCACCTCTGTCAGGTACTCCACCTTCTCCACCTTGATCGGGTCAGCCATGTGTGATCTTGCCACATTCACGGCATCCTCCTCGCCCAAAGGCGAAAGCAGCTCTCCGGTTGCGGCATTTGCCAGCTGCACCTTCAGGTTGGTAGGTGGGGCTGCCATATGCTCCCCTTCAGCATGCTGGCTATGGTCCATGGCACCGGAAAAATATCGCACCTGGTAAGTTGGCACACCATTGATGTCTACGAGCTGTATTGCCTGCACCGAGTCTACCTGCCCCTTCACCTTTAGCTGCTCCAGTACCTGCTGCGGCGAAGCCAAGGTCATGGAAGCCGGGAACTGAGGCCTCGACTTACGGAGATGATCGCCGTGTACTTCGTCAATATCGTTCCAGGCAAAGTATAGACCTCCGATGGTCCAGAAGAAAAATTGCACCCCCAACACAAGGCCCAGGTAACGATGCGATTTACGGATGTAGTAGTGCTTTGATTTTAGCTTCATGTAGCTAAGATAGAAAAATTAGATAAAGTATGTACCAACACATTTTGCACGATCATCTAACGCCAGCCAATAGCATCAAACAAAAAAGCCTCTCCTGTACTGGAGAGGCCCTAGAATTTTGTGCAAAAGCGATTACTTGCCGCTAACCGGCTGTATCATTGATCCGGCATTCAGCTTCAGACTGATGGTGAACGTATCGTCGATGATCTTGTCTGCAGCGGTGCCCATCAGGCCAGATCGATATTTAATGTCATACTTTGTACGGTCCACTTCAATGTTTGCCTCTGCTTCGGCTGTTTTTCCGGATACATTCACAATTGCCGGAAAAGTAATAGGTTTCGTGATGCCTTTGATTGTCAGATCGCCGGTTATAGTATAGTTAGGCTCCCCTTTCTTCGCTTTCGCGATTGGAGTTGCCTTCGTGATCTTAAAGGTAGAGGTGTTGAACTTGTCAACTGAGAAAAAGTCATCAGACTTCAGGTGATCGGTCAGCTTTTTGTTTGAGTCGGCACGGGTAATATCTTCCACCACAATACTTGTCATGTCTATGGTAAAACTACCGCCGGTTAACTTACTCCCATTTACAAGGAGGGTTCCCTCTGCCAGCCTGATGGAACCGTAGTGCTCCCCGCCAAACTTTTTGGCATTCCACTTCAGGGTGCTGCTTTCTGTATTTACCCGTAATCCGGCTTCCAGGGCTGTTACCGTTGTATCAGTTGCTACAAAGGCATCCGTGGTGGTGGCACCTGTTGGGTTAAGCAGCATCGCCATGGCAACCGTGCTTAAAAGTAAAGGCATTTTCATCTTATCAGAATTTAGAGGTCAGTTATACTTCAAATATACACGTTAAGTCAATATACTTCAGCGAATTATACCACAAAAAGTATAAATTAAGTTTTAAACGTCAAAGATATTTAAATTAGTATACTGCTATACACGCTGCTGTTTTTCTCTTTAACTTGCCACATCTTTTACCCGGCTTACAGCAGCAAGTATACATGGCAACCATTTCCTTAAGTTTCAACGCGTTCAGCAGCAAAGTCATGCGCGTTGTTCTGGCGTTTATACTTATAGTTAACCTCACCCAGGCCACGGCGCAGGAGCTGCCAAACAGGGAGTTCAGGGGTGTATGGGTTGCCACCGTAAGCAACCTGGACTGGCCACAACAGGGGGCATCCGCAGAAAGCCAGAAGGCCGCTCTGCGCACCCTTTTCGACAAGATAAAGGAGGCAAACCTGAACGTTGTGTTCCTGCAGGTAAGAACGGAATGCGATGCTTTTTACAATTCGAGCAAAGAGCCCTGGTCCCGGTTCCTGACTGGGCAGCAAGGTGTAAACCCAGGCTATGACCCACTGGCCTTTGCTATTGAGGAGGCGCACAAAAGAGGGCTTGAGCTGCATGCCTGGCTAAACCCTTACCGTGTAAATTCTTCTACTTCTGCCGCCATAGCTTATGCAAACAACCATGTGTCTAAGGCTAAACCGGAGTGGCTGCTGAGCTTTTCAACTGGCAAGAAAATCCTGAACCCCGGCTTGCCGGAAGTGCGGGCTTATGTTGCTTCTATCGTATCGGAAATAGCTGCTAACTATGCAGTTGATGGGATACACTTCGATGATTACTTCTACCCATACCCGGAGGGTTCTTTTACGGGCATCAGTAACGAAGACGCGCAGACCTACGCGCAGTATGGCTCTGGTTTCACCAACATCGGCGACTGGCGAAGGCACAATGTAAACGAAACGATCAGGCTGGTAAATGAAGCTGTGAAGGCGACACGTCCTTCAGCCAGGTTTGGCGTAAGCCCTTTTGGCATCTGGAAAAATGGTACACCAACAGGCATCACCGGCATGGACGCTTACAGTGCCATTTATGCGGATGCGCTAAACTGGCTCGAAAACAGGTATGTCGATTACCTTAGTCCGCAACTATACTGGGCTATTGGCGGCTCACAGGATTACCGCAAACTGTTGGAGTGGTGGGCCGATAAAGCCTATACTTCGTCGCGGCACCTTTATGCAGGCCATGCCCTGTACAAAACAACTTACTCTGAACAGGAAGTGCCCAACCAGATAAGTATAACCAGGCAAAACCGCCAGAAACATGCACTAGGTGATGTTGTTTACCGGGCCACAAACCTGAAGGACAACGCACTGAACATTTATACTTTGCTGAAGGCCCAGACCTATAAATACCCTGCGGCAGTGCCGGCGATGGACTGGAAAAGCGGAATTGCACCGGCTGCCCCGGAAGGGCTTGCTGTTACAGTAAACGAGGCCACCGGCGACCATGTATTTACCTGGAACCGAAACGAGTCAAATACCGGTACTTTTAAGCGCTACGTGCTTTATACTTCCCCTGTGCTGCCCGAAAGTATAGCCGACCTGCCAGAAGGCGCGGTGCGTGCCCTTACCTCCTCGGAAACATTTACAGTGCCTGCCGCTGAGATGCCATCACACATGTCGTATTGGGTGGTAACAGAACTTGGCAGCGATAACCAGGAAAGCAACCTGAGTAACCCGGCAACGGTGGCCGGAGTAACCGCAGTTCGTAGTCTGGCCCGGGAAAGCATGCTGAAAGTATACCCTAATCCGGCTGCCCGGGTGGTATTTGCAGACGTTAACCTGAAAAAAAGCTCACTGGTTAAGCTGGAGTTGGTTTCGATGGATGGCAAGATGCGCAGCCGCACCGCCCCTAAGCGCTACGAGGCCGGCAACCACACCATAAGTATAAACCGCGACAAACTACCTGCCGGCTTATATGCGCTTATCATCACCATAGACAAGCAAAGGATCACCAGGCGTGTGATTTTGAAGTAAAGTATTGCAATCGAAATTGTATGAACAGGGTTAGAATATTTATACTTCCGGGCCCTGTTTGTTACTGGTTTAAACAGTTACTATTTATACTTTAGAATCGCTATTTCTTCTTAGTCACAATGCTGTTGTTATACTTTTAAGCATCCTGAGTTTAATTTGAACTTACAGAAACATTCTTATTCAAATCTCAGGTTATGCACTGGGTTTGTTCTAGCTGCCTTCAGTGCCTGGTAACTGATCGTAACAAAAGCAATCAGGGATGCAGCAAAACCTGCCATTATAAATACCCAGTAAGGTATATCGATACGGTAAGCAAAATTCTGCAACCATTCCTGCATGGCATACCAGGCCAGTGGGAACGCTATCAGGGCCGCAACTATAATCAGTGCCAGAAACTCTTTTGAAAGTAGCACAACAATGGTAGAATTTTCAGCACCAAGAACCTTACGAATTCCAATCTCTTTCTTTCTGCGTTCAGCAGTAAAGGCAGCTAATCCAAACAAGCCGAGGCAGGCAATAAAGATGGCGATACCTGTAAATATCCAAAGCAATGTATTGAGCTTATCTTCGGATCGGTACATCTTATCAAAATTATCATCCATAAAAATG
This sequence comes from Pontibacter sp. GD7, assembly GCF_058216375.1. NCBI lineage: Bacteria > Pseudomonadati > Bacteroidota > Cytophagia > Cytophagales > Hymenobacteraceae > Pontibacter > Pontibacter sp. GD7. Next base: position 159,001 of record NZ_JBYZMP010000005.1, on the reverse strand, counting down.
TACTCTATAGGATAATCCGGGGCAAATTTGTTCCAGACAGCACTTACATCCGCTATAGTACCCGCTATATTGGAAGCATCAAGTTTAACAGCTACTTTCCAATAAGCCCCCGGAAAGATTTGCAACACAGTTGGGTCTACTTTTTCATATAAACTCTTGAAGTGGAAATCCCTTACCACACCAATAATTTTACCTTCTTTCAGAGAATCCGGGTTTACATCATTCCATACTTTCCATCTTAGAGGTTTACCAATGGCTTTCTCGGCTGTACCATAGCCCAATTCTTTAACAGCAGTTTCATTTATCATAAAGGCATGATCTGCATCAGTTGCATACTCTTTAGAAAATGCCCGTCCAGCAACTACTTTTACATCAAGGGTGTTTACGTAATCATAGTCAACCATCAACTGTGTTACTCTTTGATGTTGCTGTTCACCGTTCCTTTCAACAATTATACCATCTCCGGCTGTTGCATCTCCCGGAAAACCATACCCTATACTTACACCCTTTACACCTTGTACCTTATCTAACTCATTTTTAAATGTTTCATAATTACTGAACATCTCTGTACCGCGCATCTGGAAAAACATGATCTGATTCTTGTTGAAACCCAGGTCTTTGTTATGCAGGTAAGATACCTGTTTAAATACAATGGAAGCTGTAATAATAAGGAAGATCGATAGAGCGAACTGCACAACAATTAAACCATGGCGCAACCATTGAATACGGCCAAATTTACTGTCTGCTACAACAGTGCTTTTAAGCACCTTTACCGGCTGAAAACCTGAAAGTACAAAGGCCGGATAAGCCCCTGCCAGAACCCCCACTATTACCGAAAGTATAAACAGCAATACAACAAGCGACGGATCGGTAAAAATATTGAATTGAAGCGCTTTACCGGTAAACGAATTGAGCAAAGGCAATAACAGAGAAGTAAGTGCGGCAGCAAAAATTACACTGATAATTGTAAGCAGCATGGTTTCGATAAGAAACTGGAGCACCAACTGGCCACGACTTGCACCTAAAGCTTTCCTTACACCCACCTCTTTCGCGCGTTTCATAGATTTGGCAGTAGCCAGGTTCACAAAATTAAAACAGGCAATTAATAGGATAAATGCTGCAATTATACTGAGTGCATTTATATAGGTAATGTTACCTCTTATACTTTGATCGTGCTCAAAACTGGCAGAGTAAAGGTGTGCTTCGTGTAGTGGCTGCAAGATTGGTTTGTAGCCATAAGGTTTATTATTTTCAGGATCGATCTGCTTATCAACTATCGTTGCAAATTTTTTCTGAACATTGGTAGGGTCGGCACCATCTTTTAACTTAACATAAGTAAAAAACTGCTGCCATCCCCAGCTTTTCATACGCTCTTCCGGTATCTGCGTGGCAGCCAACGGAATAACAAAATTTACAGGTAAATGAAATTTTGAATTGCTGTAAAACACACCCTTAACTATGTAAGGAAATTTATTAACCATTATTTTTTTTTCAACAGGGTCAGCGTTACCAAAAACCCGTTCAGAAAATGTATCTGAAATTACAATTGATGTAGGATCATCCAGCGCTTTAGTTGGGGAGCCATACTTAAAATCAAGTTGAAACATCTGGAAGAAGCCTGGATCTGCGAAAGTACGGCCTTTTTCATAAATGCTTTTGCCACCAGCTTCTACCAGGTTTTTATCCTCAAATTGAAGCATTAGTATTCTGACTACTTTATCTACTTCCGGAATGCTCTCCCCTAAAGTGGCACCAAACATGGGAGGCACGGGCAGCACTATCCCACCATTTTCAGAAGCTGTTCTATCGTTGTATACCCGGTAAATGCGTTCACCTTCCGGTATAAATTTGTCGTATTGTAATTCATCGTAAACAAACAGCCCAATAATTAAACAGGCGGTAAGTCCAAGTGTAAGGCCAGCAATATTAATTAGCGTAAAAGCCCTATTTTTATAAAGGCTTCTGTAGGCAATAACCAAGTAGTTTCTTAGCATAGTTTTAAAGATAAGCTGTTCTATGATGTGATGTGCTTTAGTTGATAGTTTTATACTTGCAAATGATTAAAACATACCAAATGCCAGACACCATACAACACTACAAATCAACCACTTAACAAACCAACCATAATATTAACCTGTGCATTTTCGCCCGCAAAGTGTGCGAATTCGCACGCCCTTGACAATATCAAATAATGTTTACTACTCTGATTCAGTGAGTTGTAATAGTGGCATAATTGTAGTTATTTAAGCAGTAGAACTTGCCATACCCTATGAAGTTAAAAAATGCTTCCGTACTGATAATTGACGACGATACCGACGTACTTACAGCCGTGCGTTTATTACTCAGGCCACAGGTGAAGGAAATTGTTGCAGAGAAATATCCGGAACAGATTCCAGCTTTACTAAAGGGTAAAACATTCGATGTTGTATTGCTGGATATGAACTATAAAAGTGCGCTGAATACGGGCAATGAGGGTTTATTCTGGTTGAAGAGCATCAAGGAGCTGAAGCCTGATATAGCTGTAATCATGATCACGGCCTACGGCGACATTGACCTGGCCATAAAATCATTGAAAGAGGGTGCTTTTGATTTTGTAGTTAAGCCATGGCACAACGAAAAGCTATTAAGCACCTTAGCCGATGCCCTCAGTCATAAAACCAACAGTGATACTACTGGTAAAAAGGCTGGTGCTGCACATGTAAGTGGCGGTGAATTGCTAGGTGAATCAGAGGCAATGCAGGATATACTTCTGAAAATAAAGAAGGTAGCGCCAACCGATGCCAACATACTTATACTTGGCGAAAATGGCACTGGTAAAGAACTTATCGCCAAAGCGATTCATCAGAATTCTTCCCGGGCAGATAAACCGTTTATAAAAGTAGATGTAGGCGCCTTAACGGAGTCGTTGTTTGAGAGTGAACTGTTTGGCCACAAAAAAGGAGCTTTTACCGATGCCCGTGAAGACCGTGCAGGCAGATTTGAGGCCGCAAATGGAGGCACCATTTTCCTGGATGAGGTCGGAAATATATCCTTGCACCAGCAGGCGAAATTACTTAGTGTTTTGCAAAACAGGCAGGTGATGAGGTTGGGAGCAAACGAACCTGTTGATATAGATGTAAGGCTACTGTGCGCTACCAACGTGCCATTATCTGAACTTGCAAATGAAAACCGCTTCCGAAAAGACCTTATTTACCGTATCAATACTGTGGAAATTACATTGCCACCGCTACGTAAGCGCGGTAACGACATCATACTTCTGGCTACACATTTTATGAAATTTTATGCCAAAAAGTATATGAAATCAAAGCCATCGTTATCTAAACAGGCGATGGATAAACTCAAAAGTTACCATTACCCCGGCAATGTACGAGAACTGCAATATACCATAGAACGTGCCATAATTATGGCAGATGGCTATGAGTTGGATGCTCAGGATATTTTATTCTCGCCCATCGAATCGGCTCCTGTTACCAAGATCCTGCAGGAAGAAACAAACCTGGAAGAACTGGAGAAAGCAGCCATACATCGGGTAATGGAAAAGCATGGAGGCAACATGACAAAAGCTGCCAAAGAGTTAGGCATCACACGCACTGCATTATACCGCCGACTGGGGAAGTATGAAATTTAATTCCTTTGAATTGAAGCTGGTTCTGAGGGTGGTGCTGCTACTGCTCACATTAAGCACTCCTGCCCTGATCATATTCTTTGACATATCTGAGCTATTGGTTTTTATACTGCCCCTTATTGCCTACCAGGTTTATGAACTGATTCGGTTTTTAAGACAAACCCAGGATGAGTTTAACGGATTTGTGGAGTCGGTACATTACCGCGACTTTTCACGGTTTTTTAACGAGAAACATGCCCCAGCTCAACTCGAGACATTAAGAAAAGGTTTTAATGAGATTAACGCCACTTTTAAAGCGCTTAGCACAGAACGAGAGAGTCAGTTTCAGAATCTGCAGAAAGTAATGGAGCTGGTAAACACCGGTATACTTTCTTACAGGATTGACAACGGAGAAGTAGTGCTCATGAACGAATCGTTAAAGAAATTACTGCACCTCCCCTACATGCATACAGTACATTACCTCGCCAAGCGCGACGCCGATTTGTATGAAGAAGTGCTGAACCTGACGCCAGGGCATAGCAAAATTACAACTGCCAATACTGCGCTTTTCGACAAAAATGCTTTTAAAGTTTTGCTTTCAGCAACAGCCTTCCAAAACGAAGGTAAAAAGTATAAACTGGTTGCTTTCCAGAATGTAAACGAGACCATTGATGAAACTGAATCACAGGCATGGCAAAAACTGCTGAATGTGATGACACACGAAATAATGAATTCCGTTGCGCCGATAGCCTCGCTGGCAGAAACACTAAGAAACAGATTGCAGGAAACTGAGCTAACCGGTGTTGATGCCAATAATTTTGAAGACCTGGAAGTCGGCGTTGAAACGATCAAACGCAGAAGCGAGGGCCTTTTACGTTTTGCTGAAACCTATAGAAATCTGAGCAGAATAAACAGCCTCAAGAAGGAAACTATACTTATTAGAGAGCTTTTTGCCAACCTGCAGCGTTTGATGAAACCTACCCTGGATCAAAAAAACATTCTTTTCGAAATAGTTGTAAGTGACCCTGAACTGCAATTGCTAGCAGACCCTAATCTGATAGACCAGGTGCTGATAAACCTTTTGGTTAATGCTATAGATGCGGTAAAAGAAGTCGAACAAGCGCAAATCATACTTTCAGCTTATAAGGATAATCAAGGTAAAACTGTATTAAAATTAACTGATAATGGAATAGGAATGTCGAAAGAGGTGCAGGAAAAAGTTTTTATACCTTTTTTCAGTACCAAAAAACAAGGCAATGGGATAGGTTTAAGTCTTTGTAAGCAGATTGTGATGCTGCATCGGGGAAGTATACAATTACAGTCAGCAGAGGGAGAAGGAACAATTTTTACGCTACGGTTTGGGTAAGTATAAACTTAGTCTCAGTGTATACCTTAAACTAAAGGTCAAGATTATATAAGCACAAAAAAAAACCGGACTTCCGCCAAGAAGTCCGGTTTTATATTGAAAGGTTAATTAGCAAAATTAAACTTTTCAACTTTTTAGCCATTCATTTATACGGGGCCACGCTGGGCATGGTTACGATTGTTCTGAAAATTTATGCAATTTTTTTTCAGAACAATCAGTAATTATGGCAAATCAGGCTGATTTAAAGGTTTTTAAGCGAAAAAATATTTTTTATTTTTTTCAAAATCAATGCAACTTAACAGGGGCCGTAGCTAATATAGCATTCAGGAATATTCCACTTTTTAAACCAAAAGCCAGGTTGTAACTAACTGGTTATGTGCTCTTTTAAGAATCCCAATAATACTGTCGGCTTACTGCGAACCCTAAAAGCTGTGCAAGTATGGCTTCTTCCCTTCAAGGTCAAAAGTATAAATCGGGTGTTGCCTTTGGAAAACCGCTGGCTTGAAGGCTGTGGAAATCCTAAGTTACGCATGCCGCTAGCCTGGTAGCACGAGTTTAACCATTCTCAATCAAATCATCTGACGAGCCTCTCCCCGGTGGGCCTGTGGTGTATCCAAAATATTTTTCTGCCTGCTTTATGGAATTTTAAGACCTCCGGCATCTTACATCAAAACAAACCAAAACCCGGAATTGCCTATGATGAAATCTGAAGTGAAAGTATAAACCGGAGTACCCCAAAACAGAACGATCACCTAAAACTTAAAAACCATGGCACAATTACAAGAAAACAACGCACCCGCTAAAGGCGGCAAAAGAAGAGCCAAAAGAATGCCTTTTCACCTGGACATGACTCCGATGGTAGACCTCGCGTTTCTGCTTTTGACCTTTTTCATGCTGACCACCACCTTCAGTAAGTTTCAGACGATGGAGGTTAACATGCCAGCTGATCCGAAGGAAACCGGAGAGCCGACACATGTAAGAGCCAGCGATGCCCTGACCATTATTCTGGGTGAGCAGGACAAAGTATACTATTACTTCGGATTTGCCGGCGACAAGCCACAGGTGCACAAAACTGATTATGCTGCCGGAGGCATCCGTAAGGTGCTGCTATCAGCCCAGGTAAAGCAGAACCCCAAAGCGGTGGTACTGATAAAGCCCCTGGAAACATCACGGTACGATAACCTGGTGGACCTGCTTGATGAAATTAAGATAACCGACACTAAAAAGTATGCCCTCGTAAACATTGACGCCACCGACAAAGCTTTGTTAGCAACACGCTGATGCTAAACAGGAGGCCCCGGCAAAGTATACTTCCAGGGCCTCCTGCTCTTTGCTTACCTGACTTCCCTTTTTCCAAAATTCAACCAGGATCATACCCCCATTGAACAGTACATTTTTAGGTTTAAAAGCCTGTGTCCTAATATCGTGTACACAAGTAAGGTAGCCCTCATATTCATACTTGCTTCAAACGCCTCGTGCTCAGGTTGCCGTAATCCGGAAAAATAAGCTTATCTTAAAGTTTCATTCCGCAAATCAAGCCAACCAATTTTATAACCATGGAAAACATTATCAGCTCGGTTAACGACATCGTCTGGAGCAATGTCCTTATCATACTTTGCCTTGGCGCAGGCATTTACTTTTCTGTCGTAACCAGGTTTCTGCAGGTGCGCTACCTCCGCGAAATGGTGCGCCTGCTCTTTAAAGGAGAATCATCGAAAAAAGGCATTAGTTCTTTTCAGGCCTTTACAGTGGCCATTGCAGGACGTGTGGGCACCGGCAATATCGCGGGTGTGGCCACAGCCATTGCCATGGGTGGACCCGGTGCGGTATTCTGGATGTGGGTGATCGCGTTTCTGGGCAGTGCATCCGCGTTTGTTGAAGCTACGCTGGGACAGATCTATAAAGAAGTAAAGAATGGGGAATACCGTGGCGGACCTGCGTTCTACATCGAGAAAGGCCTAGGCATAAAATGGTATGCGGTGGTGTTTGCCGTGGCCACTGTGCTAAGTATGGCTTTTTTACTGCCAGGCGTGCAGAGTAACAGCATCGCCTCCGGTATACACACAGCATTTGATGTTCCGGTTGCCGTTACGGGCGGCGTTGTAACTGCTTTGCTGGCCCTTATCATTTTTGGTGGTGTAAAGCGGATTGGCAGAGTGGCCGAACTGGTGGTACCATTCATGGCAGGCGCCTATATCCTGATGGCCATCGTGATCATACTCATGAACATCACCGAAGTACCTTCAGTAATCAGCCTTATATTCCGGTCTGCCTTTGATATAGAGCCTGCTTTTGCCGGTGTGTTTGGCATGGCGATCTCGTGGGGTGTGAAGCGTGGCATTTACTCTAACGAAGCCGGCCAGGGTACAGCCCCACACGCTGCAGCCGCAGCCGAAGTTAGCCACCCGGCCAAGCAGGGCCTGGTGCAGGCTTTTTCGGTTTATGTAGACACGCTTTTTGTTTGCACTGCCACGGCATTTATGATCCTGTTCACGGGGCAATACAATGTGGTAAACCCTGAAGGTGGCTTTATAGTGGAAAACCTGCCCGGCGTGGCCTTCGGACCTGCCTATACCCAACAGGCCATTAACACCTACTTCCCTTCACTGGGCAGTGGCTTTGTGGCCATTTCGTTGCTGTTCTTTGCCTTTACCACCATCATGGCCTACTACTATATTGCCGAAACCAACCTGAGCTACCTGAACAAAAAAGGAAACCGCTGGATGCTTTGGGCCCTGCGCGCCCTGCTTCTTGCCACAACTTTCTATGGCTCCGTTAAAACCGCCGAATCAGCCTGGATGCTGGGTGATATTGGTGTGGGTATAATGGCCTGGCTAAACGTAGTGGCTATACTTTTGCTAAGAAAACCAGCCCTCCGTGCTTTAAAAGACTACAAAGCCCAAAAAGATGCCGGCCTGGATCCTGTGTTTGATCCGCAGAAACTTGGTATTGCAAACGCTGAGGAATGGGAACAGGAAAAGGAGCTTCAGAAAGTATAAAGTATAAAGCAGAGCCAAACGGTTCTGCTTTTTTTCTGAATCAGGATTTGCAGGATTAACAGATGGACAGGATTGTTCAGCAGTACCGGGTCCAACCACCCCTAACCCATTCGAAGGGAAACCTTCAAGACGAGTTATAATAAATTATTGATACCTAAACTTATATTGCTGCGACAAAGCAGTAAGACTAAAAGAAGGATAGCAGAAAAAGTCCCCCTTTGAAGGGGGCAGGGGGATGTCAATCGTTAGGAACAATCCTGTCCATCTGTTAATCCTGTAAATCCTGATTCAGACAACTAGACGCTCGCAGGAGCTGCGCACGCTGCGAGGTCTAAAAAACTCCCTCCCCTGTTTTTAGGGGAGGGCCGGGGTGGGGTTACCAATCAACCTCCGGAAACACCACCTCAAGCTGCCGTTTGATCACCCGATAATTCCCTTTCCAGAAACTTACCAGATCAGAAACAGTCGTGATCGGCTTCAGCTCAGGAGTTAGCAAAGCCAGCTCCACGGTCATCTCTCCCTCATCTACTTTAGGGCTTTCCTCCCAGCCCAGCACATCCTGCAGGCGGATTTCCAGCTTGGGTTGCTCTCCGTTTGGTTTATACTCCAGTTCTATACTTGTGCCATCCGGCAGTTTTATACTTTGCGGGGCCAGTACTTCCAGCCTTGCCCGTTGCTCTTCGCTCAGGTACTTCTTTTCCAGTATAGGCAGCAGTTCCAGTTCCATCAGCTCATCCGGGTGCTCAATGTCGTAGAGGTATGGTTTGAGCCACTCTAGGTTGGTCATGAGCAGGGTGCTGGTGCTTACGTCGGGCCAGAACTCGGAGGGGCGCCATTTGCGGAGGCTCATCACGCGGTTTTGCCATTGCGTTAGCTCGTGGTTGAAGTCCAACAGGTGCTCGCCTTCTGCTTTTATGGCTTCCGACATGGCCGGTACGCGGTGCTTCTCGTCGGGTGGTGGCAGCGGCTTGCTTTGCAGCACAATGCTGCCGATGCGGGTATCCAGTGAGGCAGTCAGCTCACCGTCGTTCACGTCCCAATGGTATACTTCCTGCTGCTTTAACAGCGGGGCCAGGTCGCGGGGGTTAAGCGGCGAGGCCAGGAAAATGCGGCCCGGGTTATCGCCGGTGCCGGCGTGCATATGTGCCACGGACAGCCAGGGCTCGTGCGACAGGTCATCCCTGTGGCCGGCGGACGCATACTGCCCGCTGGCCAGCTGGAACTGGGCGTTGTTGCCGGGACGGGCGTAAGCGATACGCTCGGGGTAGCAATGCGCCAGTAGCACACCAGTTTCATACTCGTCAAAAGTGCCGTTCTCGGGCTCCACGTTAAACAGCTGGCGGTACGAGCGGGCAATCTTCTCTATCTTCCCGAAACGCTTGCCCTGCCCCTGCTCTTTTCTATATCGGCGCAGGGCTTCCACTCTTAAATTGATGTCGATGCCGGCGTTGCGGTCCAGCGGGTCGCGCTCTTCCAGGATAGCCGCAATATCACTTGCCAGCGCCACCTGGTCCGTTTCTTCGGCTTTGAGCAGCATGTGCGCGATGCGCGGGTGGCATGGCAGCGTGTGCATCTTTTTGCCGTGCTCCGTAATGCGGCCGTTCTCCAGCGCCTGCAGCTGGTGCAGCATGTCGGTGGCGTATTGCAGGGCAGCACGCGGTGGCGGGTTCAGCCAGGTAAGGCCACGGATATCCAGAATGCCCCACTGGGCCATATCGAGCACCAGGTTGGACAGGTCGGCTTCCATGATCTCGGGGGTGCGGTGCGGGGCCATGCGCTCCTGCGTGGTCTTGCTCCACATGCGGTAGGCCGTGCCCGGACCCAAACGCCCTGCCCTGCCGGCTCGCTGGTCGGCGGCGTCTTTGGAGATGCGCACCGTTTCGAGGCGCGATAAACCGGACTTCGGATCGAAGCGGGAGGTTTTGCCGAAGCCTGTATCCACCACCACCGAAATGCCTTCTATGGTTAAGCTGGTCTCGGCTATACTTGTCGCCAGCACTATCTTGCGTTTGCCCTGGCGGTCGGGCATGATGGCGGCGTATTGCTTGCCGAAGGGAAGCATACCGAACAGCGGGTGTATCTTAAAATCGCGCAGCTGCCTGCGGAGCAGTTCTTCTACCTTCCGGATGTCGTTTTCGCCAGGCAGGAACACGAGGATATCGCCTTCCTGCTCTTTGGCAGCCTGCTGCACTACTTTGGCCGTCATTTCGGGCAGCATGCGGTCGTCGGCGTCGCCGGTGTAAATGGTTTCGATGGGGTATTGCCGCCCCATACTTTGCGCCACCGGGGCCTGCAGCAGTTTGGTCAGCTGGGGCATATCCAGGGTGGCCGACATCACCATAATGCGCAGGTCCGGGCGAAGCGTGTGCTGCGCCTCCCGGCTCAGGGCCATGGCCACATCGGCGTGGATGCTGCGCTCATGGAACTCGTCGAAGATCACGATACCTATGCCAGACAACGCGCGGTCGCTGTGGATCATGCGGGTGAGGATGCCTTCGGTGACGACCTCGATGCGGGTTTGCTCGGAGATGCGCGTCTCGAAACGGATGCGGTAGCCGACGGTCTGGCCTACCTCCTCGCCCAGCAGCTGCGCCAGGCGCTCGGCAATGGTTTTGGCCGCCAGGCGCCGGGGCTCCAGCATGATGATCTTCTGATCTTTCAGCCAGGGCTCATCGAGTATAGCCAGCGGCAGCAAGGTGCTTTTACCGGCTCCGGGAGGGGCGTTTACGATCAAGGTGTTCTGTGCCGAAAGATGTTCTCTAACAGCGGGTATAATTTCCCGAACGGGTAAGTCTATGGTAAATGGGTTGAAGGGCAATGAGACTCAAAATTTATAGTGGATAAACAAGCTTTACTTAAATGTATGGGACAAATACATTTAGCAAATTTAACCTTAAAGTTTAGTTATATTAGTTACAAAAACAGATTAAGATTAGAGAACATAGATTGGTAGAAGAAGAATAAATATTTTAATTTTATTCTTCTTTAAAATATATAATAAAGCGACACTATTGTGAATAACCCAAATGAAATTCTTCACCCATTCGAAAACCTAAGTTTGTGGAAACATTTTGTTAATGTCTCAAAAGAGAAAGAACAGAATATTACCTTAGTAAAAAAACATATTGAATATACTGTCCCTTTACTAGACGATTTTAAAAAAGCATTCCCTAAATATACTTTACACAACCTTCGTCATCAACAGAATATTGTAAGAATAATTGGAGAATTATTGGGTGATAATATTACACAACTTTCTGCTTTAGAATGTGCTATTCTGATTCTTAGTGCTGTATACCATGATGTAGGAATGGTGTTTAAAGTTACTGAGATAGATAATGTCCAGCACGAAGAAGATTTTAAAATATTCCTTGATGAGAATATAAAGGCAAAGCTAAAATTTGAAGAAAATCATAAAATTGCTACACCGGATTTAATAGAGTGGTATTGCAGATGGTCTCATGCAAGAAGAGTTTGGGTGTATCTTAATAAATTTCATAGACAAAATCCTTTAGTATGGGGCCAAATCCCTTTCAAGGATAAACTCGGTTATGTTTGTGAAAGTCACAATGAGAGTGTATCCTATATAAAGGATGATGATAAATTTGAAACTAATTTCCTCGGAGAATGTGATCTTAAATTTTGTGCTATTCTTCTAAGATTAGCTGATATTCTTGATTTTGATAATACGAGAACTCCACTTAGTGTGTATGAATACTTGGAATTAGATAATCCTAAAACTCATACTGAATCTATAAGTTCAGATGAGTGGAACAAGCACTTATGTTCTGATGGATTTTCGTTCTTAAGAAATGATGACCAAACTACGCTTTTATTTAAAGCAGCTCCTCCACACCCTAAAATTGAGTATGGGATTCGTGATTTTATCAAAGTTATTGAGAATGAACTGAAAAGCTGTTTAAAGTTACTAAAACTGTGCTCGCCTAGATGGGTTGATTTCAAATTACCCGAGAATATAAACACTTCTGGTATTAGAAGCGACAATTATCAATCCGGCAATTATCACTTTACCCTCTCTGAAGAAAAGGTACTTGATCTTTTAACAGGGGAAGGTCTATATAACGATGAATTTGTCTTTATTAGAGAGTTGTTACAAAATGCAATAGATACAACTCGACATAGAGAATTTCTAGAAAAGGCTGTTAGTCACACTTATAAACCTGAGGCAATTACTGTAACCTATTTTACTGATAAGCATGGTTATAAGTGGATTCGAATAGATGACTATGGTCGTGGGATGAATGAAGAAATAATCTTAAATCACCTTTTAAGAAAAGGAGAATCGTACTATAATTCAGATCGTTTCAAACTAGAAAAACTATTAATCAAAGAAAATTCTTCTGTTGATTTTGTCCCAATTAGTCGGTTCGGAATTGGGCTACTGTCATGCTTTATTGTAAGTGACAAAATAGAAATAAATACTAAGTTCTACGGCTCCTCATCAAGTGCTACTCCTAGTGAATCTTTTAGAATATCTGTTGAAGGAAGGAATGGTCTTTTTGTTCTACAATCTAAGAACGCAAAGCATGACCCTATAGAAATGCCTTCACCTTATGGAGATGAATATGATTATAGGACAGCTTCCGGTACATCTATAGCGGTAAGGCTAATGCCAAATAAGGAATACCTTGGATTTGATATCGAAAAAGTTTTAAATGATTATGTTTTGAGTTCCCCAATTCCAATAAAATACAATGGAAAACTTGTTGGAGGGGATTTTAATCAACTTTTAGAAAAGCCTTGGGCAATAGACTCTACTCACTTTGTAGGTCCTGAATTTTTAAAGCAGGTGCAAGATTTATTCGAGATAGAGCTACAAAGCGGAATCTCCATTGATATTAAAACAATTGACATTTCTAAAAATTCTATAAATCATAACTTAAAAGGCCAAATAGTTTTTCTTTCTGTAAACGCTCCAGATCTTGTAACCACTGAATTTGAATATTACGGAAAGTATATATCACTTGAAGAGAGGGATAAAAAAATTTATTTAAAGTGTACAAAGAAATTTAGACAGGCGAATACTGATAAAGAAGAGAAGCTAGAGTGTGAAATAGGTGAAGTATTCAATTTGCTTTCATTACCTCCCGACTTTCTCAATCTACCACGTTACAAAGAGATTGAAAAAGTATTATATGGTTTATACCTAAGCCATAATGGCATTGTAATTCATGACAATGAAAATCTATTTCAGCTTAATAGCAGACTCTTTAGTATCAATAAAAGCCCATCGGACAGTTATCCAAGCTTTTTGTATACTGGTTTGATATATTTTCAAGATGAACTGCTACCTAACTTATCTGTATCACGAAATGATATTAAGAGCCTAAATTTTGAAATTATAGCTAATCTTAATTTTAGTACTAAAATATTAAATTCCTATATAAGGGATACTAAACGAGATAGTCTAAATCTTGAGAATAAATTCAATTACTTTAGTAGAATTGATTACAATACTTTCTTCTCTACTCAAGAGATTAAAAAATCAAAATTTTATGAAGGAAGCCGATCTTATTGGGACAATGAAGCTTTTATTTCTAGTATATCGCACAGACAATTAGTTAGTATAAACATACTGAAGGAGAACCCAGATACTCATGCAGAAATTATAAAGCCTGAAATATATGGTATCTTCAATCACAGGTCATTTCTCAATCGATTTATAAGATATATGATTCAAGAAAATTTTAACGTAAAACTTAAAATTTATATAGAATCCGAACACAACTCGTATGCAACATTAATTTTAACCCAAAAAACTGCAGATTTACCAGAAGACTACTACGACTTTAGTCCACTTGTATTTATGGAGTATATTGGTTCAGAAAACACGTTAGTATTTGATGGTATATTTAACATATCACACCCCCTCATAAAGTGGTACTTTAGCTGCTATAAAATTCTAAAACAAGACTTTTATTATTATTCACTTCAATTGATGAATATAGCGGGAAATAGAAATTATAATCCGAAACTGACATTACAAGAAGTCAATCAAATTTTAGATCGACTACGTGTGTTACTACCTACTGGCTTGAAGCCCTCTAAAGATTTAAATTTATCTGAAAAAGATTTTGTAGTGGAAACTACATCTTAGGGTTTCTACCCGCTGGCGCGAGCTTGCAGCTCGTGCCTTTACCTTTCCACGCAGCTATACATTCAGCAAAAGTACCAGTACGAGCTACAAGCTCGCACTAGCACATTTACTCGCATTAGCGTACAAATACCTAAACCTGCAAACTGCTATTTAAAGTTTAAGCCTTACATGAGCCGGAAGTATAAATTTCATAACCAGGAAGGGCTGTACTTTGTGAGCTTTGCGGTGGTGTACTGGATAGACGTGTTTACGCGGGAGGAGTAATTGCCATGCTTACCGACAGCCTGGACTATTGCCGCAGGAACAAAGGCATGGAGATCTGTGCCTGGTGTCTTTTCCCGCTGTTGCCGCCCCGACCTCGCGGCGTTTTACAAACCCGCGAGCGTCTTCCGTAATGGCGGTGGCTATACATGTTTATGCCCGGCGCAGTAGCTTTTACCACAGACGCTCGCGGGTCGTGAAGACGCCGCGAGGTCTTTTGAGCCACAGCTTTCGGCAAAGCACCGGCTTTCTGGCAGCAACACAACAAACCCATCGAGCTGTGGAGCGCTACGGTAATAGATCAGAAAATCGACTACATCCATAACAACCCAGTAGAAGCCGGCTTTGTGTCGGAGCACGAGCTGCAAGCTCGCGCCAGCATAAGTAACAAAATATAGCTTGACTGAAATATTTTACTAAATTTAAAAATTAATTTAGAAGCAAACTTAAACTTATGCGATTAAAAGCAACTATAGCTTTTCTAATGGTAGGTACATTATTGGCTTGTGATAAAGACAAAACAACTGAGCCAGCGCCTGCTAACAAAACACCCGAACCTGTAACAAAGGTTGTCACGTCTAGTTTCAGATACAATCCTGAAACAACATCAAGTTCGGTTAAAGAATTTGAATTGATCGTGTCGCAAAAAGATGGAAAAGTTTTGCTAGATACCCTAATTGCAACAAGGTCATCACATGCACTAAAGGTAAAATCAAATGATGCCAGGTTTAATGTAACTACTCTTTTTCTGAATCCTGCAACAGGCAAATACACCATCAAGACCTATGTGCAGGTAGATCTTAATAACTGGGATATAGATGATTACTTGAGCCCTTTAGTTTATGAGCAGACATCGTTAGCGACTATACAGTACATCAACATCCCGTACGAGAGTAATTATCTTTTCCAGACAAAACAAACATTATTATACTCTCTGCATTGGATAGTGCCATATTCCTACACACAACAATTCAGCAGGCTATCCCCTTCCGATCTAGCATACTTGATTCTTCCTAAACAAGAAAAATTTATATTCACGGAAATCACTTCTGACAATACGCAGGTAGACTTCAAAGAAGCCAGTCCAACCCTGAAACATACTTTTAATAAACCTTCAGGCATAACACAGATCAGCAGCTACTTGTATGGCTACACAACTGCAGGTGATTACAGTAAACGTATGCTGCTTGACAGAGCTACACGAACCTCCAGTCTTCCTTCCTATGATATACAGTATCCTTCCACTCACATAAAAGAGTTTGATGCAACACTAGTATATACCGATGCTGGTGGATACCGACACGTCTATAATAATTTAGGAACAAGCATACCAACAGACATGGGATTTGCGTCTAAATCTGATTTTGCTGTTATTAAATCAGGACTTAATGACTTTGAGATTAAATTTGAAGATGACCTGCCATCTACCTATAATACTTTTTGGGTTGCTGCAGCAGATAGTTTCAAAGCGGATTGGACTGTGCACTTGTCTCCGGAAGAGACATCATTCAAACCTAAAAGCTTTTTAGAAGGACAGCAGTCAAAATTGCTGATGGGCAAAGATCTGTCAGCCTTTCTACTGAAAACTGTCCAGACAAAAAAAGTCAAAGGATATACTCATCGGGACTACTTTAATTTTATGGGTAATAAAGAGTCACGTCTTAAGATGGAAATCAAACAGTACCGACAGATTGAGAAAACGTTTTGATATAAAGCTACAATAACAACAGGGACTGCTATTAAAACATAAATTATGCTGCTATTAATATGCCATGCAGCTACACATTCTCAAAAGTAACAGTACGAGCTACAAGTTCGCACTAGCATTAGTTCTCACTAGCGCTATATTATTCTAGCGCAATACTACTAAAACCCGAAAGCTATTCTTATAAGTTTAGGCTTCACATGAGCCGGAAGTATAAATTTCATAACCAGGAGGGGCTATACTTTGTCAGTTTTGCGGTGGTGTACTGGATAGACGTGTTTACGCGGGAGGAGTACTTTGCCCTGCTTACCGACAGCTTAGACTACTGCCGCAAGCACAAAGGCATGGAGATCTATGCCTGGTGTATTATGCCCAGCCACGTGCACCTTATCTTCCGGGCCAAGGCCAACAACCCGAGCACGCTGCTGAAGGAGCTGAAAACTTATACTTCCAAACAGCTGCAAAAAGCCATTGCCGAGCATAACCAGGAGAGCCGGAAGGAATGGATGCTGTGGCTGATGGAGCGGGCCGGACTGAAGAACAGCAACGTGAAGCACCGGCAATTCTGGCAGCAGCACAACAAACCCATCGAACTGTGGAGCGCTGCGGTAATAGATCAGAAAATCGACTACATCCATAAAAACCCTGTAGAAGCTGGCTTTGTGTCGGAGCCGGAGCATTGGAAGTATAGCAGCGCGATAGACTTTAGTGGTGGCAAAGGTTTGCTGGAGATGGATATTGCCTGAACAATGGAGGTACGAGTTGCAAGCTCGCACCAGCGAAAGATAGATCTGGTTTGAAGCAAAAGTACGAGCTACAAGCTCACACTAGCCCAAGGAGTATTTACGCTCCATAAAATCCTACCTCCCAGGCAACCCAACTCCCCTCCTTTCCATCTATAGCAAAAACAAATCCTATCGAACTATGAAAAAACTATTACTCGCTGTAGTACTGTTGGCAAGCAGTTGTCTTATGCCTGCCCTGGCACAGTTTAAAAAGGCAAGCGGCCGGGAAGGCCGGGCGCAGGTCATGTTGCTGGGTACCTTCCATTTCGCCTATCCCAATGCCGATATTATCACCACAGCAAAAGCCGACCAACTGGACGTTACCTCCCCGCAGGGCCAGCGCGACATAGCGCGCATCACCAGCCAGATGGCGAAGTTCAAACCCACAAAAATTGCCGTTGAAGTAAGACCGGAGAAGCAGGCCCGCCTGGACTCGCTGTACCAGGCATACCTGGAGGGCCGCCATGAGCTGGGCAAGAACGAGGAGTACCAGCTGGGTTTCAGGCTGGCCAAACAGCTGGGGCACCCGCGTGTGTACGCCATCGATACCTGGGGCAACCTGGACGCCTACCAAAAGCCCGGCAGCAAAAAATTTGAGGTTCGGGAAGACAAAGCAGCGCAGATGGAGAAGTTCTGGGAGTACATGCAGACAACGGTAAAGGCCCGCCACCAAGCCGAGCAAAAGCTGGCAGGCAGCCAACCCCAAACCCTCTACCAGAAAATATGGGAGATGAACCAGCCAGCGGCCATCCGCAAGGGACTGGAAAACTATTTCCGGGAGGCTTTCCAGTATGAGGCAGAGCCCTACGATTATACTGGCGTAGATTGGTACAGCGCCTCCTGGTTTAACCGCAACCTGCGCATCTTCCGCAACATCCAGCGCATCACCGAAAGTCCCAATGACCGCATTTTGGTTATCTACGGTGCAGGCCACCTGGGACCGTTGCAGCAAGCGGTAGAGAGTTCTCCAATGCATGAATTGGTGCCAGCGTATAAATTACTGAGGTAGGCAGTGGTGTTGTTTAGGCTTGTGCTGGAGGTATAGCAGCTATACTTCCAGCACAAGCCTCTGCTGTCTATTTGTTCGTGGGTGTGATTTGTACGTGGGTGTAGTTTGGTCGCAGGTGTAAGTCATCCCCCTACCCCCTTCTTATTCGAGGGCCCCTACCCCCAAGGGGGACTAATAATTGCCGGGCACAAGCAGGAAAAACAGAATGGATGCTAAGACCTCGCAGCGTCCCCGAAATACTTCGGGACAGGTCTCCGCACCTGCTAGCGTTTGGTAACTAGGCAACCAATTTTTGAATGAAAGGTAAATCAAAATTTATTCCTACCTGGCAATGCAATTTGCAGGAACTTCAAACTATATTTGCCCGCCGCAATTTATAATGGCTGCACTACCACAATACAAACAAACTTTTTATTCCACCATGAAGAAGCATTACTTAGTAGCCCTTTTTTCGGTTTTGTTTTTAAGCGCATGTGCTGATAAGAAAGAGCCGGTAAAACCCGCTGAGCCCGCCATTTGGGTAGAGGAAAAGGCATTTACACTGGACCAGCGCATGCAGTTAAACTCTTACGCCGATGATAACCAGCTAATACTACTTGGCTTAAATGCTTTGCATAAAATTTCCGGTTCAGCAACCACTTTTACCAGAGCTAATGTTCATGCGCTTAAAAATGCTGCAACTTATAAATTCCCAATTTCTTCCAATGCATTTGCCGTAGCTGCCTCTGAAACATCCGTTGCTTTGTATCCAACGCATTACCCTAACATTAACACTGCTGTATACATCAATCTGAAAGAAATTGACCCTTCATTTCAGTCCTTTACCTTTATACCCGCTGAGTTAGGCGAAAGCATCATGATCTCGGCTAATAATGTGTGTTTAATACCATACCGCACCACCAAAGGGCAATGGGGACAAAGGGTGCTACGCTTAAAGTATGCTGTCGACAAGGATGCAGTTCAGAATAACCCGGATAAACTAACAATCATTTCTACCGAGATACTTGATCTTCCATCGTTCGATGCCAATAGCATTCCAATGTTTAAGGTAATCGATGATAAATTTTATTTATCAGATGCATATAAATTATGGACCATTTCAGAAAACGGTGAACCTAAAGTAGTGCTTGATACAAGAGTATTAAAAATGTTTAAATTAAACAACGAACTTTTTGCGATTAACTCCGATGGTCTTTATAGCTCAACAAATGGTACAAACTGGTTTAGAACCGGTACTGTAACCGATAGTTTTCGGATAATAAACTACGCATCCGTCAACAACACTCTTCTGGTTGGCTACAAAAACGATCAGCTCTTTTATATTAATTTTAGGGAGGGTAAGGTTTATGAATTAGATAATACAGGTGTGCAGGGGCATTCTATTACTTCTGTGTCTCAATTCAAGGACAAAGTGTACCTCACTACCCTTTCAGGTGTTTTCACCAAAGGCATTTCGGATTTTGTAACACCCAGGAATAAATAACAGCCAGCCTGCACTATTCATCTAGCAGTTGGAAATAATTAGTGTACTTACCCTAAAACATAGAGTCGTTTACTTCTATTTTATCATGCCACTCCGAGAATTTTCACTGTGGATTGCATCAGAATCGCTTTAAAACTTTACTGGGCTGGACTGTCCCAGACGCAGATCAATGGAGGTCCAGCCCGAAATTTACAACCCCTTCAAGTATAAATACCTGTGCAATAGAAATTTAGTAGGAATATTAAGCGCTGATATCGTCACATTTACACATACTCACTAGTGCTTCTTCGGGTCGTGACCCCAGTTTTTGAGGGAGTAGCGCCAGGGCGTGTCGTCGATGTTGCCGGACGGGCGCTGGGCGGTGTGGCGGTGCACATAGCCTATTACTTTGCGCATATGGGCATAGTCTGAATCCGTCAGATCATCTTTCTTCTTTTGCTTGATTCTGATGATCTTTCTTCCTGACTCGTGTCCGACAGATTCGCTTCCATCCGCCTCCTTATACCCTACCTCCTTAGACTTGTCGGTATCCAGCCACTTTTCAAGTTCAGAGGGTGTCCTGTTCACGGCCTCATTAAAGTCGTGGTAGACCTGCTCGCGTTCTTCCTTGTCGAAGTCTGTTTCTGCCATGCCATTTATTTTAAGTTTAGATCTATACTTACCACTTGCCAGGTGTAAATGTTCAACGATTCTGGGCAACCTCCGTGCACTTCAGCTTATGGCAATTCATTTATACTCACCTACATCTTAAAAATAAGTAAGTATGAGTTTGCACCTGCAAGGTTGTAAACACTAGTATAGGTTTGATTATACTTTCTATCGCAACTACACCCCACCCAGGAAGTATACATACTTGTAGCCTGCTTCTCCCCTATGAGTAAAAAGATCCAGAAGCCTTCCAGGCCGGTAACCGGTTCCGTTTTTAAAGCTCCCTTTCTGTGGCTGGAGTGGGGCATGAACTGGCTCTCGTACTGGATGAGTCACCTGGCTGTTTTTACGCTGCTGAAGTATGTGGGCAAGCTGGCCATATTGGTAGCCATCATCGGCTGGTTTATGGAGGCACCCGCACGCCGCCACGCCTCTATCCGGGAGAACTGGGCCATACTTTACGAGAAAGGCGGTGGCCGCATGGAGGCTTTGTTATACTTGCGCCAGGAAGGCGTTGACCTGAGGGGCCTGAACGGGGAGTATGGCTTTTTTGAGGGGATAAACCTAGAAGGGGCAAATTTATACGGTGCAGGCCTCTCGAACGCGAAACTGGGAAAGGCAAACCTGAGCCACACCACCCTCACCAATTCCGAACTGAACAGAGCCGTGCTGGATAGCACCAATTTAAAAGCCGCAAAACTTGCCAACTCCGACCTGTCGGGTGCCTGGCTTCGAAATGCCATACTTGACAGGGCCGACCTGACCTTTACCAATTTCAGGGGGGCCTTTGTAAACGGTGCCAGTTTAAAATACGCCGATCTGGGTGAAGCAAAGTTAAGCCATGCCTTTTTCCATGGTGCCGACCTGAGCGGGGCTACCTTTCAGTTTGCCAAAATGGATAGTACTGATCTGAACGGGGCCAGGCTAAGAGGCGCCGACCTGTCGCTGGCCGACATGCGGGGCGTAAAATTGTTCGATGCCGACCTGACAAGCGCTGTGCTCACCTTCGCCATTTTAGTGAATGCGGACCTTAGCGGTGCCAACTTTAGCGGTGCCGATCTGCAAAACGCCATTCTGATAAACGCGAACCTGGAAAACGCGGTGCTGGATAGTGCCGACCTGAGAGGTGCCAACCTACGGGACGTAAACCTTAAAAACGCCAGCCTGCGCGGCGCAGACCTCCGCAACGACCGCTTTCTGAACAAGACTGCTTTGCAAGACGCAGACACAACAGGAATACGGCTGAGGTGATAAGAGGGATAGAGTTTGAGAGTTTGAGAGTTTGGGAGTTTAGGAGTTTGGGAGTTTGAGAAGATATGCAGTATGACCTCGCTGCGAGGTCATGGCAGGCTGCAAGGTCTTATTTACCTCTCTAACTCCCTAACTCCCTAACTCAAAAGGCCTCGCAGTAGCTGAGCATGCTGCGAGGCCTTTTCTTTTAAAGCGAGGTCTATGGTACTGATAACTTTTATACTATCTCTTTACCAGACGGCCAGTCCATCTTTGTCCGTTTTCTCCCTGTATCACGATAAAGTATAAACCTGATCTGATATCCTTCAGGTCGAGTAGCTGGTTGGTAATGCCTTTTTTAAGCAGCATGCCCGAGGCGTTGTAGAGAGAGAATTCTGTCTGGTTCTTCCATGTCACCATCACTGCATTGTCCGCCGGGTTTGGATAGGCCATTATCGTTACTTTTTCAGTATCTGCCACGCTCAGCACGGTGCCGGTATACACGGCGCTCATGTAGAACAGGTTAGCCGTACCGCCTTTGGTTATCTGGTGAGCACCGGCTGGTAGGGTAAGCGTTACTTTTCCAGCACCTGCCGTATAGTTCACATTGTTCACTTTAATTGTACCAGTATAATCGTCGTTAAACACCAGCGTTAAGGTGGCTTCTTTGGTCGTGGTAAAAGAAATAACTGTTGCCGACTCTATCTTTAAGCACTGCGTTAAGGTCAGGCCATTGTAGACCACTGTTCCTTTCGTGTCGGACAGGTTTCCGCTTATGGTGTAGAACGGGCTTGCCTTACCTGCCAGCGTGAAATTGTGCACCATGCCTTCCTCAGAGGTTCCACTACCTGTGCCGCTTCCACCACCCGTGCCTGAACCTGAGCCGCCTCCGCCAGTTGCCGGTGCAGCTTCGCCCTGAACCGAAACAAGGCTGGTTCTGTAATTTACCAGCGCCGCCTTTAAAGCAGGGATCACAGCATAAGAAGCATCGTCTACCGCATTGTTGAACGTCCATTTAAAATCGCCTCCGTTTACGCGCCCTGCATACTGCATCACCTTCTCCTTGGCCGCTTCGGGGCTGTCGGGAGTATAGGTGTACATGATGGATGGGTTTGTATCGAAGTTGTTGTAAGTATTTGCTCCGTAGGCTGAAACGATGGTGCCAGGTATTGTCTCATTTCTGCTTGTGGCAACGTACGCATCAAAATCCACTGTGGCATTAGGGAAGCCCGAAGCGCCATACGGCACGAAACGCTGCTGCCCCGTCATGAAATTGTTGAAAGCCTTGATCGTACCCCCGTCCTCTTTCGAGAAGGTGGCCATATTGTTATAGTCGTTTGCCTGCTTGCTTTCGCTGTATGCATCCGAGCCTTGCATAGAGGTAAGTATAGGATACTTGCAGTTACGGAAATAATTGCCTTCCACAAAAACAGAAGACCCCATGGTAGAGCCAACCCCATACTTTGCAATGCCGTCGTAGTAGTTGTTGTACACATGTGCCGAGTAAAAGCGCACACGCGGGTGGCGTGAGTCTGAATGGTCGTACCAGTTGTGATGGTAAGTAATGTATAAACCCTGTGTAGTTCCTTCACTCAGGCCAACCAGGTTCGCTTTGCCGGAATCCCAGAAGTGGTTATATGAGAACGTAACATACGTAGATTTCTTGGCGTCCAGGGCTCCGTCGCCTTTTATCTGGTCAGCATCGCTACCGGCATCTCCGTAAAAGAAATCCACGTTGTGTATCCAAATGTAATCGTTGTCCTGCTGCAAGCCTATGTTATCGCCTTCATCGCTGTTGCAGTTCATCGTTCCAATGTTACGGACCTCTATGTTCGATGCATTCTTGATGCGAATGCCCCAGCCATCCGCCACGGCATCGTCACCTACTCCTTCCAGGGTTATGTAGCTGGAGGCAAAATTATTATTCTCGATCACGATGTCTCCGTTATACATGAAGTCCAGGTCCGTGATCTGCCCTACCAGGCGCACGATAAGCGGACGCGCATCCTTGCCTTTCTTAAACCCGTCCAGTATTTTCTGCAGGCCCACACAAGGGTTTGCATTGGCCCCTGTCACGTCCATCGAAATGGTATTCTTGGTGTTTTGAGTGATGTACAGGATAACGGCATTGTTCTTTACAGTGCCATCGGCGTTGTAGGCACCCGGTACCCGTCCGTTACTGAAAGCAAAGCCGGTGCGGTCATGGGGCAGTACCGTAAGCGAACCAGTTACCGTGGCCGAGCCTTCGGTACCTGAGGTCACGGGCACAATTTTAAGAGTATAAGTCCCGGCCTTCAGCCCCAGTACATCAGCACGAAAATACGAGCCATAACTCCGTATCAGTTGATCATCAATTTTGCGATCCGTGAATCCTTCGCCGCTGTAGTAGACATTGTAACTTTCAGCGTTGGCAGCAGGTTGCCACTTCACGTACGCCGATTCCAGCCATCCGCCTGCTTCTAAAACAGTTAAAGCCTGTGCCCAGGTAAACAGCGGCAACAGCACTAGCATAAGGGTAAATAGTTTCTTCATGATAAAGTAGGTTTTAGTGGTTTATCAATCGATCAGGAACGACCCCTCATACTTTGCTGCCTGTGCAATCGATTGCGCAGTAAGTATAAATTATTTTTTTTAATGTTACACCATTTTGACCGAATATTTTACACCGCTGGCTTTAAGGCGTTTAAGAACGTAGAGTGGTCACTGGAGTAAATAGGAAGTCGATCTATACTTTGCTCATCAGGTATAATCCTGGCAGGGCAGATGTTATTCGCTGGAGATGGGCATTATACTTGTTAACGAAAATTCGCAGCAAGTGAGTAAACAATAGTTAGTATGTAATTCTGTGCAGGAACAAGATGGGAAGAATTTGAGAGGTTTACCGCCTGAAATTGCGGCTGGTATACTTGCAGCATTAGCCGGAGCAAATAGCTGTTAAATCTCAGTTGCGAGCACAACAGTAATTTGATAACTGATATGGGCAACCTAGCCCTACCCCCCAATGCTGTCAGTCTAAGGAAAAAGCTCTTTCGGACATCTTTGTCCGGAAGTAAAACTGCCAGGGAACAAGGATGTCCGAATCAGCTTTACAAAGCAGCTTTGTATAATCCTTAAATTGACGGCATTTACTCCAGCCCCAAAACAGAAATGTAAATTGCGAACGATTGACACACTCCTACCCCTCTCAAGAGGGGAATTTACACTGCCTGGTCAAACCACCACTTTATACCCTCTAAGGCTACTATTAATTACACAAATTTACATAAACTGTCATTCCTGCCGCGAGTTTTCAACTCGTGGCTTATGATAAGGCAAGCTTTCAGCTTGCGTAGGTATGCAAAAGTATAAAAAGCGACTCACGCAAGCTGAAAGCTTGCCCACATGGACAACCACGAGTTGAAAACTCGCGGTAGAAAGAGCGTTTTATACTTGTGTCCTAAGCGTAGCTTGAACAAGGAGGGGAATTTAATTACACTTTTGTGAGAATCCCCTCTTGAGAGGGGCGCAGGGGTGTGTTTACACCTGCCTGTTTTATCATATATCGCAACTCGAGTTAATTATGAAAGGTAGGCGCAAAGTATAACCTATGCAGGTACCTGCGTTTGGAGATCTTGCAGAGGCAGCGTGAAATAGAACGTGGTGCCGGCCCCTACTTCGGAGGTAAGCCATATACGGCCACCTTTGCTCTCCACTATCTTTTTAACAATAGACAAGCCAATGCCCGAGCTGTCGATGCCCGGTATGTTGTGTGTTTTGTTGAAGATATCGAAGATCTTATCAAAGTTGCGTTGCTCTATGCCGCGGCCGTTATCCTGCACATAAAACGTTATTCCATCCTCGCCTTCAGTACTGCCTACTGTAATAAGCCCCTCCGGCTTATCCATGTACTTGATGGCGTTCGAGATCAGGTTTTGGAACACCTGCAAAATAAGCACACGCTCCACCATAACCACGGGCAGGTATTCCATTCTTATGCGAATATGGTCCGGCACTTCCAATTGCTCAAACACGTTCTGTACCAGCCCCGATAGCTGCACCGGCTCGCTTTCTTCCTGGGCCAGGCTGGCAATGGAGTACTGCAGAATACCGTTTATCAGGTCCAGCATGTGACCGGCCTTGCCCTCTGCCATTTTCAGCATTTGCTGCACATCCTGGTTCGGGTGGTTTTCCAGTTCCTCGTTCAGGGCGGCAAGCAGGGCGTTTATGGCAAAAAGGGGCGACTTCAGGTCGTGGGCCAGAACATGGGCAAAGCGGTTAAGGGAGTCGTTTATGCGTTCCTTTTCCTCGATCTTCTGCTCCAGCTTTTTATGTGAGGCCGCCAGCCTGTCTGCCATCAGGTTAAACGTATAGGCCAGCTGCCCAACTTCATTCCGGCTGGTGTAACTTATGCGCTTTTCGAGGTTGTTGTTGGCAATTTCGTGGCTGGTATCGCGCAGCATAAGTATAGGCTTTGTAATGCGCCGGGCCAGGTAATGCGCCACCAGCGCTACTGCCGCCACCAACAGTACCCCCAGCAAAAAGGTCTGATACAGGATGTAATTAAGTGGGGCAAGCGCCTCTTTCTGGTCAATTTTGGTTACCATGCCCCAGCCAACCTCATCCAGGTATCTTGTAGAGGCAATAACCGGTTCGTTCCTGTAGTCCAGCGCATCTTTCATTAGCTGCTCCTTGCCAGTTAAAGCCACTTTCATCGGCACAGAAACATTCATCCCCAGTAAAAGCGAATCTGTGGTTGTATCATGAAACCTGGTGGAGGTGATGAAAAATATCCTGCCGTTTAACTCTCTGGCGAGTACTGTTTCCCCGGTCTCACCCAAGCCAGTGTAATCGTTAATGAGCGACGCAACATCATCCGCATTCGACTTGATAACGATAACCCCTGCTTTACCCTCTCCATTCTGCAGAATACCACCCATGTTAATATGCAGAGCCTTATCGGTATCAAAGTAAATGTCGTGCAGGCATAGCTCCCCTTTTAAAGCATGCTCAAAGCTTTCCTGCCCCGCCAGGTTTTCCCCCACCATTGCCTCATTAGTAGAAACCAGCACCGTGCCATCGAGTGCTAAAAAGCTTATCTCCTGAAAAGAGGGTATCCTGGAGTTTATCTGCCTGATCGTGCTCTTAAGTGCCTGGAAGCTTGCCGAAGACTTAGTGACCTGGTACTCGTTCAGGTTCTCGATCATTTTCTCTCGCAACTGGAGCATAATGATCTGCTCCTTCTTTAACCTGATTATGCCGCGCATCCGGAGCTTTTTAGTTTCGGAAAGCGACTCCATGTGGTTGTAAACCTCCTGTAACTTGGCTTGCTTGGCAATACGGTAATGGAAAAAGCTTACTACCAGCACGGCAGTTACCGTAACCGTAAGGAAGTATAAAAAGATTTGCGTTCTAAGGGTCATATGTTAAGCAAATCCGATACAAAAAAGTAATTGCACCGGAAAGTATAAAGCAGCTAACATCATACATGTATATCCTGCTTTCGGCAATATTAGTAAAATATAATTTAATTCCAGCAGAAACTATCCTGAACCATTACGGAACCAGAAAATCTATACTTGAAAAGCACTAACAGGTTTTGTAAAAGGCAGCTTTCTTTTGGAGGATGTTTTTATACTATTGTTGGAAGCGACACGGTAACACTCAGGGTTCTGGCAAAGCTCAGCCACGAACCAATTCCGGGATATTCTATTTGAGTAACTCAAGTTGCGATATAGGATATACCAGGCAGGTGTAAACACACCCCTGCGCCCCTCTCTTTGAAGAGGGCCCCTACCCCCAGAGGGGAATTCTAACTCCCCCAGCCCCCAGAATCGTTTCATTCTATTTTTTTGCTGGCGCGGATCTGTGCTCCGTGACTTAATATATCGTTGGATTTGCAATCCAACTGGCCCAGAGGGCCAAAATGCAGGATAAGAGCAAAGCAGTTTGCAACACAAATACAGTTTTTGGAAGAATGAAACGGCCACGCCTATCAAGAAGGGCTACGCTTCGGACACAAGTCTAAAATGTTCTATCTACCGCGAGTTTTCAACTCGTGGCAGGAATAACAGCGAATGTAAATTTGTGTCCTAATAGTAGCCTCGGCGGGGTTAGGGGTGAGTTGCATATATCAGAAATCAAGCAATTGTTGTATCTCGCAACATGAGTTAACTAATTACCGATCAGATTATTCCCTTAACTTAACAGCACTCTACTTTACACACTGTTAATACTTATATCCTGGCCTGGTAAGTATAAAGTTGGTAATACCTCCCCTGCTTTTCCAGTAGTTCTTCGTGCCTGCCTTGCTCTGCGATGCGGCCCTGCTCAATAACCAGTATCTGGTCTGCCTGCCGGATGGTGCTGAGGCGGTGCGCGATAACGAAGGTGGTACGGCCCTGCATCAGGGTCTTTAAACTGGCTTGTATCAGGCTTTCGCTTTCTGTATCCAGGTTGGAGGTGGCCTCATCAAGTATAAGTATGCGCGGGTTGGCAAGTATGGCTCGGGCAATGGCAATGCGCTGCCGCTGTCCTCCGGAAAGCTTTACGCCGCGTTCTCCTATCAATGTGTCCAGTCCGTCTTCAAACCTGTCGGTAAATTCCTCCACATGGGCTGCCTCCACTGCCTGCATCAGTTGCTCTTCCGTGGCATCAGGTCTCGGGAAAAGTATGTTCTGCCGTATAGTGCCCTCAAACAGGAAATCATCCTGGAGCACAACGCCAAGCTGGCTGCGGTAACTTTGCAGTGTAATGGTTTGCAGGTCGTGGCCGTCTACGGTAATGGTGCCACTATCGGGGTTGAGGAAAGAGGCCGCTAAGCCGGCAATGGTAGTTTTGCCGGAGCCAGACGTGCCTACCAGCGCCGTTACCGAACCGGCAGGCGCACTAAAACTGATCTCTTTTACTACATCTTTCCCTGTTTCATAGGCAAACGAAACCTTATCAAACACAATGTCGCCGTGGATATGGCCGAGTTGCAGGGTACGGTTACCAGTGGCATCTTCCAGTGGCGTGTTCAGGATCTCCTGCGTGCGGTCCAGTCCGGCGAAGGCCTCTGTCAACTGGCTGCCTATGTTGCTCATCTGCAGTATGGGCGCGATCATAAAACCCAGGTATAAAGTAAAGGCCAGGAAGTCACCGAAGGTAAGCTCGCCCTTCATGATCAGGTAGCCGCCAATGCCCATAATGCCCGCCGATGCCAGCCCGAGCAAAAGAGTGGCCGCCGAAGTAACCATACTTGTGGTAGTCAGGCTCTTTTTCACGTTCAGGAAGAGTCTGTTCACCCCATCTTCAAAGGTCCTGATCTCCTGCTCCTCGGCATTAAATCCCTTGATCACGCGCACCCCTCCGAGTGTTTCAGTCAAACGGCCCGTTACCTCTGCATTGATCACGCCACGCTCCCTGAAAATTGGCCGTATCTTGCCAAAAGCCTTAAGCGAGATCAACCCGAAGATTGCCACCGGGAAAAGCACATACAGCGTCATGAGGGGTGAGATGATAATGAGCAGCACCAGGCAGATCAAAGAGGTTAGCACCCCTCCTATCATCTGCGCAAAGCCTGTTCCTACCAGGTTCCGCACTCCTTCTACATCCGTCATGATGCGCGACACCAGCACACCGGTCTTGGTGTTGTCGAAAAAGCGGACTGGCAACTGAATGATGTGCCGTTGCACTTTGGCCCGCAGTTGCGAAATAAGGTGCTGGGCTTCTACGCTGAGTATCTGTGTCAGGGCAAACGAGGTAACCGACTGTATGGTAATTGCCACCACTACTGCCCCGATCAGCCACTTCAGCATGGTACTGTCGCCGTTCGGGATCACGTCATCTATCAGGTATTTACTGGCACCCGGCAGCACCAGGCCCGCTATGCGGCTAATAATGATGAGGAACAACCCGATGCTCAGGTATTTTTTGCGTGGCCAGATGATGGTTTTAAAGACCTCTCCGATGCTTACGTTCTGGAGCTTTTTAGACTTTGACATGCTGATGTGGTTTGAGGCCCTAAAGGTAGGCAATTTTAACCTATGCACCTTTTAAGAGTAAAAGAGTATATTGCTTTAAAACACCGAAGCCGATGCTGTACCAGGAAATTAACCCGCACCCCGAGTTGGCGCCTTACATACTTGATTACTGGCTGTTTAAAATGCCGCCGTTTGAGGTGTTGGGGAAACATGAAATACAGCATGTGGCACCTGCGGATGGCTGTGTATCGCTTGTGCTGCTTTACAACAAACCCCAACAATTAAGCATGGCCTTAGTGGTTGGGCCCAGCACGGATGCGGTACAAACCGTGGTGGAACCCGACACGGTATACCTTGGCATACGCTTTATGCCCGGCATGTTCTGCGCACTGTTCGATACGCAGGGTCAGGACATGAAAAACCTGAAAATACCTGTTCAGTACTTCTTACCAGACCTTAACCTGCAACCGCTGCTACAGCAGCTATCAACAGAATTCAAAGATTTTAGCCAGGTAGATGCTTATTTGCTGCGCCTACTTGCATCGAAAAAGCCAGTGCCATTTGATGAGGAAGTACACCGTGCTGTGCGCCTTATACTAGCCTCCGGGGGAAACATACCGATACATGAGGTGCTGAAACAGGCCTGCCTGAGCGAACGGCAATTGCAGAAACGGTTTAAACGATGCACTTACCTTTCTATGAAAGAGCTAGCCAAGATCTGCCGTCTGCGCCACGCCATTGCCAAAGTGCACCTTGGCCAAAAGACAATCTCCGATGCCGTGCATGAGGCCGGCTATTTCGATCAGGCGCATTATAACCACGACCTGCACCAGGCTACCAAACGCACACCGGAGGAGTTTTACAAGCATATCAGCCAGATAGAGCACATAAATGTGAAGCCTGTTCGGGAGAATACAGAATGACGGTTTTTTACAAGACCAGCCGTAGTGTATTTTATACTTTTGAAATAAAAAACGCCATGAAAAACGTTGTGTTTATACTTTGCCTGTTTATCAGCAGTCTGGCACTGGCCCAGGCACCTGCCTCCCCCAAAGCTACGGTGCAGGAAAAAATGAAAACTTTTGACTGGATTACCGGAAAATGGCAGGGACAAGGCTGGATAAGTATGGGTCCGGGACAGAAGCACACATTCACGCAAACTGAGCAGGTGCAATACAAACTTGACAACACTTTGCTGCAGATCGAGGGGCAGGGTAAAAGCGGTGACCAGACCATACACGATGCGCTGGCCCTGATCACCTACGATGCAGGCAAAGGCAACTATACTTTCCACTCCTACACAGCTGAGGGCCGCTTCCAGACAAACGCAGACGTTACCGTAGCAGACAAAAAATTTATATGGCAGATGAACGGAAATCCAAGCCGCAGAATACGCTACACCATCTGGCTGAACGACAAAAAACAGTGGGAAGAGATTGGGGAAATGAGCACCGACAACGGCCAGACCTGGACCAAGTTTTTTGAAATGAAATTAGATAAAGTAAAGTAAACGTTGGCCTGAAGTATAAAGCGGCCGTGCTAGGGCAATCCATGCTGCTTTATACTTTTTCACCTTATCCCTTTTAAAAGACTGAAAGGCTATTTTAAACTTTGTTGGAAACGAAACGGGGATATTTAGGAAACTGGCGAAACTATCACGCTAAATGTCCGCGATGCTCCATTTAGGAGCGGCGCTATGGCGCGAAAAAGAGACCAAGCAGGTTCCGGAAAATACTTTCTCAAATCCAACAATATGACTAAGCCTCCTCTAAGGTAAAACCATTCTGCAAAATCCTTTTATTCTGATTAACAGGCCTTTTACCATTGATTAACTTTTTTTAGCGAAATCGCGCTAACCCGGCTATAAGCGGCACGTACTATAGGAGCTAATAAATCATTAAATACTATATACAGCCTATGACAGGAATGCTACAAGTATAAATCCTTTACTTACCTTAATTTGTACTTTCCATGAAAAAGTTACTATTATTACCTTTATGTTTTGCCCTTATATTTACCGCTTGCAACGATGATGACAGCGAAGAGGTGATCCCGGCGGTATCTGAGATAGATGCCAGCATGAGAGGCGACTGGACCAACACTGATGTTAAAAGAGTTTATTACTCAGACCAGGATGCCGTGATGTATGAAGACTCTGTAAAGCGCCAGGCATACTTTAATTTCAACGGTAAAAAGTTGACCATTACACTGCCTGGAAGTTCAACTGAAGACGTTTGGAACTACAGCTTCCCCGATAAGAACGATCAGACCTATATCGAATTGACGCAGAACGGTGTGACCACCAAATACCATGTAAAATCTATTTCAGAAACTAACATGGTTTGGGTGGAGGAAAGACCATGGGCCGGTTTCCCGGAAGAGGTGCCGGACCAGCAAAAAACGACCTCCAAAAAAGGCGTTTACACCTGGAAGTTTGTTCGGGGAAAACAGTAAGAACCAATATTTGATTTAGCAGAGGCCCGGTATTTTTGCCGGGCCTTTTCTTTGTAAAAGCCTACCCTGCCAGTAGCCGATAGATCAGAATTACCACAGCTACCAGCACAATGGAAGTATAGATCTGCTTGTTATACCTGGCCAGCCAGTT
This sequence comes from Pontibacter sp. GD7, assembly GCF_058216375.1. NCBI lineage: Bacteria > Pseudomonadati > Bacteroidota > Cytophagia > Cytophagales > Hymenobacteraceae > Pontibacter > Pontibacter sp. GD7. Next base: position 127,248 of record NZ_JBYZMP010000005.1, on the reverse strand, counting down.
TGGCAAATAAATATCGAAGTTATCGCGTTGGGAAGTAGAATACTTACGGGCCACCACCGTAACCGGACACACGTTTTTGAACACCAAAAGTATAAGCCCCTCCAATAGTATAAAACCAAGGCAGATCCACACCCATTTGTCAATCCTGTTTACCAGCACCGCATACAGCAGGTAGAAAATCACCACGTTAAAAAACACCCAGATAAGCGTGTGCAATACCTTTACCAGCACAAGCTTTTTCGCATCACTCAGCTGCCCTTTGTGTATGTCGCTCTCTCCTGCCCAGCTCATCCCCATACTTATTTACTCCTGCGTTATACTTTAAATTTTTACGGCGTTAAACCCTGACTTGGCTACCTACCATTTACTTACTGTCAACTATAACATACAACTATGAAGAAAATCAAGTATTACATTATGCTGCTGATTTGTCTAAGTGCCACCTGGTTAAGTGCTTGCCAGGGCAGCCAGGCACCTGCAGATGCAACCACAGAAAACAGAAGGAGTTTGGCGCCAGAACGGGTGGATATACGGGGTAGTATAATTGCCAACCGCTACAGCGACGGACAGGTGGTGCTGGAAGTCGAGGGTATTCCCCCATCCATCAACTCTACCTATGACCGCGCCTACGTGCTGGTGCTGCCCACAACCCAGATCGTAGACCAGCAGGGGCGTTCCATCAGCTATAATGAGTTGCGGCAGGGCCAGAACGTAGCCATACTTTTGCGGGGCGGCGGCCGTGGCAACCGCGTCGGGATTGGTGTGGCCAGGAGGGTTTGGCTGGAGGATATTTTTTAACACGCTGTCTTCCCAAGCACGGCGATTTTCCCAAAAAAAGCAGAGACTGCCACAGTTAAAAGCCTGTAAATCTGTTGGTAATACCATTGCCGCCTTTGTCCGTTTAAGCGCATGCGCCGTAAAACTTAAAGACAAGCTATGTTTAACCAAACTTGAAGATCATGAAAAAGAATGTAGTGAAAGTGGGAAAACTGATGACAGTGGGGTTGTGTTACGGTGTAATGTTCAGCCTCATATCATGTGCCGGGGATAAACCTACAGCATCGGAGGAAGTAACCGTAATGGACGAGGACATGAGTGTAAGAACCGAAGAAACTGGTATGTTTGGCGGTGATGAGGCCATGGCCAGAGAAAACATGCTTTACCTCGACCTGAACGAAACCGATATGTTTGAGGAATGGGACATGAACAATGACAACATGCTGGATAAGAAAGAATTCTCGATGGCTTTTTACAATACCCTGGATGTGAACGGCGACAACATGCTGGACGCGAATGAGTGGGCTGTAGGCATTAAAGACTTCGGCCTGAACCAAGACCAGCGCTGGAATTGGTCGGCTTGGGACAAAAACGGCGACAAGAAAATAAAGAAAGAAGAGTTTAGCATGGGCATGGAGCAGATGGACATGTTTAATGCCTGGGATAAAAACAACGACAACATGCTGGATGAGAAGGAGTACGCAGACGGTATACTGGTACTTTGGACCGAGGCCGACGACGATGGCACCCTGGATGAGGCTGAGTACAAGATGAAGTATAACAAATACTATAAAAACAAGAAAATGAACAGCCAAAAGTATAAGCCTGAGAAAGGTTAATACCCGGTGTTGTTTTACGGAAGAGCTGATTAACTTTAATAAGCCAAAAGGGCCGCTGCGATTGGCAGCGGCCCTTTTGTTGCAGGTGCTTCTGGCTTAGTAATACCTGTTCAGTTCATCGCTGCGGTGCCCGGAGCCATACCAGTTGTCTTCTGTTCTGTGGTAGCGACTAGCGCCCTCATAGCGATATCTTCTATCGTCGCCACCCGAGCCCGGATGATAGTCCTGTCGATCTCCGGCCCATTGCCCGCTGTAGTTTTTGTAGCCATTGTCATAATCACGGTTTCCCCTGTTCGTGCCAGCGTAGCTTCTGTAATCGTCCTGGTAATTACTGTAGCGGTTACGCACATCATTGTAATCCTCCGGGTACCTGCTGCCTCTACCCATGCTGCCAGAACCGGAGTCGCCTCTGAAGCTGTTTCTTTCCCGGCGCATGCGCTCATACATATCCCCCATGTCGCCTTCGTGGTAGCTGTGCTCACGGTTGTAAGGATATCGGTCATCGTGTCTGTAGCCCCGCTCCTGCTGGTATTCCCGCTCAAACTGGTCTGTCAGGTTACGGGCGCTGTGGTAGTGCCTGTCGTCCCTGTCGTAATCCTGGTACCTGTCGTAATCATGTCTGTCTCGTCTGTCCATAGTTTTATACTTATGTTGATTAACGATTGATTTTATACTTGTAAACGGCTTGTGCGCTTCACAGTTTTTACATTTGCTCTTGATGGAAGTACAACGGATACAAGAGCCAGCCTGAGCACAAGCGCATTTGTTAACGACGAAGTATAACGTGATGGGTTACCAGATCATGTTTCCCTGACACGCGACTCCAGCACTTTAAACAGGATATAGAGGGCTGCAAAGATTGCCATGGCCACTAGTGCCCAGCGCTTTTTACGGTTCATCTCACGCCAGTAGTCACGGTCTGTGGTGGTGTCTTTCAACCTTTTACGCAGGGCTGTGTTTGCCAGGCGCTCCGTGCTCAGTTCCCGCTCCAGCGAATCGATCACCACTGTGTTCTGTACATACACTGTTCGGACTGGCTGGGCATCGCTGCAGGTGGGGCAAAATTTAGTTGCAGTTTCTGATGATCTGGTATGTATTGTGGCTGTACCAGGGGCATGGTCCAGTTTAAGCCGCTCTGCCCTTAGTGGCGGTGCCTGGTGGGTGGCAGGCGCATAGAACCGTGGCGGGAAATGTTTTGCGGCATAGGCAGCTCCATGTTTCCGGGTGTAAGCTTCGTTCTCGTCCACGTACTTTGCCAGTTCATCTGTATGCGCATCAAAATACTTTTCAGCCTGACGCTGTGTGGCACAGGAGCAAAGCAGCAGCATAAGAAGCAGTCTTAGTCTCATCACGCAAGTGGATTGTCAGTTCGTATCATCACTCTACTGCCTGTTTTTCAGGCCTGCCACTCCTTTTTGTGTACTACGCAAATAATCTGTTATGCGCCGATTCAGCTACAAATTTCCCAAAAGCGGCAGGGTTACTTACGCCCCATACTACTGAGTTGTGCCCAAATGCAAGCACTTTACAAGCCCTGAAGCGTATACACTTTATCGCATCAAAATTTCAGGTTTTGTGCGATTAAAACGGATGTACCATGGACACATCAAAAGAACTCATGTATGACCTGAACAGCATCTTAATTGTCGTCGTCCTGTTTTGCCTGATACTGCTGGCACATGAGGCGGGATACAGACTCGGACATCACCGCCAGGCCAGGACGGACTTAGATGTAAAGAATCAGACCAACACCATACAGGCCGGCACACTGGGTTTGCTGGCCCTTATTCTTGGCTTTACATTTAACATGGCCCTGCAGCGCTATAACAACCGAAGCCAGGCTGTTATAACCGAAGCCAATGCCATCGGCACAGCCTTGCTGCGTACCCAGCTCCTGCCCGAACCTTATGACTCCATCTCGCATGCCCTGCTGCAGAATTACGTTAACCTGCGCCTGCAGGTAAGCAACACCGATTACAACATGGTGCAGGAGCGGGAAGTATTGGATGACGCTACCCGCGAGGCACAAAACGATATTTGGTTTCAGGCAGTGGCCGCCTCGCGAGTTGACCCAAGACCAGTGACCACCGGCTATTATGTAAGCGCCCTGAACAATATGATAGACGCCCACGGAGAGTATAATGCGCTGCTGCAACTGCATGTACCGGAAGTGATCCTATTCTTGCTTTTTGTGGTGTTTATCATGTCGGGGGCACTTATTGGCTACGGTAGTGGCCTGGGCAAACAGAGAAGTCACGTACCTGCGGTTATGCTTACCATCCTCATCTGCCTTGTCGTTTTCATCATCATAGACCTCGACAGGCCGAAACGGGGCATTATTAAAGTAAGCCAGGAAAGTATGAAAAACCTGAAAAACGACTGAGGTATGGTTTAGCTATACTTCCCGTGGATCTGAAACAAAACTGTGCTTAGCAGATGCAGGGTACAAGTATGCACACGCCAAGGTTTAATTGCATAATTGCCTAAAAAAACCAATATTGAAGAATAATTTGAAACATAGAGCAGGAACAGGGGAAAAGCCGCTGCACGAAAAGCGCAGTTGGTTTACGAGCAGGGGGCCGGATAATCAACAACTAAAACATGACAACAACTTCTACCCTTTCCCCTGAGTTACTCCATGCCTTTGAAGCACTGCCCGAGCCGTTTCTTTTTCTCTCGCCGGAACTTACCATACTTGCAGCCAACCAACCTTATGCGGCGGTCACTCAAAAAGACCTGAACACCATTAAAGGCCGCTATATGTTCGAGGTGTTCCCGGACAACCCTGCCCTTACCGGCTCCGAGGCCACATCCGCACTTCAGGCATCCTTAAACCGTGTTCTGGAGCATAAAAAGCCGCATACCATGCCCATGCACCGCTACGACATCCCACATCCGGAGGTGCCCGGCGTATTTATGGAAAAGTACTGGAGCATCATCAACTCACCGGTGTTGGACGAGAAAAAGCAGGTTGCCTACATCATACACCAGGTAGCCGATGTAACCAGCCAGGTGATGCTGGGGCAGCGGGAAAAAGAAGAAGGGCAACAAACCAATTCAGGTAAAGGAAATGGCAAGGTGCCGGATAGCCTTGAACTGGAAAACCTGAACCTTCAGCACCTGTTTATGCAGGCACCGGCCATGATCTGTGTGCTTGAGGGCCCCGAGCATAAGTTTAAATTCGTTAACAAAGAATACCAGCAACTTGCAGGCAACAGGCCGCTGCTCGGCAAACCCATCTCCGAAGCCATGCCTGAGTTGGAGAGCCAGCCCATCGCGCTTATACTTGACCAGGTATACACAACCGGTGAAACCATCTATGCCCATGAAATGAAGGTGCAGGTAGACCACTATGATACCGGTGTGCTGGGGAATAATTATTACAACTTTATCTACCAGGCTACCTACAACACTGATAAAGAGATTGACGGTGTGCTGCTTTTCGCTTATGAGGTAACTGCGCAGGTAGTGGCCCGACAGGAGGTTGAGAAGCGTGAACTGGCCTTGCAAAACTTGAACCAGGAGCTTACTGAGGCTAATAGCAATGCCAAAGCCGCCAACGAAGCACTATCAGGGGCAAAGCAGCAATTGCAGAAGCTGAACCAGGAACTGGAGCAAAGGGTGGCTGACAGAACAAAAGAACTGGAGAAATCGAAGCTGGAAATTGAGCGGCAGCGAAACTTCTTACACACCATCTTCATGAAAGCGCCTACTCCATTTCTGATGCTCTCTGGAAAAGACATGGTGTTCGAGCTGGTAAACCCGGCTTTCAGGCAGATATTCCCGGGGCGCGACGTGGTTGGTAAAACGCTGGAAGAGGCCTTCCCGGAGCTTCAGAACACTCCCATCCCGGCCATACTTTTGGATGTGTACAATACCGGAGAACCCTTTGAGGGAAAAGAATACCACCTGATGCTATCGCGCAGCGAAGGCGGCCCCCGCGAGGACTTTTACTTTACATTTACCTACCAGGCGCGCCACGATGAGGAAGGCAGGATTAACGGTATACTGGTATTCGCAAACGATGTGACCCAGCATGTTAAATCGAGGCAGGTGATAGAGCAAAGCGCCAAGCAGCTACAACTCATCACCGATGCCCTGCCTGTGCTGATCGGGTACCTGGACAAGGAGGAAAAGTATCGCTTTGCGAACAAGGCTTACGAATCATGGTTTCCACTGAAAATAGAAGACCTGCTGGGCAGACATGTTCGTGAAGTGGTTGGTGAAAAAGCATATGTCGGTATTAAAAAATATATAGACAGGGCCCTGGCCGGCGAACGCCTAAGCTTTGAAAGCAGAATGCCCTACCGCGAGGATTTTGTAAAGTATATCCAGACGAGTTACATACCCGACATAAAAGATGGCGTAGTGGCCGGATTTTATACTTTGGTGAATGATGTAACCGAACAGGTTGAAGCCCGGAAACAGATGGAAGCGAGAGAGCAGGAGGCAAAGGAACTTTCACAGCAGCTGGCCCTTACAAATGAAGAACTGCTGCTTACCAACGAGCAACTCGTGCGCACCAACATCGACCTGGATAATTTTATCTACACCGCCTCCCACGACCTGAAAGCCCCTATTTACAACATTGAAGGCCTGATAAAGATACTTACCGAAGCCATCCCAAAAGACACCCTGAAATCGACGGAGTTGGAAAGAGTACTGAAAATGATAGATGACTCCGTACGCCGATTTAAAAACACAATTGAGCACCTGACAGAAGTAACCAAGCTGCAAAAGGAAAACAACCAGCCACCCGCAGCCATCAACCCGGAAGAAGTGATAAATGATGTGCTGCTAGACCTGAACCCGCTGCTGGAAGAGTCCGGCGCTAAAATGCATATTGACGTGGCCTCCTGCCCTGCTATACAGTTCTCTCGTAAGAACCTGCGCTCTGTAGTGTACAATCTCATATCCAACGCAATAAAATACAGGTCCCCGGACCGTGACCCGGAAGTATGGATAAGTTGCAATACCGATGACGATTACCATGTGCTTAAGGTGCAGGACAACGGACTTGGCATGAGCCCACAGGGCAGGCAAAAACTGTTTTCGATGTTCGGGCGCCTGCACGACCACGTGGAGGGCTCTGGCATCGGGCTTTACATGGTGAAAAAGATCGTGGAAAATGCATACGGCCACATAGAGGTAGAAAGCGAGCTGGGTGCCGGGTCTACCTTTACCGTATATTTCAAAAAATTAGATTAGTTACCAGATATCACCACAGCGTTTAGCAAAATTATACTTTACAAACGCGCTTTTACCCTATGAACAGGTTCCTGAACAAAGAGCAGTCGGAAAAGTTGCTGCAAACCCTGCAACAAACGCAGACAAAGTATACTTATGACCCGGAAAAGCACCGGATCATACTTTACGACACCGCCGGGAATGAACAGGTATACTTCAGGCTGCCCATCACGCTTGCCATCCGAAAACAGGACCTTTTACCTGCAACAGATAAGGTAAACTATGTGGTATTGCTGATACAGTCGGGGAACTGCGCCCTGGGGTATTTCGAAGACGGCCACAACCTGGACCACAAAGTGTTCAGGTCCTACATGGTCCGGAAAAAACAAGGAAAGAGCCAGATCAAATACCTTAAAACGAAAGGCAAATCCAGGGCTGGCTCCAGGGTGAGGTTAGGCGAAACTGTGGAGTTTTTTGAGAACATAAACGGGCGGCTTCAGGATTATTTTGAGTACTACAACGTTAACCGCATTGCCATAAGCTGCTCAAAAACACTCATCCCCTACCTTTACAGTTCAAAGGTAACCACGCCTTTCGATAAGAACGACCCGCGTCTTTACAAGATACCCAGGCACGTACATACCCCGATCTACGAAGTGCTGCTGGACACCAACCGTTTTCTGCAGAAAGGCGAACTGATCTTTGAAGATGCCGGGCAGCACGCAGCGGAAGCACTGCTTACGGCGGCAGGCATATCTGAAACAACATCTGAACCAGATGACCACTGGGACGAAGATACCTGGGAAATGGATTAGCGCAGCAAGTATAGCCGGGGTCGGAGGATTATTATCTGCGCGTTATTTCTTTATGTTTATACTTATCTGCATCTACCTGTCTTACCAGTTGGTTCACTATAATTCTGCGTCTGTATACACAATAATCAGCCCTTGCTTTACTCTTTTCATCAAACAGAAGTATAAAATATAATTTCCTGTTTTAAAACAACTTATACTTCTCAACATGAAAAGACCTATACTTTCAGTCTGCCTGGTTGCGATCCTTTTGTTTGGTTTTACCGGATGCAATGAGGCAAACCGCGACCTGAATGCCGGAAGAGATGCTGCAACCGGTGAAACCACCATGCAACAGCAGAACCAACAACTGGCTCATGGTGGCTTTGCAAGCCAGATCGAGCATGGCAAACACCTGGTGCTTAGCATCGGCTGCCACGATTGCCACACCCCCAAAGTGATGACAGAAAACGGGCCGGAACCAGACATGGCGCTGGCTTTGTCGGGGCACCCCGCCCAGATGCCACCCCCTGATGTAAACCGGGCCGATATGGAACGTAAGGGACTGACTGTAAGCGACCAGTTTACAGCCTGGGTGGGCCCATGGGGTATTTCGTATGCGGCAAACCTCACCTCCGACCCTACCGGCATCGGAAACTGGCAGGAGCAGAATTTCATTACCTCCATACGGGAGGGCAAGCACAAAGGCATTGCCTCGGCACGCACAGTGCTGCCTCCAATGCCATGGCCTATGTATAAAAACCTAACCGACGAAGAACTGAAGGCGATCTTTGCTTACCTTAAATCAACGAAGCCTATAAAAAATGTAGTGCCGCCGCCAGCACCGCCGGTTACGGCCAGTGCTGCGCAGTAGCGCACTCCAGGCTTGGTTCCTCGTCGGTTCTGATGATAGAGCGGATCTGCGCTGCCACCAGCGGCGTCAGGGTCACGCCGTGTGTTTGTTGTGCGTGCTTGCCGGCCAGTTGCAGCACCTCATGCTCGGTGTTGGCTTCTAGTACCGCATCACAGTTAAATCCGGCATCGCGGCATGCTATTCTTTTCATAGATCTTCACGAATAACGAATAATACAGACGGTGCTTTCCTGCAAAGGTACTTCCTGAGGATACCAGTAAATTGTAAAAGCTATTTATGCAAATGATCTATAACTCGTAACGAAGCGCCAGCCCCTTAGGTACCTCCAGCTCACAAACTATAAAGTGTGCAAAGCTACCAGAGGCACAGCTTGGCAATTGTATATCTTCTAGCGGCTTGCCTTTATAGTAGCCTTTATGAAGGAGTAGTTGAACAGTTGGGTCGTAACAAAGATTTTTCTTCAGGTTATCAGGTGTTTCGGCAATGGCATAGCATACCCAGAAGTTAGGATGGTGGAATTCTGACTGCAGAATTAGCGCGTATTTCATAGTTGACCAAGTATAAAAGTTGAAGAATTTATACTACTACGTAGGAAATCGACAATTGTATTATACTTATTAAAATTTACATATAAAAACCTTAATTAAAAGCTTAAAACACATAAAAGCAGCGGTTATTTTTTGCCTAGTTGATGTCTCCCCTAATTTATCGGTACGCTACATCATCTTAATTGCAGCCTCTACCCCATTGTGCAAACATAAAGATTACACAGAGTTTATACCTTTTAGGGAAAATAATGCGCATCTTTGCAGCTTTATTATATTTTCATGCAGATACAAAAACATCAGCGTGTTTCGCTTAGTATATTTTTCTTTCTGTCGGGGTTTAACTTTGCCAGCTGGGCCTCCAGAATTCCAACTATAAAATCTGCGCTGCAGCTAAACGAGGCTGAACTCGGCACCATACTGCTCACCATGCCTGTCAGCTCGCTGATCGGCTTGCCCTTGTCTGGATGGCTGGTAGCTAAGATGGAAACCCGCACTCCGCTTACGCTCGCATTTCTGGCGAATGCGGCCTGCTTATCCCTTATTGGTTTAGCCTCAAGTCCATTGTTGCTGGTGTTTGCTCTTTTCCTGTTCTCACTGAGTATGCGCATTTTTAACATCTCGGTAAATACACAGGCCATTACCCTGCAAAGGCAGCATGAGCGCAAGATCAATGGTTCTTTCCATGCCCTCTGGAGCACAGGCGGGATTGCTGGTATCGGCTTTACTACATTGCTTATTGCCCTGGATGTGGCCATGGTACCACACCTGATAACCGTATCCGTTATCACCATGCTGGTGGCTGCATTTTCTTATAAGCACTTGCTACGCAACGACCGCTCCGAAACCGGCAATAAACTTACTTTCGGTAAGCCAGATCCGTTCATTTTATACTTAGGGCTGCTCGTGTTCTTTGCGGCTGTGTGCGAGGGCGGCATGTTCGACTGGAGCGGTATTTACTTTGAGCAGGTTGTAAAAGAAGACATCTTTACGGCAGGCTACCTGATCTTTATGTCGTTTATGGCACTGTCGCGTTTTGTTTCAGATAAGATCATCGATCGGCTGGGCATGGCCAATACCTACATTATGAGTGCCGGTCTGATCTTCGGTGGCATTGCCTTGTCCATACTTTTACCTAGTTTCTGGCCAGCCATGGTAGGCTTCTCGCTGGTAGGCTTTGGATGCGCCGCCGTTATCCCGATGACGTATTCGCTGGCCGGGTCTTCCCAAAAGTACTCGCCGGGCATCGCCATTTCACTTATCGCCACTTTCGGTATTGTTGGTATGCTGATCGGTCCGCCGCTTATCGGTTACCTGGCGCATTTGTTTAACCTGAAGGTTTCGTTTGTGGCGTTTGCGCTGGCAGGTGTCATGCTGGTGCCGGTATCGAGGGCTTTCTTTAAGATGGAGAAAGGAAACTTGCCTGCGTAAAGCTATTGTGGGTATTACGCAGACCAGAGATTATATAATCCACAATCCATGGGTAGCCGTTTGTAAGCTTAAAGTATACTTACCTTCCTCATCAAATTTGCACGTATACTTTAGTCAGGCTTTATACACATACAGTTGATCAGCAGTTTACTTAAGGCAGCGGGTATGCTTGCAGTTTTATACTTTCTACTCATGACCGTTTTTTCCTTACAGCAGGAGAGCTTTATCTTTTTCCCGGACAGGTTGCCGCCAGATTATCAGTTTAACTTTGACACAACTCCGGAGGAGATATTTATACCTGCAAATGACGGGAAACGGCTACACGCCCTTTTATTTACAACAGATGCCCCTAAAGGAGTAGTGTTTTACCTGCACGGCAATGCAGGCTCCGTTGCCTCGTGGGGTTGGGCCTACCCTACTTACACCAGCCTGGGCTACGACTTTTTTATACTTGACTACCGTGGCTATGGCAAAAGCGAAGGCGAGATTAGCGGAGAAGAGCAATTTTACGACGATGTTCAGGCAGCCTACACACACCTGAAAAGTCGTTACCCCGAGGACCGCAAAATTGTGGCAGGTTATTCCATTGGCACGGCGGCGGCAACCAAAATAGCTTCCGAAAACAACCCAAAGCTTCTGTTGCTTCAGGCACCATACTACAGTTTAAAAGACCTTGCGAAAAGCCTCTACCCGTTCATCCCTTCATTCCTGATCAAGTATAAATTCGAGACGTACCAATTTCTGAAAGAAGTAAAGGCCCCCGTTGTCATTTTCCATGGGGCACAGGATGAGATCATCTACAGCGGCTCCTCGGAAAAGCTGCGTCCCTTGTTAAAACCCGGCGACAAACTTATTCTGCTGAACGGCCAGGGCCACAATGGAATGAACGAAAACCCGGAGTTTCAGCGGGAGCTTCGCGCGTGCTTGCGGATCAAAAATAGATACTAAGGCAGCGCTGGTCATACTTCAAAATTTATACTTTGAAGCTATTTAGTGGTTTGATTAAAAAATAAAAGTTGCGATAAATGATAAACCGGATAGGTGTAAACACACCCCTAACCCCTCTCAAGAGGGGAATCAAATGCACGAGCAAAGTTCTCCTCCTCGGAGGTACGCTTTGGTCACAAGTATAAAATGCTCTAACTGCCGCGAGTTTCCAACTCGTGGTTGTACATGAGGGCAAGCTTTCAGCTTGCGTGAGTCGCTTTTTTATACTTTTACATACCTACGCAAGCTGAAAGCTTGCCATATAATAAGCCACGAGTTGAAAACTCGCGGAAGGAATAACAGCGAATGTAAATTTGTGTTCTCATAGCATGCTTTGGGCTATTGTGCTTATCTAACCTTTTTTGGTATTCCAACCTGAACCCATCTTTTCTGCGTAAAATATACCAGGTACTGCCCAAAACAGTACCTCTGATTTTTTTAACCTAAAGAAAACAAACATGACTACGAATAAGAAAGATTTTCAGAACAAGAGCAATGCCGACCAAAACAAGAATTTAGACAGCGGCTCTAAAATTGGTAAGAACTTACCGCCAGAAAGCAAAAGTCCGCAGGGCTCGCATGCAAACCGCAGAACAACCAGCCGTGGCGCTGACAGTTCTGACAAAGAGTTCCGCAACAACCAGACAAACGATATTACCTCATTAAGCCAGAAGGCAGAGGTGCAGAAGAAACAGGAAAGAAACAAATAAGCATTTTGGATTTGCCAACACCTAAGCCCGGTTTACGCCGGGCTTTTTTTATGAACAAGGCCTTTGATATGGTTTTAACCAAACAATTGAGAACACATGATGCGATGGATTGACGTGATAAAGTATGCTAAGTATGGAAATCCGGAACCGCCCTACAGCGTAGAAAGAACTGAAGAAGAATGGCGGGAGAGGCTGAGTCCGGAGCAGTTCAGGGTTACACGCCAGAAAGACACGGAACCACCTTACCGCAATGCCTACTGCCGTTTATATGCCCCGGGAGTTTATACTTGTGTTGGTTGTGGCAACGTCTTGTTTCGTTCTACAGAGAAGTACCACGCCATATCCGGGTGGCCAAGCTTTACACAGCCCGCAGCCAAAAACGCCATCAAGTATACTTTCGACGACAGCTACCACATGCACAGAATTGAAGTGCAATGCAACGTATGCGACAGCCATTTGGGCCATGTGTTCCATGACGGGCCGCCCCCTGCAAAGCTTCGCTACTGCATTAACTCTGCCAGCCTTATTTTATTGGAACCAGAGGATGAGTCATGATCAGTTAGTGCCCCAGTACAGAAAAATTAACAGCCACCGTTTTTAGGCGGTGGCTGTAACATTAATCTTCAATACTATTTACCAATCAGTTTCTCTTCGGTACGGGTTGCGCCGGCCGTAGCGCCTTTCATCGGCTTCGCTAATGCTCCTGCTTGGTAAATTTTGCCCCTTGTTTATAAAAGAGCTTCGCTCGCGGTCTTCATCCCGCATGTTATACCCGGTAGCCCCGTAACCGGTATTACCGAAACCGCCGTAGCCTCTGTCGTAGCCCCTGCCTTCGCGGCCTGTGTCGCCAAAGCTGTCACCGTAACGGCGGTTTTGTACATTGGCTGGCTGTTCGCTGCTTCTGTTTGGCCCTTCATTAATGTAGCCAGCGTCGCTGCTACGGCCAAAGTAACCATAGTTTCGGTTTATGAAGTTGTCGTAGTCGTTATCGCTGTACCTTCGGCTTTCCGGCCTGTAACCTTCCTGGTGCGAGAAACCAGGCCCTTCTCTTCTGCTTGTACCGTACCTTGAACGGCCATAGCCCGTGCCGCCACCTTCATAGCTGCCACCTTCTCCGTAAGGGGTACCTTCGCTAAAGTTACCGGTAGCCCGGGTTGCGTTGGTTACCCGGCCTGCAGGGGAGTTATACTGGCCTTCCTGTTGCGAGTGCGGGGCTTCTACGTTTCGGCCAAACGACCCAAACCTGCTTTGCGGTATGTAACGCGACAAGCTCTCGGTGTTCCCGGTCAGGGGGTTTCCGTGCTCATCAAAATCTGCGTAAGCGCTTCTGCGCCTGCGGTTCTCATTATTTAAGTTTGTATTCATGGTGTTATTTAGATTGTTGTATCCTTTGTTAAACGTTTGTTTTTTCGGCTTGTTGGAACGTAATCTCAAACTCCGTAAAGCATCAACTTCAGAGTTTTAGTAATGAGCCTGTTTAGAGTTTGTTAAAATCCATGCTGCGTGTTATCACCAGCAAGTATGATAGCCAGTGCCTTTTAATTATTGGTGAAAAGCACCAACAATGGCGGTAAAAGCATCAACTTTAAAGTTTTAATAATGTTTAAAAGGAATTCGCAAAGGCTGGCATTTATACTTTCAGGGTGTTAGTGCTATGGTTTTTAAATGCTTACGTATACTTTGTTATGGCAAAAAATACTGAGAACAAAGAAACGCTCGTGCAGAGCCTGGCAGAAAAACTAAGCACAACAGCAGACGCATCACACGTTTATGGAAAGCCCGTGGTAAACGGGGACGTAACTATTGTGCCTGTAGCCAAGGCCGCCTTTGGATTTGGAGGCGGGTCTGGCAACGAAGGCGAGGGAGGCGGTGGCGGCATGCGGGTTACTCCTGTTGGTTATATTGAATTGAAGCAGGGCGAAACCCGTTTCAGGAGCATAAAAGACCCACAAACGATCATAAAAGCAATTGCCATCGGAGGACTGTTTGCATACCTTACTGTAAAAAGTATAACCAGGGCAATGCAGCCGGCTAAAAAGGCAAAGAAACGTAACAAGAAGAAAAAATAAACTATGCTTTACCCTCGCGATCTATGAGCAATTCATACTCGATACCTTCCCAGACCCGCATTGGCCATGTGCACTTAAAAGTAGCAGACCTTAACCGTGCTCTTAAATTTTACTGCGACCTGCTAGGTTTTGAACTGACCACCACTTATGGCAAAGATGCAGCCTTTATTTCGGCGGGAGGCTATCATCATCATATCGGCCTGAATACCTGGTATAGTAAAGGTGGCTCTCCGGCTCCGGTAAGTAGCACCGGCCTGTTTCATACTGCCATCCTCTACCCCACCCGCAAAGACCTGGCGGCCATTCTTAAACGCCTGCTGGACTCCAACTACCCCTTAAGCGGAGCGTCAGACCACGGTGTTTCCGAAGCGTTATACTTATCAGACCCGGACCAAAATGGCGTGGAGCTTTACTGGGACAGGCCACAGGAAGATTGGCCCAAACACGAAGACGGCTCCCTGCACATGTACACCCGCCCCCTGGACCTGCAGGATCTGTTATCGGAACTGGACCGGTGATCAAGACCGGTGATTAAGGGGATTAGGATTGATTAGATTGATTTTAGTTTTGCTGCTAATTGCAAAGGCTACTACATCAAGATTACCCATTTCAACAATCAACAATTTAACCATCCAACAATTTAACTATCCCTTGTAAGCTTGAATGGATGAGAATGATTGATTAGATTGATTTTTATTTTACTGATAATTGTAAAGGCTGCTACTTCCCGATTATCCAAATTAACAACCAACAATCAGCAATCAACAATCAACAATCAACAATCAGCAATCACCCCTTATAAGCTATAATGGATGAGAAGGATACTTTTCGCATGGGCTTTCTGCTGATCGGGTTGATGGATTCCACGATGCCCTCTTTGCGCAGTGTCTCGAAGGCCTCTAAGTAATTGCCCCTGATATAGTTGGTGCCGATGTTGTGGTGGCGGTAAATGCTGTCGAGGGGCAGGTTGTGGTAGAAGTCTGGTTTGCTTGCCAATTCTGCGGTCAGGTTTTTAACCGAGAACCGGTACTGCTCCTGAAACAGCGATAGCTGGTGCTTGATGTTTGCCCCGAACAGCGGCACGCCATCCTCCTGGAAGTCGCTGTAGGCAAGCATCAGCTCTTTCATTTTCATGTAGGCCGTATCGGTTTTCGAAACAAAAAAGAGATAATGGCTAGTCTGGTTCTTTTTAGGCAAACTTATCTTGAACCGGAAGGTTTTATACTCCTTCTCTTTGAAGATCTCCTCAAAGCTGTCCACCATAAAGTCTTCGCGCTGCGAGGCATCCTGGTAGCGATCGCAGAATTCTTTGATCTTAGCAATACGCTCCGCACCAAAGATGTCCGTAATCAGGTCGCCTTCCGTGGCATTAAGTATGGCAGGGCGCATTTTAGACGGACTAAACAGCATAAACACATCCAGGCCCCACCTTTTTATGGACTGCAACAGCATCTGCTGAGAGAACTCATATCCAAATGGGTCGGTGTACATCAGGGCGGGCGTATCGGTGCCCAGAAGTTTGGCCAACAGGCTAAAGTTTACCTGCTCGTTAAGTATTACCGGCTTATAGATCAGGTTCTCAAAGTATGGCAGGGCCTCCAGGTTTTCCTTGAGCTTTTGGGTAACCGTGGGCTTTTCGTCTGTGAAGAAAGTGCGGACGATCTTGTTCAGGTTAAACTTGTCTGTTGCCCCAAAAATACTGTTCAGGATCTTAACCGGTGTAGCCGGGCTTCCCTTTTCATACTTTCCGTCGCCGGAGTACAGGTCTATGAATGCCAGCGCATGGTTCGACTTGTAGCGTTGCCCCTGCAGATTGGCAGTGCACCAGTCTTTGAAAAAATCATTTAAGATCTGGGATTTGATCTCTGCGGTGTCTGGCTGTGTCGTAAAAAAATCGCTTGTATCAACTGTAGACATGGTAAACGTTCCGGTCTTTTATCCTCTTGCTCTAACTACAAAGTTAACCCCGATTTTTGATTGAAGTATAAAAGTTGAGCCAGAGTATAGGTATGAAAGTATAAATGTTACGCTTTGTATCCCGCTTAAAAGCAAAGAACAAGTATGCAGGCCACCTTCAGCCTGTCCATACTTGTTCTATTTAAGCAAAAAAAACTTCTAAACACTGGTTGACAGCAATTAACCAGAGGCCTTATAATTTGTTCAGCTGAAAGTAGCCCAGGTAAATGTCGTCTTCCACTGTAGTTGTAGCAGGCGTAAGTTTAAGGCTGTACTGTTGCTTCACCTCTTCGGGCAGCATGTCTTTTACCTCTTGCAGGTCGTCCACGTCCACGCCAAACTTATCGTCGATGTGTGAGGCAGCGCCTTTAAAGCCGGTATGCTTGTAGAAGGCAGAATTGCGGCCCTGGGCAGCGGCCTTACCCATGTCGGGTGCCACTACCAACATTTTGTAATGGAACTCATCAAATTCGCCGGGTTTGTAACCGCCCAGATTCAGGAAAAACAGCTTGCCGGCATTCTCATCTGCGGCATTATCGCTGTGCCCTTTCGGGACCACTTCTATCTGATACCCGTTCACAAAATTTACCTCGCGCCAGGCATCCACGTGCAGGTTGCCAACCGCTTCCGGCCAGAATGCTTTTATGGCTGGCACCAGGTCTTTCATAGTTTCTCCTATCCCGAAAAACATGTCATGCTGTTCGGTGTTGCGCCCCGGAGGTCTGCCCCCGAGCATCAACATAAATAGTTTTGGATGTTGCATGGCGCAAAGTTATACTTTAAAACCAGTTTATACTTTGCCAATTTGCTGTGCGGTACTGTAAGATTAGTTGTAACTTTGAAGTATAATTTAAGTCCCTGACCTATACTTGCATGAGACTAACAGGCAACATAAGCGATATTAAGCAAAAGCGCGACAGTAAAAACGCTGGCATAGAAGTATACATCAACAAGATCGAGTACATCACCTACAAAAAAGACGGGAAGTACTTTCAGCCGTTTGATTACGAGGTTGAGTTGGAAGAGCCGATAATTATTACCGGGGACCGACTGGCGCAGACAAGCAACAGCAAGCCAGCGGAAGGCGATTACGAATTTAATGTGTATGAGAGAGTGGACGATGTATACGTCTTAAACTCTGATAAACAGCTTTCCTTAACCACTTCTTTTGTGGAAGAAGCGGGAATTGTGGTGCTTACTTCTGTCTATTACACTGTAGTGGTATCGAATGAGGAGTTTAAGGAACTGAAAAGAAAAGGCCACAAGGAACGCGTGTCAAAGAGAGGCCGCAAAAAGTAACCTGCAGGAAGTATAAGCTACTTATAAAAACAAAGACCTGCCCTAAGTAAAGCTTAAGGCAGGTCTTTGTTTTTTGCTTCTCGAACAAACCTGGAATAATTCCGAAAACTCCTACGAGCTTTATTCAGGTGGTTAGCCTGTCTGTGCGATAACAAAAAATTTATCTACTATTCTTTTACGAGCTAAGCTTTCGAAAGTTAGCTGGCATTTGAGCTTTCTTCTGCGTCGCTATTATCATAATCTGATTGGCGCCCAACATAAATAGCATAGCCTATCAGACCTATTCCGGCAGCCAATAACACATACTGTTTCTGACGGTTAGACAAGCCATTATAAAAGTCTATTCCATGACTGCCCGGGTCTTTTAAAATATCCGCTAATCGTGAAGGATCCTTAATTAAACCCTCTATTGTATTCATCGTTTCGTTCGTGCTACTTGATTCCATAAGTTCTTGTGCGTTTATAAAAACCCATACGTCTTAAAGAAGGCTTAGGGTTTAGAAACTGCACCAAAGTATAAAAGCAAATGACTCATACTTAAGAAGCAAATACTTCGTCTGGGTTTTTGAAGGCTTTAAACTCCAGCGGGTTATTGCTCAGGTCCAGTACGAACATAGTGCGCTGCTCGCCTACCTGTCCTTCGTAACGGGTATGAGCCTTTACCACAAATTTCACGTTGTGTTTCGTAAGGTTTTCCTGCAGCTGATCAAACTGCTCATAGTTCAGGATGCAACCGAAGTGCGGTACAGGCACGCTAACGCCATCCACCTTGCCACAGTAATCAAGCTCAGGAATGTTGTCGCTTACATGTGCCGAGAGCTGATGCCCGAAAAAATCGAAGTCAATCCAGTGCTCGGTGCTTCGGCCCTCGCGACAGCCCAGTATTTCTACATAGAACTTACGCGTCGATTCGATGTCTTTTACTTTAAAAGCGTAGTGGAATGGGTACATGTTAATATCCTTTGGTTCGTGAAACAACATTGATAAGCGGCTCGCCTTTAGTAAGGCTGTCGTAGTTTGCCAGTATCTGCTTTGCCGCCGAGGCTGGGTTTGTAACGCTGGCAATATGCGGGGTTACGTCTACTTTGGGGTGCGCCCAGAAAGGGTGCTCTTTCGGTAGAGGCTCGGTCCGGAACACATCCAGTGTGGCACCTGCCAGATGCCCGGTATCCAGCATTTCCAGTAGGTCTTCCTCTACCAGGTGTTCACCTCTGGCCACATTTATCACATAAGCGCCCTCCGGTAATTTTTGAAGGTTAACTTTGCTGAGGATATTTGACGTTTGGGGGGTAAGCGGCAGCAGGCAGATAAGTACATTTGAAGTGGCCAGAAAGTAGTCCAGCTCTTCGGTGCCTGCATAGACCGGTATGCCCTCGATGTTCTTATGCGATTTGGCCCAGCCCTGCACCGCAAAGCCCAGCTTCTTGAGTTGCGCGGCGGCTTCTGCACCCAGCACGCCCATTCCCATCACGCCAACCCTTACGTCACGCTGACGCAGGTAGGGCTTTGGTTGCCACTGGCTTTCCTTTTCCGCGGCCTTATATCCCGAAAAGCCACGCATGTAGTTCAATACCACGGCCGTGGTATAAGTGGCCATGTCGTTGGTCAGGTGTTTGTCAGTAACGCGCGTAATAACCACATCCTCCGGCAATTCCGGATCTTTCAGAATATGATCTACACCTGCACCCATAGACGCAATGCACTTCAGGTTCGGAAATTCCAGGAACGCACCCGGCGGATGATTCCAGGCAATGGCGAAGGTAACCTCCTCTTTCGGTCCTGTATCGGGGTAAATACGTACCTCCAAGTCCGGCCTTTCAGATTTAATTGAGTCAAGCCAGGGCTTTACATCGCGCCCCCGGCTGATTAAAAGTATAGACATTTGTTGTATGCTCTTTTGATAGCTGCTTTAAAGTATAAGCAATCTACGAATTAGTTATAAGCTGCAAGCTAATACATCTGATGCAGTTTATCCCGCCAAAAATTAACTTATCTTGCCGGTTCCTTGTTAAGAGGTGACATTAAAAGCATATAGAAGTGAAACAAGACGAGAGCTTAAGCTCAAAAAAATATAAAAGAGAATTTGTAAACACCTTTGCCGGCGACGACAGCGGCGATCTGACACCGCGCCAGACACCCGGTGTGCTGTACAGTAAAGCCACCCCTACCCCCGTTGAAAATGTAACGCTATTGGCCTGGTCAGAGGAATTGGCCGAAAAACTTGGCATTCAGAAACCAGCAACCCGGGAAGAAACTGACATATTGGGCGGAAATCGTGTTACTGAAAGCATGTACCCTTACGCTGCCTGTTATGCCGGGCACCAGTTTGGTAACTGGGCAGGCCAATTAGGCGATGGCCGCGCCATCACGCTCGGAGAGTGGGAAACTGCACCCGGGCAAAGCTGGGAGCTGCAGCTGAAAGGAGCCGGCCAGACGCCTTATTCCCGCCGCGCCGACGGCAGAGCAGTTTTAAGATCATCGGTGAGGGAGTACCTGATGAGTGAGGCGATGTATTCCCTCGGCGTGCCTACTACCCGTGCCTTGAGCCTTGTATCAACCGGTGAGCCGGTGCTGCGCGACATGTTCTACAATGGCAATCCTGCCTATGAGCCAGGAGCTGTAGTTATGCGTGTTGCCCCAAGTTTTTTGCGTTTCGGCAATTTTGAGCTACTGGCCTCCCGGAAAGAGACCGATAACCTGAAGCAACTGGTAGATTGGACCATCTCCCGGTATTACCCGCACATTACCGGCGAAGATAAGGTACTGGAATGGTTTAAGGAAGTAGTGGAGCGAACCGCAAACCTGATGGTGGAATGGATTCGTGTGGGCTTTGTGCATGGTGTGATGAACACTGATAACATGTCTATACTTGGCCTAACCATCGACTACGGCCCTTATTCTTTTGTGGATGATTACGACCCTGATTTTACGCCGAACACTACCGACCTGCCGGGCAGACGCTATGCCTTTGGCAAGCAGCCGTCCATCGCCTACTGGAACCTGGGTTGCCTGGCCGGTGCGCTGGCTCCTTTGTTCCCGGACACTAAGCCACTTATTGCAGCCCTGGAAACTTACCGCCATGTTTACTGGACCAATTACTATGGCATGATGGGCAAGAAACTTGGCATGGACCAGGTTACACAGGAAGACATCAAGCTGATAAAGGAACTGGAAGAACTGCTAACAGCACTTAAACCTGACATGACCATCTTTTACCAGCTGCTGATAGACCTGCCTTTAGACATTGCCGATGCCACTGCCGCAACAGCACACTTTAAGCCAAGTATGTACAAAGAGCTGGCTGAGGCGGACAGTGCAAAGCTTTATACTTTCGTGCTTAAGTATACGGAACGGCTAAAGACAAACAGCTGCACCCGCGAGGCCTCGCAGGAACTGATGCGCCGCAACAACCCACGTTTCATACTCCGGAATTACCTGTTACACCAGGCCATTGAAGAGCTGGAGCAAGGAAAGGATGAACTGTTTAACAAATTGCAGCAGGCCATAAAATCGCCATACTCAGACAAACACGATGAGTTCTTTGCGCTCAGGCCGGAGTGGGCCACGCAAAAAGCTGGCTGTTCGATGTTGTCGTGTAGTTCGTAAGTTTTTACCTCACCCCAGCCCTCTCCTAAAAACAGGAGAGGGAGCTTTAATACTTACTGCTTCAACTGCATTCACAATAATTTAATCCTTTCCTCTTTGTCATCTTGTAAAGATCTTGTGTAAAGGGAGGTTAAACAGTGGCTACAGAGCTTATAATTCTGCCAAAGTAGTGCCAGAACTCCCTCTCCTGTTTAGGAGAGGGTCGGGGTGAGGTAAATCAGCAGGGGTGGTTGGATACGGTAATGCAACTATAATCAATAAAAGCGGTAGGTGAGTCAATTTATACCTTCCGCTTTTGCTTTTACCGCACTTCCATCATTTATTCTTTTTCTCCTTCCTCCGTATGTAAGATGCGCAGGAAATCCAACGCCTGCCATATTTATACTTTACATATCATGGCTAAAGAAGATAATAAGATAAAAGTACTTGTATTCGACCTGAACAAGACGTTTTACAACAAGAGCTCTAAAGATGAGTTTTTCAAGTTTGTGGTGGGCAAGCAGCCACGGCAGGCAAAGTATTACCTACAGATGTTGTACTATAAACTTTTGCTGCTGCTACATCAGATCCGGAAAACAGAATTTAAAGAAAACTTCTTCAATTACCTCGATAACCTGCCACCGGCTACCGTTCAGGCTTATGCCAGGGAATTTTGGGCGCGGGAGTTTCCTGCCAATTTCAACAATGAGCTGTTAAACCATTTCACAGCTTCCCGGGAAAATGGGATGGACCTTTTTTGTGCCACAGGCGGCCTGGAACTCTATGTGGAGCCACTTTTTAAAATGTTCCCAATTGATGGCTTTGCCGGAACAAGGGTGGAGTATCAAAATAATACCTATAAAGTAATAGGCAAAGCCTGCAAAGACGAAGAAAAGATTTGCCGCATGGACGAACATTACAAAGGCACCTCCTACAACGTTGTAGAAGCATACTCCGACAGCAAAGAAGAAATACTGGATGTGGCAGAGAAGGCTTTTCTGGTAAAAGACGGTGAAATAAAACCTTACGAGAAAAACGTGGAATCCTGAAGTATAAAAGCTGCAACCCAATTGATTTTATAGTATGGTAGATTTACACCCTGATTTATTCATTGGCACCTCGGGCTGGAGCTATCGTTGGCAGGAAGTACTTTACCCGGTGGATCTTAAATCTTCTGACCGCCTCTCCTACTACGCTAGCCAGTTTAATGCAACAGAAATCAACAGCAGCTTTTACCATTTTACGATGGTAAAGACTATAGAGAAATGGCTTAACACTTCACCACCATACTTTAAATTTGCTCCAAAACTGCACCAGGAGATCACACACAAACGCAGGTTCCAGGACATAGATGAGCCATTGGAGAAGGTTATGTCAAGGTACAGTTTGATGGGTGAACGGCTCGGGCCTGTGCTGGTACAAATCGCTGGCAGCTTCCGGCACGACAGGCTCATAGCAGAAGAATTTTACAGAACTTTAAGGGAGAAGTATAGCAGACAGACTTTTGCCCTGGAGGCACGGCATGCATCGTGGTTCTCAGAGGAGTCGCTGGAACTAATGCGGGACTACGATATTACAGCCGTGATGGCCAGTGCCGGGAAACGGTTCCCGGGCACCGAACAAAGCACAACCAACACCATTTACCTGCGTCTGCACGGCGACGAAAAGATGTATACTTCTTCCTATTCCGATGAAAAGCTGGAGCGCTACGCCTACATGATTAAAGACTGGCTTGAAGCTGAAAAGCAAGTATGGGTTTTCTTCAACAATACGGTACTAGGCAATGCAGTAACAGATGCACAACGACTGAAACAGTTTATACTTAACCTATAGCAGGAACAGTCTACTTATCGACTTTAGCAGGAGGTGCAGGTGTGATCATGATATGAGCCGCATGGGTGCCGGGGTCCATCAGCCAGGGCATGGCAGGGGCATCCGGCTTTAGCGGTAGTCCCGTGCTGGTAGCCGTAGCATACGGTATGTAAACCACGTAGCGTAGGTAACCATTCTCCACCTTGCCAGTCATTGGGTCATAGTTTTCGTCAGGGGCTGTAAATACGAAGAGTGTGGTTGGTTGCTTTGGCATTTTCAACTTGCCGCTTTTCACTTCACGCTCACGGGTATCAAAAATCTCCTTTTTAGCTTTTCCTTCTTTTTTCAATGCACGGCCACGTGCCATAAAGGGCTCCAGGTCGCGGTGGTAGCAAGCCGCCGAAAACCCTTCCTGTTTTGGATCGTCTGCCAGGCAGATCATTTCGTTTGTTCCTTTTCGCAGGGTTACCAGTTCCCCTTTCTGGTTATAGCCCAACACGGCGGCGCCATCGCGTTTATCGGCAGGGGCGGCAAGCAAAGCCGCTTTTATCTGTACATCAACAGGAGGAATTACCGACTGTGCTTTTGCAGCAACAAATGAAAACAACATCAGTAGGAGAACAAATACTTTAGCCATAACAGTGTGGGTTTGATAAACGAAACAAACAAGTATACGTGCCAGCAGCGCACAGGTGTTTACATTGCCAGGCAACTCGGCTATTCAGTTATTAAACTGATATTTTCAAAGCCCTGATTTTTTTTCTGACAAACGTTGCGTCTTTTATGGCACCTCCCCGTCATCAGGCAAACAATACCCGATCTACTTAACAAAATATACTATGGAACCCATTTACATTTACGCTACGCCGGCCCAGGTTTTAAAAGAACTGGAGGCCAAGGAAGCAGAAGCAAAACAGAAACAAATCAGTCGGCAGGCCAGCTCTTGCACAAAATGCACCAAGGAGCAGCCCATGGCAACCATGAAAGTTGTCTGCACAGTTTCACTGCTTTTACTGGCTACTTTTACTGGTTTGGCACAAACAAGCCAGCAGAAAAGTATAAAGTATAAAACATTGTCGCCTGCCACGGATCATTACAAAACCATTGCTGCCAGCAACACAACAGCCATGGGCGGCGACCTGGAAAGTATAAGTTTTCCGGAGAAGGATTTTCGCAGGGCAGCTTACTTGAAACTAAGAACCGTTTACCTGCAGGTGCCGGTGCAGACATTCAAGATAAAGCCCTACCCTTCCAACAGTTCCGAGCAGACCCGGAAAGAACTTGACTTCCTGCTGGAACTACAGGCCAAACGCACTGCCATAGACGCAGCCCTGACAGATACCATGGCCATGGTATACTACGACCCATACACCAATAACCCACATGATCCGGACTTTAGCCGGAACGTGAGCAGCCTGTTTTATGTGGGCCGCAACCTGGGACCCTGGTTTAACCCGGAACAGTTGCCGGTTACTAGCCGCGTATTGCAAAACGTGATCCAGGATGCCACCTATTATTTCTTTTCCCTGAAGGCCCAGTTTAACCGCGCACGCCCTTACCACCTGGAGCCTCGCCTGCAAAACCAGGAGGCACCGGGCCACGCCTCGTACCCAAGCGGCCATTCCTCTGCCTCGCATGTGCACGCTTACCTGTTGGCCTATATGTTTCCGGAGTATCAAGACCAGTTTCTGAGCAATGCTTATGACATGGCTTTTTCAAGGGAGATCAGGGGCGTGCATTATCCATCCGATTCGGAGGCAGGGCGCGCGTTTGCAGAGCAGTTTGTGGCGCAGCTTCGTAAAAGCAAAGCATTTAAAGCCGACCTGGAGGCTATGAAGGCCGAAATAAAGACAGCAATGGCTACAAATAAATTAACCTTAGCTAAGTAAGAACAGCTATGCAAATTAAAAGTATATGGGTAACAGCTATCAAGGCTGTTACCTATTTCCTGCTGGCTTTTAGCATGCTTACGAAAATATTATTTATACCCTACATTGCAGTTAAGTTTGAGGTACTGGGGATTGCAGATTACGGCCGCCTTTTTGGTTTGGTAGAACTAGTGGCATTTTTGCTGTACCTGCATCCCCGCACCCTCGGGCTTGGCTTTGTACTTTTGTGCAGTTATTTCGGGGGTGCCATTGCCACAGACCTGCATGCGCCAGAATACCTTTACCAGCCGGTGGTTGTGCTGGCACTGGTATTTGCAACCACCTACCTGCGCCGCCCTGCCATTTTCTCAGAAAAGCTAA
The DNA here is from genome assembly GCF_058216375.1 of Pontibacter sp. GD7. Classification (NCBI taxonomy): domain Bacteria; kingdom Pseudomonadati; phylum Bacteroidota; class Cytophagia; order Cytophagales; family Hymenobacteraceae; genus Pontibacter; species Pontibacter sp. GD7. The sequence goes on along the minus strand of NZ_JBYZMP010000005.1, from coordinate 102,137 downwards.
CTATTGCACATAAAACTTGCTGCACCGTTGTAGCCTGGCAAAAAGATTTACAGTAAACTACCTTAAACGATGACTTATACTTTATGCTCGAGAAAAAAGTGATCTCCATGCTGCCGGTCCATGCCGATGCGGTGCTTGAAATTTACAAAGAAGGGCTGGACACAGGACAGGCCACCTTTAACACAGAGGTCCCTTCGTGGGAGCAGTGGGATCGGGGCCATCATCAGCACAGCCGTTTTGTAGCCATTGTTGGAGAAAAGGTGGCTGGTTGGGTGGCATTGTCGCCGGTATCGGTGCGGTACTGTTATCGTGGCGTAGCTGAGTTCAGTATCTATGTGTCAGCAGCTTTCCGTGGGCAGGGAATTGGCGATAAACTGATGCAGGCACTTATCCCAGAAAGTGAAGCCAACGGCATCTGGACACTGCATTCCTCTACCTTCCCGGAGAATCTGGCAAGTATAAAGCTTCAGAAAAAGTATGGCTTCCGGGAGATCGGGTACCGTGAAAAAATAGCAGCGCTAAACGGCATCTGGCGCGACACCATCCTGCTGGAAAGGCGAAGCAACATAACCGGAGTAGAGCAGCCTGCCATGCACGTAAGCCACACAGCGCAAGTATGAGGCAATCAATCCTAAACCTGGAGCCGCAGGAACTCTGGTCATACTTCTGCCAGCTAAACGCCATACCCAGAGCAACAGGCAAAGAAAAAAACGCAGCCAATTTTATACTTCAGGTTGCCGCCGCCAAAGGCCTGAAAACGATACAAGATAATGCAGGAAATGTATTGGTGCTGAAACTCGCGTCGGAGGGCATGGAAGGCTATGCCCCTGTTGCCCTGCAGGCACACCTGGACATGGTGCACCAGAAAAATGCCGCCACCGTTTTCGATTTCGACAGGCAGGGAATTGAGATGGTAGTTGACGGAGATTGGGTTAAGGCAAACGGCACAACCCTTGGTGCTGACAATGGCATCGGGGTGGCGGCCATGCTGGCCATACTAACTTCTGAAGAACTCCCCCACCCTCCCCTGCAGGCATTGTTTACAGTAGGCGAAGAGAAAGGAATGACCGGCGCAATGAAACTACAGCCGGACCTGCTAACTGCCCCGACCATGCTGAACCTGGACACGGAAGAAGAAGGTACCCTCACCATTGGCTGTGCTGGGCGGGTAGCCATACATGCTGAGGCCTCCTATACAGAAACCCGATCTCCGACACATGGCCTGGCGTTTGAGATTACCATTACCGGCTTGGCTGGCGGGCACTCTGGCCTGGACATTCACCTGGGGCACGGTAACGCCATCAAATTACTCTGTAAGCTGCTTACTGCTGTTTCGAGGCAAAGCGAAGTATGGATAAGTTCGATAAGCGGAGGCGGCCTGCACAATGCCATACCACGGGAGGCAAAGGCCACGGTGGTGGTAAGTGATGTGTATGAGTTTCTGGAGGCTGTGGAACTGCAGGCGGAAAACATGAAGCGGGTATTTCATAAAAAAGACCCGGCTATAAGCATTAGCTGCCTGCCTGTTGCGTTGCCGTCCGGTGTAATGGATAAACAAAGCCAGAAAAGCCTGCTGCATATCATTAACTGGCTTCCGGACGGACTGTATGCCCTGTGCAGTGAAATCCCCGGCCTGGTACAAACATCTAACAACCTGGCTGTCTTAGAGCTTGGCAACGGTAAGTATGCGTTACAATGCCTTACCAGGAGTTCGTTAGAGATGGAAAAAGAAAAGCTGGCACAGGCCATCGAGAGGGCTTTAACTGCCGCAGGGGCAAGTGTAAAACTAACAGGCAGCTATAGCGGCTGGATTTATAACCCCGATTCGCCGTTGGTGCGCCATGTGGCCGAAACCTACTTCAGTTTATTTAACAAGCAACCAACCATTACGGCCATACACGCGGGGCTTGAGTGCGGCATCATCAAGGGCAAGTACCCCGATATGGAGATCGTTTCATTGGGGCCTACCATCCTGAGTGCCCACTCGCCGGAAGAACGGGTGCAGATCAGTTCGGTGCAGCGTTTCTGGCAACTGCTGTTGGCGGTTCTGGCACAGCCACGCTATACTTTGCATCCGGATAAAACTGATACAAGCTTAACGAATGCCATAGAACAGGTATGAAAGCGCCATGTGCCTACCGTTCATAAACAAAGTAAGCCGCAACTCTCTTCAGAATTGCGGCTTACTTTGTTTATGGTCAATATATCTAAACCCAGCGTTTTCTCTCACTGAAATGGTTACAGCCAAAGCTTGCGCCAGTGATCATCTCAAACTGACGTGGTTTTTTGTCTTCGCGGCCTTCATGTATAAGTGGCAACACATAAGATGGCTCCATAGCATGCTGCCCGGTCAATTCGTCACAAACACCAAAATCTTTGCTTTGTAACTGTACTTTATTTGGATCCTGCTCCCAGTGGGTGCAATGATTGCATGTTGCTTCCATAGTATAAGTGATTTAGTTCAACATTATCTATTATGCTATACTTGCAAACACAACCGGCAGGTTACGGCTAAACCGCTCCCTAAAGAAATTTAGAATTAAACTAAATAATTAAATCACATTAAATAGCAGTAAAAGTATAATTTCATACTTGGCTAGCACACCCAAATAGCAAGGTTATCACTAAAAAAGCTAAACCTAAACAGCATAATATACTGTAATAGAGTAAAGTCAAGCACCAGGGATGGTTTGTAAGTCCAGGTTTGCAGTAATACCTTTGAACAGATTTAAGTACGGAAGATGAATATAATTTCCAGGTTTAACCTACACCTACAGTTGACTTTTGAGGATGAGTTTGTCCGGGCAGAGGTAGACAGGCACAGAAAGCTTGTTTATATTACATGGCTAAAACACCCAAAAAGCGAGGTTTTCCGGCCGTTGTTTCAAAAGCTGGTAGATCTTACTTTTGAGTACCAGGTGGAGTACTGGCTTAGCGATGCCTGTGCCATCCATTACCTTGAGTTTTCGGACCAGAACTGGCTGTTGCAGGACATTGCCCCATACCTTAAAACAACACCCATTAAGAAATTTGCCCGGGTTACCACCAAGGAAAGTTACGCCATGATGGACATTAGCCGGGTATATGACTCGATCAAGCTTTTGAAAGATATTCAGGTAAGTACCCAGTTTGATTCATTCTTCAGTGTTGATGAAGCGCTGGAGTGGTTGTTTGAAGATGAAACGCATCATTAACCGGTCTGCAGGGACATTCAGATAATTTTATTCTGTAAAAGATTGTGCTAGCAAGAATTTAGCTATTCTTTTTACCTTTACACCCGACACTAATCAAACTAAAACATGGACACAGGTTTACAGCATTTACACTCTTACCTTGCATACCTGGTGCTTGCAGGAGTACTTATCAGCGTTATTGTGGCGCTGGCTGGCTGGTTCGGCAACAAACCTTTTACCGACAAAGACAGAAAAATGGGTTTACTGGGTTTAATTCCAGCACACTTGCAGTGGGTAATTGGTATCATTTTATACTTTGTATCGCCGTTGGGCATCGAGAGTGCTAATGAGGGTTTCATGAAAAACGCTGTTGCCAGACTGTATGTACTGGAGCACCCCCTTATGATGATCCTTGCCGTAGTGCTGATTACAATTGGCTACTCTAAAGCGAAGCGCCAGGTAGGTACCGGCAACGGTTTCAAGAGCATCGCCATTTTCTATGGTATTGCACTGGTACTTATACTTAGCCGTATACCTTGGCACGCGTGGCCAGGCAACTAAGCAGAAATTAATTTATGCATAAAAGGGAAGGCTTCAGACTAAAGCTTTCCCTTTTTTATTTCTCGACCTGTGCTATTTATACCTTCTGTTGCGCATGCCTTTGGCTTTTAAGTGTTAATGTCTGAACTTTGTATCCTAACATTTTTAAACAGGAACATCCGCTTAGTTCCTGCCCTTATTTCCCGATTACCCATGCACAGGCATTTTATACTTCATAAACCCTTTGGCTACATCTGCCAGTTTGTAAGCAACCATAAGCAGAATAAACTACTCGGCGAGCTGTTCGATTTTCCGGAGGGAACCATGTCTATTGGCCGATTGGATGAAGACAGCGAAGGGCTTTTGCTGCTTACAACCGACGGAAAAATGAGTGAAAGGGTACGCCGCAAAGACGTAGAAAAGGAGTATTACGCGCAGGTAGACGGGTTGATAACGGAAGAAGCCGTTGCCTTACTGGAAGCTGGTGTAGAAATTAGCTATGGAAAGGAAACGTATAATACACTGCCTTGCAAAGCCCACCGTTTACTACCCGCCCCGGACTTTGCTCCACGCACAAAGAAAATACGCGACGACAGGCACGGGCCTACCAGCTGGGTTTCCATCATCGTTACAGAAGGTAAATTCAGGCAGGTGCGTAAAATGACAGCTGCCGTCGGTTTTCCGACCCTGCGCCTGATCAGGGTGCGCGTCGGAGATGTGCATCTTGGCGATCTGCCGCTGTGTGGCGTGCAGGAAGTAGAAGACTTCAAGCTTTTCCAGGACTAGCTGACCTGCTCTGCAAGTATAGTACAGCGGGGCATCTTCCTCTCCTGACTTGCATTAAAGTATAACATCAGGGCCAATGTTAAGTATAAACTCAGGTACTCCTGCAGAACTTGCTTTGCCAAACCTAAATGCCGAACCCACATGAGCCATACAACTATGCAGAAAAAGCTGTCTGATGTTAAGTTTTCCGTACTTGACCTGGTGCCCATACTGGAGGGCAAAACGATAGCCAATTCGTTTGAAAACAGCCTAGACCTGGCACGGCATGTCGAGAAACTAGGCTACACTCGCTACTGGCTCGCAGAACACCACAACATGCAGGGCATCGCCAGCTCGGCCACCTCTGTGCTGATAGGATACATTGCCGGCGGCACCTCCTCCATAAGCGTAGGTTCCGGTGGCATTATGTTGCCAAATCATGCCCCATTAATTGTAGCTGAACAATTCGGCACCCTCGAGACCCTTTATCCCGGCAGAATAGACCTGGGCCTGGGCCGTGCACCCGGCACCGACCAGCTAACGGCAAGGGCCCTGAGAAGAGACCTGCTTGAATCGGTGGAAGACTTTCCGAAGCATGTGCAGGAACTGCGAAGCTATCTTGGACCCATACAGTCTGAGGCACGTGTGCGTGCTGTGCCTGGCGAAGGCACGAATGTGCCGATCTGGATATTGGGTTCCAGCACCTTTGGCGCACACCTGGCCGGACTTATGGGCCTGCCTTACGCATTTGCCAGCCACTTTGCCCCTGCTGCCCTGCACGCAGCCCTTAAAGTATACCGCGACAGCTTTACCCCTTCTGACACGCTGCAGAAACCTTACTCGATGGCTTGTGTGAATGTAGTGGCAGCAGATACGGATAAAGAGGCCGAATACCTGGCCACCACTTTATACCAGGCCTTCCTGAATGTGATACGGGGAACAGCCAACAGACAAAAACCACCGGTAAAAAGCATGGAAGGAGTATGGGATGCATCAGAGCAATACGCCGTGCAACAAATGCTACGCTATACGTTTACAGGCAGCCCCAAAACCATACAAGAAGAGCTACAGGCTTTTCTGGATGACACACAGGTGGATGAGATCATGGTGGCCGGCCACATCTATGAGCATGAGGCAAGACTAAGATCGTACAGCTTGCTGGCAGATCTGATGCAACCGCAGGTTAAGCCGGAACCTTCCAAATAATCAGGCATGCAACTGGTCATAGGTCGGGAAACTATACTTCTGCCCATCGCTTAATAAATGAATGGTTAGGCCCCTGACTGAGAAAGGCTCACCCGCATCGATATCGTAGATGTTGGTGCTTTGCAAGTGGTGCCCTTCCACAATAGTTACAAGTCCGCTCCCTACCACAGTAAGCTCACGGCCCTGGGTAATGTAAGCGGCGGTGTCTTCTTCCAGGCCTAGGCCAATGCAACCCGGGTTTGTAACGATGCACTGCGCCATGCGCACCAGCCTGCCCCGCTGTATAAAGTGTGTGTCTACTGCAATATCTTTCAGAAATTCCAGCCCGGTTGTAACCCGCACATCGCCTTTAATAAACCCACCCTTCGACATTACCTCGTAGATCATGGGTGTGGACAGGGCCGTGGCTCCCGCACTTGTTCCGGCAACCAGTATCTCATCAAAAGTATAGCGCTCTTTCATAAGCTGCAGCAACCGCGTGCCTCCCAGAATTGAGGTAAGGCGCAACTGGTCGCCACCCGAAAAGTATATTCCTGCAGCCTCTTTTATGATCTTCAGGTAGTTTTCATTGTCGGCATCCTGGCGCGTGCGTATGTCAAGCACCTCCACCCTTTTTATCCCGAGATCAGAGAAAACATTTACATATTCTTTTGCAACAGCATCCGGCAGATTGGTACCAGTAGGCAACAGCGCCACCAGCGGATTGGTACCATGCAGTTGTTCTTTAAAGAACTTCAGGATCTGTTCGCTTTCAAAATCAACGTTGCGTTGCTGGTCTTCTGTTTTATCGTCTTTGTCTTTACTTTCTTTTCCTCCTATTGCCAGTATGCGTCCTTTTGGGAAGGGGGCTCGCGTAGTTATCTTTTGCTTGCCGGTTGTTTTATGAGTAGCCATACTTTTACTTCTGTTATTGCAATTAACACCAGAAACCGGAGTAAATTATAACCGCCGGTTAAAGCAATAACACATACGATAACCTACCAATACAGTATAAAGTAAATGTACAAAGCGTAGATAATGGCTTCCCTTAATTAGCGTTTTGCTAGCTGTAGCGAGTATAATTATGGCAACCAGAGCCTGAAAGAGAAGAAGGGTAACGAGATATGACTTAGAAAACCGCGTGGCTATAAAACAGTAAGAGGACCATCCTCAGCACCCAATTAGGTATGGCCCTCTCCTGATTTCTTATTGTCAAATGTAACTTAACAGTTAATTATTTGAACGAATCTAAAACAGAACGGTATGAAAAATTGCCCCAGAATACAGGCTTATCTAGTGTAAATACAGATTTATACTTACTAGGCTTAAGTATAAAAGAAAATTTGCAGCCCAAATAAGTATAAATACTTATCTGAACTGCAAAATTGTAGGTGAGATATAATTATAGAACCTTGATAGTCCTGTAATTAGTAGGTATTTACTCTATTAATTTATGCTGAAACGCATACTTTATAAGGTTGGCCGTATTCTTTGCCTTGGTCTTTTCGAGTATGTTCTGCCGGTGGGTTTCGATAGTGCGCTTGCTGGTAAACAACATGTCTGCAATTTCAGAGTTTGTGTAACCATCCGCAATAAGCGACAAGACTTCCAGTTCACGTTTGGAGAGCAACTGCCGTCCGTTAGCCTCAGTTTTGGTAGCAGCGGAGTTTGAGTTAGAACTCAATATCTTGCTCAGCAATTTCATGGAAGCATCAGAACTGATATAGGGCGTTCCATTATAAACGAGCCGTATAGCATGAAACAGTTCTTCTTTACCAGTGCTTTTAAGCAGGTAGCCTAAGGCCCCGCATTCCAACATTCTGTGTATACACGACTCATCGCTGATGACAGAGAGTGCTATTATCTTAACGTTTGGGTAAAGCTCTCTGATCTTCGTAGTTGCTTCATAGCCATCCATCACAGGCATGTTCACGTCCATCAGCACTACATCGGCAGGTGTTCTGGTCAGAAGTTCCAGGGTTTCCTGTCCGTTTGATGCCTGACCTACAATTTCAATTTCATCGTTACGTTCTAACAAAGAGCTAATGCCTTCCCTTACGATCTTGTGGTCGTCTGTTAGTATTAACCTGATCTTGTTACTTGATAACATTTGGTTTGTCCGTTCTAATTGTTGTTTCCACACAGAAAAATAGCATCATCTTGTTCACAAACTATCCCACATCGTATACTGTATTTTACGATTTTCCCGTCCAAAAGAACTCAAAACTACATTGTTTCTGCATTTACCAAAGAACAAAAGCAGTAATTGTACTTTATTTAAGTATAAATACCGGCTAAATAAGTACAAATCACAAAAAATTATATGGCTAAATGTGCTTCAAATGCTTTGTAGGGCCTTTATAGCTGAAAGCATATGTTCATAGTGAGAGCCTTTCCAGTAAACCCTGTCACATGCCGTACAATAGAAAAATTCATCAAAGTACAGGCGGGTATTTGCAGGAATCCGGTGCAGTATACTTTCTTTAGGCACGCTGCTTATAATTGTGTTACATGCCAGGCATCTTTTAAAAGGACTGAACATACCTGATAGACCATACCGTTTGATGACTTCCTGCAGTTGCGATGTGGTGTGCTGTGACCGCAGCCAGTAGCCATGCGCAATTATCCTGTGTTTTAGCAAACCAATATCACGGGTTAGTACGATGCGGCTCTCTTCCTCTGCGAGCCTGGCTATCTGGTTGTCGTTCAGGTTTTTCTCATTCAGCGTGTCAAAACCCAGCATGCGTAGCGCCTTCGCCAGTGTGCCTAGGTGCACATCAAGTATAAATCTGACAGGCTCAGGGAGTGGTGGTATCAGAGAATTTTGTGCAGGGGCTTGGGTCACTGTTGTCACAGGGTGAACATGGATTTCGTCGCCGGCATAAAGCCTGTCCTTGAACTGCAAATGCCTATTATTACGCAGTATAAAAGCCGCTTCCGGGTGGGGTACTCCCAACGCCTCGATCGCATCTTTTACCGCAGGTGCTCCCTTAAACGCATAAGTAATTGGTTGTTGCCGTTGCCGGACCGCAGGACGAAGAAAATCCTGAAGCGTACCATGAAAAATAAAAGTAGCAGCTTGTGGCATTATACTTTACAGCTTTAGTTATACCTAACGGCTAAATGTTTTGCCTGTTGTATTTACAGCTCCACCCCCGCTCTGTGCTATCTCACAAAAAACAGGAACAGATAACCACGAATAGCCAAAAACTTGCTTAGTATTGCAGTCTGTTACACATTAATACTTCAAAATGGAACAGTGGCTGTCTTACGCTATTATGGCAATGCTTATGGGTGGCGTGGCAATGGTATTTGCCAAGATGGGAATGGGAAGCACGAATGAGCATGTGGCCCTGGTTATCAGAACCAGCGTACTGTTGGCCATGGTGGTGGCAAATGCATGGTATGCCGGCGCTTTAAGGGGCGTATCAGCCATTGACAACCGAACCATGCTCTGGCTGGTAATGGCCGGGCTCTGTACCGCCGTTTACTGGATCTTATACTTTAAAGCCATCAAGACTGCCAACATCTCCGTGGTTGCCACCATCGACAGAGCCGGTATTGTAGTAACCGTGCTTCTCTCCTACTTTATCTTAAAAGAGCCGCTTACGCCACGACTGCTGCTGGGCATGGGCACCATACTGGCAGGTACGCTTATCCTCATCTGGAAATAAAGGAAAGGCACCGGGTATCTGATGTTATTATTTTTCAGCGCTTTATGTAGTTGAAATTTACCTGTTCGTATAATTTATTTTACGAAAGCCATAGATTATGCTACTTTAAAACTATAGCCGCTCTGTGTAAAAACTGGCTGCTAAGTATAGCCATTTGATGGCTGGCTCACATTGGTTATAGTTAGCCTGTGCTCCACAGCCAAATGGCAGGTTACCTAGCACAATTTGCACAAAAAGGCAGCTGAAGTAGCATAACGTATTCCTTTTCTAGAAGTAGAACTATGGCAAAGAACAAAGACATTTTTATAGTGCTCATCAGGCTCTTTTTGGGTTACATTTTCTTTTCTGCAGGCGTGTGCAAACTCACACAGGGGCAGTTCGGGCAGTTGATAGGCCCGCCCTGGTTAGAGGAGACGCTGGCAAAGCATGGCCTTGGGCTGTTTGCACAGGTAGTTGCAGTAAGCCAGGTAGTTTGCGGTTCCCTGCTCATGTCGCAGCGTTTTAGTGTGTTGGGAGCCCTTATGCTGGTACCTATGAATGTGGCCATCCTCGCCGTAACTGTATCGATGAACTGGACAGGAACACCTTACATCAACGCCATATTTTTAGCCCTTAACATTATCCTGCTGTTCCTGGAGCGTCAGAAATTCATGTTCCTTTTTAAGCCAAATACAACCCACAGCTATAAGCCAACACTTACCGACAGGTTGGGACAGGATGCATACAGCTGGGCGGGCCTTGCTTTTAGTCTGGCAATTATGGTTGCAGCCAGGTATAGCACCATACTTACAAACAGCTTCGCACTTTTAATCTTTATTTGTTTTGCCATCAGCATCCTCCGGGTCAGGGTGTTTCATGTACTGGATCTGGTGCTGCTTGCAGTCCCGTTTTTGGCAATGGCAGTGGTTACTTTTGCCAACCTGCATACCCTGCTTACCCCCTTCCTCCTACTTCTGATTGCTCTGGAAGGAACCATGCTTATTGTGAGGGTTATCAGAGGGAGGCAGCCGGCAAAACAGCCTGACCTTTCGGGTAGCATCGCAGTTAACTAGTTGTATCCAGAAGTTAGGTACCCAGCGTAAACTGAACCATTTGATCAGCTATTTTATACTATATCGCTCTAAAAAGACTTAAAGGATTAATTTTTAAGAAGATGCGGTAAGACTTATACAAAAAATACTCAGAAATGAGTATTGGAATATAATATTATTTATATTATTTTTAGTAAAATTTAATGAACCAGATACCTCTTATTTTGAGGCCATTTTTTAGCCACCCGTTAAATCACCCTGCCATGATAAAACGATTTCTGGAAATGTTCAGCGTTGATCTGAGGTCCCATTTGTTGCTAAACATGCTTCTTAAAATGATTAGCCGGGAAGAGTAGCCAAACGCCTGTTTTACTTAAATGATGCAGTAAACACCAGTGTTGCAGGTTTATGTGGGCATTAGTGCGTAACGGCATCGATGTTCCGTAATGCCTCCTCCGCATCTCTCTCTGAAAGTATAAATTCAAGCGCCTCTTTTGTTGTACCAAAATGCTGTAGTTCTTTTTCGGTGCCAAAGATCCTGTAAATCTTATTTCGCATCGACTCAGCGGCAATCTGTAGCATAGGGTCGTTATCTCTAATCATGGCCACCTTCTTCAGGCCAGTATCCTGCAGCAAAAGCCCAAGGTGTTCAACAGACCATTTCTGTTCCTGCAAAGTAAAGGTGCTCTTCGTAGAATCCATCACCCAGTTTTCCAGCCCTTCTTCTTTAATGATAGTATAAACCGTTAGCATCGCCTCCTTGTAAACGTCAAACGACACCGGTTCTGTAAACATGGTAAAGATGAGTTTATGTGGTCGTAATACCCGATATACAAAGTGCTCCGTCATAAGTCTTTCCTAAATAGCTCCGTCATAAGACTATACGTCAATCAAGTACGGTAAACTGTAACAATTATAAAATATGTGTAGCCATACTTGGTTTCGTAACTGTCCGATATCATACAGTTCGTCGTTTTACTGTCCGGTTTCAAACAGTTTTCCATCTTGCATCTAATCACAAGTATCTACATATCAACACTTTACACTTATGGCATTTATATTGTAAAGGCATTATCACACCAAACCTCTGGACCTATGCAAACCAAAACTATGAAATCTGTAATGGCGGCTTTAGTGATGCTTGTTTTGCTTTCAGTTACGATGCTGGCGGTAAAGCGTGTATCTAACTGTGAACAAACTGAACATGCCAAAGCCTGTAAGCAGGAACTCCACAACAAAGCCACACCTTACTCAACTTTACCTAAAGGCTGATACCTCTGCACCGTAAGTTTTAAAACCCTGATAATACCGCTTAAAGCGTTTTATATAAAAATATTGCTCTACTACCCTATACCTAAAACTATGAAAAATTTAGCCTCTGCAACGCAGGGGCTATTTCATTTATACTTGCAGGTACGGTTTTCAAAATATGATAATTTGTATACTTACTGCATTTTAAGATGCATGTTCCTTAGGGCCTATGGAGTATGCGGTTGATGTAAATCAAGCGTTGCGATCAGGTTTTAGGAGTCATTCAGGTGGTTTTATAAAAAGCTTATAAAAAGCATTTTAAAGCATATATTTTTAAAAACATATCTTTTTTGTAAAATATAATGAACAAATTGACTAGATTTAGTGTATACTTGTCATTACAATTCAAAAATTTATGAACAACGGAACAGTAAAATTTTTTAACTCCGAAAAAGGTTTTGGCTTTATTAAAGACGAAGAAACAAACCAGGAGTATTTTGTCCATGTAACAGGTTTAGTGGATGAGATTAAGGAAAACGACAGAGTAACTTATGAACTGAAGGAAGGTAGAAAGGGCCTGAACGCCGTTAATGTTAGGCAAGCCTAAGTGCTTCAGTCGTGCCTATAAAAAGAAAGCGCCGTGTGGTTTACACGGCGCTTTCTTTTTATAGGCTTCCCTATTTATATTCAGTAACATACCTGTCTAATAAGTGACAAATATCATTGTTTAAAAAGCTTTAAGTCAACACCTTGCACATGATAGACTTAAAGTATAAAAACATGCCGGATCTGAAAAAAGCCGTTTCGAAAGCGATAAAAAAGGAGTTTGGAATATGTGTAGGTAAGAAAGCCGCTTATATGTTTATGCTGAAAGTTTATAGGTACCTGCTTTATCATGACACGGACAGCTTTATGGACACGCTGGATTTTAGACAAAGCCTGCCGGACAATAAAAAAGCTGATGAACATTACCATGTTTTCAGGTACATGCTCAACAAACTGAGAAGGTACAACCCGGATTCTTTAGGTTTGCCAGAACTTAAAAAGTAGAAGTATAAAACGGATGCTTAATTAAAGACCTCTGAAGCAAAACCAATTATTGAGCTTCGGATAACAACCACTGCAATGCTTCGGAGGCAGATAAAAAGTCTCTTGACTCACAGTGCAGAGGCACATTTGAGAAAGAGTCATTTACACCCTCCAACGGTATTTGTTGGAAGAGGTCCTGAGCCATTAGGTTAGCAATTTTCCTGATCTTGCTGTGCTGCAGCAGTTCGGCTGCGTGGTTGGCCACCCATACCTGGTCTTCGAGGTTGGGAATAAGCAGCAAAGTATAATCATTTAGCAGCAACTCCACATCATGTTCCAGCACAAAATCGCAGCTCTGGACAGTAGCATCCCTTAACTGCTTGCTCGGAATTGCTCCTTTCCATTCTGCAACCACAAGCCTTTTATCAGAATCAAAGCAGAGTTTTACATGTTGCTTATCCCAGGTAGTTACTAATTCAAGTGTCTTCATAAATATTGTAGAAACCGTGCACGAAATCTGTCCCCTCTTTATCTTAATATATTGTACGGTGTTTATAAAATATTGATTTTTACCGCTGTAAAATTTCGACAAAATTGTCTTTCTTCTCTATAACCAGGATTTTGACATGAATAAATGAGCCAGGCTTCATGCTGTTTTGGTAGCTTCTGCCTTAGTTAGTTAGTTTAACTCAATTGCTCAAGCCGTTTGTATTTCGATTGCCTAAAACGGAAGTGCCAAAGCTAATCCCTATCCAGGGCGCAGCATCTTTTTCCGGTATTATCGTATCTCCTTTTATGGATGACGAGAAAAAGAAATTACGTGAGCAACTGATTGAAATGATGCGGGGCAGCAATGTGTATCGGCCCCACACCGAATTGCTTCAGGACATCACTATGGAAGAGGCATTGGGGCAGGTTACAGAGCTGCCCTATACTATTTGGCAACTGCTGGAGCACCTCCGTTTCACACAACACGACATTCTGGACTTTTGCCGCAACCCGAACTATAAAGAACCTAACTGGCCAGACGATTATTGGCCTTCTGAAACGGCTCCGGCAAACCAGGAAGCACTAGATACTGCACTGCAGCAATTCCGGAAAGACCTTGATAAAATGATTGCGCTGGTAAAAGATGAAAAAAATGATCTGTATGCCCCCATACCACACGGCACCGGGCAAACTTTACTCCGCGAAGCCATGCTGGTTGCTACCCACAATGCTTACCACATTGGCGAAATCGTAGTGCTTAGGAGGTTACTTGGCTACTGGAATCAAGTATAAACTTAATATTCGCTTCTCCTTTTAGCTTGCTCTTCCAACGCCTTTAACTCATGTTCGGCAGCTTTTAACCTGTCGCGGGCTGCTTTTTCTCTTTGCCTGGCTTCTTCGGAGTAGCGTTCCGCTTCTTTCAGATCGCGTTTCAGGCTCTCAACCTGTTCTCGCTGCGCCCTGATGGCAGGATCGTCAGAGTATTTGTTACCTCCAGTTATAGTAGAGCAGGAAGTAAGGCCAGCGAATAACAGTACAATTGTGGTATAGGCAAATGCTTTTTTTAATGTCGCCATTGTAGTAAAACATTGATTTCTTCTCTTTACGCACACCTACATATATAGTTGATAATCAAGCACAAAAAAACAACGCAACACGCTCATACACAGGAACAAAGAACTCAGCCTATATTAAGATCATAAGCTAAAGCCCTTTAAAGAAAGTGACTACCCGCAATAGTTTATCGGACATGGCACTAAACACCTAAAGCAGTTATCACCGTAAAAAATATACATGAAAAAGTTTATTTACTACTTCGCTTTAATTGCCGGTACACTGCTTATACTTGTAACGCTACTCTCCCTGATTTACGATGTGAGATTCTGGTTTCTGAAGGTACTGGATTTCCCCAGGATGCAGACACTTATCGGACTATTGATTTGCCTTGGCCTGTTCCTGTTTGTGAAGCGCAACTGGAAGTACCCCTCCATACTTTTCGTTTCAGGCCTGGTTATATCAGTGATCATCCAACTGACGTACATTGTTCCGTATACTTTTTTGGCCAAAAAAGAAGTTGCCTCTGCAGCAAAGGATATGGCAACTGAAAGCTCTATTAAACTGATGGTGGCCAACGTTTGGATGAAAAATGACAAAGCACAGGCATTTCTGGATGTAGTGAACGAAGCCGACCCCGATATCATTATTGCCATGGAAACGAATGCCTGGTGGAAAGAGCAGCTTTCTTCGCTGCAAAGCAAATACCCGCACCATGTGCTGCGGCCACTGGACAATACATATGGCATGTTGCTGTTCTCTAAATACCCGCTGGAGAACACCAAAGTCATGCATTTAAAACATAAAGATGTGCCCTCGATCCATAGCAAGGTAACATTGCCAAACGGAAGAGAGTTTATGCTGCGCGCGGTGCATCCCGTACCACCCAAGCCCAGCGAGCACCCCGACAATGTTGGCGAAAAAGAACTGGAACTGATAAAGGTCGGGCAGATGGTTACAGAACGCGAGTTGCCAGTGATCGTGGCCGGTGACTTTAACGATGTGGCCTGGTCCCGGACATCGCGCCTTTTCGGCACAGAAAGCAGGCTGAACGACATACGCGTTGGCAGAGGCCTTTACAATTCGTTTGATGCGAAATCCTTTATCATGCGCTGGCCCCTGGATCATATTTTCGTATCTGAAGATTTTCGTGTGGTTGATCTGCAAAAGCTGCCAAAATTCGGCTCGGACCACTTCCCTATAATGGCAGAGCTTACACTTGCAGCACCAGAATAAGCTTAAAGTATAAGCCATATGGTAGCTGAAGTATAAAAGCAGAACTAATGCAGATTATACTTCAAAAGTATAAAGCAGCGTGTTGGATGCCGGGAACAATTTTTCCAGATGGTGGTACTTAGCCAGCTAATGACTGCAGGCAACTCCCTATCCCAAAAAGTATGCTCCCGGCTCCTCAAATCAGTTTTATCTTCTGTCACTCAACAGGTTCATAGACTTTACCAGCCTAATAAACTCTATCCGGTAACCTTCTGCATCCTTCCCCCTGGCACCTTCGGCCAATTCCAGCACCATTGGGTAAGAGGCGTTGCCTTTATACTTTGAGTCTCGAAGTAACATGCCGCAGGCAGCCACAGCAGCCGAGAACCTGAAATTGTCGGAGGTCTTTGAGGCTGCGGTGGATTGGTTGGTAACAGTACTCGTGATCAGTTTGCTTTCGTTGCCTTGTGGGTCTTTGTAGCGCAGTTTAAGCGTTAGCAGTTCGTTGGTGTTGGTCGCCTTTTGGTTTAGCTCTGATTTCTGGTATTTCAGTTCATCCACGGTGCCGGTTTTGGCCACAGCCCCTACGGGCACTATCTCATAAAGTGCTGTTACCGTATGGCCGGAACCCAGGTCGCCTGCATCTTTTTTGTCATCATTAAAGTCTTCATCAGCCAGGGCTCGGTTTTCATAGCCTATCAGCCTGTACGCTTTCACTTTTGCCGGGTTAAACTCCAGTTGTAGTTTAACGTCCTTGGCTATGGTAAACAGGGTTCCGCCAAACTCATTCACAAACACCTTTTTAGCCTCCAGTATACTGTCAACGTAGGCATAGTTGCCGTTGCCTTTATCTGCCAGTTGCTCCATTCGGGAATCTTTCAGGTTGCCGGTTCCAAAGCCAAGCACGGTCAGAAACACACCTGATTCACGCTTCTCCTCTATCATCCGCTGTAATTCGCTGTCGCTGCTAACCCCCACATTAAAGTCTCCGTCTGTGGCAAGTATAACCCGGTTGTTTCCTTCCTTCACAAAATTCTCCTGAGCCACTCTATAGGCAAGTGCAATGCCAGCCCCCCCAGCCGTAGAACCTCCCGCTTCCAGCTTTTCGATAGCCCGCATAATATCCGACTTGTTTTTTCCGGGGGTTGATGGCAAGACCAAACCGGCCGCCCCGGCATATACCACTATAGCCACCCTGTCTTGTGGTCGCAACTGGTCTACCAGCAATTTAAAGCCAGCCTTAACCAAAGGCAGCTTGTCAGGCGATGCCATTGAACCCGATACATCTATCAGGAAAACCAGGTTGGCCGCAGGCAGCTTATCGGTTGGGATGTTTTTGCCCTGCAGACCTATGTGCAACAACTGGTTCTCCTTGTTCCAGGGGCACTCCGACAGTTCTGTGGTAACCGAAAAAGGGATATCGCCGGATGGCTGCGGATAGTCGTAGCTAAAGTAGTTTACCATCTCCTCTATCCGGACCGCATCCACGGGTGGTCTTTGGCCCTGATTTAAGAACCGGCGCACATTACTATAGGAGGCATTGTCTACATCAATGGAGAAAGTAGAAAGTGGGTTTTGCCTTGGATCCAGAAAAGTACTCTCCTGGATGTAAGAATAATTCTCGGTGTTGTGAACAGTGGGCGGGATAACAACTTCGTGGGCCATGGTTGGTGCCATGCTCATCTGTTGCTTTGCCTGTCTGCCGGTTATATTTACACCAGCCACCCGGCCTCTTGTCCCATACCCCGTCACTACCACTTCGGTAAGGGAATGCGTAGATGGGGCTAAGGTGATATCCAGCTGCTGCTTTTTACCAACTTTAACCTGCTGCTCGACATAGCCGATGTATCGGAACACAAGTATACTTTTATCATCGGGCACACTTATGCTATACTTGCCAAGCTGGTCGGTGCTGGTACCGGACAGGGTTCCTTTTAGCTGCACAGTAACACCCGGCAACGCCTGCCCGCTGGTGGCGTCAGTAACGGTTCCGGAAATCATGTGGCCCTGGGCGTTTGCCTGCATCCCTACAAACAGCAGAGACAAAAGCAGGTAGATAAGTTTTTTCATGGCTTAATGTGTTTTGGTTTACCCCTTGGATGCAGCTTTCAAACACATTCCATAAAAACTTCGGATATTTTTTCTTTAATTTATCTGATAACTGAGATTGCCACTAGATTTTTATACTTGCTAACTCAAACTTAAATGCTGCCATTTTTCCTCAAGCTCTTTTCCAACGGAAAGCCGCCTCCCGGCGACGAGGAATTGCTGCGCCTGTACCAGCAAACAGGCCATCTGGATCATTTGGGCGAACTGTACCAGCGCCACTCCGAAATGGTGTACCTCGTTTGCCTGAAGTACCTGAAAGATGAGGATGAAAGCAAAGATGCCACCATGCAGCTTTTTGAGCATGTGGCCGAGGCTTTGCTTAAGCATGAAGTGAATAACTTTAAAAGCTGGTTACACAGCACCACACGCAACTTTTGCCTGATGCAGCTGCGTGCCGGGAAAAAGATCAGAAAAATAAGCCTGCAGGATTCCGGTGCTTTGATTATGGAAACGCCACAGCCAATGCATCTAACAGAGGCAGAACAGCTTGAGAAGTCTGAAGAGGCGCTGCAGCAGGCTTTGCTGGCCTTGCCCCCGGAACAGCGGCAGTGCATCGAACTGTTTTACTTGCAGCAAAAAAGCTATAAAGAGATCAGCACACTTACCGGCTGTGATTTAAACAAGGTGAAAAGCTATATCCAGAATGGAAAGCGCAACCTGAAACTTTACCTGGAAAAACACCATGCGTCAAGATAAACACTCCATACTTTGGCAACCCGACGACCACCCGTCGCTGGAACAGCTCAGGCAGTACCAGGAGGATGCCTTGCCGCCTGCGGTGCAGCACCAGTTGGAGCGGCACCTGCTGGATTGTGAGCTGTGCTCGGATGTGCTGGAGGGAATGGCTGTTTCGGAACCATCCAAAACAGCTGCAACTGTACAGCGCATAAATAAGCGTATTGCGGCCAGGGCACAGAAGAAAAAGCGGAAACCACTCCCCCTTTACCTTACCGACTGGCGCGTAGCTGCTGCCATACTTTTAGTGCTGTGCTCTACCCTGCTTGTGTTTTATTACAATTATACTGAACTCAGCAAAAATGATCGTGGCATAGCCGTTTCTGATACAATAACCCCTCCTTCCGAAGAACCCATAACGCCGGGGGCAGCACCTGCGGCAGCAGAAAGTATGGAAAGTATAGCCGAGCTTAAACCTTATACGGTGAGGCCCAAAACGATAGCGGCTGTTCGCGGGGGTGTAAGCAAGACCCCTCCTGTAAACCAACTCACTGAAGAGGCTGCCATATCTGCGACACCACAAACAGAACCGGTAGATGTTACGATCCAGCTGGCTGACGCGCCTGTGATTGCCAGTGCACCCGCCGCAGCGGCTCCGCTCAGGCCCGAAGTGGCCAAGGCAAGAACCTTACTGGTACCCGAAACCACAACTGTGGCAAAGGCATTAAGCGGATCGGTAGCAAGTGTGCAAATGAAAGGAAGTGCTCCATTAAGCCAAAAGCAGCTTCAGGGACAGGTACTTTCCCCGGAAGGGCAGCCATTGCCTGGAGTAGCCGTAACCATTAAAGGCACTACCAACGGGGCAGTAACAGATGCCAAAGGCAACTTCACCTTGAGTTTGCCCCAGGAAAAAGCTACCCTGGCCTTTAGTTATATCGGCTACCAGCGCGAGGAAAAAGCCGTAGACGCCAATACACAAGAAATAACTGTAAATCTGAAAGAAGACACACGCTCTTTAAGCGAGGTGGTGGTTACAGGTTATGGTGCGAGAGCATCACAGGCCCGTGAGGTAATTTCGGCAAAGCCTGTGGCTACAAGGCAATCGTATAAAAAATACCTCGAAGAAAATATTCGTTATACTTCCGCCATGCAAAAGGGACGCGTGGTTATACAAGCAACTGTTTCTTCAGATGGGGCACTGCGCAACCTAAAGGTACTGAAAAGCCTTTGCACCGCCTGCGATGCCGAGGCACTGCGCCTTGTAAAAGAAGGTCCGGCCTGGAAACCCGCCACCAACAACGGCGAGCCGGTGGAGCAGCAGGTAAAAATAACGGTGCGTTTTCGTCCGGAAGGCAATTAAATGAGCAGAGAACTTAAACAGACCTGGGAAACGCTCTGCAAGAAGTATACTTCGGACACAGCACTGATTAACAGCCTTTGGCAGGAACTGGAACAAGCTTATACCGCTACTGACAGGCATTACCATACTTTGGATTACCTGGCTTACATGCTGGACTTAGCCAGCAAATATAAACCAGAAGCTCATACTTACACGCTGTTGTCCTTTGCCATATTTTACCACGACATCGTGTATGAGCCCACCCGGAATGACAACGAGGCCCGAAGCGCTGCGCATGCGGCTCAAGCCTTAAATATATTGGGTTTGCCCACTCAACAGATTGCAGCTATTGAAGAGATAATTCTGGCTACACAACTTCATCAGCAGCATCAAAATCCGATAGTAAACCTTTTACTGGACCTCGATCTGGCCATACTTGGCTCAGACTGGGCCACCTACGATACCTACCGCAAGGCAATACGCCTGGAATATGGCATGTACCCTGACGCGGTGTATCGCTCTGGCAGGATAAACGTTTTGGCAAACTTTCTGGCAAAGCCATACATTTACCAGACGACATACTTTCGGGAGCGTTTGGAACAACATGCACGGGAAAACATCAAAAAAGAAATGCGCCTGCTAAATTAAGCCGGTATATCTTCTTTGACATCTCTTCATTAAACCCGAATTTTTACTTAGCTTGAACAGAAGTTTGACTGTACTCTGTATCATATCTCTATGAACCGCAAAGAACTTGTGCCCATTCAACTGCTGCCACTCAGCGACAATGCCATTGTGCTGCAGTTTGGAGAGGAGGTTTCGGAGGAGATACATGCCAAGATACAGGCAGTGGCGCATTACCTGGAACAGCACCCGCTGGCAGGTATGCAGGCTTATGTTCCGGCCTATACCACCCTTACCGTTTATTACGACCCATGGGTAACAAGCAATAAAGGTAAAACCGACCCCTACGATGCCATGGTGGCACAACTGCAACAGGTGCTTTCTGAAACTAAAAAACATAAACGTAACGGTGGCAGGCTGGTGGAGATACCTGTTTGCTACGGCGGTGAATATGGCCCTGATCTGGAAGAGGTAGCAGGGTATAACAACCTCTCGCCTGAAGAAGTGATTGCCTTGCACAGCGGCACAACCTACCTGGTGCACATGATGGGCTTTGCACCAGGCTTTCCGTATTTGGGCGGACTGAATGATCGAATAGCCACACCACGCAGACATGAACCCCGAAAAACCATACCTAAAGGTTCTGTGGGCATAGCCGGTCAGCAAACAGGCATCTACCCTATCGAAACGCCGGGTGGCTGGCAGCTTATTGGCCAAACGCCACTGGAGCTGTTCAACCCCGACAGAGCGCAGCCCAGCTTGCTCAGGGCAGGTGATAAGGTCAGGTTTGTGCCCATATCGGAAGATGAATTTAAAAAGCAGGCTAAACAGCATGAGCATTAAAGTGATTAAACCCGGCCTGCTGACCACCGTGCAGGACCTTGGCAGGTATGGTTACCAGCAGGAAGGCGTGATCGTGAGCGGTGCGATGGACAGCATGGCTATGCGAATCGCTAATTTGCTGGTGAGTAACCCCGAGAATGCCGCCACCCTGGAAGCAACCCTGCAGGGCCCAGTTCTATACTTTGAAAAAGATCAGTTGATTGCCCTTACCGGTGCCGACATGGGGGCAAGTATAAATGAGCAGCCGGTGCGCATGTGGCGGCCATTGCTTGTGAGAGCCGGAAGCACACTTACCCTGAAAAACGCTCGTGCAGGCTGCAGAAGTTATATTTCGGTGGCGGGTGGCTTTGATGTTCCGCTTGTACTTGGCAGTGCCTCCACTTACCTGCGTGCAGGCTTCGGTGGTTACAAGGGCAGGGCATTGCAGGCTGGTGACACCCTAAGTGCAGCTAATAACTTACCAGAAACCGCCAAAGCACTTGCTGCCCGCCTGTCCGAAGAGGCGATCGGCGACTGGTTTGCCCAGCCCAACTGGACCCTGGAGCCGCAGGCGTACATGGTGTATGAAGGCGAGCCCGTGGTACGCGCCATGCCCGGCCTGGAGTATGAGCTTTTTACCCAGGTAAGCCAGGAAGGCCTCTGGAAAACCAAGTTTCAGGTTACACCCCAGTCCGACAGGATGGGTTACAGGCTGCTGGGCCAGGTATTGCAACTGAAAGAGCCAAAAGACCTGCTATCGGGTGCGGTTACGGCTGGTACTGTGCAGGTGCCCCCAAAAGGTATGCCCATCATACTTATGGCCGACAGGCAGACAACCGGCGGTTATCCGCGCATTGCGCAGGTCATTACCGCAGACCTGCCGAAACTGGCACAGGTACGGCCGGGGCAGAATATTCAATTTAAAGAAGTCAGCTTAAAAGAGGCTCAGGCCCTTTATTTAGCACAGGAGGCTGAACTAGAGCAATTAAAAGGCGCACTCAGCCTTAAACTCAATACCACATGAACCAAATCTCCATAGACCTTAACTGCGACATGGGTGAAAGCTTCGGTACCTATACCCTGGGCAACGACGAAGCCATACTTCCCTACATCACCTCTGCCAACATTGCCTGCGGCTACCATGCCGGCGACCCGCTGGTGATGCAACGCACTGTAAAACTTGCCCTGCAGCATGGGGTAGCAGTTGGCGCACACCCCGGCCTACCGGACCTGGTGGGCTTTGGCAGACGGGAAATGGCCGTGACGGCAGAGGAAGTATACGCGATGGTGCTTTACCAGACAGGTGCCTTTGCGGCCATTGCCAAGGCAGAGGGCACCAGGCTACACCACGTAAAACCCCACGGCGCGCTCTACAACATGGCTGCCGTACGTCCCGATCTGGCGCAGGCTATCGCAAAGGCTGTGCAAAAGGTTTGCCCGGAGGCGGTGCTTTACGGACTGGCAGGCAGTGCTTTGATTAAAGCAGGGAAAAAGGCTGGGCTGAAAACTGCCAGCGAAGTGTTTGCAGACCGCACCTACCAGAACGATGGTACCCTAACCTCCCGTAAACAACCCGGTGCCCTGATCACAGACCAGGAAAAAGCGCTGCAGCAAGTGCTCCGCATGGTAAAAGAGGGCAGTGTAACATCACTGCAAGGCACAGCGGTACCCATAAATGCCGATACCATTTGCATACACGGGGATGGTCCGCACGCACTGGAGTTTGCCAGGTACCTCTATCAGAAATTAAACGAAGAAGGAATCACCCTTAAGGCTTTTTAAGTATGCTCAAAAACAAGAACTGGGGAGTGTTGCTGGGTGCGGCTTTCCTGATGGCTACCTCTGCCGTTGGTCCCGGCTTTCTTACCCAAACCACAGTGTTTACCCAAAGCCTGGGCGCAAGTTTTGGCTTTGTCATACTTGCCTCCATCATCCTGGATATAGGCGCACAGCTAAACGTCTGGCGTGTAATTGCCGTGTCGGAAAAACGCGCACAGGAGATCGCCAGCATGGTGCTGCCGGGGCTGGGCGTGTTCATCTCGCTGCTGATCGTGTTGGGCGGCTTCGCTTTTAACGTGGGCAATGTGGGTGGTGCCGGACTTGGCTTTAATGTACTGTTTGGTATCAGTGCAGAGCAGGGGGCCATACTTGCGGCCGCATTCTCTGTGGCCGTTTTCCTGGTACGGGAGGCTAAAAAGGTAATGGACAGATTTGCGCAGGCCATGGGTTTACTGCTCATTCTGCTCATGGTGTACGTGGCCATTACCTCTGCCCCACCTCTGGCCGAGGCTGCAGTTAAATCCATACTTCCAGACGATATCAGCTTTACGGCCATCATAACGCTGGTGGGTGGCACTGTGGGTGGTTACATTACCTTTGCAGGCGGACACAGGCTTCTGGATGCAGGTATAAAAGGGCAAAATGCCCTGCCGGAGGTAACTAAAAGCGCAGTGTCTGGCATCACGATCGCTTCAATTATCAGGGTGTTTCTGTTCCTGGCTGCGTTGGGTGTGGTAAGTAAAGGCCTGCTACTGGACGAGGCAAATCCTCCTGCCTCTGTATTTCAGCTGGCTGCCGGTGACATAGGGTATAAATTATTTGGCGTGGTGATGCTCTCGGCGGCCATTACTTCGGTTATTGGCTCCGCTTATACTTCTGTTTCCTTTATCAAATCCTTCAGCCCCGCCTTCGAGAAGTATGAGAACTGGCTCATCATCGGGTTCATCGTCATCTCCACGGCAATATTTGTAACTATCGGAAGGCCGGTGCACTTGCTTATACTTGCCGGTGCCCTGAATGGACTTATACTTCCGATAACCCTGGGCACCATACTTATGGCAGCGCACAATAGCCGCATTGTTGGCAATTACCGCCACCCTATAACGCTAACCGTGTTCGGGGTACTGGTTGTGCTGGTAATGGCCTGGATGGGTGGCTATACATTGCTACAGCAAATCCCGACTTTGTTTGAATAATATTTTTGGTTATTTGTTGTTGGTTGTTCGCTATTAGGAAATGTAGAGACGCAATATTTTGCGTCTTGGTGGCTTTAACGTCAAGACGCTCACAGGTCTGAAAGACGCTGTGAGGTCTGGTGGGCAATTTATACTATCGAGGTATACTTTTCAGTAATTGCTGAAGCGGACGATACTGCGCTGTTGCCGACAAGACGCAAAATATTGCGTCTCTACAAAATCGAACAACCATCAACGAAAAATACGTCTCTACAAAATCGAACAACGAATAACGAACAACCAATAACCAACTAATCCCTTAGCTCATCAAAGCTATACTTGGCGCCGCTCCAGAAATCGTCTAGGGCGATGATGCGGGGTTTGAAGAAGGAGATCAGGTCGGGCCAGTCATTTTGGTTGAACACGCTTACGCCAGGCAACTCTTTATAAATCCTGCTGATGACTCTGCCTTCGCTGTTGGTGGTGTGCAGTTCCCACTCCCACTCCTCCCCCACATACTCGTGCAGCAGGTTTCGCAGTTCCTGAAACTGCTCAAAAAACAACTCCTGTATTTCCGGGTCCGGGTGGGTGATCTCGATGGCGATGCTGGCCATTTTCTTGTCGGCGTGCATCCGAAAGTAAACATGCTTCAGGCCGGTTCTGTAGTTAGCCCAGTTAATCTTATAACCGTCAGCCGAGGGATGCGGCGCAATATACTGCCCGAAAGCCGTCCAGAATGCCTGCCTTAGTTGTGATGCCTGTTCTCGGGTATACATTGTATTTAGATTTACGGGCCTTTGCCGGCAAATAAAAAGTATAGGTTAAAAGTATTGAAGGTTATTGTACCTTATCTATGGTTTTACGCTTGTTGTCTTTTATTTCTTTAAAATAACTTGGCGTAAGGCCCGTAACTTTCTTAAACTGATTGGAAAGATGTGCCACACTGCTGTAGCCTAGTTTAAATGCGATCTCCTTCAGACTAAGCTCGTTGTATACCAGCAATTCCTTTACGCGCTCTATGCGTTGCAGGATCAGGTACTTCTCAATGGTAATGCCTTCGTGAGAGGAAAAGAGAGAACTCAGGTAACTATACTCCATCCCTATCTTTTCGGCCAGGTAATCCGATGTATTGATGTGCAGGTCTGCTTCCCCCTGTCGATGCACCAGCTCGATAATGGCCAGTTTTATCTGCTCGATCAGTTGTGTTTTGCGGTCATCGAGCAATTCAAATCCGCTGGAGGTCAGCACTTCCTTTATCTGCTCCATATCAAATGTGTTGTCCGGGCTGCTGATCTCAGCCTCACCCAGACTTACACTTAATACCTGGTACCCAAGCTGCTGAAGCTCTTCGGCCACTACCCTGTTGCAGCGGGCACAGACCATGTTTTTAATGTATAGCTTTAATGTTCCCATAGCGTGCGCTTTCCTGCAAAGGTAACCAACCCATGCAACGAATCTTATCTGGTTAGTGATTTTTTAAAAAGTATAAAATGGCAGCTCAAAATCCGGACAAGGCGGTAACATAGCACTGCTTCATGCCAACAGGTAACTTCCACATTATATTAGTACAATTTAAGGCTTTTATTCTGATACATTATTTCTTTTAGCCGCTAGGTTAATAACATAAATTTTATTTAAATTAAACGAATTATTGCGCTCTTAAAATTGTAGAGTGTACATCGCCTCGCTTTTAATACTTACTTTGCCTTATAGTTAATATACTATTTGCGCAATCCAAAAACAGACTTATACAATTATCTTAACCTGATAACTTAGTTGTTATGAGCCTGTTAGTCTCTGATTTTTACAAGCATTTGTTGGTAAACAGCACCGACCTGCTCACTATTATAGATGAGGAGGGCTTGTATAAGTATATCGGGGAGTCTATGGAACAGTGGCTTGGTTACAAGCCGGAGGAACTGGTAGGCAAAAGCGCATTCGACCTTGTACACCCCGATGACTTGCCAGATGTTTTGGAGGCTTTTCAGCACATCGCAGTCCGTGAGAAGATGCAGGTGGGCCCTTTCCGGTATATGTCCAAGTTTAATGGCTGGAGATGGCTCGAATGCACCGCTTCCAACCAGACGTCGAATGAGAACATCCGGGGTTACATCACCAACTCACGCGATATTACGGAAACGATAGAGGAACGCACCCAGAAAGACCTGCACCAGGCTTATTACAAGTCGCTGTTCGAGGAGCATCCCGATGCCGTTTTTTCACTTAACGCAGAGGGCTATTTCCAATCTGTGAACAGGCAGTTTTGCCGCATACTGGGTTATTCAGAAGACACCATGCTGCACACCCATTTCACGGACTTTGTGCAGCAAAACTATATAGACCTGCTCAACAACCTGTTTTATCAAACCCTGGGCGGGCAGCCTCAGAGCCTGGATATTGAGGTGGTGGATGCGACCCAACTGACCAAGATAGTACAGGTAACGCTGTTGCCGGTATACTTAAGGAAACGGGTAATTGGTGTGCAGGGAATTGCAAAAGATATTACAGATGCCGTATCGGCCCAGCGGCAGATCAAATACCAGTCTGAGCAGTTTCGTAAAATACTGGAAAGCGTTACAGAGCCATTCTTTGCTTTGGATGCCAACTGGAATTATACTTTTGCCAACCAGGCCTACTGCGATCTTTTAAAAAAGCCAGCCGAGCAGATCAAGGGAGCCAATATCTGGCAACTGTACCCCGAACTGGTAGGAACCGGCTTTTACAACAGTTGCCTGAAGGTGGCTGCCACTGGTAAAACAGAGTACCTCGAAGAATCTTACAATGCCTACAATCAGGCCATACTAAGCTATAGTATCTTTCCTTTCGATGGTGGCATTGCCATCCATTTTATAGACATCACGGCTCAGGCTTCATTAAAAAGAGAGCTGGAAAAACTATCGCTGGTGGCGAGCAAAACCATAAACGGCGTCGTGATAATGGATGCGGATTGTAAGATTGAATGGGTGAACGATGGCTTTACGAGACTTACCGGCTATACAAGAGAGGAGGCCTCCGGTCTGGTTCCAGGCGACCTGCTGCAGGGCAGGGAAACTGATCCTGCCATGGGCCAGTATATGAGGGCCAAGTATAAGGAAGAGGTACCCTTTACGGCCGAGATCTTGAATTACCGCAAAACAGGAGAACCTTACTGGGTGAAAGTGGATGTTACCCCGGTTAAAGACGCCAGGGGAAAGCTACTGAACTACATTGCCATACAAACCGATATCACGGAAAAGAAAAAAGCTGAATCAGAGCTTATAAAACTGGCAGACAGCTTGTACAAGCAAAACCTGAACCTGCAACAGTTCACCTACATGGTTTCGCATAACCTTAGGGCACCCGTGGCCAATGCTCTTGGCCTTACAAGGCTTATAAATGTGGTGCCGGCAGGCACGGCACAGTTTACCTCTATCCTGGAAAAACTGCAGTCTTCTGTATCTCAGCTCGACACCGTGATCAAAGATATCAGTAAGATCTTGTCGGTTCGTGACGCTGGTAAAACGATTCCAAGAGAGCCGGTAAACCTGTTAGCCATTTTCAGGGAAGTGCTCATGCCGTTCCAGGATGAGCTCAGGGAGTGTGACGCCACTGTAACGCTGGACGTTGATCATACTTTTGTATTAAGCTCTAACAAAGCTTACTTGTACAGTGTGTTTCAGAACCTGATTTCCAATGCCATAAAATACCGTTCGCCGGAGAGGCCGCTGCACCTTACTATAAATGCAAAGCGCGATGCGCGCGGCTACGAAGTAAACATTACCGACAACGGCATGGGCATGGACATGCAGGTTGTTGAGAACCAACTGTTCAAATTATATAAACGTTTCCACCCATCCATTAAAGGCAAAGGAATTGGTTTGTTTCTGGTGAAAACGCAGCTAGAAACCCTGGGCGGAAAAATACTTGTGTCAAGTGTACCAGGAAAAGGCACTACATTTACATTACTTTTAGGGGTTAAGCATGTATAACAAAGTACACATTATTGATGACGACGAAATAAGCCTGTTCCTGACCGAGGCTATACTGGATGTCATGCAATTTGCCCGAAAGTATGTTGGTTTCCAATGTGCCAGGCATGCCCTGCAAGAACTGCTGACCGCATTACAGAATAATGACACGGAACGCATACCAGATATTATTTTCCTGGATCTGAACATGCCCTTCATAAGTGGCTGGGAGTTGCTTGAAGAGCTGCTGCCTTATGAGGATGTACTGATAAAGGTTTGCCAGATATACATTCTCACCTCTTCTGTTAGCGAGGATGAAGTGGAGAAAGCGAGCAACTATAAGCTGGTGACTGGCTTTTTACAGAAGCCCCTGGATGACTATTCCATTTCCCGAATTATCCACCGTTCATAAGCCGTACCCAAATACTGCAATTCTGTTAGCCTGTAAAAGGCACAGTATCAAAGCTTGCCCAGGCCTAACAAGGTAACCTATACTTTGCTGAATCGTTTTAGTTTTAGTAAATGATCAAGGCAATTCCCGGGCAGGCGCACTGTCTGGGGCTGCCACTCAGACAACAAACACACAACTATGAAAAAGTATATTTCCGCTTGCCTGCTGGCAGGCACTTTGGCTATATGTAGTTCCTGTTCTAAAAACCCCGTAACAGGAAAGAAAGAAGTGATCCTCATGTCGGAGGCGCAGGAACTGGCCCTCGGCCAGCAGGCAGACCCTCAGATCGTGGCACAGTTTGGGCTTTATGATGACCCCGCGTTAAAGCGTTTCATTGATGAAAAAGGCCAGAAAATGGCAGCCATCTCACACCGTAGCAATATCAAGTATAATTTTAAGATCCTGGACTCGCCAGTGATCAACGCGTTTGCCGTGCCGGGGGGCTACGTATACTTTACCCGTGGCATAATGGCGCACTTTAACAACGAGGCCCAGTTTGCCGGTGTGCTCGGCCACGAGATAGGCCACATTGCAGCACGCCACTCCGCACAGCAACAAAGCAAGGCCATACTGGCACAGGTGGGCCTGATAGCCGGCATGGTTATCGCACCCGAGCTGGCGCAGTTCGGCGATATGGCTTCTCAGGGCCTTGGCTTGTTGTTCCTGAAATTTGGGCGCGACGATGAACGGGAATCAGACAGGCTTGGTGTAGAGTACTCCACCAAAATAGGCTACGACGCCGATGAAATGGCAGACTTTTTCCTGACGCTGCAGCGCAAACAGGAAGAAGGCGGCTCAGCTATCCCAGAGTTTTTATCTACACACCCAAACCCTGAAAACCGCTACATGACGGTGCAGCAGTTGGCAGGCGAATGGCAGAAGAAACTCAATGCCACTGTGCTGGATGTAGGCCGCGAGTCATACCTGCGCATGATAGACGGCATGATCTATGGCGAAGACCCGAAACAGGGATTTGTAGAGAACCAGGTGTTTTATCATCCGGAACTGAAGTTCCAGTTCCCGATACCTGCCAACTGGAGCTACATGAACTCGCCGCAGGTTTTCCAGATGGCCCCGAAAGACGGAAAAGCCATGATGAACCTGACCCTGGCCCCCGGCAACTCCTTGCAGGAAGCCGCGCAGCAGATCATGCAAAAGTATAACCTTAAGCCGGTGCAGTCTGGTAACACAACGGTAAATGGTTTGCCGGCCCTGGCTGTAGTCGCCGATCAGCAGCAGGAACAGGGCACCATCCGTACCTTAACATACCTGATACAGTACGAAGGCAGAATTTACAGCCTGATGGGTATAACTGCTGCCCAGTCTTTCGACTCCTATGCCCGACTGTTTACCAACACCATGGAAAGCTTCAGGCCTCTGACAGACCCAGCTAAACTCAACAAGAAGCCAGAGCGCATCAACATTGTAACAGTACCGCAGACAACCACACTGCAACAAATACTGCAACCTTATGCCAAAGACCAGAAACGCCTGGAAGAACTTGCTGTATTGAACGGCATGCAGCTACAGGACCGTGTAGAGCGCGGCACCCTGATCAAGGTGGTGAAATGATTTATACTTTGCCAAACAAAAAGGGACACCCATTAAACCGGTGTCCCTTTTTGTTTGTCGTGGAGTTAAGTCTTACACGCCAATATCTTCGTTCCACAGTTCTGGTTTTTCCTTAATAAACTGTTGCATCAGTTGGTAGCACTCCTCGTTGTTAACCACCTCCACCTCTACCCCTCTGGCCCGCAGGTATTCCTCTTCGCCCATAAAGGTCAGGTTCTCCCCTATTACCACGCGGGGTATGCCATAAAGCAGGATTGTGCCTGAGCACATGGCGCACGGAGACAAAGTGGTATAGATGGTACACTCCTTATAAACAGCGGCTGGTTGCCGGCCGGCATTTTCCAGGGCATCCATTTCGCCGTGAAGCACCACGCTTCCCTGTTGCACCCGCTTGTTATGCCCCCTGCCAATAATTTTGCCTTTGTGTACCAGAACGGAGCCGATGGGAATACCACCCTCCTCATACCCTTTTCTGGCTTCTGCTATAGCTGCCTCTAAAAAGTTATCCATACCTGTTTTGCTGTGTTTTTGATATAGTACAAGCGGTAAGGCAATTTGGTTATACTTTAGCCGAAACTATACTTCTTCTTAAATTTGGAAAGCAACACAACCACCATCACGGCAAATGCCAGCACTGGCAAATGGATGTACAGCATACTTTCCAGGGAGCTTAAGTTACGGGTATGGATACTGGTAAGGGGCTCAAACAAACTAAGCTGGTCATCAGAGAAGATGTACTGGTCTACGAGGTTCCAGCCAAGATGAAGGCCGACAGGCAGGGCAATGGAACGTGTTTTGGAATAGGAATAGGCAAACATCAGCCCCCAGACACCAGTATAGAAAAGTACCCAGCCCATCAAGATTGGATTGCCCAGTATGTTAAAAGAAAACCAATGGTACACACCAAAGGCTGCTGCACTCAGAAAATTAGCCTTGCGCTCTCCAAGGTATGCTATTGCCTTGTATAACAGATACCCCCTGAAGATCAGCTCTTCATAAAGCACGGAGTTAAATACCCTGTAAAGACCATCGAGGAAAAATGAACCCGTAAACCCGCTGGCAGGTATCCAGTCAAAATTGGCCACCAAAGCAAAGAGACTGCTTATAAGTATGGCAAGCAAAGCTGTAGCCAGAAAACCGATGCCGAACTGGAGCAACCTGTACATTGGTTTTGTTAAACCCAGCACCTGTATAAGCTGTTTACGCTCAATCCGGAGCAGTAAGCCACTGATAACAAGTATGATTACGTTCCCGAGCATAGCTACACAAAATCATTTTAAAGGTTGGAAAACAAGCAGGCTTTCGGGCTATTTTTGGGGTCAGGTGGCACCCGAACTTACACCGGGAGTTGCTCTACCATCGATAGCAGCCTTAAAAACTTTTCCGATTTCTGATCAACCAGCCTTAACCCATCATGTGCCTCCTCGATCCTGCTGTTCTGGTACAGCGATATTAACTGACGTGCCAGCGCGATGAGCTCTCTGTGTATCCTGTACAACTCCTTTATCTGATCAAACTGGCTGTACTTTGGCATGCCCACCTCCACAAACCACGTATCAACCGGGCCTCTCTCCGAGAAAAAACTTTCATCAAAGTCGCCGCCAAACAGCACAGAGCGCAGCCTGGACTTAAACAAGATATGTTTAATCCTTAATTGCTGAATATCTAACTGCACGCTGTTCATCTAAAGCAGATAAAAGTCAAGAGGTTAAGCAATGGTTAAAAATAAATCAGGCTTCCGGGTTTGATACTTCATACCCGAACACAAGTATACCATCTACCTGATGATGCTCATTATATAAAGGCAGATACTGAAAGGTCAACATAACGTCTTCCAGCTCACCGGTATTGTTTCTGTCGAGTTTAACGAGGGTTCGGTTTGCGGAAAATGACTGTCCGGTCCGGTATACATTATCCAGGATATCGATATAGCCCTGTTCTACGACCTCCGGTATGGCTTCTGCCACTGTTCTGTCTAGCACTTGCTTTCCGGGAATCAGCTTCTGGTAATTGTCATTGATAAGTTCGAAACGATGTTCCGGTCCCCTCAGGATGCAGAAAAACGCCGGGGACTCCATGAAAAGACGCTCGAACTTCATGCGCTCCGCCTCCGCCTTGTTGTAGGCTTTTTGCACATGCTCTGATAGTTGCGCCATCTGGGTGTTGGCTTCCAGCAGCTCCTCCACCATTTGCCGGGCACTGTGTATATCCGTAATAGCCCCTACCCACATCATCAGTTTACCGGCTTCATCGAGTTGTGGCAGAATACGGGCCAGGTGCCAGCGGTACACTCCCTCCCTTGCTCTTACCCTTATCTCGATCTGTAGCTCCTTGCTTTGCAGCAATGCTTCCTGCAGCCTGTTATCGAAAAGCGGGGCATCCTCGGGGTGTATCGTCTGCAGTATGCCACTGTGCAGCAATTCCTTTATAGTATGGCCTGTGTATCTTTCCCACCTGCTGTTCAGGTAAGTCAGCCTGTTTTTCTCATCCAGGGTAAATAAGAGCAAAGGCATGGCCTCGGCCATAAACCTGAACTTTTCCTGGCTTTCGGAGAGGGCAAGCTTGGCCATTTCGCGCTCGGTCACGTCGCTGGTACGTTGCACTATGGCCTCCACTTCGCCGGTTTCGTTCAGTAAGGGTGTGTGCGAAGCCTCCCAGTACCTGATGTCGAAGCCCCCTCCCAATGCCTCAGGCCTTGGTATGTCGTAGCGCAGCACATCCAGGTAATCCACTTTTTTGGTGCGCAGCACATTCTCCAGCGACTGCCTCAGCAAACGCTCATTTTTCGATTCCTCCGCATTAGGGTTATCTGGGAAAGTTTGCAGGAAATGCCGCCCAATCAACTCCTCGCGCGAGCGCATGGTTACCTTTAGGTAAGTGTCGGTAGCTGCAAGTATTTCAAATTTAGGTGAGACTACTACAATTGGCTCAGGAACAAGGTTGAAAATCTTCTGAAAATCCATCTAAAATTTGTTTTGGATACTGGCTTTGCCACAACAAGATAGCAAAACTGCTTGGTTTGTAACATACTGCTCCGGTTTCATTTTGTTTTAATTACACCAGTACCGTCACAGCGTATCTGTTACCTATACCTATTTAACAGGCATTTATACTTTGGATGAGCAAAATGGAAAGCACTGATCTTAAACACCTTAAAAGTATACGTTCGTTAAAGCGGGGCATTGGGACGTTGCATATCCTGCCCTTCGTGGTACTGGTAAAAGCGCGTGGTAGGGTACGCAAAATGTACATCGTCCGTGCTGGCAAAAGCCGTGAGTACGTCTTCCCAGATGTTGTTGGTACTTTGCCTTCTACGCATTAGGCTGCACATGTAGCGCATGGTAATCCGGACGCCATTCTCCCGCACGTCTGTGAACAACCTGGGGCTGAAGTCTTCATAAAAGATGAGGTGCCGCTGCGACTGTTTCTTGATCTGTTGCAATGCCTGCTCCGTCAGTTTCTCGCTGTGCCGCTCCACGATCTCTGAAAGTATGGCCTTGGCACGGTGCCAGTTACTCTCGAACGTTATCACCACCGAAACCTCGTTCCAGATAAAAGGAAAGCCATAGTTATAGTTGGCCTGCGGGTCTGTGAACAGCCTGCCATTGGGTATATTGACCACACGGCCTGTCGCCTGGTCCGCATCTACCCAGCCCCTTATCTCATTAATGGAAAACTGGAACAGCCGGAGGTCGATCACATCGCCAAAATACTCCCCTATCTGTATCCGGTCACCTATCCGGAAAGGCCGCTTCCAGATGATGAGCACCCAGCCGGCCATGTTAAGCACCGGCTCCCGGAGGGCCAGCACCAGTCCGGCAGATAGCAGGCCCAGGAAAGTAGCAATACTCTGCAAGCCCCCGAACCATACGTTTACCAGAAGTATGATGCCAATAAAGGTGATGATGTAGTTGGTGAATTTACGCCACTTGTAGCGCTTGCGCAGGTCTTTTTCGCGTTTAAAAACGATGCTCAGGATCAAGGTGCTCAGCAGCCACAGCCCCAGCACCACTGCCAGTGTGAGCAGCAGGTGTTCGTAAAAATCTGCCGAAACTCCCGTAATTCCTTCAAGCCAGTGTGTGATTTTGCGCATACACTGCCTTACGCTGAATTAGAAGTGTTAGATGTTTCCGTCTTAATGCCTACTAAAGCTCAGTCTGTCACCGTATGGTAGAATCTTCAAAAGAAGGTTGACTGCTGCTAATTATTGGGTTGGGCGCATCTGTACAGGTAAATTATTGTATCTTTTCTTTAGCAGAGTCTTCATACAGGTAGCTACACCCTACAAAGTATAATTATACAACAGTATAACAAAATAGTATAAACTCATCAAAGTTTGGACACGTAATTTTAGTATAGTTTATCACTGGTTTTTGCTTAGAAAATACTCCACGTTATTTTGCCTGTACAGGTAAAAGTGTTTTCTGATACTGATTTACTCCTTTTTAAAGGCATTATCCTTCGCCCGCCCACGCCTAGTAATTGTAACCCTATTTCTACCTAGTATGAGATTATCGTTTACCTTTTTGTGCAAGCTTTTACTTTTCAGAAAGCGAACACAAGGCAAGCTTGCTCTTATCATGGCACTTGCTCTTACCTTCTGTTTTAAAACTTACCCTCAGCCAACAGGCTTTAGCGACGTGCAGATTGGTGATAACTGGAACGCTGCTGTTGGCCTTACCTTCTCGAAAGATGGCAACCGCATGTATGTTTGGGAAAAAGGCGGCAAAGTATGGCTCGTAGAAAACGGCCAAAAACTTACCACTCCTTTCCTGAATATAAGCGAAGAAGTTGGCGACTGGAAAGACCACGGACTGTTAGGCTTTGCCCTGGATCCTAATTTTGAAAGCAACGGGTATGTTTATGCCCTCTATGCAGTAGACAGGCATCATTTGTTATACTTTGGAACAGGCAGTTATAACCCGTCCGCTAACGAATACTTCAGCGCCTCTATCGGCAGACTTACGCGCTATACAGCCAGGACCTCCGACAGTAAACGCACAGTAGACCCTGCAAGCAGGAAAATCCTGATCGGAGAGACTAAATCTACTGGACTACCAATACTGTATACAGGACACGGGGTAGGCAGTGTAGTATTCGGCGAAGACGGGTCCCTGCTTCTTTCTATCGGTGACGGAGCCTCAGCAGGCTATGTTGACAAAGGCTATGATCCGGCAAACCCC
The DNA here is from genome assembly GCF_058216375.1 of Pontibacter sp. GD7. Taxonomy (NCBI): domain Bacteria; kingdom Pseudomonadati; phylum Bacteroidota; class Cytophagia; order Cytophagales; family Hymenobacteraceae; genus Pontibacter; species Pontibacter sp. GD7. The sequence continues at coordinate 67,056 of NZ_JBYZMP010000005.1, read as the reverse complement.
AATGACACGTACATACCGCAGGCCATTCAGGATGGCATTATTACCAGCAAAGAAAATATAGGTGCTTTCAGGGCGCAGCAGGTAAATTGCATTAACGGTAAAATATTGCGTGTAGACCCCGCTACTGGCAACGGATTGCCTTCCAATCCATACTATAACTCCTCAGCACCGCGATCGCCAGCTTCCAGGGTCTGGGCGCTGGGCTTCCGCAACGTCTTCAGGTTTTCGATAAAACCCGGTACCGGGGGTGCCAATTTTCCGGGTGTGATCTATGCTGGAGATGTTGGCTGGTACAATTGGGAGGAGATCAACGTCATCACCAAAGCCGGCCAGAACTTTGGTTGGCCCATTTACGAAGGGCTAACGCAACAGGAGTGGTACTATCATGTGCAGGTGCCTAACACTTACGATCCACCAAACCCGCTCTATGGGCAAGGCAACTGTACGCAACAGTACTTCTACTACAGAGACTTGATAAAACAACCCTTAAAATCCACAACACCATACTTTGGGAACCCCTGCGACTACAACGTTCCAATCTCCGGTACAACTTATAAACTGTTTGTGCACCAACGACCTGTATTTGACTGGTGGCACAAAGAAAAGGGAACGGCAGCCAGAACAGGTATTTTTAATGGCGAAAACCCGGATGTGGCTTTAATTGGCTCGTCAAACTCACCGGTAACAGGTCCGCAGTTTACAGGGAGTTCAGTTACAGGTGGTATCTGGTATACCGGAGACGATTTTCCGGCAGAATATAAAAACACTTACTTTTTCGGCGATTACGTGGACGGCTGGATCAAAAATTCAAAATTTAGTTCTACCGATGCCCCACAGTCTGTTTCTAATTTTATAAACCAGAACGCACATGTGGTTGCCATGGCCACAAACCCGGTATACGGCGGGTTATACTATATAAATTATGCCTACCAGTTACGCAAGGTAAGCTATAATGCCACCAATAGTCCTCCAATTGCAGTAGCAACTGCAGATAAATTATTCGGAATAAGCCCTTTAACTGTACAGTTTAATGGAAGCGGCTCTTCTGACCCGGAGGGCAAGCCGCTCACTTATGATTGGGACTTTGGCGATGGTTCGGCACATGCTACAACTGCAAACCCGAGCCATACTTTTACAGCCTCCGGCAGGGTGGTTTATAAAGTAACTTTGAAAGTAACGGATTCCGGCGGAGCCTCAGCTACTACCACCCTTAACATTGCCCTTAACGGCACACCGCCTACTGTCGCTATTACCAGTCCGGCTGATGGCACGAAATACCCCATGACCCAAAACACGGTTTACCCACTTCAGGCAAACGTATCTGATGCTGAAAGTTCCAATTCCCTGTTAAAGTATGAGTGGCAGACAGTGCTGCACCATAACACACATACCCACCCGGAGCCGATTGACACAAACCCAACAACCTCTACAACCATAACCCCGATTGGCTGCGACGGGGAGACATACTTTTACCGCATATCACTGAAAGTAACAGATCCGGAAGGACTGTCAGGTTCAGACTTTGTTGACATTTACCCGGATTGCAGCGGTGGTGTGATAAAGCCTATCACGCTGACTTCCCCTACTTCAGGCCAAACTTTTACAGCAGGTTCTAATATTAATCTAAGTGTGAGTTTTGCCGAGGTGGCCCGCACATGGAGTAAAGTAGCATACTATCAGGGCACTATAAAAATTGCGGAGGCAACGGCTGCACCATTCTCTGCCACCTGGTTTAATGTGCCGGGAGGCAGTTATTCAATCAAGGCTATTGGCACTGACACAGATAATCATACAGTTGAATCGGCACCTGTAGCGATTACAGTGACCGGAAGCGGAGGTGGTACCACCACCGGCAAGATCACCAGGGAGTTCTGGGCCAACGTGACCGGCTACGGCACGGGCGCCATCCCCGTGGGCACCGCCCCGACCAGCGTGAGCGAGCCGGCCATCTTCGAGGGGCCCAGCAACGTGGCAGACAACTACGGGGCCCGCTACCGCGGCTACGTGACGGCGCCGGCCACGGGCGAGTACACCTTCTGGATAGCGGGGGACAACGGCTCGGACCTGTTGCTGAGCACCTCCCAGGACCCGGCCTCCAAGCGCATGATCGCCCAGGTCAACGGCTGGACCAACCCCCGCGAGTGGACAAAGTACACCACCCAGCAGTCGGTGAAGGTGAGCCTGCAGGCAGGCCAGCGCTACTACATCGAGGCCCTGCACAAGGAGGAGGCCGGCGGCGACAACCTGGCCGTGGGCTGGCAGCTGCCCGACGGAACCTTCGAGAGGCCCATACCCGGAAGCAGGCTGTCGCCCTTCTCGGGGGGAACCACACCTCCGCCTACTGTAAACTATACTTTAACAGTAAATGTTAATGGGTCTGGCACAGTTTCGCCCAACAGTGGAACGTATACCAGCGGCACAGTAGTGCAGTTAACCGCTACACCGGCATTAGGCTATGTCTTTTCAGGCTGGTCCGGCGACGCGACAGGCAGCACAAACCCGCTTTCCCTTACCATGAACAGCAACAAGAGCGTAACGGCAACTTTTACACTATCTAGCACACCCCCTCCTACCACCACCGGCAAGATCACCAGGGAGTTCTGGGCCAACGTGTCGGGCTACGGCACGGGCGCCATCCCCGTGGGCACCGCCCCGACAAGCGTGAGCGAGCCGGCCATCTTCGAGGGGCCCAGCAACGTGGCAGACAACTACGGGGCCCGCTACCGCGGCTACGTGACGGCGCCGGCCACGGGCGAGTACACTTTCTGGATCGCCGGCGACAACGGCTCGGACCTGTTGCTGAGCACCTCCCAGGACCCGGCCGCCAAGCGCATGATCGCCCAGGTCAACGGCTGGACCAACCCCCGCGAGTGGACAAAGTACACCACTCAGCAGTCGGTGAAGGTGAGCCTGCAGGCCGGGCAGCGCTACTACATCGAGGCCCTGCACAAGGAGGAGGCCGGCGGCGACAACCTGGCCGTGGGCTGGCAGCTGCCCGACGGAACCTTCGAGAGGCCCATACCTGGAAGCAGGCTGTCGCCCTTCTCGGGGGGAACCACACCTCCGCCTACTAATCAACCACCAACAGTGGTTATTAGCAGTCCATCCAATGGCTCCAGCTATACTTTGGGCCAAACCATAACTTACAGTGCCTCTGCCTCTGATGCAGACGGTAGCATTACCAAAGTAGAGTTTCTGGCAAACGGGACAAAAGTTGGCGAAGATATAACAAGTCCTTATAGTATAAACTGGACACCCGGCACGGCAGCTTCCTATTCTTTAACCGCTAGGGCAACTGATAATGCAGGAAGCGCTACAACATCCGCTTCTATAACTATCACTGTTACCAGCTCCAACACAAAAGTATACAGTATCCTACCGCTCGGAAACTCTATAACCCAGGCCTCCAGTACCACACAGAGTTACAGGTACCCGCTCTGGAAAAAATTGATAGATGCCAACTACAACTTTGACCTGATCGGAAGCTTAAATAGCAACTATAATGGCAATCCGACCTGGCCTGCTTATAATGGAAAAACGTTTGACAGAGACCATGAAGGACATTGGGGCTGGAGAACAGATGAGATCATTAATGGAGCATCCGGGCAAGCCAGTGCTGGTAAGCTCTCACAATGGCTGGGAAGTTATACACCTGATATTGTGCTGATGCACCTCGGTACCAATGATATGTTTCAGAACCAATCTGTAACAGAAACCATTGCGGAAATGCGAGAGGTTGTAAGATTGTTAAGGCTTGATAATCCGAACGTGGCGGTACTGATGGCTAAAGCGATACCCGCATATCTCCAGGTGGTAGGGCCAACGGCACATGCCAATATAAATGCTCTGAATAATGCGATCCCCAGTCTTGTGCAGGAGTTAAACACCTCACAGTCTCCGGTTATACTTGTAGACCATACGGTTGGGTTCGATCCTACGACAGGAGTTGACACATATGATGGTGTACATCCTAATGCCAGTGGTGAAGAGAAAATGGCTATAAAATGGTTGGGTGGCATACAAAGTATAATAAATGGCACACCACCCCCTCCTACCACCACCGGCAGGATCACCAGGGAGTTTTGGGCCAACGTATCGGGCTACGGCACGGGCGCTATCCCCGTGGGCACCGCCCCAACCAGCGTGAGCGAGCCCACCATCTTCGAGGGGCCCAGCAACGTGGCAGACAACTACGGGGCCCGCTACCGCGGCTACGTGACGGCGCCGGCCACGGGCGAGTACACCTTCTGGATAGCGGGGGACAACGGCTCGGACCTGTTGCTGAGCACCTCCCAGGACCCGGCCGCCAAGCGCATGATCGCCCAGGTCAACGGCTGGACCAACCCCCGCGAGTGGACAAAGTACACCAGCCAGCAGTCGGTGAAGGTGAGCCTGCAGGCAGGCCAGCGCTACTACATCGAGGCCCTGCACAAGGAGGAGGCCGGCGGCGACAACTTGGCCGTGGGCTGGCAGCTGCCCGACGGAACCTTCGAGAGGCCCATACCCGGAAGCAGGCTATCGCCGTACTTAAGTGCCTCTCAGACACAAAGTATAACATCAGCCACGAATACTTTAACAGATGCGTTTTCGGTTTATCCAAATCCGTTTGGGCAGGAAATTAACGTTGTGAGCAATGTAGTTGGGTCAGGTATTAAACTGCTTGAACTGTATGATCTTACTGGAAGACAAATCTATGTAAAAACTTCTGTCCCAGACCAGGACCGCAAAATCCATACTTTGGCTATAGATAGATTACTCAAAAAAGGGATATACATTTTGAGGATTACCGATGAACAGAACAGGCTGCATAACTTCAAGATTTTGAAAGATTAGGCAAAAACTCTGTAGCGCAGCTTATGCCAAGGCATGAGCTGCGCTGATTATACTTATTTAGCAGCAAGCATCAGTGCCACTTTTTCATGTGGTTGGCATGAGTATGCAGATAGGCGCCGTCTTTGTAGAATTTATCGTAAAATTCAAGGTCCAGATGATGTGCCTGCAGATACATGAGCGTGAAAATAGACGGAACGGTTGCCGGAAACTTTCCAAACGTATCGAACACATACTGTGCCTGCAGGGCCACACATTCTCTAAACCATTCTTCGTGCACCTGTGCGGAGCCTCTCACTCTTCCAGAATCTCTCCAGGGGCCCGGCGTTTCCGGGTTAAATGGACCTCCTTTGCCGAACTTGCGTTCATAAACTGCCTCCACGGCGGCACGCATATCCGGGTAATGCGGTGGACAAAAGCCTTCCATTACGCCTTTCAAACCGGTGGGATTAGGGTATGGCCAGTTTGCACTCGAATCAAACCTGAAGCCGAGTCCGGAAACTTCGGGGTTGCCGCTTGCACCCAGCACACTAAAAAGATCAAGCCCATCGTACATCCAGCCACCCAGCCCCATGGCCTGCAGCATCAAAGCACCGGCATAGCAACTGGTGGCAAGCTCTACGGTTACTTCGGCCAATGACAGCTGGTCCACGAACGTAATGGGCCAGGTGCTGCTGTTGTCCACTTTATCTTTATACTTGTCTATACCTGGTATTGGCCGCTTGTTTATGTCGTCGGTTAGCACCATCCCGTTCTGGAGCATGTAGCAAATAGCCAGTAACACGTGCTGTGCCAGATCAGCCACCGGAATTACCAGCAATGTACCGGGCTTATTGGCCACCCAGGTATTGTGCGCCTCCACATAGGGCACCTCAGACGGTAAACGCAACCTCCCATCCTGTAACTTTCGCACTTGTTGCTTCAGTGCATCTACCACGCTGCCCAGGTCCATACTTCCGTCAGGGGCACGCTCTGCCGAGGCCGGCGCATCCCGGTTATCCAGCACGTAAACCCCAACATCATCCGTGAAAAACGTTTTACTGGTATGGAAACCCGCCGCCGACGGAAAGGTGCGTCCGCCTGCAGCTGCCGCATAGTTTGAGAGATGCGGTGCATAACGCTGCGCCCTGTATATCATGTTGTGCCAGCCTGTGTTGCCGGCACAGGCTGTTACCACCAACAGTTTTTCAAGCTCACTCAGGGGCACGGGTTCATGCCTGGAAGTATAAGCAAACACACCGTCCGGTATCTCTGCACCCATAAAAAATCGTCTTGAACGCCTTCCTAACAAGGCTTCTACCAGGCCAAAGTCCAGCATATCGGTAAAACCAGGGGGTAAACTATTTTTATCCATATAAAAAACATTAAAGTATAATTTTATTTTACTGTGCTGCTTCAGAACAGTTTTGGTACACAAGCTTTACTTTCAGCTATATTTTAAAAGGTATCCCCCTGAGGCTCTCTCACTTATAAATCTGGAGCACCAGGCATAAAAAAAGTATATTTTTATGATTTTATTGTCCTTTTTTAAAAACCATCCGTATAAAGGCAAAAATCCAATCTCTTACCCTTAAAATTTCAGGAGGTCAGCATGGGAACAGTCAGAAGTATCTTACAAGCTAAAGGAAACGCCATTTTTGCTGTTCATCCGGAGGATACTGTTTTCAGTGCGCTGGAGGAAATGGTTGAAAAAAACGTCGGTGCATTGATTGTGTTAGACGAGAATGACCAGTTTGTCGGCATTTTTACAGAGCGTGACTACGCACGCAAAGTGATCCTGAAAGGAAAGGCATCCAAAGAAACCCGCATTAAAGAGGTAATGACAGAACACCCGGTTTCGGTAACACCGGATACAACGCTGGAAGAATGCATGGGTTTGGTTACTCACAAGTACATACGTCATTTACCTGTCTTCGAAAAAGATAAGCTTGTAGGCCTGATCTCGATCGGTGACATTGTGAAGTATATCATAAATGAACAAAAGTTCATCATAGAGAACCTAGAGCATTACATTTCCGGCACCTGATGGCTAAAAGGGCTTTGCAGATCCGGGGGTGACTTACCTAAACGTTTGTATCACTTAAATGCCGCCGAAAGGTGGAGTGGTTGCGTATGCTTGCTTCTGAAGAAAACACTGTGGTCTTGTGGCCTTTGCTGGTGTATGGCGCTATAGTGCTGAGCCTGGTCGTCCTAATCATGGGGCTGTCATACATGCTAGGGCAGCACCATAACGAACGTGCCACCGGACAACCCTATGAAGGCGGTATCCTGAGCGCAGGTTCTGCCAGGCTACGCTTCTCATCCCAATTTTACCTGGTAGCCATGCTATTCGTCATTTTTGATGTGGAAACGGTATTTATTCTTGCCTGGGCCATCGCATTCAGAGATCTGGGCTGGTATGGCTATGTGGGCGTTGTGGTCTTCATTGCTCTCCTGATCGTCGTGCTTATCTACGAATGGAGAAACGGGGCACTCGACTTCGGACCTGACGGCAAAAAGATCTTAAAAGCATACAGGAAGTTGATTAATAAGCCTATTGAGTGAGTGGGCTGTAGTTCGTAGCACGACTTTAAAGGACTGATTGACAAAGTACTGTTTGACGATAGACTGCTTTAGATAAATAGAAGAATTAGTAGATAGTCGAAGTAACGATTTGAAAATAGTAGAGAGTGTAAACCTAACCCTACGAGGAGGGGCAATAAATTATACTTCGAATAACTAATAACGAACAACGAATAACTAACTACGACAATATGAAATGGTGGCTAAGTAAACCCGATGCACCCGCAAACACGGTGAAAGGGACAGGATCTTACGAGGAAGCTGTGCAGCAAAGCATCATGCTCACCACGGTGCAGGACCTGCTGGCCTGGGGCCGCAAGAACTCCATGTGGCCTTTCCATTTTGGCTTGTCGTGTTGCTTCGTAGAGATGGCCACCAGCATGACGCCCAAGTATGATGTGGCCCGCTTTGGTGCAGAAGTAATACGGGGCACACCCCGCGAGGCCGACGTGATGATCATTGCCGGAACGGTATTCATCAAAATGGCCCCAATCATAAAAAGGCTTCATGAGCAAATGATGGAGCCAAAGTGGGTTATCTCGATGGGCTCTTGTGCCAACAGTGGTGGCATGTATGATATCTACAGTGTGGTGCAGGGCGTTGACAAGTTCTTGCCAGTGGATGTATATGTGCCAGGCTGTCCTCCCCGACCCGATGCCTTTATGCACGGCCTGACGCTGCTGGCCGAAAGTGTGGGCAAAGAAAGAAGGCCGCTAAGCTGGGTAATTGGTGAGCAGGGTGTAGTAAAGCCGGAAAAAGTTGACGTGAAAGAACGCATGAAAGAAAGACGAGATTCCATGACGCACTTCAGGTCGCCGGATGAAGTTTAAATATAGTTAAGATTTAAAAGTTAAGTATAACAAACTCACTTTAAATAGTTTACAATTTCTATACTCGCTAATCGTGATACTTGATACGTGATTCGAGATACGAATAACGAGATACGAATAAAAAGTAGCATAAAATGATATAAGATAAACAGGCGTTCATTTTTCATTCCTCCTTATGGAAAATAATAGCAGTATTTTAGCTGAACTGCAAACCCGGTTCGGCGAAGACATATTTACGAACCAGGACACACGGGACGAGATTCTCACCCTCTGGTTGCCCGGCGACAAGCTGAAGGAAACCCTGCGTTTTCTGAAGACAGGCATACAGCAGCCTTTTAAAATGCTCTACGACCTGACTGCTATTGATGAACGCACCCACCAAAAGCGCAACGGAAGCCCCGCCGCTACCTTCACACTCGTTTACCACCTCTTCTCGTTCGAGCTCAACCGCTTTATCAGGCTGAAGGTGGCCCTTACCGATGAATTTCCGAAAGCGCCAAGTATAGCCGAACTGTGGGCCAATGCCAACTGGTACGAGCGTGAGATCTATGATATGTTCGGCATCAAGTTCGACGGGCACCCGCACCTGTCGCGCATACTAATGCCCCGCACCTGGGTTGGTCACCCGCTCCGCAAAGAGCATCCGGCCAGGGCCACAGAAATGGGACCTTTCCAGCTTTATGACGAAAAAGTTGACCTGGAACAGGCTGCACTACAATTTAAGCCCGAAGAATGGGGCCTGGAGCAGCAAAGCGCCGACAGTGACTTTATGTTTCTGAATATTGGCCCACAGCACCCGGGCACGCACGGCGTTTTGCGCATCATACTTCAGTTGGACGGCGAAGACATCGTGGATGCCATACCCGACATTGGTTTCCACCACAGGGGCGCTGAGAAAATGGGGGAACGCCAGACCTGGCATACTTACATACCCTACACCGACAGGGTAGATTACCTGGGCGGCGTGATGAACAACCTGGCCTACCTGCTGTCAGTAGAGAAACTGGCTGGCATTGAGGTACCTGACCGGGTAAAAGTGATCCGGGTAATGCTTTGCGAACTCTTCCGGATAGCCAGTCACCTGGTGTGGTATGGCACTTTTGCACAGGACCTTGGCCAGCTCTCCCCGGTATTCTACATGTTCTCTGACAGGGAAAAGATCTTCAATATTATAGAGGCTGTTTGCGGCGGCCGCATGCACCCCAACTGGTTTAGAATAGGCGGTGTGGCACAAGACCTACCAAAAGGCTGGGAAACACTGGTGCAGGACTTCATCAACTACTTCCCGAAACGCCTGCGCGAGTACGACAGCATGGTGATGAAGAACAGCCTATTCAAGGCTCGCACCGTGGGTATCGGCATTTTCACCTTAGAAGAGGCTATTGAATGGGGCGTAACAGGCCCGGGACTGAGAGCCTGCGGCATGGAGTGGGACTTCCGTAAAAAGCGGCCATACTCCGGCTACGAGATGTTCGATTTTGACATTCCTATTGCTGCCAACGGCGACTGTTACGACCGTGCCGTGGTTCGGGTAGAGGAAATGCGCCAGAGCCTTCGCATTATTGAGCAGTGCCTCAAAAACATGCCGGAAGGCCCTTACAAGGCTGACCATCCGCTTACCACCCCTCCTATCAAGAAAAACACCATGCACGATATCGAAACCCTGATCACACACTTTTTGGGTGTTAGTTGGGGTCCGGTTATACCTCCCGGCGAGGCCATGAGTTGCATCGAGGCCACCAAGGGAGCAAATGGCTATTACCTGACAAGCGACGGAAGTACATCGCCTTACCGCGTGCGCATCCGGACTCCATCGTTCCCGCACATGCAAATGCTGCCTTATATCAGCAGAGGCTACACAGTTGCCGACATGCTATCTATACTTGGGGCCATGGACTATGTGCTGGCAGATATTGACAGGTAAGCAATGAGTGATTGAGTGATTGAGTGAATTTTGAATGAGTGAATAACACGGTACATGGTGGCGCTATATCAAGTATGGCGCTGCTTGTACCACCAAACACAAGTAAGTTAAACTTGATAATAGACACATGAAAAGCCGATGTTCATTTATAAAATCATACTTCAGTCTTGTGTCTTAAGTCTAACGTCATGTGTCCAAAAATCTAACATTTGAACCATGGAAGCACTAACCGCAGAGGAAATACAGAAGATCGAGCACGAGATATCGCTGGTGCCGGTAAAAAAGGCAGCCTGCATCGAGGCGCTTAAAGTGGTGCAGCAGCAGCGTGGCTGGGTATCGGATGATACACTGAAAGCCGTTGCAGACCTGATGGACATGTCTCCGGCGGAACTGGACAGTGTGGCCACCTTCTATAACCTGATATTCCGGCAACCGGTGGGCAGGCACATGATACTTGTCTGTGACAGCATCAGTTGCTGGGTAGTAGGCTACGAAAATCTGCGGGAGTACTTAACTGCCAAACTTGGCATACAGTATGGGCAAACTACCCCCGACGGACGCTTTACCATGTTGCCGAATGTCTGCCTCGGCTGCTGCGACCGGGCCCCTGCCCTGATGATAGACAACGACCTGTACCAGGACCTGCAGCCCGAACAGCTTGACGCGATACTTAACAAATACGCCTAATCAAAAGCATGGCAACCATGGAAACACCCCTGACCCAACATATAGTAGCAGGCCGGCAGCCACTCAGCTTAAAAGAGTATGAGAAAGTGGGTGGCTACGAGTCGGTGCGCAAAACCCTGAAGCAGATGACACCCGCCGAAGTAACGGAGCTTGTAAAAGCATCTGACCTGAAGGGTCGTGGCGGTGCTGGCTTTAGCACAGGCATGAAATGGAGCTTTGTGCCGATGGATGTACCAGGGCCGAAATACCTGGTTGCCAACGCCGACGAGATGGAGCCGGGCACCTTTAAAGACCGCCTGCTGCTGGAAGGAAACCCGCACCAGTTGATCGAGGGAATGATCGTGGCATCCTATGCTATTCAGGCAAACATTTCATACGTTTTTCTGCGGTGGGCCTATAAACTGGCTGCCCACGAAATCACCAAAGCCATACAGGAAGCCTACGATGCTGGCTACCTCGGCGAAAATATACTTGGCACCGGCTTTAACCTGGACATGCACCTGCATACCGGCGTTGGCCGCTACATGTGCGGCGAAGAAACCGCCTTGCTCAACGCCCTGGAAGGCAAGCGGGCAAACCCTCGTGCAAAACCGCCATTCCCACAGGTAAGCGGTTTGTATGGCAGGCCAACTATTGTGAACAACGTGGAAACGCTTTGCTGCCTGCCCCACATCGTGAACAAAGGCGCGGAATGGTTTAAAGGCCTGAGCAGAAGCGAAGATGCCGGCACCAAGATGTACGGCGTAAGCGGCAGGGTTAAACGGCCCGGCGTCTGGGAATTGCCCATGGGCGTTACCGTGCGTGAACTGCTGGAAGAGTATGCCGGTGGTATGAAAGACGGCCTTCGTTTCAGGGGTTTGCTGCCTGGTGGCGCCTCCACGGATTTCCTGGTGGAAGATCACCTGGACGTAAAAATGGATTACGGCTCGGTGGCCAAAGTGGGTAGCCGCATGGGAACAGGTACCATGATCGTACTCGACGACAAAACCTGCCCGGTTGGATTTGTGCTAAACCTGCAGCATTTCTTTGCGCAGGAATCCTGCGGATTCTGCACGCCTTGCCGCGAGGGCCTGCCGTGGGTTGAGAAAGTACTAAGGGCCATGGAGCGCGGCGAAGGCAAACCCGAACACATGAACATCCTCGATTTTCATACAAAATATTTAGGCCCTGGCAATACCTTCTGCGCTTTGGCCCCCGGCGCAATGGAACCGCTGCAAAGCGCCTTAAAATACTTTAGAGAAGATTTTGAAAGGCATATCACCGAAAAAAAATGTCCATGGAAGAAGTAGCACCAAAGGTAACGATCTACATAGACGGCCACCCCTTTAAGGTAACGCCGGGCAAGAACCTGCTGGAGGCCTGCCTGGGCCTCGGCGAAGACCTGCCATACTTCTGCTGGCACCCGGCCATGGGCTCAGTAGGTGCCTGCAGGCAATGCGCTGTAAAGGTCTTCAAGGACGAGGATGACACCATCGGAAAACTAACCATGTCGTGTATGGAGCCGGTGCGGGAAGGCATGCGCATCTCCATCCAGAACCCGCAGGCCAAGGACTTCCGCAACCATGTAATTGGCTGGCTCATGACCAACCACCCACACGATTGCGCCGTGTGCGACGAGGGCGGCTCTTGCCACCTGCAGGACATGACTGTAATGACCGGCCACAACTACCGCAAGTATACCTTCGAAAAGCGCACCTACCGCAACCAGTACCTTGGGCCTTTTCTGAACCATGAGATGAACCGCTGCATACAGTGTTACCGCTGCGTGCGTTACTATAAAGACTATGCCGGCGGCAAGGACCTGGACGTATTTGCCGCACACAACCATTTATACTTTGGCCGCCATGAGGACGGCGTGCTGGAGAGCGAGTTCAGCGGTAACCTGGCCGAAGTGTGCCCAACCGGAGTTTTTACCGACAAGACTTTAAAAGAACATTATACCCGTAAATGGGACCTCACCACGGCGCCATCTGTTTGCCAGCATTGCAGCCTGGGCTGCAACACCATTGCCGGCGAACGGTACGACACCCTGCGCAACATTACCACACGCTACAACGGCCAGGTGAACGGCTACTTCCTCTGCGACAGGGGCCGCTTTGGCTATGAGTTCGTAAACAGTGCCAGCCGTATCCAGAAGCCTTTGGTCAGAAGCAAATTACCCGAATCTACCACCAAAGAGATAGCCCTGGAAGCAGCGGCAAAGCTAATGCAGTCGGGTAAAGTGATAGGCATTGGCTCACCACGGGCATCACTGGAGTCTAATTTTACACTTAAAACGCTGGTTGGCGATGACCACTTTTACCAGGGCGTATCGGAACCAGAGCATGATTTGGTTGAATTTAACCTGGAGGTACTGCAAACAACGGATGCGCATGTGCTGTCTTTGCGTGAGGTGGAGCACTGCGACGCTGTGATTATACTAGGCGAAGACCTTACCAACACTGCCCCCATGCTGGACCTGGCCGTAAGGCAGGCGGTAAGACAACAGCCCATGCAGGAAGAGGCGCCAAAGGCAAAAATCCCATTGTGGCAGGATGCAGCTGTTCGGGAACTGATTCAAGACAAAAAAGGACCACTATTTATAGCTACTTTCCAACCTACGAAACTGGATGAGATCGCCACTGAAACCTATAATGCCACACCTGCCGAAATTGCCCGACTTGGCTTTGTGGTGGCAAGTATAATTGCCGGTGAAGAGATAAGCGTGCATGATGTAAGCGATCAAACTGAACGCTTTGCCAGACAAATTGCACAGGCCTTGTTAGCAGCCCAAAAACCAGCTGTTATCTCCGGCACACACGGCGGCCGCGAAAGTATCATCAAAGCCGCCGCCAATATTGCCAATGCCCTCAAGGCAAAAGGCAAGGACGCGGGCATTATGCTAACTGCCCCCGAATGCAACAGCATGGGACTTGCCTTGTTGGGCGGGCACCGCTTAGAGTCTGCCTTTGATGCCATCGAAAACGGCTATGCGGATACCGTGATCATACTTGAAAATGACCTTTACCGCAGGGCTAGCGCCGCACAGGTAGACAAGTTTTTCGGAGCATGCAAACAGGTTCTGGTACTTGACTCGCTCCATAACAAAACAACAGAGCATGCGGATATTTTACTCGCTTCAGGTTCATTTGCTGAGTCGGATGGTACGCTGGTAAACAACGAAGGACGCGCCCAGCGCTTTTACCAGGTTTACCCTACCACCGAAGACATGCAGGAAAGCTGGCGCTGGCTCATGCAACTCGCCGACAAGGTGCAGCACCAGCACATGCGTGGCTGGAACAGTTTTGACGACCTGCTACCGGCAATGGTGGTGGCGCATGATTGCCTAAAAGGCGTGGAAGGGATAACCCCTCCTGCTGAATTCCGGATTGCCGGTCAGAAAATTCCTCGTGCCACCCACCGCTTCAGCGGCCGCACCGCCATGAACGCCGTGCATAATGTAAGCGAGCCTAAACCCGCCGAAGACCCCGACTCGCCGCTAAGCTTTACCATGGAGGGATACAGGGGGCAGGCACCATCTTCTATCATTCCGTTTTACTGGTCGCCGGGATGGAATTCGGTGCAAGCTATCAACAAATACCAACTGGAGATTGGTGGACCTTTACGAGGCGGTGACCCGGGTGCCAGGCTGATAAAACCATCCACGCAAAGCACGCATTACCACGAGGCCCCGGAGCATTTCCAGCCACTGGACGGACACCTGTTCCTGGTGCCGCTTTACCATACTTTCGGATCAGAAGAGCTAAGTGCCCACGCCAGGGGGATATTAGAGCGTACGCCAGAACCTTACGTGATGCTGAACAGCCACGACGCGCATGAGATGAAGCTGGCCGAAGGCGACTTATTGGCATTTAAGATCGAGGATCAGACATACCAGCTCCCTGTAAAAACGGGGTCATTTATAGCGCGTGGCGCTGCAGGCTTGCCTGTTGGCTTGCCCGGAATACCATTCTCGGCCTTGCCGGCATGGGGTATCTTAAACAGAGAAATATCATGGAAGAAGCAACATCAACCTATCTCCTGATCATTGGGGGCGTGCTCTTTGTGCTGCTGAACGTGGCGGCGGGCCTGATCTGGCTCGAAAGGCGCATGCTGGCACTCTGGCAGGACCGCTATGGTCCTAACCGGGCGGGGCCGTTTGGTTTATTCATTGTATTGGCAGATACATTAAAGCTGTTCTTCAAAGAAGACTGGATCCCGCCTTTCGCCGACAAGCCGGTATTCGTGATAGCACCGGCTATTGTAATGGCCTCGGTATTGATGGCCTTTGTGGTGATTCCGTTTGCACCTGGCATTGTGGTAGCCGACCTGAACATTGGTCTACTTTTTTTCCTGGCTGCCTCCTCTATGGGAGCTTATAGTATAATCCTGGGCGGATGGGCCTCTAATAACAAGTATAGTTTGCTCGGTGCCATGCGCGGTGCTGCGCAGATGATCTCATACGAAGTGTTCATGGGCCTGTCGCTGATGGGTGTGGTGCTGATGGCCGGCTCCTTTAACCTGAGTGAGATAGTAGAGGCACAGCGCGGCATGTGGTTTTTCCTGCCGCAACTGCTCGGCTTTATCATTTTCTTCATAGCTGGCATCGCCGAAACCCATCGTTTGCCCTTCGATATTCCGGAGGCCGAAAGTGAGCTGATCGCCGGTTTCCACTCGGAGTATTCAGGTATGAAGTTCGGCGTGTTCTTTATCGGGGAGTACCTGGGCATCACACTTATCTCCTGCATGGTGGTAACCTTATACTTTGGCGGCTGGCTGGGCCCCGATTTTCTGCCCCCCATCGTGTGGTTCATACTCAAGACATTCGCTTTCATCAGCCTATTTATACTACTGCGTGCCTCACTCCCACGCCCCCGCTATGACCAGTTAATGGAGTACGGCTGGAAGATACTACTACCGCTTACCCTGCTGAATTTGCTGGTTACTGGTGGCGTACTGTTGTGGCTGGAGCAATGATTTTTGAATGAGTGGGTGATTGAATTTTGAATGAGTGAATGAGTGAATGGATGGCCACTGCCCAACAGCTCTTTCGGATTTGCAATCCGAAAGTATAGTGACCGCGGATTTGTAATCCGCAATAGCAAAGGCAGTAGCGAACGACAAGCAGGCGAATTGCAAATCTGCGGTTAGCAGGGTGATGGGAAACGAATATATAACCACCCCTAACTCCTCCTTGTCTAAGGCGGGGAATACTCGAAGGTGTAATTCCCCTCCTCGGAGAGGTTAAGGGTAGGTTTACACCCTCGTAGGGACAGGTCGCGACATGTCCGCACAACGGCAGAAGCTATGAAAATGCCGGTTAATTAAAGTAACTACTAAAAGTCCCCCTTCGAAGGGGGCTGGGGGATGACAATCGTGTACAGAAAGCTCCCCGCCTTGGACAATCGAGAACGAGAGTTCGAAGATTGCGAGCGCAGCTCTGAGGGGGTTGGGGTGGTTGGACCCGGTAATGCGAAAGAACAGATAAAGATTAACACCGACCTCACAACGTCTTGCAGACCTGTGAGTGTCTCATAACAAACAAAAGAAAGGAGCAGGAATATGTTTAGTTTACTGCGTACCATGTGGCTCACGTTTTTACATGCTTTTCATAAGCGTGACACCGTGCAGTACCCCGAAGAGAAAAACTACCTTCCACCCCGTTGGCGTGGCCGTATCGTGCTCACCCGCGACCCGGATGGCGGAGAGCGCTGTGTGGCCTGTAACCTGTGTGCCGCCGCCTGTCCCGTGGATTGTATAGCCTTACAGGCCACCGAAGACCCGACCGGCAGGCGCTACCCGGAGTTTTTCCAGATAAACTTTTCGCGCTGCATCTTCTGCGGTTACTGCGAGGAAGCCTGCCCAACCTACGCCATCCAGCTCATCCCCGATTTTGAGATGGGAGAATATAACCGCCAGAACCTGGTATATGAAAAACCGGATCTACTCATAAACGGCGAAGGCAAATACCATGGCTACAACTATTACAAAGTGGCTGGTATGGCCATCGGCGGAAAAGACAAAGGCGAAGCCGAGAACGAGGCTCCGCCAGTAGACATCAAAAGCCTATTACCCTAACACTATGGAATTGACATTTTACATCGCGGCAGCAGTGGCTATACTTGCCACCATCATGGTCATTACCAGGTATAACATGATCCATGCCTTGCTATACCTGGTGGTTTCCTTTCTGGCCATTTCGGTGGTTTTCTTCACGCTTGGGGCTCCGTTTATGGCTGCACTCGAGATTATCATTTACGCCGGGGCCATCGTGGTGCTCATCATCTTCGTGATCATGATGCTGAACCTGAACCAGGATTCGATAAAATCTGAGAAAGAATGGCTAAAACCCCGCATCTGGATCGGTCCATCTATACTTTCACTGATATTACTGGCTGAACTGGCCTACATTTTCATGGGGGTAGAGGTACCCGAAACGCGCACGATCCCGGTGGATGCACGGCAGGTGGGCATTGCCCTTTTCGGGCCTTATGTACTGGGGGTTGAGTTGTGTGGCATGTTGCTGATGGCCGGAATCGTAGGTGCCTATCACCTGGGACGTCAGAAGAAAAAAGTTATTCACCGCTTTTTGGAAAAGGAGGCAGCATCATGAACGGAATTAGCCTGGAGGCCGGACTAATGTTGGCGGCCATACTTTTTATACTTGGCCTGATAAGCCTGCTCATCCGGCGCAACATCATCTTTATGCTCATTTCAGTGGAGATCATGCTGAACGCAGCCGGCCTGGCTTTCATAGTTGCCGGTATGCGCTGGGCACAGCCCGATGGGCAGATCATGTTCATTTTTATACTTACCATGGCAGCCGCAGAGGTATCGGTGGGCCTGGCGCTTATACTTCAGTTGTATCACCAGTTAAAAACCCTGGACAGCGACGCTGCCAGCAGGATGAGAGGATAACACTATGGAAAATCTGATCTGGTTAATTCCCGCACTGCCCTTTTTAGGCGCATTCCTGCTCATACTTATCGGCCTTAAAATGCCGCGTGCGCTGGTACCTGTAATCGGGGCTGGCAGCGTGGGCATCTCAGCACTGCTCACCATACTTGTAGGCATACAGTTTCTTTCTGAAGGAGCCACAGTTTACCAGCAACAAGTATGGCAGTGGTTCAGCATCGGGGGCTTTAGTCCCGGTATCGCTTTCCATGTAGATGCCCTTACAATGGTATTTATCTTCGTCATCACGTTTGTGGGTTTTCTCATTCATTTATACTCTGCAGAGTTTATGGCTGATGATGATGACTACTCTCGATTTTTTGCCAGCATGAACCTGTTTGTGTGCGCTATGCTGCTGCTGGTAATGGCCGACAACCTGGTGCTTTTATACTTGGGCTGGGAAGGCGTGGGACTATGCAGCTTCCTGCTGATCGGGTTTTGGTACCGGGAGCCTGCCAACGGCTACGCTGCCCGAAAAGCCTTCATCATCACGCGCATCGGCGACACGGCCATGGCCATTGGCTTATTCCTGCTGTTCCAGTATTTCGGTACTTTAAACATCCAGGAGATTCTTACCCAGGCACCGCAAACCTGGTCAGTGGGTTCGCAGACAGCCGTATTGGTGGCGCTGCTTTTGGTTGGTGGTGCTGTGGGTAAATCGGCTCAGTTGCCTTTGCAAACCTGGCTACCCGATGCTATGGCCGGACCCTCTCCGGTTAGTGCGCTCATACATGCGGCCACCATGGTTACGGCCGGGGTATACCTGATAGCCCGCACCTTTGTGCTGTTCGAACTTGCCCCGGTTGCGCAGTTCACGGTTGGTGCTCTTGGAGCTGCCACCTTGCTAATTGCCGGTTTCACAGCTCTTACCCAAAACGATCTAAAACGTGTACTTGCTTACTCCACCATCAGCCAGATCGGGTACATGTTCCTGGCCCTGGGCGTAGGTGCCTGGTCGGCGGCGGTGTTTCACTTTATGATTCACGCCTTCTTCAAAGCCTTGCTCTTCCTTGGTGCCGGCGCTGTTATTATGGCCCTGCACCACGAGCACGACATGTTTAAGATGGGTGGCCTGCGCCATAAAATGCCTGTTGTATTTTGGACCTTTCTGATAGGTTCTGCCTCTCTGGCCGCGGTGCCGCTTATCAGTGCGGGCTTCTACAGCAAAGACCAGATCCTGTGGCTGGGCTTGGCAAGTGACCAGGGCAACATCTTATTCTATATAGCGGCTTTGCTGGGTGCGTTTGTTACCTCCATTTATACTTTCCGGATGGTGTTCATCACCTTTTATGGCGAAGAAAAAACCCACATCAGTCACATGCCGGGGTTCTGGATGAATATGCCGCTGGTGGTGCTGGCCATACTTTCTGTGGTGGGTGGCTTTATCGAGCTTCCGCACAACTTCGCCCACTTCACGCTTTTCACCGATTTCCTGAGACCAGCCCTACCGGTTGTAGGCATTAACGAAAGCCTTGCTGCTGTAGAATGGATGTTCCAGTTGATTGCGGCACTGGTAGCGTTGTCGGGCATATACATCGCCTACCTGTTCTACCTTGAAAAGCCGCACCTGGCACAAAGCCTCGAACGGAATAAGACTGCCATGGCGCTGCACCGCTTCTGGTATTCAGGCTGGGGCTTCGATGACCTGTACAATGGCTTATTCGTGCGGCCGTACGTGTTCTTTTCCAGGCTGAACAGAAACGATGCAATTGATTTTATGTACACTGGTTTTGTCAATACGGCCCAATGGTTCAACAGAATCTTTAGCCGAACCCAAACCGGAATGCTGCGCACCTACATGATGGGCATGTTGGTAGGCGCACTGCTTATTGTAACCTTAAGTCTGCTGCTATGATACTACTCTGGATGATCGTGCTACTGATGGCAGGCGGTGTGCTTGCCTGGATCGCCGGTAGGGTAAACGATGCCCTGCCACGCTGGATCTCACTGTTGGCTATACTTGTAAACCTGAGCCTGGCAGTATGGATCTGGCTGCAGGAGCCTTCCGCCGCTCTAAGGGCAAAAGGAGCCTGGATCGCCAACCTCAGCATCCCCTGGATACCTGAGTGGGGCATTGGCTTTGACCTGGCGCTGGATGGCCTGAGCCTGCTGATGCTGCTGCTTACCTTCCTGTTAGGTGCTTTGGCAGTGCTGGTTTCCTGGAACGAGATCTACACCAAAGTGGGCTTTTTCCATTTTAACCTGCTCTGGGTTTTGGCCGGTATCACAGGCGTGTTCCTTACCATGGACCTGTTCCTGTTCTACTTCTTCTGGGAAGTAATGCTGATCCCGATGTATTTCCTGATCGGTATCTGGGGACACGAAAACCGGACCTACGCTGCCTATAAGTTCTTCATCTTTACGCAGGCCAGTGGGCTGCTCATGCTCCTGGCCATCCTTAGTTTATACTTTATACACGGCGCGCAAAGCGGTATTTATACTTTCAACTATTTTGAGCTGCTGGGTACCACCTTTTCCCCTGCTGTGGGCATGTGGCTGATGCTGGGTTTCCTGGCTGCTTTTCTGGTGAAGCTACCGGTGGTGCCCTTCCATTCGTGGTTGCCCGATGCGCACTCGCAGGCCCCGACAGCGGGTAGCGTTATACTTGCAGGCTTGCTCCTGAAAACCGGAGCATATGGCCTGTTGCGCTTTGTGTTGCCCTTGTTTCCCGAGGCGGCGCAAGCTTTTTCTTACTGGGCTATGCTGCTGGGTGTGATCGGAATCATCTACGGCGCCATACTTGCCTACTCCCAAACCGACCTCAAACGCCTGGTGGCCTATACTTCTGTAAGCCATATGGGCTTTGTAATTCTGGGTGTGTTTGCCTTTAACGAGCTGGCCTTGCAGGGTGTGGTGATGCAGATGATTACGCACGGACTAAGCACCGGGGCACTTTTCATACTGGCAGGCTTACTTTACGACCGCATCCATACCCGCAACATTGAGAAGATGGGTGGCTTTTGGGCAAATGCACCAAAAATGGGAGTTATCGCCCTGATATTTGTGATGGCCTCGCTGGGGCTTCCGGGGCTGGGCAACTTCATAGCTGAGTTTCTGACCCTGATCGGCAGCTGGCAAGCAAACAACTGGCTGACGGTGTTCGCGACGTTCGGGGTTGTGCTGGCCACAGCCTATTCGCTGCGCATCCTCAAAAAAGTTTTTTATGGTCCTAACCTCACCGACCATATCATCCATGACCTTACTGCCCGTGAAATGCTGATCATGGTACCGATGGTGCTATTGCTCCTGTGGCTTGGTCTGTACCCGCAAACCATCATAGACACGGCCAAGCCATCCATCGACGAACAGTTGCAGGCCTATACTAATGTACCCGAGGATAAAACCATTTCGTTGGAGCAACGCCCACAGATATTACAACCTGTAGATACCCTTTCTCAATTAAAAACCCAAGGAGGCACTTATGGTCTTAAATGATTTTCTACACCTGATGCCGTTGCTCATACTTGTAATGGCATCTCTGATAACCATGCTGGTGATTGCGGTAAAACGCTATCACAAGATCATTTACATCATCACGCTACTGTCGCTGATTGCTGCATTTACCTCTTTGTTTGAGATAGACGTCCCGGAGCCGTACCACATAAGCCCAATGTTTGTAGTGGATGGTTTCGCTTTGTTTTACATCGGCATGATACTTCTCTCCTCGCTGTTTGTGGCTATGTTGGCTTATGCATACTTTGAGCAGCGCGAAGAGCGGAAAGAGGAATATTACATCTTGCACATTCTAGCCACGCTGGGTGCCTGCGTCTTGGTCATCAGCAAGCATTTTGCCGGGCTGTTTCTTGGCCTGGAGGTTCTAAGCGTTTCACTGTATGGATTGGTGGCCTACCTGCGTGCCCGCGAACGCTCCGACGAGGCTGGTATAAAGTACCTGATTATGGCAGCTATGTCCTCAGCGTTTCTCTTGTTTGGGATGGCCTTGATCTATGCCATGTCCGGATCGATGGGATTTTACGAGATCGGGTTATACTTATCCGTTTCACAACAGGTGCCGCTAATCATGATCGTAGGCTTCGGGATGATGATCGTGGGAGTGGGCTTTAAGCTGGGCGTAGTACCCTTCCATATGTGGACACCCGATGTGTATGAAGGCGCACCGGCCCCGGTTACTGCATTTATCGCCACTGTCTCCAAGGGCGGTATGGTAGCCTTGCTTATTCGTTTCTTTATCCAGACAAAAGGATTCAATTACCCTACCCTTGTCCTGATCTTTACTATCATTGCCATTGCATCCATGTTTGTAGGCAATATACTGGCACTGTTACAAAACAATGTTAAACGGATACTTGCCTACTCGTCTATTGCGCACCTGGGGTATATACTCGTGGCTTTTCTGGCTGGCAATGTGCTGGGTGTCGAGGCCGTTACTTTTTACCTGGTAGCCTATTTCATTACCAGTCTGGGGGCTTTCGGCATTATCACCTTATTGTCTGATGAAGAGCGTGACGCAGAGCGGATAGAAGATTACAGAGGCTTGCTCTGGCGTCGTCCGTGGACGGCGGCGGCGTTTACGGCTATGCTGCTTTCCCTGGCTGGCATACCCTTAACGGCGGGTTTTGTAGGCAAATTTTATATTCTGGCTGCAGGCGTGCGCACCGAGCTATGGCTTCTTGTGATAGTGCTGGCGCTAAACAGCGTGATCGGCTTATACTATTACATCCGGGTCATCGCGGTTATGTTTTACCAGACCAATACCGGTCGTGAGCGACAGGCACTGCATCCCTCGGCTTACCTGGTCAGTGGTTTTGCCATTGCCCTGCTGGCCATACTTCTGGTGTATGTGGGGGTATTCCCTTCCGGCCTGATGCAGATGATCCAAAGCCTTATTTTGTCCGTTAACGCACCTGCACTGTAAAGTACAGCTCTGATAACCAAGCTAAACCACAGGCATTATTCCGTAAGAGTCTTTCCCTAATATGGATTGGGTGCGTATACTTAAAATAAAGCATTACACTTTAAACTAGGTAAGATAGCACCAGACCTACTGCATTTCGCTGTATTGAAGTCCCCACCCTGCTCAACACCTGGTGTTCCTTATCCGAAAGGAGGCTACTACGATGGAAGAAAGCACAGTGAAAGAGCTAAAGGAAGACCTGCTGGGCAGGCTCATTCAACCCAACGACAAGGATTACGAAGAGGTACGGAAAGTATACAACGCCATGATAGACAAGCACCCGAGCCTGATTGCCAGGTGTGAGGATGTAGCGGATGTGGTGGCTGGCGTGAACTATGCCCGTGAAAATAATATGCTGGTGGCCATACGCGGCGGCGGCCATAATGCTGCCGGCCTGGGCAGCTGCGACGGTGGACTCGTGATAGACCTTACCCTGATGAACAGCGTGCGGGTAGACCCTGAGCGCAGGACCGCACGCGTGGAGGGAGGTTGTACCTGGCATAAAGTAGACCATGCCACCCATGCATTTGACCTGGCCGTACCGAGCGGCATTATTTCCTCCACGGGTGTGGCCGGTCTTACCCTTGGTGGAGGCATAGGGCACCTGAGCCGCAGGTTTGGCCTTACAATAGATAACTTGCTGGAAGCAGACATGGTGCTGGCAGACGGTAGTTTCGTTAAGGTAAACGAGGAGGAAAACCCGGACCTGTTCTGGGCCATACGCGGTGGCGGTGGAAATTTTGGCGTGGTTACGTCTTTCCTTTTCAAACTACACTCCGTAGGCACCGATTTTGGCGGACCAATGCTATGGGAAATGGACAAAGCCAAAGATGTCATGCAATGGTACCGCGATTTTATACTTACAGCCCCCAAAGAGATAAACGGCTTCTTTGCTTTTTTACAAATTCCGCCAGTTGAGCCCTTCCCTGCTGTGCATCACAATAAAATAATGGCTGGAGTA
Source organism: Pontibacter sp. GD7 (assembly GCF_058216375.1). Classification (NCBI taxonomy): domain Bacteria; kingdom Pseudomonadati; phylum Bacteroidota; class Cytophagia; order Cytophagales; family Hymenobacteraceae; genus Pontibacter; species Pontibacter sp. GD7. Next base: position 43,414 of record NZ_JBYZMP010000005.1, on the reverse strand, counting down.
GTATGGTGCTATACCGGACCGATGGAACAAGCTGCCGAAATGTTCAAGGAAATTAAGAAGCAGCTACCAACACCCGCCATCGATATGGCAGGCCCAATACCTCACCCAGCGCTGCAAAGTATGTTTGATGCTTTTTACCCGCCTGGCTTGCAATGGTACTGGAAAGCTGATTTTGTGGAAGAGATAAGTGACGAAGCCATTGACCTGCATATAAAGCACGCCAAAGCTCTTCCCTCTATGGCTTCATCCATGCACCTATACCCGATAAACGGGGCTGTACACGATGTTTCGGAAGACGCCACTGCATGGAGCTACCGTGATGCTAACTGGGCCGAAGTAATTGTTGGAGTCGACCCGGACCCGGCAAATAAGCAAATCATAACCGATTGGGCCCGCGATTATTACGATGCCTTGCACCCGTTCTGCCTCGAAGGGGCATATGTCAATTTTATGATGGAAGAGGGTGATGAGCGCATCCGGGCAACTTACCGGGACAATTATGAAAAACTGGAGCAGATCAAATCCAAGTATGACCCGGAAAACCTGTTCAGGGTAAACCAGAATATAAAGCCTGCCGCCAGCGAGTAGCAGCGAAATAACTAAAATTAAATCTCAACTAATATAAAACCACCATGGGATACCTCTTGATCAGACACGAAGTAAATGATTTTGACAAATGGAAAATGGTTTATGACGACCATAAAACTGCTCGTGATAAAGCAGGCCTAAGTGAATTATACCTGTTTCAGAATAAGTATAACCATAACGAAGTGGTGATTCTCTTTGAAACCGAAAACGACCACAGGGCACAGGACTTTATAGAAACCGAGGACCTGAAGAAAGCCATGGAACGCGCTGGAGTAGTTGGTGAACCAGAGATCAGGATGCTGGAAGGCGTATCGGCGCATGTTAGTTAGTAGCCAAGGTTGATATTGTTCCTTAAAACCAGCGCCCCAAGACCCCTTGTATTCTAAAATATTGTCTGGTTTTGCTTAATTAACCCACTTAGGGCTTTTGTGATACTTATATTACTCAGTATATTTGTATTAATTGAAAGTATTTTAGTATGGGGTGCCAGATAATAAGAGTTTGGCGCCGTTTTCATCTTTCTTATCTCCTTTGTCAGCACCTCTCCGCAAGATAATCCACATCGACATGGACGCTTTTTTTGCGTCGGTGGAGCAGCGCGATAACCCGGAGCTGCGCGGAAAACCTGTGGCCGTGGGTGGCTCCAGGGCAAGAGGTGTGGTGGCTGCTGCTAGTTACGAGGCCCGCAAGTATGGCGTACACTCTGCGCTGGCCTCTAAAATCGCTGCCCAGCGTTGTCCGCATTTGATCTTTGTGAAAGCCAGGTTTGAAGTATACAGTGCCGTGTCGAGGCAGATACGCGCTATTTTCCATGAGTATACCGATCTGGTAGAACCGCTCTCCCTGGACGAGGCCTACCTGGATGTTACAGAAAACAAAATTGATATGCCCTCTGCCACTATTATCGCGCAGGAGATAAGGAAAAGGATCTTTGAAGAAACCGGGCTTACTGCCTCAGCGGGTGTCTCATTTAACAAGTTCCTGGCCAAGACTGCTTCTGATATTAACAAACCCAACGGATTTACCCTTATTACCCCCGACAAAGCTGAAGAGCTGGTGGCTGGTCTGGCAATAGAGAAGTTTCATGGCATTGGAAAGGTAACGGCTGCCAAAATGCAAAGTATGGGCATACTTACAGGAGCCGACCTGCGCGATCGCAGCGAAGATGAACTCGTGCGCAACTTTGGCAAGGTTGGCCGCTATTACTACCGCATTGCCCGCGCTCAGGACAACCGTGAGGTGCAGCCACACCGTATCAGGAAGTCCATTGGCTCAGAGCGTACGTTTGATATTGACCTGGTAGAAGAGCATGACATGCTGGTGCAGATAGACAGGCTGTGCAAAGAAGTTGCCGATGACATGGAGCGTTTAAAAGCAACTGCTAAAACCGTAACCCTCAAGATCAAATACTTCGATTTTACCATTAACACCCGCAGCAAAACATTCCTGAGTGAGTTCAACAGCGCAGATGCCATTTATACTATTGCACGCGACCTGCTGCGTACTCCCCAACTTCCCCTTTACCCTGTCCGGTTACTGGGCGTTTCGGTCAGCAGCCTGCTCTACCAGCACGATAGGTTACAGGAGGGGTATCAGCTAACACTAGAATTCTGATCAGGATTTACAGAATTTTTTTTTGAGCAGTACCGGGTCCAACCACCCCTAACCCCTCTCCCGAAACAAGTCCGGGATCTTCGACTTGTTTCGGGAGAGGGGTTAGGGGTGGTTGGACCCGGTATTGCAAAACTTTCTAACTTCCAAACTCTCCAACTCTTCTGACGCTCGCAGGAGCTGCGCACGCTGCGAGGTCTTCTTACTTACTTTAAATACTGATTAAACCATTTCTTATAAGACTAGTCTTAACAAAAGCTGCTACATGGTTAAATGTTGCAACTTTTATTTCATACATTACCGCTAACTAATTCTAAAAAACCTTTATCTAACCAATCACCTTAGCATGAGTAAAAAATTACGTTTTGCTCCGGTTGTGGCTTTAATGCTGGCTGGTGCAGCTGTTGCGCCATCGGCTTATGCCCAAAAGAGCAAGAAAAAGAAAAACGCAAAGCAGGAAGTAACCGCCCCTGCCCCAACCCAGGCACCTAAGAGAGACGATGGCAAGCCAAAGCCTTATAGTGAGGTTATTACCGCAAAAGCCCTGACCGACGATGGCCTGTTTAAGGTGCACAAAATTGATGAAAAGTATCTTTACGAGATTCCTGATTCGCTGCTGAACCGCGACATGCTGATGGTGACCCGTATTGCCAAAACGGCACACAACATTGGCTATGGCGGTGAGGAACTGAACACGCAGGTATTGCGCTGGGAACGCAAAGGCAATAACATACTACTGCGCGTAGTGTCTTACGAGAACGTGGCCGCCGACTCGCTGGAAATATACCACTCTGTACAAAACTCAAACCTATCCCCTGTTATCAACGCTTTCGACATCAAGGCTTTCGGAAAGGGCACACAGGTAATCGACGTGACGGATTTCTTCTCAAAGGATATCACGGCACTTGGTCTTGACAAACGCAGACGCGAGCAGTATAAAGTGCGCAAACTGGACGACAAGCGTTCATTTATCGAAAGTGTAAAGAGTTTCCCGATAAACGTAGAGGCGCGTTCGCTGATGACCTACGAGGCCACGGATGCACCATCTAACTCAAGCACGGGTACAATCACGCTGGAGTTGAACCACTCTATGCTGTTGCTGCCAGCCAAACCAATGCCTGCCCGTGCCTTCGACCAGCGTGTTGGTTTCTTTACTATCAGCCAGACCGACTACGGTACCGATGAGCAGCGTGCAGCTAAGCGTCGTTACATTGTGCGCTGGAGGTTAGAGCCGAAAGACGAGGCAGCCTATGCTCGTGGCGAACTGGTGGAGCCTAAAAAACCGATCATGTATTACATTGACCCAGCCACCCCGATGAAGTGGCGTCCATACTTAAAGCAGGGCGTGGAGGATTGGAACAAAGCCTTTGAGGCGGCTGGCTTCAAGAATGCCATCATTGCCAAAGACCCTCCTTCATTTGAGGAAGACCCGGAGTTCAGCACTGAAGATGCACGTTACTCAGTTATCCGTTATTTCTCTTCAGAAACACAGAACGCATACGGCCCTAACGTGCACGACCCACGCTCAGGCGAGATCCTGGAGAGCCATATTGGCTGGTACCACAACGTAATGAACCTGCTGCGCAACTGGTACTTCATCCAGACGGCTGCCGTTAATCCGGATGCCCGTGGTGTGCAGTTTAAGGATGAGGTAATGGGTGAACTGATCCGTTTTGTGTCGGCACACGAGGTTGGCCATACCTTGGGCTTACCGCACAACATGGGTTCTAGTGCTGCCTACCCGGTAGAGAAGCTCCGCGATCCGAAATTCACGAAGGAAATGGGAACCGCTCCATCCATCATGGACTATGCCCGTTTCAACTACGTGGCACAGCCAGAGGATAAAGGTGTGGCGCTGATGCCAGGCATTGGTATCTATGACAAGCATTCCGTGAAGTGGGGCTATACTTACTTCCCAGAGAAGCAAGGCCATGACAACGTAGAGAAGCTGAGCAGTTGGGTACGCGCACACGAAAATGACCCGATGTACCGCTTCGGCCGTCAGCAATTCGGCGTGATTGACCCGTCTTCGCAGACAGAGGACTTAGGCGACGACGCCATGTTGGCCAGCCACTACGGTATCAAAAACCTGAAGCGCGTGATGCCAAACCTGATCGAGTGGACGAAAGAGGATAACAAGAACTATACTGACCTGCAGGAAATGTACGGACAGGTATTAGGCCAGTGGAACCGTTATATGGGACACGTTACTGCCAATATTGGCGGCGTGTACGAAAACTACAAGACCTACGACCAAAAAGGTGATGTGTACTCTTATGTACCGAAAGAGAAGCAGAAACGTGCCCTTAAGTTCCTGAATGAGCAAAGCTTTGCCACTCCTACCTGGATGCTGGACGAAAATATCCTGCGCAAAATTGAGTCGGCGGGTACAGTAGAGCGTGTGCGTGCTGCACAGACTGGTGTACTGAACAATGTGTTGGATGCTGGCAGAATGGCCCGACTAATTGAAGCCCAGGCAAGATTAGGCAACAACACCTATACTTTAACGGAGATGATGGCTGACCTGCGCGGTGGCATCTGGTCTGAGTTAAGTGCCGGTAAGTCGATCGACACCTACCGCAGAAACCTGCAGCGTGGTTACCTGGAACGTATGGAATACCTGATGATTGATCAGGAGAAAGCATCTAATGCAGCCAACCGTACAAGCAGAGGTGGCACACAAGTAGATGTGGCCCAGTCGGATATTCGTCCTGTGGTGCGTGGCGAACTGTTAGCCCTGAGAAGTCAGATCAGAGCCTCGCTTCCGAAAGCAACCGATACCATGACAAAGTATCACCTGCAGGATGCGCTTGTAAGAATTGAGAATATTCTGAATCCGAAAGGTTAAGTTTACCTCCCCCTGGCCCCCTCCTAAGAACAGGAGGGGGTTGGTAAGTCTAATAACTTTTGAGAAAGTTCAAACCGCCTCAGCCATACTTTGGTTGGGGCGGTTTTGTTTTATAATTCCGTTTCACCACACCGTTACCCGCTTACACCCCATTTATTTTTTGCTTTGACTTTGATTGGGTTCCTTTGAATCATGGGGAATAAACAAATCAGTCTAAGGACAAAGCACAACCTTAACTTAAGCTTTTGGCAGCAGTGGCTCATCCATGGCTTTGTGCTGTGGCTCATATTTACTGCTTATGATCTGTTCGCCTACTGGGCAACAATACAGCGAGATGGCTATTTCCTTTTCTATGAAGATGGTTCTCCTGTTACTGTTTGGCAGCGTTTTCTGATGCATACTTTTGAAGACCTGCTCTGGCTTGGTGTTTTGTTAGCAGCCTACTTTATTGAGGGAGCCTACCACTTAGTGTTTAGAAAGCTCAGCAAGCGCTACATTACAATTGGGATTATACTTGCGGCGGGTTGCTTCCTGTTTTTCGCTTTGGACGCTTATGAAACAGCAACAAAAGGCGGAGATGTTATAAACAGACTGATGGGCTTAATGTATATAGTAATTTTTACTTCTATTTATGCATTCATCTATGCCATTATCCGAGACTATATCTACAGAAGGGTTTACAATGCAGAACAAGTTTCTGAACAGTCGCAGGCAGAGTTAAACATATTAAAAGCACAGGTAAACCCCCACTTCTTTTTCAACACGCTTAACAGCATCTACGGTACAGCCCTAGAGGAAAATGCACCACGAACTGCCGATAGCATTGAAGAGCTTTCGAATATCATGCGCTATACCATGAATGAAGCGCAACATGATTTCACCGTTGTAACCAATGAAATAAAGTTTATAGAAGATTACCTGCACCTGCAGCAACTGCGCCTACCTGACCGCAAAAACATTATTATCAAAGATGAAATCAACTATGACAGTAAGCCGGCCACCATTGCTCCTATGCTGCTCATCCCGTTCATCGAAAATGCCTTTAAGTATGGTATCAGCATAGACCAAAACTGCTGGGTACAAATTAAACTTGATATTAAGGACCATCAGCTACATCTGCTTGTAAGCAATAAAATTTTAAAGAATAACCACCATTCGCAAAGTATGGGCACGGGCATAGAAAACACCAAGAAACGTTTACAACTGCTCTACCCTCAAAAGCACCAACTGCATATTGCTCAAAACGATGAATTTAAAGTTGATTTGAAAATCAACTTGAGGTAGGGAGAAAGGCTATTGCGGATAAGGCCATACACTCCATATAAATAAAAATAGTGTATAACCTCAACCCAAAAACTCATGAAAAGAAAAGTTGAACTGACAATACTACTGTTACTATATACTTTGTTTGGCTATCTCACGATCAATGAAGATTCGCGATCTAAAATAGTAATGCTACACACATTTTTCTTGTTTTTAAGTGCCGGGGCATTCTTTTTTGGTAACGCCTTTTACCTTATGCCTCTCTTACAGCGAAAAGAAAAAATAAAGTACATTTTACTGAACCTGATCCTCCTGGTGATCTCATACTTTATAGTGGCGCTTCTGAGTTCGGCCTGGATGGCAGACGCAGGTGACTACAAGCTGCAAGCCTCACACCTAATACACTTTGCCTCCATTCAGCAAAACCTTCCGTTTCTGCTTTCCATAATGACTGCATCTGTTTTGTATGCTTACATCAGGCACCTATTCATAATGAAAAAGTATACTTACCTAAAGAAGCTCTCCCTCTATACATCGGCAGCAGTTGTAGTAGCAAGTTTGGCCTTTTACACCAACTATAAGAAGGATGTCAGTTATGAAGGCAATGCAGAGATACAGTTTCTGGTGCAAAAGTATACTAGCCTTGAGGAAATCGTGAGGCTACCTCAGTTCCGAAATAAAGTAGTTTATGTTGACCTGTGGTATAGCTCCTGTAGCCCCTGTATGGAAGAGTTTGAACATACTGCAGAATTTAAGCAGCAATTAAAGGACAAAAATGTAGAGTACCTTTACTTAGGCAGAGAAACAAGTCATCCGAACAGCATACAGAAGTGGAAAAACGTTATCAGAAAGTATAATCTAACTGGCTGGCACTTCTACATGAGCAAACCGATGGCAAGCCAGCTTAGGGAAAAGATTCTGGCAAATCAGAAAAGCAAAAGTCCGGGAGGATATCCACGCTACCTGCTGTTCGATCAAAATAGCAAAGTTGTAACATATGATGCTAAAAAGCCGAGTGAAGGTATAGCTGCAGTAAAAGATATTAAAAGTTTGCTTGGCCAGCCAATCTCTAAATGAAATTAGCTTCATTACTTGCTAATGGCAGCTTTATACTTTGCTTTTCCTGAGGTACATGTTATCTTGATGCTTGCTGCTGTTGGATAGCGGCAAAGTATAACCTGTCACTGGCATTCTGAAACACAAACTCAAACCATGAACTCTAGCCTCAACTGTATAGCTATCGATGATGAACCGCTTGCACTAAGCATTATCCGGAAACATGCCGAAAAAGTGTCTTTTATAAAGTTACGGGCAACATTTGAGAGTGGAACAGAGGCGCTGGCATACTTACAGCAGAACAAAATAGAGCTAATTTTCCTGGACATCAACATGCCCGATTTTAACGGGATTGAGCTTGCAGGAATGGTAGACTCCAGCATAAAAATTGTTTTTACAACTGCCTATCCCGAATATGCTGTTAACGGATTTGAACTTGCGGCCACAGATTACCTGCTAAAGCCTATCGGTTATGCCCGCTTTCTGCAAGCATGCACACGTGTGCAGCAGCAAATTATTAGCTCCCCTACTCAGTTGACACCTACCGCCAACGACCACATCTTCGTAAAAGACGGTTACAGTATGGTTAGGGTAAACTTCAGAGATTTACTGTACGCGCAGGCTGATGATAATTATGTGGTCTTCTACGAAACGGAGAAGAAAACAGTAGCCCGTATGACACTGAAAGAAGCCCTTCTGGAACTACCGGCAGATGATTTTATACGTGTGCACAAATCTTATGTAGTTGCTATATCTAAAATTGAAAAGATAGAGAGGCACCAGGTAATCGTTGGAGGTGCAGCCATACCCGTCTCTCCTACCTACAGGCAGGCTTTGTTAGAAAGTATCGCTTAACAAAAGTTCTAGTATAATCAACATGGCAAATATCTTGCTCAAGTCTTAAGCGATAGCGTGAATTGTGAATTATCAAAAAGGGAAGCCTTTAGGTAAAAAATAAAAAACAAAGACCTCGCGGTGTCTTTATGACCCGCGAGCGTCTAACCTGCCAGCTACAAAGCAACACCCCCGCTTTAGCAAAAGTTTTTCCAACCCAGACGCTCGCAGGACCTCCGGACGCTGCGAGGTCTTAGTCATCAGCATAATGAAAAAGTCGCAAAATATTGCGTCTCTACATCCAAACAACAATCAACTAAAAACTAAAATCGAACAACAAATAACCAACAACGAATAACGATATTAAGCCAAATTCCGCTTGAATTTTAAGAAAGATATACTAAGGCCGAAGTATAACTCGCATCGTTTTTCAGGAAATTCAAAAATTAAAGCCTACCTTTGTAGCCCATATAGTTAAACCTAACTTATGGCTACTAAATATATTTTCGTTACCGGTGGTGTAACATCCTCCCTCGGAAAAGGTATCATTTCCGCATCTCTTGCTAAGTTGCTGCAGGCAAGAGGCTTCTCTGTAACCATCCAAAAATTCGACCCTTACATCAACATCGACCCAGGCACGCTGAACCCGTATGAGCACGGCGAATGCTATGTGACGGAAGACGGTGCTGAAACAGACCTGGATCTGGGGCATTATGAGCGTTTCCTGAACGTGCCTACCTCCCAGGCAAATAACGTAACTACTGGCCGCATTTATTACCATGTAATTATGCAGGAGCGTGAGGGTGCTTATTTGGGTAAGACGGTGCAGGTAATTCCGCACATTACAGACGAGATCAAGCGCCGCATGCTGCTTTTAGGCGAGTCCGGGGAGTACGACATTGTGATAACGGAAATTGGTGGCTGTGTGGGTGACATTGAGTCGCTGCCGTTTATTGAGGCAGTGCGTCAGTTGCGATGGGAACTGGGCGTGAACGAGACCTGCGTGATTCATTTAACGTTGGTGCCATACTTAAAGGCTGCCGGCGAGCTAAAAACCAAGCCAACGCAACACTCCGTGCGCGACCTTTCGGAGGCAGGTGTGCAGCCGGATATATTGGTTTGCCGCTCAGAGCACCACATCTCGACAGACCTGCGCAAGAAAATCGCACTGTTCTGTAACGTGAAGCAGAACTCCGTGATCGAGTCGCTGGACGCTGAGACGATCTACGATGTGCCGCTACTGATGCGCAAGGAAAAGCTGGATGAGCGTGTGATCAGCAAACTGAAGCTGCCACAGAAAAATGAGCCGAACCTGGATAGCTGGAAAGAATTCCTGGGAAAACTTAAAAATCCTACCTCAGAGGTAAATATTGCCCTGGTGGGTAAGTATGTGGAGTTACCGGATGCTTATAAATCTATTGTAGAGGCTTTTGTGCACGCTGGCTCTGCCAACGAGTGCAAGGTAAATATTAAGTGGTTCCAGTCTGAGAATATCTCTGACGAGAACGTAGCAGGTCTGTTGAAAGACATGGACGGTGTGCTGGTAGCCCCTGGCTTTGGGGAGCGTGGCTTTAAAGGCAAACTCGAGGCCATTCGCTTTGTACGCGAGAACAACATTCCGTTCATGGGTATTTGCCTGGGCATGCAGTGCGCCGCCGTTGAATTTGCCCGCAATGTGCTTGGTTTAGAGGGTGCTGCGTCTACGGAAATGGAGCCGGAAACACCACACCCGATCATCGATATGATGGAGGATCAAAAACAAATCACGCAAATGGGTGGAACTATGCGATTAGGTGCCTATACTTGTGAACTAAAAAAGGGCTCAAAAGCTTATTCTATTTACGGGAAGTCCAAGATTTCGGAGCGCCACAGACATCGTTACGAGTTCAATAACAAGTACTTACAGGCTTTTGAGGAGGCCGGCATGATGGCGACAGGCGTTAATCCGGATACCGGACTGGTAGAGATCATTGAGTTGCAGAACCACCCGTGGTTCGTGGCGGCGCAATATCACCCGGAATTGAAAAGTACCGTACTGAACCCGCACCCGCTTTTTGTAAAATTTGTGAAAGCGGCCAATAACTATGCTAAAACTAAATAAGCACAATACACAACACAACAATTTAGAATTACAGTAAATGGATAGAAATCAAGCGATTGGCTTTGGATTGATTGCAGTGCTGCTGCTGGCTTACTCCTTCTTCTTTTCCGGAACGGACAAGCAGGCTGAGCAGCAGGCAGTACAGGAAAAAGCCAAGATAGAGCAGGTGCAAAGTATAGCAGCTGTTGCCGAAGACGACTCACTGGCTCAGGCTCGCAGAGCATCGGCTCTGGGTGCTTTTGGCGCTGCCGCAACCGGTGAGGAGAGCACTGTTACCCTGGAGAATCAGAACATTGTAGTTTCTTTCTCTTCAAAAGGTGGCCAGGTAGAAGAGGTCCTGCTAAAGAACTACAAGACTTACAATGGTCAGCCGCTATACTTGTTCGATAAGGAAAGCAGCGAAACGGATGTTACCTTCTCAACTAAAAGTGGTAAAACTGTAAAGCTGACTGATCTATACTTCACCCCTTCTGAAGTGCGTGACGTAACCATCGGCGAGGTTCCTGGTAAGGCGATCTCGTTCAGGGCTGAAATCGGCAATGGCCAGTACATTGAGCAGGTTTATACGTTGTTCGATGAAAGCTTTAACATGCGTTACGAGCTTGATTTCAAAGGTCTTGAGAATGAACTTGCCGGCAATGCGGTAACGTATAGCTGGAACGATAAAGTGAAGCAGCTGGAGCGCGACCTGAAGCAAAACCGCGCCAAGACCACCATCAACTATGCTACTGTTGAGGATGGTTACGACAAGCTGTCTATTTCAGACGATAAGGAAGCTGTAACTGTAGAAGAACCTTTAAAGTGGATCGCCAACAAGCAGAACTTCTTTACGGCAGGTATCATTGCAGACAAGCAGTTTGCTGGTGCCAAGCTTACTTCTGAAGTTGACCAGGCTGATACCACAGTGGTAAAGGCGCTTTCTTCTGAAGTGCTGATCCCGACTGAGGATGTGGTTTCTGGCAATGCAGACTTCATGTACTACTTCGGACCAAACGATTACAAGATCCTGAAGAACATTGGTTACGACTTCGACAAGAACCTTGACCTGGGTTGGGGTATCTTCTCGTGGGTAAACAAGTGGCTGATCATTCCGGCCTTCGACTTCCTGGAGAACTACATCGGCAACTACGGTATCATCATTATCCTGCTGGTATTATACATCAAAACCATCCTGTTGCCGCTTACTTACAAGTCGTATACATCGATGGCGAAGATGAAGGTGCTGAAGCCTGAGATCGATGCCATTAAGGAGCGTAACGACGGCGACATGCAGAAAACGCAGATGGAGACGATGAAGCTGTACCAGGAAATGGGCGTGAACCCGCTGAGCGGCTGTATCCCGATGCTGTTGCAGATCCCGATCCTGTTCGCGATGTTCAACTTCTTCCCGAACTCCATTGAGCTGCGCCAGGAGGCATTCCTGTGGGCTAACGACCTTTCAACCTACGATGTGTTTGCCAAACTGCCATTCACGATTCCGTTCTATGGCGACCACGTAAGTATGTTCACATTGCTGATGACAGCCTCTACCATACTTTATACCTGGTCTAACAACCAGATCAACTCTTCGATGCAGGGCCCGATGAAGTTCTACAGCTACCTGATGCCAGTTATCTTCATGTTCGTACTGAACTCCTTCCCTGCCGGTCTGTCGTTCTATTACTTTGTTTCTAACATGGTAACGTTCGGTCAGCAGGCTATCATCCGTAAGTTTGTGGATGAGGGCAAGGTAAGAGCAAAACTGGAGGCCAACAAAGACAGGATCAAAGAGAAAAAGAAATCTGGCGGTCCTTCGTTTACAGAGCGTATGCAGGAAGCCATGCGCCAGGCCGCTGAAAAAGAGCAGCAGAAACGCAAGGCTAAGAAATAAGCCTTTCTGCAAAGTATAAAAAAAGCCTTTCCGACTCCGGAAGGGCTTTTTTTATGGCTATACTTGCCGCAAAGCCGTATGAGGAAGTATAAAATCAAGAACCATGAAACCGACCAAACTATACTTCCTGGCTTTGGCATTAGCATGTATGGCATGCCAGCAGGAACGCGAGAATGCCCAGGAAGGCAGCCTTGCCGAAACACACCCTAAACTGGAAAAACAACTGGAGAACCGTTCTGTGTCTGAGCCGATCACAGAAGGCCGCAACCCGGAGCTATACCAGCGCTACCAGATCACTATGGAAAAGTACCAGAAAAGCGGCAATTATGATGTGGGCAATATGTACAGAGGCAGACTGGCCCCGCTCGATGAGAAAAGCCACACCGAGGCTGGCAGGTTCAGAACTGCACTGAACGAAGGACTAAAACAAGGTGTGAATTTCGCAGGAAAGTATACGGTTGTTACCGTAGGGTGTGGCACCGCCTGTCAGCAGCACTTTGTTGTGGACCGTGAAACCGGAAAAGTGCTTGATATGGTACAGAGCAGCCTGGGCGCAAAGTATAACCCGGAAAGCCGTTTGTTTGTCGTTAATCCCCCCGACTCTACCGTAAACTACCAGGAGTGTACCTACTGCGCCCCGGAAGCCTATGTATTCGAGAACGGCAAATTCAGGAAGGTACAGGCAAAGTAAGTTGGCAAAAGTGAAACGGATACTTCTATTTAACATAACAAGGCAACTGGGTGCGGTCATACTTATTTGGGTAAGTATACTTGTGGCCAGCTGTGCCGGAAGTGCCGCTTGCCAAAGCAACAGTAGTCAGCCGGCACTTCCTTTGCTGCAGTTCCAGAAAGCTCCCTGCTATGGCACCTGCCCTGCTTACGAGGCCAACATCATGCAAAACGGAAGTATAACACTTGTTTCCTGGGGAAATATATCTGTGCCTGAGAACGACACCGTGCAGCTTTGCATGCCTGAACAAACATTGCAGCAACTTAGATCGGATCTGGCAGCCTTAAATTATACTTCGCTGCAGGACGCCTACCTTACCCAATGGACAGACTGGCCCAGCACCTACCTGACTTTCTATGAAAATGGAAAGGCCGTGAAAAAGGTAAAGCACCAGCAAGGTGGTCCGGAAGCCCTGCAGGCCTTTCAGAAAAGCTTGCATGACACCATTATGGCGCTGCTGCAGGACAAGCAAAAGAAACATTAAGCCATCGCTCCAAAAGCGGCCATTTTAAACAGCATAGCTGTGAATTGCGTTTATCAAACAAACGCAAAGAACAATGTCCGGGAAAAAATCAAGTTGCTTGATAGTTATTGGCATACTCCTGCTGGCTCTTATTGGTGTAGTGGTTTATTATGTTGTTACAAAGAAGTACTACCCAAAAGTAGAAGGTGTGGAGTACATCAACCTGGACCTGGCCAAAGACACTGCCCAGGTCAAATCAGGGGTCAACATCAAAAACAGGCTGCCGCTCCCTATTTCTCTCGACAGTATATTTTATGTATTCAGGGACAAGCAGGACACGCTTGGCTGGGGGCAAATGACCACCGACCACACGCTCCCGATACTGGGAAGCCAGGTAGTAGACTTTAAGATGCTGCTGGACTTTGAGAAATACCGGGCGCACATCAGAAACCAGCAAGGCAAAGACAGTCTTGATATTGATGCGGCTTTGGATATTTTCTTTGACCTGCCCCTGATCAGCCCAAAAAGTATAACCATCAACAAAAAATTAACCGTACCTGTCACTAAATCGCCTGAAATGCAGGTTCGTGACATAAAGGTGAGGGATTTTAGTGTAGAAGACGGCTATTCTTTGTTGCTACGGATAGATGCCTCCAACAAAGACCTGCCCGGCCTCGAGATCCATGACTTCAAGTATAACATCACCCTGGGAGATACCCTGTATATTGCCGGACAGGTAGACTCTGCTTTTACAGTCGGGAAAGGCAGCAGATTGCTCGAGATCCCTTTAGAGCTCTCAACCTCAGATGCCATTTCACTGATACAGAAAAAACTGTCCGGTGACAAAAACTGGAAATACGACGCTACTATAGAGGCCCAGATCCAGAGCCAACACCCGCTTTTCGACTCTTTCAGCTTACAGGTTGAGAAGTCTGGTGAACTGGATATTGGCGGCATGGGTGGCGGCGGGAATTACTTACCAAAACTGAAGCGGGTCAATCGCCTGGATGTGGACTCTAATGAGGAAAAGACCCGGATAAAAGCAAATGTGGTGGTGCACAACCCCTCTCCTTTTCCATTTTACATAGACAGCGCCTCATACTTTGTAAAGTATAAGAATAAAGTGATTGCCCGTGGCAAACGCAACTTCGAGAAAGTGCTTCCTAAAAACGGCGACCAGGCCCTGACATTGGAACTGCTGATAGATGAAAGCGCTTATCAGAACTTTATGAAACAGGTGCAGGGCCAGGAAAAAGTGCCATTGGAAATAGAACTAAACCTGCTCTACAACCTGCCCAACACTAGCAAAACACAAAGTATATCGCTGAAGCGGCAAGTGCAGGTTCCGGTGCCCGGACAGGCCGGCATGCAGGTTACAGGCCTGGAGGTGCGCGAGCTTGATCCTGAAAAAGGGGCTTACCTGGGCCTTAAGTTGAAAGTAAACAGCTCTAACCTACCCGACCTGCAAATACGCCAGTTGGATTACAGACTGCAACTAAGCGATGGCATTTTGTTGCAAGGGCAAACTAAAGACCCTATCAAAATTACCGGGGCGTCAGAAGAAATTGAGGTACCGATCAGGTTATCGGCGGAAGATGTGAAGCAATTGGTGCGCAAAGCCATACAAGGAAGCACTGATTGGAAGTATGATCTGAAGGCCACGGCACACATAACGAGCAGCAATAAGATCTTAGGCTCTACAAAAATTAACCTGGAATTTACCGGCGTGCTGGAAATGGCCAAAGGCATGGGTGGCAAGAAACTTATGCCGCACATCACCAAAATAGACTCGATCAATGTTACGATACACTATGACACCGCCTGGGTTGATTTGAATGTACAGGTAAAGAACCCATTGCCCGTGCAGATACATGTGGACAGCCTTGCAATTAAAATATCGCACTCCGATAGTGTGATAGCCCTTGGAAGGAATGAGGTAAACAAAATATTGCCACCTGAAGGCACACAGTCCGGATGGTTACAGATTAAAGTAAACTATGGCCTGTGGCGCAGCTTGTTAAAGGCTAATCAGGAAAAGGACAGCATCAGCATTAAAGAGGAATTCATGCTGGCATTTAGCATCGGGGATTTGGGGCAGCAACGGGTGCCGTTCTCTAACCAGGTAAATTTACCGACACCTAAAGCGCCTGTCACAGAACTCCGGAAGCTTAAACTGCGCGGCTTTGGCTTTAGAAAAGGCATCGTGTTCAATGCGCTGGTACAGGTGCAGAACGCAAACTCAAAAGGCTTAGAGGTAAGCGATATAACCTATAACCTGTGTGCCGAAAATCTGCTGGACGCCTGCGGCACTATCAACCGCACCTACGACATTCCACTTGGGCAAAGTATAGTTAAGGTACCGATCAGCTTAAGTATAGGCGAGGTGTTCAGGGCATTCTTCGCAAAGCTGTTTAGCGGCAAAAAAGAACGAAACTTATACTTGGATGGCTCTGCCACAGTTAAAACCGCAAACCCTATCATACAGAATACAAACGTGAAATTTGAGAAGTGGGAGAAAACCAAAATGTTTGGCCGGAAAAAGGCACAAACCAGTAATTAAAATGGCAAATACGGCAAGAGAACAAAAAGTTAAACCACACAGCCATTCCGGTTATACTTGAGGTTTGTATATTGCACCAGAGATTTGCTGTACACGATGGTAACCTACACATTAGCCCAAACCTCCCAGGACCTGCAACAGATTCTGGACCTGCAGGCACTCAACTGCGAAACTAGCCTTACTCCTGACGAGGTGGCCGACCAGGGCTTCCTGACGGCACAGCACACGCTGGCTTTGCTGGAAGAAATGAACCAGAAGTATAAGCATGTGATCGCGAAAAAAGATGGGCAGGTAATAGGTTATGCACTGGTCATGCTAAAAGAATTCTCTGAAATGCTGCCTGTTTTAACCCCACTTATAAAGGTGGTGGAAGAGCTTAGCTACAAAGAGATTCCGCTAAATACAGCCACTTACTTTATCATGGGCCAGATATGTGTGGCAAAAGAGTACAGGGGCCAACAGGTATTTGCCGGTTTGTACCAGCACCTAAGGGAGCAGATGCAGCCATACTTCGATTATGTGGTTACGGGTGTCGCACAGCGCAACACGCGCTCCGTACATGCCCATTACAAAGTCGGTTTTGAGTCAATCCTGAAATTCGGCTCTGAGCCTGGTGAGAAATGGGACATTATACTTTGGGATTGGCACTAGTTTGCCCCAAGTATTAACCTGTTACTGTTGCACCAGCAAATCCTTTCCAAACATTTATTTCTGATCTTAAGCTGGCAACAGGCATACTTTTCCAAAGCACGCTGAGAATACTCATATCATTTACTCTTTCCCTGCAACTGTCCTGATTTTGTTTCGCTTAAAAGTTTGCAGGGTTCACAGCAACATAGCGTATCCTCACCAAAACAACTTTCTTTAATTGAATTATTCAAAGTATAGCTTATACAATGTTTTAACTCAACGCCTGCCTGGTCGTAAAAAATAATAGATACCTCATCAAAAAACCTTGGTAAAGGTATATTACTATATGCAAATCAATAATGAATTCAAAGTATAATAAAGATAAAATACAAGAACACTCAGACAACAAAAACTACCGGCAAAGCACAGAAGCAGACTTACAGCATAACGAAGAAACCAGTACGGTTCCCGTTGTAGAGGAACAGCTAAATGTTGATATCCGGACAGTTGAGACCGGCAAGGTTCAGATTACCAAGCAAGTGCACGAAGAGGACGTAACCGTTGATGTTCCGTTGTTGCAGGAGGACATTGAAGTGCGCCGCGTAAGCAAGAACCTCCCTGTAGAAACCCCTCCCGAAGTTCGCCATGAGGGCGACACTATGATCATACCTGTGCTAAAGGAAGAACTGGTGGTTCAGAAAAAACTGGTGCTGGTAGAGGAGATCCATGTTACCAGGCGCAGTACCGAAAAGCACCAGCCACAGCAGGTAAGCCTCAGAAAAGAGGAAATAAAGATCAACAGATCCGAAAACAGATAAAAAGATTATACAACAGGCATGAAAATCATGCTTTATACTTTTGACAATTTAACCAAACTAATACTATGAAACAGACAGTGATAGGAATTTTCGATTATGGCGTTGATGCGCAGATGGCAGCACAAGAGCTTGAAAAGAACGGCATTCCTGGAAAAAATATAGACATCGCGGTAAGAGGCGCCAAAGACAAAACAAGCGCCCAAGCACAACAGAGGCCAAGTCCATCGCAACCGAACATGGGCGGACCTACCAACCAGGTAACCACCGACCAGCGAAGAGACAATGATTTCTTTAATTCGCTTTTCGACAGCAGGGAGGAATCGAGCAAATACTACGAGGTGGCCAAGCACGGCTCTATTGTAACAGTGCACACCGAATCGCAGGATCAGGCCAAGAAAGCAGCCCAGTTACTGGATAAGTGCGGAGCCATTGACGTGAATGAACGTGCTGCCCAGTACCGTGGCTTATCAAGCTCCGAAAAAGGTAAGTGGACCAATTCAGGCCAGTCTATACCTGTGGTAGAGGAAAAAATGCAGGTAGGCAAGCGTGAGGTGGAAACCGGCGGTGTGCAACTGAAAAGCAGGATCATTGAGCGTCCGGTTGAGGAAAAGCTGCGCCTGCGTGAAGAGCATGTGCACGTTGAAAGAAGACCGGTAAACAGACCTGCCAGCGATAAAGACCTTGCCAGCTTTAAAGAAGGCGAGATTACCATGACCGAGCATGCCGAAAAGCCAATCGTGAACAAGGAAGCCCGCGTGGTGGAGGAAGTCAGGTTAGGCAAAGAGGTGGAGCAGCGTGAAGAAACCATACGCGGCACAGAGCGCAAAACAGACGTTGAGATAAACAAACTTGATCCTAACGCATCAAAGAACAAACCAGGTCCGGGCAATCAGCCAAATGAGCCGGGCAAACGGTTCTAAACATACCAGGTAAAGCGAAAAGGGCAGCAAATATTTGCTGCCCTTTTTATATTAAGTCGTCACATTGCCTGGATTGCGGTATTACCTGTATTCATAGCCATCCAGGTGTGGCTGCACGTGCGGGTATACTTCCAGTTTGGTCTGGCGCTGCACCGGGTATCCTTTATCGTTGAAAGTATAAGCATACATCTCTTTGCCAGTGCCCGGGTCCCGGTAGCCAGGATTATTCTGGAACAACTGCACACCTGGCAGGAAGAACATGCTGTTGGCGATAAATGCCTCCGGGTGCTGGCGGTTGTCGAAATTGCCAAACGTGATCACAGAAGGCTGGCCCAGGTCCTCTACCCTATTGCTGGCAGACCATGCAGTGGTAAGCTTTACCAGGTTTCCGGCTGGGCTGTACTCATAATTTACCACATTCAAACGCCCCTGATCACTGGTAGCGTAACTTAACTGCGTTTGCTTTACCAACAGGTCACCGTTATACTCAAATGTATAATGGTAGTTCACTTTGTTCTCACCATAGTATGATTTGGCTTCTACCACTTTATCACCTGCATAAGTATAAAGCATGTAGTTATTGCCGCCTTTGTAGTTCAGGCGCACCGGCTTGTTTCCTTCATAAACTACAGTATATCCGTCATTTTCGGTGTAGGTGTACCCTACCTCTATCAAACGCTGCTGTGCATCATAAGAAAAGGTACGTGCGCCAATTCTGGTAATCTGCGTACCAGTGCCGTTCTGTGGAGTACTGGCCGGTGGCGTGGTTCCTGGCGTAGCAGGTGTGCTGCCCGGTGTGGTGCTTTGCCCTGGCTGCGTTATTTCAGAGCCAGGCAGGATGTCTTCTTTTTCACAGGAAGACAGCATAACAGTCAGGCCCAGGGCCGCTGTTACGAAAAGATACTTCTTTTTCATAGGTTTTATTTTGGTAATAATTAGGTTTAGCTAGCATGTAACAGTGCCGCAACACAAGCTGCAAGTCCCTGTTTGATAGCAAGACAGGCAGGGTGGTAAAAGCGTTGCCCTGGAAAAATATTTTTTTTCTAAATTCTTAAAAGACAACCAGATTCAATTGTATGGGTTAATTACTTTAATTTTGAAGGAAATAATTTAAACTATGAAAAAGACCTCTCTCCGGCTGATGCTGGCTGTTGCCATGCTCACCGTTTACCATACTTGCATTGCACAGGCCGCCCTGAACCTCGTGCCCAAACCGCAGCAGGTTGTTGTACTAAACCAGAAGCGTACCGAGATAGACCATAAAACCGTGATCCTGTACGACAAGGCCTTTGCTGCGCAGGCAGTGTACCTGAAGGAATTGCTGCTAACACAGACTGGGCAAAACTTAAGTATAGCACCATTAGACAAAAGTCAGAGAACCAAAAGCGCCATTATTCTCCAGCACGACCCTGTAGCCGCCAACCGAAAGGAAATGTATGTTTTAGAGGCCGGTAACGGCACTGTTACACTGAAAGCGCAGGATATAAACGGGATCGTTTATGCCATACAGACATTCATGCAGTTGGTGCCGCTCGAAAAAGAAAAGGATTTTCATATTGAGCCAGTTAAAATTGTGGATTATCCGCAGTTTTCGTACCGGGGCATGCACCTGGATGTAGTGCGCCATACTTTCCCGCTGGAGTTCATTAAAAAGTATATCGATTACCTGGCTTTTCATAAGTTCAACACCTTCCACTGGCACCTGACCGACGACCAGGGCTGGCGCATCGAGATCAAAAGCTACCCAAAGCTAAACTCCATCGGCTCATGGCGCGACTCCACCCTGATCGGGCACTTCTTTGACAAACCCGTAAAGTATAACCCCGAACGCTACGGCGGTTTCTTTACACAGGAAGAGGTAAAGGAAGTGATAAAGTATGCACAGGTGCGCGGTATCACCATCATTCCAGAAATCGATATTCCGGGGCACAGCCGCGCCACCATAGCCGCTTACCCTGAATTTAGCACCCACCCCGACACCACCTGGAACGTGGCTTATACCTGGGGCATGTACAATCGTCAAAACAACGTACTGGCTCCACGACCTGAGACTTTCAAGTTTCTGAAAACGGTGTTTGAAGAAGTAGCCAATCTGTTCCCGTCACCCTACATCCACATCGGCGGCGACGAAACAAGTAAGAAATGGTGGAAAGCAAGTCCGCAGGCGCAGACCTTTATAAAACAGCACAACCTGAAGGATGAAAAAGGCTTGCAGACATACTTTGTAAAGCAGGTGGCGGATTACCTGGCCCAAAAGAACAAGAATATTGTTGGCTGGCACGAGATACTGGAAGGCAAACTGGATACAACGGCTATTATCATGAACTGGGCCGATGATAAAAAAGGTGTTGAAGCCGCCATGCTGCACCACCCTGTGATCATGACGCCCATGAACCCGCTATACTTTAACCTGTACCAGTCCAAATCGAAGGCGGACAGTTTGCAGATACCCGGCTACAACCCGCTTGATGCTGTGTACAACTACAACCCTATACCTGCTGTATTACAAGGGAAACCGGAAGCAAAGTATATCCTGGGCGCCCAGGGCAATGTCTGGACAGAGTACATCCCGACAGTTGAGCAGGTGGAATACATGATCTTCCCGAGAATGACGGCCCTGAGTGAGGCGCTTTGGACCAACCCCAAACAAAAGAACTTCGAAGACTTTAAGCGCAGGCTGGAGACCACAGTGATCCCAAGGTATAACTACTGGGATGCCAACTACTTTAAAGACTACCAGAAATGGACATTGAAAAATAAATAACTCTAGTTGCGGTTAACCCACCTCTAAATAAACCTGCGCTTGCTAGCTCAAAACGCTCATTTTAGCTAAGCCAGAAGCGGGGAACGTTGCTCGTGCACGAAATCCCCTCTTGAGCTACGATTAGGACACACGTTCTTATTCGCTGTTATTCCTGCCGCGAGTTTTCAACTCGTGGTAGATAGGAATTTTATACTTGTGTCCTAAGCGTAGCCCCTCTTGAGAGTGGTGCAGGGGTGTGTTTACACCCAATGCCGTCAATTTAAGGGGGAAGCTCTTTCGGACTTCTTAGTCCGGAAGCTTTCTGCCGGGGATTTCCTAATCCCCAAATTACTGTAATGTACGGACTAGGAAGTCCGCAGCAGAAAAAGATCTGGACAAGGATGTCCGAATCAGCAGTAAGGGAAGGTTAAATTCCCCTCTGGGGGTAGGGGCCCTCTTCTAAGAGAGGGGTGCAGGGGTGTGTTTACACCTGCATGGTTTATCATACATCACAACTTGTATCAGATAAAGTATAAAGCAGCAGCGGCCGTAAATTTATACTTCCGGCCGCTGCTGCTTTATACTTTACTTTCATTCCCAACCATGTGTGAAATATGAAATATTCCGGGGCTATGATATAATCCAGATTTCTCCCGAAGGTCGAAATGACAGAAGTGATTCATTTATACTTTACAGCTTCTGCACCCTTTCCAGATTCAGGGTATTCATCGGGTTGGCTTTAAGGCCTTTGATATTGTTCTGTGTCAGTCGGATAACTTCATCGTAAAACAGCACGATCACAGGGCTTTCTTCCACCACAATTCTGTCCATCTGGTGGTACAGGTCCCAGCGTTTCTGCACATCACGCTCCAGTTTGGCTCTTTCGTACAGGCGGTCAAACTCGGCGCTTTTGAAATGGGTTTTGTTAGGGCCTGCCGGTGAGAAGTTCTTACTGTAAAACAGCGACAGGTAGTTCTCTGCATCCGGGTAATCGCCCAGCCACGACTTCATAAAGAAAGCAGCGCGTCCGTTATCCACCATCTCCTGGTGCGCAGGTGCCTGGTTAATGTCGATCTGTACCCTGGCCCCTATCTCTGCCCACTTCTTCTGCATGTACTCGGCCAGTTCTTTGTGTTCTGCCACCGTACTCAGGCGCATTTGCAGCGGCTTTTGCGCAGTATAACCGACTGCCTGCAGCAGGTCACGGGCCTTCTGTGGGTCATAGCTATAGCCCGGCACAGCCTCTTCGCTAAACGATGGCAGCGATGGCGGCACCATGCCCGAATGCCCCGGTATCCCCAGGTTATTGCGGAAATATGCGATCATCTCCTTTTTATTTATGGCATAGTTCAGGGCCTGGCGCACACGTTTGTCTGATGCAGGATTTGGCTCTTTCAGATTGGCCGGGTCCAGTTGGAAGCCAATGTACTCGGTGTTCAGGTAGGGTACCTTCTGTACCGTAAACTTATCTTTAAACTCTTCCTGTATCGTTCCGTCATTATTCAGAATCATATCCCGGGAGCCTTCTTTTATACCTGACAGGAAATCCAGTTTACCCTGCATAAAGGTCAGGAACTCCGATTTCTTGTCAGTGATAAACGAAACCTGCACCGCATCCAGGTAAGGAAGCTGTTTGCCCTGCTCGTCTTTTTTCCAGTAGCGTGGGTTCTTGTGCATCACAATGGCGTTGCCCTCATCCCAAAGCTTAAACTGGAAAGGTCCCGTACCCACTGGGTTTGCCCTGAAGTCTTTGCCATACTTCTCTACCGCCTCGCGGGGTACTACAAAGGCATAAGGCATCGTTAGTATTTCCAGGAAGGCAATGAATGGTTCGTTGAGGTATACTTTGAAAGTGGAGTCATTTACAGCCAGGAATGCCGTGTCGGAAATGGCTCCCGAAGCATCCGTTAAAACCTTGTCGTTGAACACCCAGGCACCAGTGCTGGCCGTTGCCGGGTCTACAATGCGCTCAAAGCTATACTCAAAATCCTTAGCAGTTACCTTGCGCCCTTTACCGCCTTTAAAAACCTCGTTATCATGAAAGTATACATCATCTCTTAAATGGAAAGTATAAGCACGGCCATCCTCCGACACCACCCAGCTTTTGGCTATGGCAGGCCCGGTTTTAAGTTCCTGATCCAGCTCCACAAGGCCGTTATACAGCTGGGTGGTGGCCCAGATGTTGGCCTGGTTTCGGGCAAAGGCAGGGTCCAGGGAGGTAAGTGCCTCGGGTTGGTTATAGTGGAAAACCTTCTTGCCGGACGCATCTTTTTCGGCCTCGGAGCACGAGAAAAATGTTAGTAAAACGGTGGATAAAAAAAGGCTGAGAGTTCTGATTTGCATCAATCTTTATGGCTAAAAAAATGTATCTTTGTGCAAGTTTAAGGTATCTTGCGTTAGTAAATAAGCACTAAATTAATCAGATTATGAAAATAACGTACTACGGACAATCTTGCTTCTTATTCGAAATCGGAGAAAACCGCGTTTTATTCGACCCGTTCATCTCCCCTAACGAGCTGGCCTCAAGTATAAACGTAGACGATATAAAGGCTGATTACATCCTGCTGTCGCATGGCCACCAGGACCACGTGCATGACGCAGAGCAGATAGCCAGGAACAATAACAGTACCATTGTAGCCGCTTTCGAAATCACGAGCTGGTATGGCGAAAAGGGCATCGAGAAGGTGCACCCGATGAATGTCGGAGGCAAAGTTACCCTGCCGTTCGGTACGGTAAAGATGGTGACTGCCGTGCACTCCAGCACTTTGCCGGATGGAGCAAATGGCGGACCTGCGGCAGGCTTTGTGGTAGAAACCGAGGGCAAGACGTTCTACTACGCCGGCGACACCGCCCTTACCTACGACATGAAGCTTATACCAGAGCAGTTTGACGTAGATTTTGCCCTGCTGCCAATCGGCGATAACTTTACCATGGACATACACGATGCCATGATCGCCGCCGATTTTGTGCAGGTGGATAAAGTGATCGGCATGCATTACGATACCTTCCCTTACATCCAGATAGACCACGAGGAAGTGCAGGAAGTAGCCAAGATGGCCGATAAAGAACTTATTTTGATGGAAATAGGTCAGACAATTAACCTATAGTTTTAGAATGGGAAAAATTATTGCAGTTGCAAACCAGAAAGGTGGCGTGGGCAAGACCACAACGGCCATTAACCTTGCCGCCAGTTTAGCAGCTTTAGAGTATAAAACACTTCTAGTAGACGCAGACCCGCAGGCTAATGCCACGTCGGGCCTTGGCTTCGACCCTGCCACCATCACCACCAGCATTTACGAGTGCATGGTAGAGGATGTAAAGGTAGAAGACATCATCCTACAGTCGCCAAACATCGAGTACCTGGACCTTATCCCGTCGCACATCGACCTGGTAGGTGCCGAGGTAGAGATGATCGATGTGCCCAACCGTGAGGAGAAAATGCGTGAGGCACTTAAGCCATTGAAAGACAAGTATGATTACATCATCATCGACTGCTCTCCGTCGCTTGGTCTTATCACGGTAAACTCGCTTACAGCCGCCGATTCTGTGGTGATACCGGTGCAGTGCGAGTATTTTGCCTTGGAGGGTTTGGGTAAGCTCCTGAACACGATCAAGATCATACAATCGCGTCTGAACACGGAACTGGCCATTGAGGGCATTCTGTTAACGATGTATGACGTGCGCCTGCGCCTGAGCAACCAGGTGGTGGAAGAGGTGAAAACGCACTTCCAGCAAATGGTTTTCGACACGATAATACCTAGAAACGTGAAGTTGAGCGAATCGCCTAGCTTTGGTATACCGGCCCTGCTGCACGATGCAGAAAGCAAAGGCGCCCTGAGTTACCTGAACCTGGCACGCGAGATTGCAGAGAAGAACAGCGTCGTGCTGGCGAAATAACACATTACGATTACATGTCAGACAACAAGAATTCAGCAGCTAAACGCAAAGGCGGCCTCGGCAGAGGCCTGGGCTCTCTACTGGAGGGCAACAAGTATACTGGAAAAACTGAGTCATCAACCACCGCTAACGAAGTTAATACTATCGCAGATATAGCCATTAACCAGATCCAGACCAACCCCTACCAGCCCCGCACGCATTTCGACCAGGCGGCTTTGGAGGAGTTGGCAGAGTCTATTAAGATACAGGGCATCATTCAGCCCATTACCGTTCGCCAGCTGGACCAGAACAGCTTCCAGCTGATCTCCGGTGAGCGCCGTTACCAGGCAGCCAAAATTGCTGGCCTAACCACCATACCGGCTTACATCCGTAAAGCCGACGACCAGCAGATGCTGGAAATGGCACTGATCGAGAACATCCAGCGCGAGAACCTGAATGCCATCGAGATTGCCCTCTCCTACCAGCGCTTGCTAACCGAGTGCAGCCTGAAACAGGAGGAACTAGGCGACCGTGTGGGCAAGAAGCGCACAACGGTAACCAACTACCTGCGCCTGCTTAAATTGCCACCTGATATCCAGATCGCTTTGCGTGACAACGTGATCAGCATGGGCCATGCCCGCGCCCTGATCAACATCGACACTATTGAGCAGCAGTTGGATGTGTTTAAAGAGGTTGTGACCAAGGAGCTATCGGTGCGCAAGGTAGAGGAACTGGTGCGTAACCTGCAGAATGCCAAGAAGAAACCGGATGCGCAGCAAAAGCTTCAGTTTAACAAGTATGAGGATGAACTGAAAACGGTAGAGTCTAAACTGACATCACAGTTCGGCACTAAAATTCAGGTAAAGGCAAACAACGATGGCAAAGGTGAGATCAAGATCCCTTTTGTTTCTGTTGATGAGCTGAACCGTATTTTAGAGATCCTAAACTACTAAGCTCGATGAAGCAAAACCTTGGTCTTGCGGCAATTCTGTTAGGTATACTTTTATACTTTGCCCCTGCACCTGCGTCGGCGCAGCGTGTTACGGCAGGCCCGGACACCACGCAAATACAGGTTCCGCTTCCGGACTCAGCTGTTCAGAAAACTTTTTTTCTGGATACCTGGGACAGGCCGGCACGGGCAGCATTGTTTTCAGCCGTGATACCCGGTGCAGGTCAGGTTTACAACAAGGCATACTGGAAAGTACCGATCATTTACGCCACAGGAGCTGTGCTCGGCTATTTCTTGATAGTCAATAACGAGAAGTACCAGGATTTCAGGCAGGCCCTGAACCAGAGAAGCCGCAAAGAAACCGATAAATACGTGGACGACAGGATTTATGGCCTGAACAACCCGCGCGGAACAGAGAACCTGCGCTTTAGCCGTGACTTCTACCGCCGTAACCGCGACCTGACCATTATGCTGTCTGTGGTGGCTTATGGGTTAAACATTGCAGAAGCTTACGTACACGCACATCTTAAAGACTTTGATATAAGCGAAGACCTTTCGCTGCGCGTTCAGCCGGACCTTTTACCAGTGCGAGGGAATTCGTACAGTATGGCTCCTGGCTTAACGCTTGTTTTATATTCTAACAAACGATGAAAATACTTTTGATCGGCTATGGCAAAATGGGCAAAACCATTGAGCAGATGGCCCTGGCCAAAGGCCATGAGATTGTTGGCAAAATAGACCACCACAACGCTGAGGAGCTAAAAAACTACAACAGTAGCAACACTGATGCAGCCATCGAGTTTACACACCCGGAGGCTGCCTTTGGCAATATCTCCTACTGCCTTAGCAACGGTATTCCGGTAGTTTCGGGTTCTACAGGCTGGCTCGAGAAATTTGACGAGGCAAAGCAGCTTTGCGAGCAGAACAAAGGCGCTTTCTTTTATGCATCAAACTATAGCGTAGGTGTAAACCTGTTCTTCCACTTCAATGAGTACATTGCCAGCAAAATGCAGGAGTACAAAGAGTATGAAGTGGCCATCCGGGAGATACACCACCTGCAGAAAGTTGACAAGCCAAGCGGCACCGGTATTACGGCAGCTGAGGGTATACTTGCCAGCTTTAAAGATTTAAGCGGCTGGGTTGCTGATAATCCGGAGGAAAAAGGTAAATTAAACATTGCTTCGGAGCGTGAGCCGGATGTAGTGGGCACACACATTGTTACCTATAGCTCTGAGGTTGACCAGATCGAGCTGGGGCACATTGCCCATAGCCGCGCTGGCTTTGCCGAAGGTGCCGTTATGGCCGCTGAGTGGCTTGCTGGCCGCCAGGGCGTTTACGGCATGAAAGACATGCTTAACCTGTAACCATAGAACTTACTGATGAACGTAAAATTCTGGGAGAAAAAACCTGTAGCCAAAGAACCTAAAAAGAAGAAAAGCTTTGCCCGCGAGTGGGGTGATGCCATACTTTTTGCCGTTATCGCGGCCAGCCTTATCCGTTGGGCAACGTTTGAGGCCTATACCATCCCTACCCCTTCCATGGAGAAATCCCTGTTGGTAGGCGACTTTCTGTTTGTGAGCAAGCTGCACTACGGTCCGCGCACACCCATGACGCCGCTGCAGGTTCCGCTGACGCACCAGACTATCTGGGGCACCAACATCCCTTCATACTCCGATGCCATACAGCTGAACTCATACCGCTTGCCGGGTTTTTCTGATGTTGAGCGTGGCGATGTGGTAGTATTCAATTACCCGCCAGAGGACATGCACCCTGCCGACCTGCGCACCAACTACATTAAACGCGCCATCGGTATTGCCGGCGACACCATCGCCATCCGCGACATGCAGGTGTACATTAATGGCAAGGCAGTCGAAAACCCAGGGCAGATGCAGTATAAATACTTCCTTTCAACGGACAACATCCTGAACGAGAAGTTCTTCCTGGACCGTGATATTACAGATGTTACACGCTGGCAGGGAGGCTACGTGATCGATACATCCCCTGAAAAAGCAAAAGCGCTGGAGTCGCTGGATTTCGTGAAGGAAACCATGTTGCTGAAAGACATCCCCGGCAAAGCCGACCCGGAGGTATTCCCGCACGTGCCAAGCAAGTATGACTGGAACAAGGACAACTTTGGTCCGCTGTATATTCCTAAAGAGGGTGCCACAGTGGCTATAAACGAGAAAACGCTGCCACTTTACGAGCGTGCCATTCTAAAGTATGAGCACAACGACAACGCCGAAGTACGCGACGGTAAACTCTACATCGATGGAAAAGAAGTAAGCCAGTATACTTTTAAGCAGGATTACTACTTTATGATGGGTGATAACCGCCATAACTCCCTTGACTCGCGTTACTGGGGCTTTGTGCCTGCAGATCACATTGTGGGTAAGGCCGTGATGATCTGGATGTCTACAGACCCGAATGGCAGCTTCCTGAGCAAGATACGCTGGAACCGCCTTTTCGACATCATCGACTAAGTTTATACTTTATCATAAGTAACAGAGCCAGACCTATGCAGCGTCTGGCTTTGTTGTTTTTAGCCTGCCTGTACCAGCATGAAAAAAGAAATTTGTACTTTTAAAGTCGAACCAACATCTGTTATGGCAGCTAATCTGTAGCTCAGGTATACTTTGCAGGAAAAGACTTATGCAGCAGCACATCCGTAGTTTTCTTGGCCAATTTCACTGGTGGGCTCCTATGCGCAGTCTTATCAGCATAACGAACCGTGCAGTGTTGTTGCCTTTTTACCACACGGTAAGCGACAAAAGGCTGCCGCACATTGCAAATCTGTACACCCTGCGCAATACTAGGCTTTTTACCCAGGACCTGGAGTTTTTCTGCAGGCATTACCAGCCTGTATCCGCAGAAGAGTTGTACCAGATCGTTTCAGGCCAAAGATCGTCCGCGAAACCGGTGTTTCACCTGACATTTGATGATGGGCTCAAGGAAATTTATACTTTGGTAGCCCCAATTTTAGAGCAAAAAGGTATACCTGCCACGGTTTTTCTTAACTCCGGTTTCGTGGATAATACAGGACTCTTTTTCCGCTATAAAGTCAGCCTTATACTCGAAAGGTTAAAAGCCACACAGGACAGAGCAACACTGGAAAATATAGCTACTTGTTTTGGTAACCCTAACCTGCCAAATGCACAGCTACAACGTCAGTTGCTTGCTTTAGGCTACCACGATCAACCCCTGATCGAACAGATCGGCAACATCCTGGACCTCGATTTTGAAGATTACCTGAAACAGGAGCAACCATACCTGACCACTGCTCATATAAAAGATCTGCAGCATCGGGGCATTACGTTTGGCTCCCATAGTATAGATCACCCCTTGTTTAAAACAATACCGCCGGAAGAACAGAAAAAGCAGGTACACCAGAGTTTTGCATACTTAGAGGAAAAGCTGGGCATCCGGGAAAGGTACTTCTCTTTTCCGTTCAGTGATGACGGTGTAAGTATGAAGTTTATACAGTGGCTGCATTCCGAAGCGGCATGTAAGCTGTCGTTTGGCATATCCGGCTTAAAAGATGATGTGAGTCCCTTTCATCTGCACCGTATGCCCGTCGAGGGCAGCACAAAACCAATTGCACAGCTTATCAAATCAGAGTACCTATATTACTTGTTAAAGGCTCCACTTCAGAAAAACCACATTGCCCGCATATGATCAAAAGCTTATACAAGCGCATACTTACCGAAAAAACAAGGGTTGAGATCCGGCAGCACCTGCGCAAGGTGGTGTCACCGTTCTATTTCGGTAACCGGTTTCATTGCAACTGCTGTGGCAAAAGCTTCCGGAAGTTTTTGCCAAAAGGCAATGTAAAACGACTGAACGCTGCCTGCCCCTACTGCGGCTCTTTAGAAAGGACCCGCCTGCTGGATTTATACTTGCAAAACGAGACACAGGTGTTCCAGAAGCACCTGAAGGTATTGCACTTTGCACCGGAGCCCTGTCTTTATCACAAACTCAGTCAACTGGATATCACTTACATTGATGCTGACATTAACCCAGCCCTGGCGCATTATACCGTTGACATTACAGACATCCCCTACCCGGATAATTATTTCAACCTGATCATCTGCTCGCATGTGCTTGGCCATGTGCCCGACGAGGCAAAGGCAATTCAGGAATTAAAGCGTGTACTTACTCCGCAGGGCACTGCCCTTATACTTACCCTGCTCCATCCCACGCTGCCTCATACTTTAGAGAAACCCGGCCTACTGACGGCTGAGGAACGGCTGAAACATTACGGGGAGGCTGACCTGTGCAGGCTGCATGGCCAGGACTTTGGCGACAGACTTGCCAGACAAGGTTTTGTGGTGGAAAAAATCGATTACCGCCAGCATGTGCCAGTAGCAGAGCGAAACCGGCTCGGCGACGGGCAGAGGGAGATAATTTTTAAGTGCAGTAAACCTTAGAGAAGTCTGCTTGAAGGTATAGTATTTAAAACCAGTATGTGTTTTAACCGTTTCTGTGGATAAGCTTAGCCATACATGGAGCACTTACGTCACTACATCGAGTTTACGGCCCAGATCATAGAGGCCATTGGGGTTATCATCATCTCGCTTGGTGCGTTTGCGGCATTTCTACGCTTTTTCCTGCCTATCTGGAACTCCAAAACAAAATCTTATAAGCAACTACGCCAGGACCTGGGCAAGGCTATACTTTTGGGTCTGGAGATTTTGGTAGCCGCTGACATCATTGCAACGGTGGTAACCGAACCAACCATGGAGAAAGTAATCATACTTGGCCTCATCGTACTTATCAGAACTTTCCTAAGCCTTTCGCTGCAGGTAGAGCTGGAAGGTAAATTTCCGTGGCAACAGGAAAAGCTACCAGACAAATCTGAACACCTGGAGCCACGCAACTAAACATTCTTTCTTCAACAGTGCAATATCCTGGATTGCATTATTCTGCAACGTAATTATTACACAAACGCTACTTTTGCAGCAAACTTTGCCGTTGAAGCATTTGCTGCAAAACTTAATATAGTTATAACCAATGTTTTAACACTTAAAAAAATCACATAAAAATTTGAACTAACACTTGCTGAACATGCATTCATCCTGCTATATTAGCTAGGAAATATAGCAGACAGGGCTAAATGCTTAGGATTGCTGTATTTTTAGAACTATTCCAATAAATTTGAACAATTTTATACATACAGGTAGTCTCGTTTGTGTACAACAAGATCAAACGTTTGAAGTGAAGATGAAAAGGCTTTCCAGATCGATGATGGCCCTGATTGTTATGCTGATCGCATTTTTTGTTGCCGGTCAGTATGTGGAGAACTATTTGTATAATAAAAGGTTGCTGGAGAACAAGATCAACACTGTGATCACAGACGTTGACCATTACTACAGAGGCGGGAACCAGTACAAGTATAACAACTCATACTTCTGGGCCTCCTCTTTTAACCTGGATACGAAAAACGAAATGCTGCAGGTAGGCGACTCTATTTCCAAGCAGCCCAACAGCCTTGTTTTAAAGGTGTTCCGAAAGAGCAAAGACCACAAATACAGATACCAGGGCTCCTACCAGGGTACTTACTAATTGTAGGATACTACTAACAGTAAAGGCCGGTATACTTCGTATGCCGGCCTTTACTGTTTTACCGCCATTGTTAGGTGTTTTTCACCAACAATTTAAAAGCATTGGCTATTATACTTGCTGGTGAGAACACGGAGCAAGGGCAGGCAATGTAAATTTTAATAAGCCCTAAACAGGCTCAGGTATAGCTAAAGCAGTTCCAGCACATTTTCCGGCGGACGGCCCAGCACTGCCTTGTTATCTTTCACCACGATCGGCCTTTCGATCAGCACGGGGTTTTCGGCCATCACGGCAATCAGCTCCTCATCCGACAGTTGCTGATTTTTATACTTGTCTTTGTAAAGTTGCTCCCCTTTCCTGAGCAGTTGCACGGGCTTCAGGTTAAGTTTTTGCAGCAGTTCACGCAGTTCGCTGGCAGTGGGTGGCGTTTTAAGGTACTCTATTACCTCAGGCTGCTGCCCTGCCTCCTGCAGTTTCTCCAGTGTTTGGCGGCTTTTACTGCACCTTGGGTTATGGTAAATCTTTATCATAGTTATGCGGTTTAGTGTTCAAGTTATGGAAATGATACAGGCTTAGCAAGAAAGTACCGTTTCAGGCTATGTTCTTTTACTATCTTGCAGGTTTAAACACGATCACTATGAGAAAAACAATTCGTGGCTGGGCCGCTGCTATGTGCGTGGGCCTGGCTTGCATCAGTTTTTGGGGATTTACCCCGGCTTCTAAAAACAAAAACATTTCCAATGGCGCCGACCTTGTAAGTGCCATGCACAAACGCTGGAAAGGAAAATGGTACCCTAACTTTGCTTTTGACCAGCGCGCCATTTACTACGAAGGAGAAAAAGTTACCAAAGAAGAGATCTGGCAGGAAGTTTACAGCCAGCCGGGCAACCTGGCCATCCGCTTTAATGGGTTTGAAAGCGGCAATGGTGTTATCTTCCGGGAGGATTCACTCTATACTTTTAAAGACCACCAATTACAGTCGAAACAGCAGAATATACACCCGCTCCTACTGCTGTGCTTTGATGTATACTTCCTGAAACCAGAAACCAGCACCGACAAGCTGAACAAGCTTGGCTTTGACCTGACGAAAGTAACAGTGGCTAAGTGGCATGGCCGCGATGCCTATGTGGTTGGAACCACCAATACTAACGACAACACCACGCCGCAGTTCTGGGTGGACAAGGAAAGACTCTATATAGTGCGTGTGCTCACAAACCCTAAAGGTACCCCAAGAGATGTGGAGATAGGCAATTACCAAAAACTGGAAGGCAAATGGGTGGCCACTGAGATTATCTTCAAGACCAATGGCATTACAACTATGCGAGAGGAGTACTACAACATGCGTTACCCGAAGGCAATGGATAAAAGATGGTACGACCCGGCACAGTTCCAGACAGCTAAGTGGTAACCAAAACTACCAATACTTATACTTATTAAAAGGATTCCTCTGCCATACTTAAATAGCAGAGGAATCTTTGCTTTATACCTGCTTATACTACCAGTCTATGGCTTCTTTGCCGTGTGCTACCAGGTAATCGTTTGCCTTACTGAAATGCCGGTTGCCAAAAAAGCCCCTGTCGGCGGCAAACGGCGATGGATGCGCTGATTTCAGTACCAGGTGCTTGCGTTCATCAATAAAGGCTCCTTTTTTCTGTGCGTAGGCTCCCCATAGCATAAACACCACATGCTCTTTCTGGTCGTTTACTTTCTGCACCACGGCATCAGTAAACTCCTCCCAGCCTTTCCGCTGATGCGAGCCGGCATTAGCTGCCCTAACCGTAAGTGTGGCGTTTAACAGCAACACCCCCTGCGCGGCCCAACGCTCCAGATTGCCCGATGTGGGCAGGTCTTTTCCCAGGTCGCTTTTGATTTCCTTAAATATATTTAAGAGCGATGGAGGGGTGCGTACACCATCGCTGACAGAAAAAGCGAGGCCGTTGGCCTGATTTGGACCATGGTAGGGATCCTGACCAAGTATCACCACTTTCACCTGATCAAAGGGGCACATCTCAAAGGCCTTGAAGATCTGGTTTCCGGGTGGGTAAACTTTTTGAGAATTGTATTCGTCTTTAACAAAAGAGACAAGGCTTTTGAAATACGGTTTTTCAAATTCATCTTGCAACACATTTTGCCAGCTTTGTTCTATCTTTACATTCATGAGTGTTTGGGTAGTGGGTTTGGTTATAATCTAAATTAGCAACCTTTGCCTCCCTTTAAGGTTTCTAAGTATACAAAAAACTCTGTAACATGGATACAAAAACAACAGAAGGTGTAAAAGTTACCGTTACCACCAATTACCTTCCCGACTATTCCAGTCCTGTGCAGCAGCATTATGTATTTGCCTACAAGATAAGTATAGAAAATAATTCTGAGTTTACCGTTAAACTGCTCAGGCGCCATTGGTACATTCATGATGCTACGGGTGTGGTGCGCGAAGTAGAAGGAGAAGGTGTGGTTGGGCAGCAACCTGTGTTGGAGCCTGGCGAGTCGCATGAGTATGTATCGGGATGCAACCTGAAAACCGGTATGGGAAAAATGCGTGGCACCTACCTGATGGAACGCCTGGTTGATGGCAAGAAGTTTGACGTCACCATACCCGAATTCAACCTAATTGTGCCGTATAAGTTGAATTAAATTGTTGAAAGGTTTAATTGTTGAATGGTTAAACTGTTAACTAGTAGTTTCTCGCTGTACTTTAAAATTGAGATCAGAATCAATGGTTTTAGGATGTGCAAAAGCATACCAATTAAATTAACTAACTTAAAATTTGACCAACAAATTATAACAATCAACCATCCAACAATTAAACCATTAAGCAATCTAACCATTTAACAAAAAAGTGCTCCCCTTCCACCTCGCCGCCAATTACCCGATCTACAGAGCCAAAGCCTTTAAACTACACGGCGTACACTCTCCTTTTATTTTTGATCTGTATAACCAAGTCATACTTCATGACGGGCATTTTGCTGCTTATGAGCAGGTAGAGGACCTGCGCCATGATTTACTACACAACGACACACTGCTGGAGGTCACTGATTTCGGAGCAGGCCCCAAAGCCGGGAAAAAGAAGAAGCGACGCATTAACGAGATAGCCAAGTCCTCGGCAAAACCTGCCA
Organism: Pontibacter sp. GD7; assembly: GCF_058216375.1. Taxonomy (NCBI): domain Bacteria; kingdom Pseudomonadati; phylum Bacteroidota; class Cytophagia; order Cytophagales; family Hymenobacteraceae; genus Pontibacter; species Pontibacter sp. GD7. Next base: position 8,882 of record NZ_JBYZMP010000005.1, on the reverse strand, counting down.
AGTATGGCCAGTTGCTGTTCAGGCTTGTCAACCATTTTCAGCCTGATACCATATTTGATCTGGGCACCTCGCTGGGCATAACCACCAGCTACATGGCCCTTGCACGCAAAAACGCAACTGTTTATACTTTTGAGGGATGCCCCGGCATTGCACAGCAGGCACAACAGAACTTTAAGCAGCTAGGCATAGATAACACAAAACTTATACTTGGCAACCTGGATAATACACTAGCAGAGCAAGTAAGAAATGCCGCACAACTGGACTTTGTGTTTTTTGACGGGAACCACCGTTACGAACCCACCATGCGGTATTTTGAGCAGTGCCTCGAAAAGCACCATGAGTACAGTGTTTTTGTGGTAGATGACCTGTACTGGTCTGCGGAGATGAAACGAGCCTGGCAGGAAATAAAGAAGCACCCGAAGGTGCTCCAAACTGTTGATCTGTTCTACGTAGGGCTAGTGTTTTTCAGGACAAAGCAACCCAAAGAAAACTTTACGTTATACTTTTAATCGTTTTCCTGCACGATCTGGGTTTCCCAGCCGTCGAACTCCCCGTCGTGCTTAATGGCTAGCTGCATCAGCATTTCGGTTGTCAGGTAAATGGTCTCTTCGTCGGCTTTGCTTTGTTTGGCCAATACCAGCCTGTGTGGCAGTTCACGGGCGTCGGAGCTGTCTTCTGCCTCCACCTCAAAATCAGGACCTGCAATTTCCTGTTTCGCAGCCTCCCTGTCCTTCAAATCCCTGAAGTATAAGGTATAAGTGATCCTTCGGGGCACAAAGGCCTGGTCGCCCTGCTCTTCCAATAACTTCAGTATTTTATTGTTCTGGATACGCAACAGGCTTTCCTCGTCCGGGTACAGGTACTCAAAGTATACTTCCCAGTCGGGGTCTTCGGTAATCTGATGCGCAATGGCATAGTCCGGAAACTGTGCTTTCAGTTCCTCGGCCATTTGCTCTACCAATAAGGTCTCGCCGCTGTAAAAGTATAAACCACGGCGGCCGTTATTTAGGGTTTTGCCAACAAAAACAGCCTCCAACTTTTCCTCAAAGCTGTTCACCAGCATGTCTTCTATTTCTTCCAGCTTTGTCCATTCCCCGTTGTCCGGAAAACCGTCTTCGTTGGTGCTCTGTAAACCTACCACGATCTCAATCAGGTTGGGCTTATCAGGCAAAGGCGCAAAGTCATGAAAACCAAGATCTACACTAATAAAGGCCGGGGCATCGTCCAGGTAGCAGAAGTATACATCCCAATCGGTTTGGTAATCGCTGTTCATAATCTAAACTATACTTTGGCTCTACTAACGGATGGCTTCCCTAATCCTGATCAGCTTCGTCAGCAGGTCTTCCAGCTGGCCAAGTGGCAGCATGTTGGCGCCATCCGATTTGGCTATACTTGGTTCTGGGTGTGTCTCAATGAACAATCCGTCGGCACCCACGGCAATAGCAGCTTTGGCAATTGTCTCGATCAAAGCGGGTTTGCCACCCGTTACGCCAGAGCTTTGGTTAGGCTGCTGCAATGAGTGTGTTACGTCCATTACCACCGGCACCTTATTGGCCTGCATTTCCGGCAAGTTCCTGAAATCCACTACCAGGTCAGAGTAGCCAAAGCTGTTGCCTCTGTCAGTAAGTATAACCTTCTCGTTACCAGACTGTCTAATCTTATCTACGGCAAAACGCATGGCCTCACCCGACAAAAACTGACCTTTTTTAACGTTCACTACCTTGCCTGTTTTAGCTGCCGCGATCAACAAGTCGGTCTGGCGGCAAAGGAAGGCCGGGATCTGCAGCACATCCACATATTCGGCAGCTATGGCCGCCTCGTCACTCTCGTGGATATCGGTTACTGTCGGGATGTCGAACTCCTGTCCTACTTTCTGCAGGATGCGCAGCGCCTTCTCATCGCCGATGCCGGTAAAAGAGTCTACCCTGGAACGGTTGGCTTTTCGGTATGAGCCTTTAAAGATCAAAGGAATCTGCAGCCTATCAGTTAAGGACACAAGATGTTCGGCAATCTGTAAAGCCATCTCCTCGCCTTCTATGGCACAAGGCCCGGCCATCAAAAAGAAATTGCCGCTATTGGTATGTTTTAATTTTGGTATCTCAAACATGATCTTATACTTGGTTAATGCCATCTGGCCCTGCAAAGATAACCAATTAGAGTTAGAGAGGTAAGGAGTTTGGGAGTTAAAGAATTTGGGAGGTAGAAATGTAAGAAGGTAAAAAGTATAAAACCGCCATTGTTGGTGTTTTTCACCAACAATTTAAGTCACTGGCTATTGTACTTGCTGGTGAAATCACGCAGCAAGTACAATAGCCAGTGACTTAATAAACTCTACAAAGGCTCTACAGATAAACTCACGATGTATAGAAAACACACAGACTGATTAGTCTAACTTTAAACTCTTAACTCTTAACTCTTAACTCTTAACCAGCTTAATAAACAGTTCACTCCCCTGCCTTGGCGGGATGGAGTTGTAGGCGGTTTCGAAATGCAGGAAATTAAAGTATGGGGCAAAGTATGATTTATACTCTTCGCGGGTACCGCCAAAGGGCGGGCCAGGTTTTGTAAAGGTTGTATCGAACAGCAAACCCATGAGCTTACCCCCCGGAGCCAGTAAAGAGGCCATTTTTTGAGCGTAGGCAGGGCGTAGTGCAGGGTCTAAGGCACAGAAAAAGGTTTGCTCCACGATCAGGTCATACGTTCCTTCCAGCTCAAAAAAATCCTGGTGAAGCAGGTGGTCTTTCGGGAAATCGGGAACCCGCTTGGTAAAGTTCTGAAGCGGTGCAGGAGCCACATCTACTAAAAAAACATTTTCGAAGCCTTTTCTGTATAAATATTCTGCCTCGTAGGCATTACCGCACCCCGGAATTAGTATGCGTAAAGCTTTGTTAGTCAGTTGATCAAAATATTTTTGCAAGGGCGGCGTTATGCTTCCGGTGTCCCATCCGGTATTGTGCGCTGCATAGCGTTGTTGCCAGTAACCGGCATCAAATTCTTGACGCATACTCATCTGTTTATTACACAAAAGTTTTATATTTGACTGTTATCTACTGTAGTATTGGTTAAAATACTGTTTTTTCTAAAGAAATCAATTTAAACTAAACCCTTATATATGTCAGCTAACACTCCTGAAAATAGAAGCAACCGCAAACTGTTAATCGGGGGCCTTCTCGTTGTCCTGCTAAGTATAAACGGTATTCTCATTTACATGAATTACCAGAAAAAAGAGAAGACCGAAGAGCAGGAAGAGATCATCCGGGTAAAGAACAGCGAGCTGGAGAACCAGATCAAAGTATACGAGGCCCTGAAAGCCGACTTTGAGCGCCAGAGCCAGGAACTACAGGCAATGGGCCTTGAGAATGACTCCCTGGAAGCCCGGATCTCAGCCATTAATGCAGACCTTAACGAACTGCGCGGTTTCCGTAAAAGCAGCTACAGCCTGGCCGACCAGCGCCGTTTCCGCGACAGAGCCAATGCTTTTGAAAAGCAGCTGAAAGAAAAGGATGCCGAAATCGCAAAACTGAAAGAAGACAATGCTGTGCTTTACACTGAGAACACAGGGCTTAAAGTAACGCAAAACCGCCTGTCTGACAGCCTTACCACCATGAAGACCACCAACAGGGACCTTTCTGAAAAGGTAAAGGTAGCCTCGAGGCTGGATGCGCAGAACATTGCTGTAAACATTATTAACCAGCGAGGCAAAGAAAAAGAAGACGATGATGCCGAGTACCGTGCCAAGCGCGTAGACAAGATCCGTGTTACGTTTAAGCTTGCTAAAAACGACGTGGCACCCAAAGAACCTAAAACCGTTTACATGCGTTTAATCGAGCCTGACGGTGCTGCTCTTTACAACCTTTCGACGGGTGGCGGCACGTTCGAATTCGATGGTGAAGACAAGTTCTATACTGCCAAGCGTGACTTCGTTTTCGATAACACACAGCAGCAGTTAAGCTTCCTGTACGACAAGAACGCTGAATATAAAAAGGGCCAGCATACGATTGAGCTCTATGCTGATGGCTTCCTGATAGGTAAAACTAACTTTGTATTGAAGTAACAGCTTTAAACCTTAGTTAGGGAAGGCCCCTGCCAATGGCAGGGGCTTTTTTTGTGCCTGTCCAGGCTACGATTAGGACACAAATTATTCACCATTATTCCTGCCGCGAGTTTTCAACTCGTGGTAGATGGAACATCGTATACTTATATTCTAATCGGAAGACCTTCCAAGGAGCAGGGCTGTTAAGTTCTAGTGAAAATTGTCCCCTTGAGAGCAGGGCCGTTTTACTCATTTTTTGCTGGCGCGGATCTGTGATCCGTGACTTAATATATCGTTGGATTTGCAATCCAACCGGGCCGGAGGGCCAGCCATGGTAAAACAAGAGTCAAAGATCCCAGACTTGATTCGGGACGAGGACGCTCACGCCATAAACTAACAAATTATAGAACATAACAGCCCTGCCTCATGGAAGGAGTAGTCAAAGCCATTTTCAGAATAATAATCCTGCAACTTATGGCCATTTCCATAAAAAAAGCCCCACTCCTATGGGTGAGGCTTTAGTCCATCGTTCACATGTAAAAAACAGCTCTAACGCTTGCGCTAGAATTAATCAACAAGAATCTTTCGGTCTTGTATTACTTTAAAACTTTCCACCATCTTAACCGATTCGTGCACGTCTTCTGTAAAAATGGCAATAAAAGAACCTGGTTCTCCGTGCTCCAGGGCATAAGCAATGGCCCGCATCTCTTCCGGTATCAACCGGATGGTTTTTTCAGGGGCCACATCCTCAATGCCTTGTATGATCGGTCCGGATATTTCTTCTGCAGTCTTGCCACGTAGGTCAGCATCCAGCCTTACAATTATCTCATCAAACACCTGCCCTGCCACGCGCCCGATCTCGTAAAAATCCTCTGTGCGTCGATCTCCAACGCCGGCTACAACGCCTACCTTCTTTGTTACATCCAGGGCATTCACAAACTCGCCTATGGCCTTTAAGCCACCTGCGTTGTGGGCATAATCCACGAGCACCTCAAACTGCGGAAACTTAAACAGGTTCATGCGGCCTGGTGTCTTGCTCGGTGATGGTATGAACGTACGAAGTGAGGTTTTAATATCCTGAACATCGAAATGTGAAATATATCCTGCTAATGTTGCAGCTAAAATATTCTCAATGTTGAATTTGGCCTTCCCCCCGAAGGTAAGCGGCACGTCTGCCACACGGTCAATGCGTATTTTGTAACTGTTCTTAAAAATAGAAATGTAGCCGTTTTCAAACACAGCCGCCAGACCTCCTTTGGCAATATGCTTCAGAATGCGTGGGTTACTTTCATCCATACTAAAGAAGGCCACCTTGCACTCCACCTCTTCTGCCATACCATACACCAGGTCATCATCGGCGTTAAGTATGGCATAACCGTCTTTGCTTACACTTTTCGGGATCACCGACTTCAGTTTGGCAAGCTCCTCCAGTGTGTCTATGTCGCCGAGGCCCAGGTGATCGGAGCTGACATTGGTAACGATGCCGATGTCGCATTGGTTAAAACCCAGACCGGAACGCAACAAACCGCCACGGGCACACTCCAATACGGCAAAATTAACGGTTGGGTCTTTTAGCACGAACTCAGCGCTGTAAGAGCCGGTGGTGTCGCCTTTCTCCAGCAGTTTGTCCTGTATATAAATGCCATCGGTGGTGGTATACCCTACCTGGTAGCCTTTGCCTTTTACCATGTGCGCAATTAAGCGGGTAGTGGTGGTTTTGCCATTGGTTCCCGTTACCGCAATTATCGGTATGCGGCCCGGCGTACCCCTCGGGAACAACATATCCACTACAGGCTCTGCTACGTTGCGTGGCAGGCCGTAAGTTGGCGAGATGTGCATCCTAAAGCCCGGGGCGGCATTAACCTCCAGCACAGCACCACGCGCCTCGTTCAAAGGTATGGCAATGTCTGTGGTCATCACATCAATGCCGCAAATGTCCAGCCCGATCAAGCCGGCGATACGCTCCGCCATCAGTATATTGTAAGAGTCCACAAGATCGGTTACGTCTGTGGCTGTGCCACCGGTGCTGATGTTGGCCGTTGTTTTCAGGTATAGCTCCTCCCCGGCTGCCAGCACAGACTGAAGGGTCAGGTTCTTGGCTTTCAGGATATTTTTTGTGTGCTTGTCCACTTTGATCTTGGTAAGCACTTTTTCGTGGCCAATGCCCCTTCTCGGGTCTTTGTTCTCCCGCTCTATCAGTTGCTTTATAGTAGAGGTGCCATCGCCGGTAACCATAGCCGGTGTGCGTTTGGCTGCCGCCACAAACTTGCCGTTTATGACCAGAAGCCTGAAATCGAAACCATCGATATACTGTTCCACGATTACACTTTCGGAGAAAGCTTGTGCCTCTGTAAAACCGCGGTGCGCATCTTTTATGTTGGCAATATTGATCGTGGCTCCTTTGCCATGGTTACCGTCCAGTGGTTTAATAACAAGCGGATAGCCCAGCCAGTTGATGGCGCTTTTAAGTTCATCAAGTGTTTGGACGGTGGTGCCTCTGGGCACAGGTATGCCGGCATCTTCAAGTATGGATTTAGTGGCGTCTTTGTCGCCGGCAATCTCAACGGCAAAACAGGCTGTCTGCCCCGTCATGGTTGCCTGTATGCGTTTTTGGTTAACCCCATAGCCCAGCTGTATCAAAGAATGGCGGTTTAGCCTGATGTAAGGGATACCGCGGCTAACTGCTTCCGAAACGATGGAATAGGTACTGGGCCCAAAGTATTCATCCTCACGAATATCATGCAAGCGAATAACATCATCTGCCAGTTTATACTTTTCGCCTTTTACGAGGGCATTTGTAATCCGGACGGCAGCGTAGGCTGCGTACTCTCCTGCGCGTTCCTCCTGGTAAGAGAATACAACCACTTGCTGGCCCGGCTCCTTGCCAGGGTAACAGCGACCGTAACCGGAGTCCATTCCGGCAAGGGTCTGCAGTTCGAGGGCTATATGCTGCACCACGTGCCCAAAAGTGGTCCCCTCTTCTACAGTTTTAAAAAAGCCGCCCTCTATTCCCTCACTGGCACGGTGACTCACCATGCCCGGAAACATTTTGGTAAGGCGCTGATAGAAATGAGGAATTTGATTCGTTAATGTTTGGCTAAGGTCTTCCAGGGTCAGTTTCAGGACGATGATCTTGGGATGCTTAACCGACCAGTAGTTTGGTCCGCGCATTACGCGCAAATCAGTAATTTTCATGTGTCAGTAAATCTGCGTAAGCACTACTTTGTTCTCTTCATGTGCGGTTTGAATTTTGCCTGGCAGCGGTTTGCCACCTACAGCGTTAACCACTTCAACTTGTCCAATCTCCCTGGCACAAGAGCAGTAAATCTCATAAATCTTAGTAGGATGCTGATTCTTAGAAATTTGATTTTGAATGTAGGTGCTAATAGTTTTTTTGTACAGATGATTACGGCAAAACCGCTCAAAAGATTAGGCAGGAAACAATTTTTTGGTGCAAAGGCTGGCATTGCGCCTATACTTTTTTGCAGAAGGACGGAAAAGAAAAAGCCCCCGCATTGGATGCGGGGGCTTTGAGGTAACGAGCGGATTCGAACCGCTGTAGCAGCTTTTGCAGAGCTGAGCCTAGCCACTCGGCCACGTTACCGTGTGTTTGAGTGTGCAAATATACACACAGTTGTATGTTTGTCAAACTATAGTAGCAAGATTTTTATACTTACTAGCTAAGTATAGCTCTATCAGACGCTTAATTTTACAGAAAAGTTTTAAAAATTGCCGCACTAACTACTTATTGGCGCTTACCTGTGGTTGCTCACATACTTTACAAGTTGCTTTACCATCTTCTCTGCCGTTTTGGTATAGTCTTTTTTATACTTTGCTAAAAGCTCTTCGCGGGTATTTTCGTTTCCTTTCTCATGCTCCGCTATCAGCACCGATAACGTGGCAAAAGGAGGCATCAGTACTCCTAGTGCATTAAAGAAATTACTGATGTTGGCAATTATATGCTGTGCGCCATCCGAGTCGCCGGTTATCACTATGCCACCCACCTTGCCGTTCAGCCTCGACTCCTTCCCTTCCAGTATCTCATCGTGCAGCTCATCCAGGCGCTCAATTACCCTTTGTATCTCCGACGATTGGTTGTTCCACCAGATTGGGGTTGAGAATATAAGTATATCGGCGGTTAAGAGTTGCTCGAGTATTTCAGGCCACGCATCGCCTTCACCCATGTCACTGTATGTTCCCGGAAGTATGTTATGCTCTACTAGTTTGATTGTCTGGCACTCTACCCCCTGCTTTACCAAAAAGGAATTTAAAAACTCCGATAATACCTCTGTGTTAGAGAGCCTGTCTTTTTTGAGTGTGCCTAAAAGTATAAGTGCTTTCATAATCTTTGCTGCTTTGAGCTACAAAGATTTAAACTCTGTTTTGCACTTTAAGTTGCAGCAGCACTTATTAGTGGAAGGTTGATAAAAGCATCATACTTTAATTTCCACCGGCAACATCTCGCACTCAAAGTATAATCTCTGTGCACTCGATCAAAAGCTGGTTACCTGCAGGCTTCGGCTAGGAAAGGCTTAGGGGCAAAAACGCCATTCATGCCTCTGGCTCTTTTGCTGATCGTTGCCCGGCTTTAGTGGCCTTTGATGCCGCCCAGCCCCTAAAAGCCTGAAAGACACGCCACTTTAAAATTTGAAAATAATCCCAATCACGGCCAACGTGCTCGTGTATACCTTGTGCACGGCAATCAGCCGAAGCATAGGGTATAAACCTTGTGTGCGCCCAGCATGGCGCGAGTCATATTTCTCTAGAAATATACTCAGATTATCCAGAGGGTGCAAGTCCCTTATTGGCAAGTTGGCGAAGCCGATTAGCAAGCTGCAAGGGTGGAGAG
>NZ_JBYZMP010000004.1:0-394654 GCF_058216375.1 Pontibacter sp. GD7 | reverse complement strand
CCCTTCCAGCAGCGAGAGCAAAAGCAGCTGGAACATCACCCTGCCGCTGAGTTTTTTGACCTGATGGTCCACCCGGGTCTGGGCTGCCAGTTCAGAAAGATCCTTATCCGGAATAAACAAAGCAAATCCTTCACCTTCACAACAACCTCCTTTCTTAATACATCCTTATAGATTACGTATTTGTGAAAGCTTTCGAACAGTAGTGGGGAGGGGTCCTCTTTAAGAATCCTGCAAATCCTGATTCAGACTAAAAATACTGCACAAGCTTCCGGAGAGGCTTTAAATAGCGTGTCAAAAACAACGGCTGCAGACCATTTATCAGCCATGCTTTATGGTCTTCCTGATTAGCCCTGATACGGTTTTTGATCGTGACGTTACTCTTGCCTCCAATACGCATCTTTACCAACTTCTCCGCTATATATGCCGTGGAGACATTGTGTTTATAAAGGTACCGCAGCATTAGTTCATAATCAGCTGCGCTTTTAAACTGTGTGTTATATAAGCCTAGCCGCAGGTATACTTCCCTTTTAACATAAAAGGTAGGATGTGGCGGCATCCAACCGTATAAAAAGTCTTTCCTGTTAAATTTACCGGATACCCAGTTGCGCACAACGCTCCCGGTATCCTCCTTGCGAACATACAACAGATCGCCGTAAACGCTTTCTGTACCATGTTGTTTAAAAGCAGTCACAATTTTGGCGATCGTCTCATCTGATTCAAACAGATCATCAGAGTGCAGCAGACCTACAACATCACCAGTAGCCAGGCCAATACCCTTGTTTATGGCATCATACAAACCATTGTCTTTCTCTGAAATAAATACCGAGATCCTGTCTTTATAGGCACTGATAACATCAACGGTTCCATCAGTTGAGCCTCCGTCTACAACTATGTACTCAATATCCGGGTATGTCTGTGACAAAACGGATGCGATAGCATCGGCTATAGTTTCGCGGTTGTTGTAAACAATGGTTATAATGGAGATCTTCAATGGGTGAAATTGCTGGTTGTTAAATTGCTGAATTGAAAAACGAACCTCTGAACCTTAAAACTTCTAACTTATTCGTCGTTCGCGTTTAGCGGTTGCGGGGTTTCCCTGGTAGATCATGTAAGGCAAAAGGTTTGTCGTAGCTACAGACCCAACCGCCAGTATACTATACTTATCACAAGTTACCCCCGGACAAACAATAGCCTTTGCCCCGATCCAAACACCCTCTTCCAGTATAATTTCTTTTGTAAGCAAGTCAAACGTACTGCTTTTATAGTCGTGGCTGCCGGTAAGCAACATAGCACCCTGCGAAAGCACGACATGGTTCTTTAAAGTAACCTTAGCCAGGTTATCGATCCATACTTTCTCCCCGATCCATACATGATCACCAATCTGCAACAGCCAGGGGTATTTTAAATTGACACCAGGCTTAATAACAACACCTTTACCTACCCGGGCACCAAAAGCCCGAAGCAGCCATACTTTCAGGCTACTGATCGGATTTAACGGGTTTATAAAGAGAAGTGCATTTACAAAATACCACAGCGTGCGCTTCAGGGCACCAGCTCCGGTATCATACCAGCTGTTATCGTACCCTTCAAGGTTCACCTTACCTTTTGCCTGAACCATTCCTGGCTGTCTATCTGAATAAATCTCTGTTTGCTTCAAGGTGTTCCTCATTTTCGGTATAAGATCTGGCAAAGGAAAACGCCCTGCCCGAGAGCCTGTCAAAACCCACCTGGTCCAGACTGGCTAATTCGTTTATTGCTTCCAGAAAAGCAGATGTATCCGAGAGCGGAATGTCATAGCCAATTCCTTTTATTTGTAGCTCCTTCCAGGGCGTTTGGTCGCTGATGATAATACCACAACCGGCCATCATACTTTCCAGAATAACATGTCCAAAGTTCTCGCCTCGGGTCGGAAGGAACAAGGCATGATAGTTCGTAAGCTTGGGTCCAACCTCTTCTTTCTTTAAGCTTCCAAAGTAGTTTACCTGAACATTAGAAGGCATATCCTTGATCAGGCTACTACAATTTTCCCAATAGGCCTCGTCGTAAACAGGTCCGAAGATATCGAAAACGATCTTATCCTTTCCTTTATACTTAGCCAGAAGTTCAAGCGCATAATACGTATTTTTCTCTGGAGAGATCCTGGCAACACTTACCAAACGCAATTCACCTTTAGTCTTTGGTCTACTGACAATTTCCGGCAAGCATACTTGTTTGGCAGGGAGATTTGGCGCGACCCTTACTTTGGTATCAGCCCCAAGCAAAGACTGTATATCCGAGCGCTCCTGCTCATTTGTAGCATGAAACATCACACCATGATACAACTTTGCAAAACGGGCAGCATGAAAGAAGACACGTTTTTTGATCGATTTTACATTCACAGCGCTCGCAGCCAGCATCCCGCGTCCAGCCACGATCAGGCGCTCATACTTCAGTTGCCGGGCCAGGATCAGGGGCAAGATCGAAAAGTACAAAGAATAGATGCCGTTTATATACACAATATCAGGATCAACTTCCTTATAAAGCTTTTTTAATGCCCTGTATCCTAAGTTCTTACTGGATATGTAATAACAGGTACCGCCATGCGCCTTTTGCCAAGTATCCGAAACAACAGAAGTATAAGGCTGATCAGAACAGTAATCCGTATCGCGGGTAACCACATAAAAGTTATGCTCCACTCCTAAGTGCGCAACCAGGTTAGCACAAGATTGTATAGGCCCCCCTGCCTTAAAACCCGGCAAATACCAGTCTACAAAGATCAATATTTTTTTAGGAGTACTCACGTTGTCTCATTCATCACTTTCCTGTACACTGATTCGTACTGTGCCGCTATATTTTTGGGCTTAAAGCGCTGCACATTTCTAAAGCCGGCCATAACCAACTCATTCCTATATTCATCTTCGGTAATCAGTTTGTTTATAGCCTGCCGTATCTCAGCCTCATTAAACGGGTCTACGATCAGAGCGCCCTCCCCCGCCACCTCCGGCATGGCAGTTACATTGCTTGTTATCACCGGACGGCCCAATGCATTCGCCTCCAGAATCGGCAAGCCAAACCCTTCGTAGGTAGATACGAATGTAACAATATCTGCTTTATAATACAGCTTTATGACATCCTCATAAGGCAGCTGCACAAAGTTTTCATACTTTATACTATACCGAGACAGCAACGCCAGTTGCATTTCAGATAGCTTTCCGATTATAAGCAACTTGCAGGGCAAGCCTGAAATAGCCTCCACCAAACGTTCAAGGTTTTTGTTAGGCTTCGTGCCTATCTGCAGCAGAACAGGCTCCGAACTTTTTATTTCTTGTTTAGGCTGAAAATCCTGATCCCTGAAGTTTACACAGTTAGGTATTACAAACACTTTGTCCGGAGACACGCCGGTTGCTGAAAGCAATTTTTGTTTGCTGTGCTCCGATATTACGGTAATATACTTTGCTTTTTGAACAGGCAACTTTAACCACAGTAACTGCAGCAAATAGTTCTTATACTTATTAGGGCTATACAGAGACTCCAGGTCATGGATCGTCAGAATGGTACGGCTGCCTTTCAAAGCCAACGCAATATAATATACTTCACCGGTAATATGGTTTATCCTCCCTTGCCTTAACCTGGCAAACAGGCTGTTGCGTAAAATACCAACGGGGCTCGCTTCCTTTACAGGCAGGTAAACCTGTTCCGGCGAAAAAGATCGCAACGCATTAATTACAGTAGCAAAAAGCTGCTCAATGCTAAAGAAGGAAGCTGCTGGCTTACGGAAAAAGTAGGTAACACGCATTTAACCAGGTAGCATTAAATATCAACCTTCAGAATTTTCCTGAAGCCAAAGAATACAATACCCATTACGATGGTTGCTTTAACCAGGTAGTTTAAAGTAGTTGCCAGGTCTGTCTCTGCTTTAATTACCTGAAGAAAAAGAAATGGTATCCAGAACAGTATGGTAGGATTTGTTATACTTTTAACCAGAACGTATCTCAGGATCAAACTATACAATAAACCTATCATAAACATAAAAATAATAGCTCCATCCCTTCCGTAATTTCCATATCCTTCGCCAAGTAAACTGATATTCATACTGGTGCCGTCCTGTAATATAATCCCGGTAAAACGCTCCATTTTAAAACGACCACCTGCCTGAGCCTTATTCTCAGCGATAAAGCGGGGGAGTAATGCCGCACTAAATGCATCTTTTACAGTCTCACCATCCGCGAAAGGTTGATTGAAAGGCACATGTCTCATCACACGTGTAATAATCCATCCCTGGTTAAGCCTTGTTACTGCAAGTTCATTAAGCTTATCATCAAACATAGAGCCAGGATTCCATATCCTTTCTGCAAACATTCCTATAAAAACCCCAGCTTTGTCAAGCACATCCAGGGAAGTATTTGTCCAGGCTATGCTTCTGTACTGGTACTTAATAGACTGTAACATAAACACCATCAGAAAACCAAAGCACAAAACAATAAGTCTGCGGCTAAGAGTTACCCGGTTCTTAAAAGCATAAATGAAAAGGAAAAACATACCCCATAAGATCAGATCGTGAAACATGGCGGCAGCCAATGCATTTAAAACTAACGTACCTGCCACTAAGTAAAGTACAAGGTTATTTCTAGAACTGCTCATGTACAGGTAAAAGCATCCAACAAACTTTAGCTGCGAAACAAGGTACAGAAAGAAGAACAATGACCCCGGGACAAATGGCATAGCAAATGAGGCAAAAAAACCCAAACCAATAAGATAGTAGGCCCCTTTAGTTTTATCAGAAACATTTTGAAACAGTTGGTCTACAACTTCTTTTGGCTTATCTTTTATACCAAATATAGCCAGTAATAATCCAAAATGATAAAGCAACACACCAGGAAGAGCCATGCTAAAGTATTCCTGCTCAGGCACCTGCATGCCATAAAAAGGGTGATTTATTCCTATATAATAACTAAAGATTGGTCCAATAAGCCATTGCAGGCAAGCAAGAAAAATAATCAATAGATTAACTGGAATTCCCTCTCCTAGGCTGAGAATAAGGCTATTCAATATAAATAGCGTAAAAATAGCGCTTATAGTAGCTAGAAAAGACAAGGGAGAAAACAACAGCAAAATCCCGGCAATAACAAGGGATGTTACCTGGTATGTACTCTTATTGCTTTTTGAAATAACTAGTTGCATCTCTATATACCCGTACTTGTATTACTCAATCTGCATAGCAGCCTTGACAGACTTTACTAATTCTGTATAACTCCAGCCATTAATAATTGATTTGGAAATACGACCATATTGGTTGAGTTCAGCAGGCCTCATCTTAGCAAACATACTTAACTTTTGAACCAAACCCTCTTTATTACCAGCCCTAAAAACATAACCGTTTTTATTTTCCTTCACCAGATCTGCAGCGCATCCAACTTTGTTACTTACAATAACTGGAAGACCGCAGGCCATTGCCTCATTCACACATAATCCCCATGTTTCATTAGGACCATCCGAGGGTAAAATCAACACATCACCAGCCCTATATACAACAGGCATCCGGGACTGATTCTGGAAAGGAAGAAACTTTATATTTAACCAGCCTTCTGCTTCCTTTCTGAGTTCCTTTTCCAGTTCACCATCACCTACCAGCAAAAGTGTAGTTCTATCAGCATTTAATTCTTTGAAGGCCTTTATTAAAAGTAGTGGGTTTTTTTTCATTTCAAACTTACCCGTAAACAGGAATACAATATTTTCGGGCGGTATTACTAACTCACTCCTCAAAAGTCCCGCATGCTGAATATACTGTTCGTCAATGCCAAACCGTGTGTTATCAATAGCATGCGGAGCAAAAAACAAACGTTGGGAAGACACGCCATGCTTTATAAAGTAATCTTTGTTATTCTTCCCAACATAGAGTGCTACATCTATGTATCTGTATATAAAAGTAAGAAACAATCTTCTCAACACCTTCTTCACTCCCCTTTGCTCATCAAGAAGAGTTGAGTCGCCCCTGAACATTATTACAGCTTTATTTTTAAAATGACTCATAACTTTCAGGTGGCTGTAAAAGCTCCAACCATAAACCAAAAGGTGTGTAGGGTTAAATTTCGCAACTGATGCTTTAAGGGTAGGATTTATGATGCCTCTGAAATGTGACGTTCCCGGATCAGGGGAAGCGTTGAGCACAAATTCATACTCATACCCATCCAGCAAGGGGATATCCCAGTCTATCTTTTTGCCGAATCCTTTGTCAATTATACCAGAAGGATTCTTCCCTAATGTATAGAACACTTTAAGAAGGATTCCTTCCTCCCTAGCCAGTAATTTAAAGAATGGCGCATTATATTGGATGGGATGAGACGTGATGATGGCTAACCTCTTCATACGATCTCGTCTAATTTCTCCACCAAAGCACGCGCTGAAGCCTTAGCTGAATACTTATCAAGTGCCTTTGTGTCAGGGCTCCAGCTATATTCACCGGAAATCAGCTTTGATAGCTTTTCAGTAATAGATTCTTCCAAGGTTTTAATAGAAGCAGATTCATAATACTTCACAAGGAGATTAGCTGCCTTACATTCTTCCAGTACTTTGACTGCGCTACTTTCTGCATGAAATACAGAAAAGACCGGTCTTTTACTAAGTATAGCCTGATATGTTTTAGAAGCAGTGTAATGCTTCTCTGTGCTGCCTACGACCAACACAGCATGAGCCGCTGAAAGAAAATTAAGCACATGCAGGTAAGGATAGCGTGATCTTTCTTCTCGTACCAAGTCTTCAATACCATACTCTTTGGCATAATCTGCAATCGTAATACCGGTATAAGAGCCGGTTCCTAAAAAGTAGAACTGCTTTCTACTATCCCAAACACCTTTATTATTAAGATCTTTAACAACGCTGAAAAGGGCTTTAATAAACGGTTGTGAATTAGGTAAAAATGCACCGGCATATACTATCGGATGAACTTCTTCACCACTATCCCAGGGATAAGTTATACCATTAAGTTTTATTTGATGATCGTTAGGGTCAAAACCATAAGGCATCCCGACATGCAGTACCCGCTTATTCTTAAAATTTCGTTGCAGCACAGGCTCATAGTATGCAGTAGAAACACCAGAGATCAGTGCTGCATGCTTCACCGCTATTGGCTCCAGAACTTTTGCTGTTAGAAGACTTAACCTTGCCCTTATATTATTTCGGTTGCTGATATCGCGGACCCACGGGTCTATATAATCAATGCCATAAGGCACCCTGGTTTTACGATAAAGCAATCGGCCTAGCAAAGCAGTATAAAAAGATGGGATTGGTATCCAGACAAAATCTATATGCCTTGAATTTATAATCTGAAGGGCTTCCCGATAAAGAAATAAAAAGCCTCTTAGTCCTATATCCCCTATTATACGCGGCTTTCCTGCTCTATATGCTTTTGTATAAATAACTTCAATTTTTTCAGAAGCTGTTTTCGCTATGTCAGGATCATTTGTCTCTTCGTAAAATTCCTGAGAAACAGTAAGCACAATAGAGTCCCATCCAAATTCATGCAAGAAATTGGCTATTAGCCTGGGACGATGCACACCTGCCAAATTTGAAGGAACCCAATGTGGATATATGATAAGCAGTTGTTTCATTTAGATAAAACAGAGGCAACTGTATATAAAAATTTCTCACTCTCACGTTCCCAATTCATTTCTTCCTCCGCAAGCTTTTTCGTATTTGTTTTGTGAAACTTTAATAGAACAGGATCATTAATATACATTAGCAATACCTCTGCAAGGCTTTTTGGATCATCAAATTTATATAGTGCTCCTATACCAGGATAGTCTGCCAAAAATTTGCTTTGAGCTTTTGTATCTGACATCACCAAAGCTATCCCAGAAACAAGGTACGTAAATATCTTATTTGTTAAACAATACTCCCTGTTAAGACAATGAGGCACCTCAGAGCTAAACCCGATATCATGTGTAGCTGCAATATCAACTATTTCCTCTTCCAAAACAGGATTTAAAAATAGAACTTGGTTATCCTCTACTCCTGCATCGCGGGCACATGAAATCAAGTACGCTTTCATGTCTTCTGTAATGTTACCTAACAGTGTCAGAGTAATAGGATATTGTTTTAGTAACCCCATTGCTCTAACAATTATTTCAATGCCTCTTTGTTTTCCAATCACTTGGGAAAACCAGAATAGCTTTAAGCACTCATCACTCTCCTCGGTCTCAGAAAAGCTATCCTTTTCTCTCAAAGGAAATACATTGTTAATGGTTACTGGCAATAAATCTGGAAAAATCTTTTGATAAGCTTCAGTAATTAATGGACTAGCAGTTGACAGGTAATCTAACTTTTTAAAGTACTTATTTTCTAATAATACTGTCAATTGTTGTTCTATGCTATTAGTTGCAAATTCTCCCCGGTGAAAATCCTCAGCATCAAAACCAACTTTTGCGTTGCAAAGCCTAGCAGCCTTAACAGCAGCAGGTAAAGCGCCTAGGTTATGAGCAATGTACAACTCAGCCTTATGGCGCATTGCTTCCTTTACCAGTTCTTGGCAATATAAAACTGAGCTATTATCAGCAATATTAAAAATATCACCTGTGCTTTTAAATAATTCAAAAAACAATTTACGTCTTAATCGAGCCCAATAATAGCCAATTTTATGATTATGAAAATGGTATCCTGTTCGTACAAACTTTATAGAAGGATAGTTTTTGATTAACAGGTTATCAAATTGGTCCGCCCAAATAGAAATAGGAACATATATTACAGTTACGTAATATCCAGCATTATTTAAAGCGATAGCTTCCTTTACTAAGCGAGGATTAGCTGAGGGTTGCCCAGATGAAATAAGAACTATGTTTCTTGTTAAGCCCACCTTTTACTGGCTACTAGGTTAGATGTGCTTTTGATAAATAATACATCTGCCTGATATAAAGCCTGATCAAATGGCCGGCGCATTAAAGCACAAATGTCATAAATCTGAAAACCCCAATCAGACATTTGATTCATTACATCTTTAAATAAAGGAGCGTCCTTATAAATTTCTAAAAATGAAACTTCCATTAATATAGCTTCAGTATTAGCTATAGCTTTACATCCCCCTTTTAGTATTTCAATCTCATAGCCTTGTGTATCAAGCTTAATCAAATCTGGAAGCGGCCAACTTCTATTCTGTATTACTTCATCTAAGGTTTGAAGCTGTTTATTTGTTGTAACTGCCTCGGTTTGGTAATATTCCGAGTGAACTGAACTGGCTGTCTCATACTCATTAAAAGTTACTTCTCTTCCTGAAACTGCCCCTAATAAACTGATATGATAATCTAATTGACCTGAGTATTTATCTGTTACTTTACGAAGGTATGACTCCTTCGACTCCTGCGCTTCAAACATATAAAAGGAAGAAGTAGGAAAAATTTCCAGCATTTCTTTGGTCCATTCACCTTTATATGCTCCAACATCATAAATTACCTTAGGATTATAGCAGTTTATTTTTGCTAAAGCTAGGCTATGTTCAACTGAAGGTACACCTAGTCTAATTTTTATTGCTTTCTTTAATGACTCAAGCATGAATAACTATATTAATGTTAAGTAGTTAGAAGCAACTACAGGTACATCGAATTTAGCTTGTGCAGTATTACGGCATGTTCTACGATTAATATTAGAAATCAATGACATGAATTGAACCATCTGTTCAATATCTTCAGCAACATATCCAGTCAATCCGTCATTTATAACTTCTGGTACTGATCCTTTCCTAAATCCAATTACTGGAGTTCCACAAGCCATTGCTTCTGCCATAACCATTCCAAATGGTTCATCCCATTCAATAGGGAAAAGTAAAGCCTTACTTTTCCCTAAATAAAAGTTTTTTTCATAATCATTTACCTGACCAATATATTTTATTTGATCTCCGTCTATAAAAGGTTTTATCTCTGTTTCGAAATATCTCTGCTCCTCGAGAAGTGGCGAAATATTCCCTGCAATAAGTAATTTAGCTCCCATCAGCTTAACAACATTAATTGCAATATGACATCCTTTTACTCTTTCTAATCTTCCTAGGAAAATATACGGTGCATCATCATCAACAACCTCCTGTAAGGTATATTTATTGAATGGAATTGCATTATATACAGTTTTCCATATACCCGCTACTCCACCTCTAGATATTAGATCAGAGCTACAGCCAGTAAAGACAAGGTTTTTGTTTGGAATTTTATTAATTAATCTAATATTTCTTGTGCTAATTTCACGTCCATAGGTCATTATTTTTTTTACAGGATGGTTCAACAATGGAATTAAATAAATCAATCTGCCAAAGTTATGAATTAGGTCAAACCTCTTTCGATTATTCCATAGGAATTTCCAAGCTTTAGGCACAGCTTTCCTGGCATTCCATTTTTTAGGGGGAAAGCCCTCTCGACCGAAAGGATGAACAGTACACCCTTCAACTTCAGAACCTTCAGTGACTAACAAATGAACTTCATGCCCTAACCGACTATATTCTTTGGCAAACATGTAAACAAGCCTTTCATGTCCCCCATATCCTTTTGGAGGCACTAGAATACCCGGATCCATTATCAATAAAATTCTCATTTTGGTTTGTTAAGAAGCACCGTTATTGTTAGTAATATAAATTCTTGAATCCAAATTGAGTCGCTAGGTTGTTATAGATTTTGATGGTGTATCTATATACTTTATAAATTTTGCTGGGCAACCTCCATAGATACTATTAGCTTTAATGCAACCTTTAACAACAGAGTTTGCAGCTATAATTACGTTATCTTCAATTACTGTTTCTGGTAAGATAAGGCAGCCACGACCAATCCAAACATTATTTCCAATTTTGATCCCTCCAATTTTATCTGGTAGTTCTCCTATTGGTAAACTTGATGAAAATGAATGAGTAGCATCACGAACTGAACTATACTCCCCTATCCAGACATTGTCTCCCAATTCTATTTTAGTTGAACATACTATCAAAGAACCATATGAGAAAATACAGTTGTTACCGGTAGAGATTGAAGCTTTATCTTTGTGCACCTCAAATAAGGCATTGTCATAAATGACAACTCCTTTACCAAATGTATGTTTCCCTTTACCACCCCTTATATAAACATTATGGCCGATTATGATATCAAACCTTCGAAAGAAAAAATACTTAAGTAAAGCTCTAAGCCTAATTAATAAAGCATTCCACTTTGAAAATATCCAGTAAATCATCTAATCCTTAAACTAAATTTATACAGGATATTTATTTAACCGGCAACTCTTGACAATATCTAGAGGATGTAAATTGAATGCCTTATACAATGATAAAGCGTTTTTTATTTTCCCTCTTAGCAGCAACTTAATTAATTTTCTTGACTTTACATTTACTAAATTTCTAATAGCAAAGTTTTTATGATCCACAGGAAGAGGACAGTCAGCATCTAAAAGCATTCTTTTATATAGTTGAAATCTCTGAGCTTCTATCAAATAGTTTGTTAACTCTTCTTTCATTTGCTGTTCATCGTGCTGTCTCCACCAAACTAAATCTTCAGGCATAGCTACAACAGGTGAAAACTTAGATAACTGAAGCCATAACTCTGTATCGCCAATGAACCTTTTACCACTAAATCCTTTTACCCGCTCGAAAGCTTCTCTCTTAACAATTGCCCCAGAAGGACCACTAATAAGCAAAGCACCTTCAAAATAAAAGAAACTATATGCTTCTGCAGATGATACAAGAAACGGATACATAAATTTGGTTTGCAAGCCGTAAGATACTAACCCAAAGTCAGCCTGAGGAAATTTTTCCATACACTGAACCATCGCCTCCAGGCCCCAGGGATAAATGACATCATCAGAATCTAAATATTTGATGTACTTACCTTTGGCAAAAGAGGCAGCTTTGTTGCGATTCTGGTAATCGCTAAGATTTTGATCATTAACAAAAACTTTAATTCGATTATCTTGCGCCTCATACTTGCGTGCGATTGCAACAGTCTCATCTTCTGAGGCATCATCTACAATAATCAATTCAAAATTTTGGTATGATGAAGCCAATACACTTTCAATAGACTCAGCAATATAGTTCTGACGATTATAAGATGTCATTAACACACTCACCAAGGGCATAATTTCCATAAAGGTCTGACTTATAAACTAACTAATTTAATTAAAAAGCAAATACACGCTCTATTTAAAACTTTGAATCCCAACTCCAGTCTCTAGTATCTTCAGCTATTTTCTTAAATGCAATGCAGCTATAGTTTAAACCAAGATCGCTATCTGTTTTAAAATCAATAGTAGGGTAAAACATTGATTTGTAGGGTATGGACCTAATAACTCTACTTATAATCCATTCAGCGAATTTTCTTTTAAAAGTAGTTTGACTTTTATTATGAGCAGCAACTAACTGATAATGAGGTAGTGTATTTATGAACCTGGCAACTCTCTGTACGCCAGGCCAACCTCCGTTACAATCATCTAAGACTATGACGCCGTTAACATCAAGAATTTTATCAATGAAATAAAAATCGTGCAAGACCGTATCAAACAGCTTTGTTGTGTCAACATATGCAAACTGTATTCTGACGTTTTCATAGAATAATTTAGGTATAACTTCATCCGACTTATTATATCTAATATCAACAAGATCGAATAATCCCTCTTTTTGAATATTATATTCAGCCACTCCTCCCCAAGGAAAAGGTTCTATAACAATATGGGATTTTGATTTACTGCCAAAAGTATTTAAACTCTCTAAAATAAATAAGGTAGAAATTCCAAATGCTAATCCTACTTCGAGCGACTTTACAGGTCTAACTTCATTCAATAAGCGTTGCAGAAACAGACCTTGTTCTTTTGAAGTGTGAGAGTTAACCTTAACGAATTCCTTATTAGGTGCTTCGATTTGAAGGGTATCAAAAATATCCTCTAAACTTTTTAGCATATCTTAAATATTAATAGCTGCATTTGGTTTTATATTCAGTACCTCGTCAATATATCGGTAAATACTATTTCCAATAGTTAACCAATTATATTTACTGGAAACTAATTTTAGGGAACTGAGTCTGGCCCGGTTATACATTTCCCTGTCATTAAGCAATTGATAAATCTTATTTGAAAAATCTATTGAATTATTAGCAACAAATAAGTGATGTCCATCTTTAAAATCAATTCCCTCAGCACCTATCGTAGTTGATACAACTGGTGTACCTAGGCACATTGCTTCCAGAATCTTTAACCTAGTTCCACTTCCGCTTAGAAGTGGAACTATCGCAACTGATGCATTATAATAATATGGTTCTACATATTTTACTTTACCAACAAAATTTACAGAAGGATCACAAATAATATCCTGATAATCATCAAATTGAGTTATATTTCCTATAACCGTAAATGTAAGATCAGGAATATTTTGCTTTAATAGGTAAAACACTTTATTATAGAACCAAAGTACTCCCTCTTTATTTGGGAAATAATCAAGGCTTCCACAAAATATTAAATTCTTGATTGTAAACTTTTCATTTCTTAAGTCACATTCTTTTGATGTACTATCAATCCCATTAGGGATAATAAATCCTCTTACTTTACCATTGTTTAATTTTGTTAATCTTGAAAAATCTATCTTACTACAACTAAAGAAAGCATCGACTTTTCTAAAAAGATTGCTTTCTAAACTTAGGGCCTTTTCTGCATAATTGTAAAATTTAATATCTTCGTTCGCTTGAGCAAGCTGTAGCCAGAGATCCGAATCACAATTATGGGCATCGTATAGGTGTTTTGCTCTTTTATTTTTCCGTTTAATAATTCCCCATAGCAGATCAAGGCTTTCTAAATTTTCATATAAAATAATATCGAATTCTATATTATTTAGTAAACTCTTTACAGAAGGATAAATATCTAGTAAAGCAGTATTGGTAGGCTCAAAAAATCTACGGCTTAGCATACGAAAATTGATAGCATCAGCGGCTCTTTTAGGTAATAGATTAAAAGCTGATTTATACTTCGAAGAGCCGAAAGTAGTTATTACTCGCACATTTTCAGGAAAAGCAGGAGAATATTCCTCTTTAAAATCAGAAGTTGGCTGGCTTGTTAAAACATATACTTCGTGGTAACGTGCTAACTCTCGCAAAATATAAAAGCAGCGCAGAGCCCCACCTCCTTGGGGAGGATAAAACCTATAAGGAATTATCATTAAAATTTTTGCCATCAGCTAAAATGCTTTATCCTAATTCGCTGTATTAAATTTCGTACCTCAGATACATTTCCATAATAGTAATGAGGGTAGTAATCTCTAAATTTATTAAAAATAACAACTGGAGTAGTTTGTTTATCATACTTATTCATGAAATCGATAAGTTTACTCTTTAAATCTTCGGAAGAGTAATAAGAAGTAAAGATTTCAGGTAATTTACCTTCTGCATGAATACCAGGTTTTTCATCTAACCTCCATGACATAGGCCATGCAGTGTGTGGCGTAAACACCTGTACTCCACAGGCAAAGCATTCAGCAATAGGTAATCCAAATGCCTCTGAAGATTGCATAAAAAATACTGATGCTTTTTTATATAACTTTCTTATCTCATCTGAACTATAGCTACCATTAAGTATGATCGTTTTGATACCTAAATCCTTAAGTACCTCCAGCTGTACTTGTCTATATTTCTCAAATCCTCTTTGTTCAAAGTCAACTAAGGCGATAAACTCATTTTTACAGGTTGGACTTAAACCTGTGTTAGTTAAGTCAAGGCCGATACAACTCCATGGGGCTTTAGGTGCTGTTCTTATTTCCGTTACATCGGCTACAGCTAAATGCCAATCATACCTTTCTATTAAGGGATGCCCAGCTTCCTTTAATTTGGCAATCTGAGTGGGAGCATTACCTAAAAAATAAACTTCGTAATAAAGTACTGGTTTACAAAGTATAGACTTAAGCTTCTCGACTTGATAAAGGTGCTTCCAAAAACCGTTGGGGCTGCACTCACTTATTACAACGGCATCATAATTTTTCAGGCTTTTAAGTAAGCGCTTATCAGATAAAAAGTTAACTAATTTCCTCCTTAGCCAAAAATGGATTTTTACCAAATGTTTAACATCATCATAATTCTGTAACCTAGATAACGCATCAACACAGAAGAAAATATCTGCTTGAGCTCCAGCCTTTTCAATTTGTATCTTCAATGACTCTGATAAAACCCTTGGGCTTTTATAATCAGGACGGGTAAGAATAGCTATTTTCAATACTAAATATCACTTTTTGTTATACCCAATTACACTTTTCACTAAAAGCGATCCAATTAACTTTGGTCCGATATGTTTTCTAAATGAAATTTCATCTTTTAGAAACGATTTAAATAAACCCAAAGAGTGCTTATTTTGACTATAATATTTGTTAATGAAATAATTAAGAATATTCTTTGAAACTTTATTATCAAAAAGCTATTGACAAGCTTTTTCCAAAATAGCAGGAGGATAAGTCATTATCTTTTTATTATCATTAACAATTCTTAGCCTATACTCCTGAACCTGCATTAACCAAGATCTACAAGGCAAGCTCTTTTCAATAAAGAAATCCTCTAACCATTTTAAATCGTCCTTGGTACAATTTATAATAGCCTTAGAAAAAATTTTTGCTTGCACTCTACTCTTAACCTGATATTGTTCCTTCCATTTAGCTGATCCAATTTGAGAAGCATGAACACGGTATTTAAGAAGAACTTGAGGAATATTGATTACTTTAAAGTAAATTGATGCTGTAGCAAAAAAATCATGGTCCTCTGCGTAGTAAAATTCAGGATTATATTTCAAATTAAATTTTAGTAAGCTTTCCTTTCTCATCATAACGGTAGGATGAGTTAGTGGACACCCAAAAAACATATGATATTGAACATCCTTATACGTTGCAGGTCTTTTGTTTATACCTGTCTCGGTACCTATATATTCACACCAGGAACCACAAATACCAACATCAACATTATTTTCCAAAAACTTAAACTGTTCTTCCAAACGATTAGGCAAGGCAATGTCATCAGCATCCATTCGTGCAATGTATTTACCTCTTGCTATCTTTAGTCCTTCATTTAAATGAACTAAATAACCTACATTGGTATCATACCTTTTATACTCAATTCGACTATCATTAAAAGATTGAATTATTTCACTTGTTCCATCAGTAGAGCCGTCATCGAAAATTAATACCTCAAAATCTTTAAAACTTTGCTTTAGGATACTTTCTATTGCTTCTTTGATAAAAAGCTCTGAATTGAAGACAGGGAGTACAATAGATATTTGAGGACTAGTCATTTTTGAAACTAATTTGATAACTAGGAAGCAATAAGATTGGAGCAAATTATTTCCTTATACTATAATATATTGATTTTAGGAAAATTCTTAGTCCATGGTAAATTGAAGTATTACCAAACTGCAAAGCCTTAAGTTGAAATTTCAAGTCTTCAATTTCACTCAGTTTTAATTTATAAAGTTCAGGATGAACGCCAAAATGTAACTGTTTAATTTCCTCGAAAGTAGGCGATTTTTTAAAAACTAGTATATTTTGCCTGTACCACCATTCTACTTCATTTTTATTCCAAAGTATTGATGAAAAATCATTAATTAATTTATAACCTTCATTCATAAATAAATCAAGCCAAAACTCAGGATACTGCTCATTCAAATGATTCTGCCCCCCTTGCCCAGGAATCGCTGCAGAAAATATTACAAGGTCACTTAATTTAGTAAGCGATTGCACAAAATTTGCTGCTGATTTATTAAATAAATGTTCAGCGACTTCAAGCGATATCGCTAAATCAAATTTTTTATCTAATGAATAAGGTATATTTAAATCTGCAGAAACAAACTTATCAGGATCAATCATTAATAACTCATGATATATATATAGTCTCAATCAATACCTAAAATATTATCTATTCCATGCTTTTGAAAAACATGGAGCCATGTTCCTATACCACAACCTACATCAACGACACTTTTAGGATTATAGCATTTAATAATCTCTGGAACAAGAAATTCAGCAGCTCTTGTATTATGTACCACCTTGTCATGTATATATTTCTTTTCCATATTATATTTATTTATATATATGTGATCAAATGACAAAACAAATATTAAGGTATTTGGCTATAATCTACGTTCTACATTTATACCTTTTATTTTAACTACACTAATATTCCAAAATATGAATTTAAAATTCATGTTTTAAATAGCTTAACTGGATAAGTTAGAAGCTTTCCGACTTTAAAAGTTTTACTGTTTTCGTATTTACTAATAATATATTTTATTGCTTTCATACTTTCTACAAGAGTCTCCTCACAAGCCTCTAATTCTAGTTCTTTTAAATTATCTAGGTGTTCTAGTGAAAGTAAATCTAGATTCTTATTGATATCTGCATCTATTATTTTTGATAGTAACTTCCAAGTATAAGCAGCCTTTGCGTTCTCTCCCGATAGTTGATTTTGTGTGAGTGATCCTTCCCTGATTCTATAGTTATACAATTGCTTATCAATAGCAATACCTTCATACCTTTTTAGAATTCGATAAATCCAATGAATGTCTTCTGCTACACGCCCTCTAAAGTAAGGATGGTACCCTCCTGTTATGGAGACTACATCTTTTTTTACCATCATAGAAGGACAGCATGTCGGACTTAAATCTGTAAAGTTTTTGGATCCAAATCTTAAAAACTCATCTCTTAACTCTTCATTACTTAAAGCGATGGATTTCGGAGTGTTAACTTTTTTACCAATATTATTATACTTTGTAAAACAAACTCCAAGTTTTGAATTAAGCAAAAATGCTTTCACCTGCTCTTCAATTCTTGTAGTTTCAGACCAATCATCAGCATCCTGGAAGGCTATCAAATCACCATTAACAATCTTAAGCGTGTCGTTAACAGCGCCAATCTTTTGAGTATTTTTGCTGTACTCTATTATCTTTATTCTTTCATCATTTATTTGTCTTGCTATGTCAAGAGTGTTATCGGTAGAGGCATCATCTACAACCAATATCTCAAGATGAGTGTAAGACTGATTTACTATTGACATAATTGCCTCAGCAACATAGTTCGAGACATTATAGCAAGGTATAATTATAGACACTAGAGGTTTTGAATCCATTACTTCAGTACAGATTTAGTAATCAACTTAGCTAAACTTTTTAATAAAAAGAAATCTAAATTCTTATTCATGCTTAGTTTCTTAATTCCCCAAAAAGCATCTTTTAATTCCCCCTGTTGGAACATCATGTTAATATACTTCTTAATAAAGTAGGCCCTTACGTCCTTTTCTGTAATAATATTTCTGTTAAATTTCCAGGCTCTGTTTAGAGATTGAATCTTAGGTGATTGGTAAATATGGTTATCCCAGTAATATATAATATCCTCAGGTACTTTTACGAAATGAAGTAAATCTAATATTATACTACTCCTTTCAATTAAAAAATTATTAATTACAGCATTACTTACAGTCTTTGAACTCTCGTGGAGCCTAAAATTAACAAGAGGTTTATTAAGCTTACAAAAATTATCTTGGCCGTACAGCAAAAGAAATCGCACCCACAACTCTCCATCCATAATATAATGTAAATCTTCAGATACAACTCCTACTTTTTTTATAGCGCTTAATCTAAAAAATGTAGAGGGTTGCGTGATCTCACAACGTTCTATTGTCTGTAATAAATTATATTCCAACTTTGTACCTTGATGAATAATCTGTTCATTAGATGAGACATGAATTTCGAAGCCTGAAACAACTTGTATCTTAGGGTTACTTATAAACTGATTAGCTACATCAATCAAAGCGTTAGGCTCATACCAATCATCACTATTTAGCCAGTTAAATATTTCGCCAGTACACCTCTCCAAACCTTTGTTAATTGCATGGCTTTGGCCTCTATCGGGCTCACTTACCCAATATGTAATTAAGGATTCATACTTCTTGATGATATCAACAGTATTATCAGTACTACCGCCATCAATTATGATATATTCCAGGTTAGGATAGTTCTGATTTATGACAGAAAGAATCGTCTGTTCAATATATTGTCCCTGATTGAAAGAGGGGGTTACTATAGATATTTTAGGCCAATTTCTACTCAAATCAAACGAATTAAGACTAATGCTCTGCCTGTTAGACAAGTATAATGTTTGCGTAATATTCAGATTAATTTCAATAAGCATAAATCTAACGAAATTAATCGTCTGATGAATTTTGCTATTGCTTTACTTATTTAAGAGCTGCGTTAATTAAAAGAACAAATCATGAAAATCAGTTTGTTGAATGTATTTTTTTTTGTTCAGATCTCGAATTAAATTACATATATAAGATGAAACTGCTTCATCTGATAGCTTTTCTCTCCACCATTTTATAGATTCTTTTTGATACTTAGCTAGAACTTTAGGTTGATTCAAAAGGTACTTAGCAGTTTTAAGCCCCTTATTCCAATCGCCTATCTGAATAATTGGAGCATTATAGTAAAAAGAGTAATTAGGTAATTTTTCGGATATTACAACACATCCACAACTTAATGCTTCTGTTAATCTAAACGTTTCTGTACTTACAAAACCTTTAGGACATAAAACAATTTTACTATTTGCTAACATGCGAGAGTAAGTGTTTATATCTAAACCTGTTTTAAATCCTTGATTAAACTTAATATAATAGTTCTTTTTTTTTGATGAAAAACTGGTTCCTAAAACACGTAAAACTTTTTTATTTAACCATGTATTGGCCATTAACTTATAAAATACAGAATCAGGAAGATTTGAAAATAAAGTAAACTGCTTATAAAAATTGAATCTATTATAATTTAAGTTACCTGAAAAAAACAGGTCATGCTTCCTCTCTACTATGCTGATGCTATGATCAACTTTAAATCCATTAACGTAACCTAGTGGAAATGGAAAAACATTTAAACCGACCACTTCCAAACTGGATTCAAGATAACTTTTAAATATCACATAATATTTTTCCTGAAGGTGTATTGGAGAATGAGATGCTTCATCAGAAATATAAATAAGGATTTTCTTTTTTTCAGAAAAATAATTAGCAGAAGCTGGTATTAGATTGTCATGTCTTGAAAAAATAAAGAAGATAAACTCATCGAAACGATCGTTCATCTTTTCTTTACATAGTAGTAGTATTTTATATAAGTACTCCTTTTCATTCAATTGCTCAAAAGTATAGGCTGAATTTTCATCCATATACACATTGGAAAAAACACGTACATTGTCCATTATAAATATAAAATTGAACGATAAAAGTTATTTATTGTGAAAAAGATTTCCCAAACGAGCTAATACTTTTATACAGATCAACATGTTTTTTTGATTGTATATCTAAGGATAGTGTACCTCTTGCAAATTCAATTATTTTATCTTTATTAAAATCATTTCTATTTATCAAGAAAGCATTTACTGCTTTACAAAAATCATCAACCTCAAAACCAGACGATAAATAGCCATTAAAACCATTATTAATTAATTCTTCCATAAACCCTACAGGAGTGGAAATTACAGGAAGCCCACACATCAGAGCTTCTGCTGCACTAAGGCAGAACGATTCCTCATAACTAGAAGTAAGAAAGGCATCAGCAGCTGAATATGTAAATGCTAAAAAAGATTCTTGATTGATAGTGCCTGTATATCTTAAATAGGGTCTGGTAAGAGCGTTTACGGAACCAACAGCTAAAAGTGTAAACCTTTGGTCATTATAAAGCTTATCTAAAGTATTTATTAATAATTTGAATCCTTTAGCATTACGTTCTAAATTCGATGCTGCACAAATAAACAAAACTTCACTAGCCGAAATACCTAACACTTCACGAGCGTATAACTTGTCATAAGGCTTATATACATCTTCATTTATGCCGTGATGTATAACAATATTTTTTGTGTTTTCAGGAAACACATTGTTTTTAAGTTGCTTTTTTAACCACAAGGATGGTGACACTATTGTTACATTACTTTTCTTTAAACTATCTCTTTTTATTTTAATTAGCTCTTCTTCAATTTTGGATACATAAGGATCAACTGTTTTATCTTTATCGTATTTTAAATGGAACCCACCTTGATCAGGATTGAAATCATGAAAAGTCCATACTATAGGCTTATTATTTAATTCAAAGAAGGTTGGATAATCAATAAAATTAGCTATCCAATGAAGATGAATTATATCAGCATCTTGTACAAGTTCATGTAAATGAATTCTATAATCAGAAAAAGGAGAAGTAAACAGTTCTATTTCTTCTTTAACTTTACCTAATTTTTTAAATAGTTTCTCATTATAGTTATAACCTAAATCAATTCTATTCAATAACTTTACAAGTAAAGATGGGTATTTTTTTTCTATAGGGGAAGTTGCATAGACCTTTTCTACACTATAATTAGATTTTACTGAACATAGAAAATAAGAATCAATACCATGTCTCAGAAGAGAATCATGTAATCTTAATGCAGCATTACCTGCTCCTCCAGCATCCCATTTAGAAATATGTAAAATTTTCATCAATACTTTTTAATTACTCTTATTAAGGGTAAAACAGCTTTATTTTTGGCAATTTTCAGTCTTTTAACAATAGAAGAGTCAGAACCATACTTATAGAATCTTTTAAGGTAATTTTTTCCAACTTTGCTTTCTTTGGGTTCTATTCTTTCAACTAATATTTCATCAGCAACATCCACATGGTAAGTTAAACTATTATCGAAGTTACAATGAGTACCAGAGCCATCAAAACCTATTTGTTGAACTAGAGATTTCTTAGGATACAAGCATAAACCGTTTTTTAAGAAAATGGTTGAATACCATTTTACCGCCCATGTGTTTAAAGTTCCAGATATATTATCTTCTAGTTGTCGAAAAATGCGAACAGAGCCCTCTAGATCAAAAGCGGCAAAATCTTTTCTAACCTTTATATTCTCATAAAGCCACACCTCATCTAAAACAATTTGATCCCAAGCCCTTTTCCAAGTAGCCCATCCCCAGCAACTCATATATCTCAAGAAGAAAGTTTCAGGTAATTTATCTGCATTTGTAGTATGTGGCAAATAAGCAGAAATATGCATTACTTTAGAATCATAAGCATATAGTGTTAATGCCTTATTCATATATAATAAAAATCCTGGAGATGTGACGATGTCATCCTCTAAAACTATGGCTTTTCCAAATTGATCGATAACTTGCGTTACCCCCATTGTTATAGACTCAGCTAAGCCTAAATTTTTATCATTTTCTATAATGATAACATCTTTACACCATTTCCTTTCTCTGATAATTTGCCTAGTCTTATATATATCATTTATATTCTCTTGCGACGCACCAAATTTTGGCCCATCAGCAAATATATATAGCACCGACTCATCTGATAACTTATTCCTTGCTATGGCTTCTAGACACTTTAGTGTATGGGATGGCCTGTTATATACAAATAAGACTACAGGAGCATATTTCATTTTGCAAATGCTAGAGACTTTTCCCAAATATAAGGCATCAACGACTTCCATGCATCTTCACCATCAAATAGTGAAGCAGATTGGTTGTTGATTACGTTAATTAATTGATTTGCAACTTGTTTGTGATTAATAAATGATGCATTTTTGAAATCAGCACTTTCAATATGGTCAAGTATCCAAGGCTTCAATGGGCCTTTTACCCATTCAGTGAATGGTGAATTAAAGCCTATTTTCTTTTTTTGGTTTCTAATTTCGTCTGGAATAAAACCTTTCATGGCATCTCTGACAATTGCTTTAGTATAGCCATTTCTTGTTTTAGAATCTGAAGGAATTGAGAAAGCAAAAGAAATTAAGCGGTGATCTAAAAATGGCATTCGTATTTCAACACCATTTATCATTGAATATCGATCGTAATTCCTTAAAAGTGTTGGAAGAATTGTTATAAAAGAAGACTGATATAACCGTTGGTTTAGATGGTCAAGCAAATGAGTTTCACGCCGAAAACCATTGAGTTTAATTTCAGCAATTTTTCGTTTGGTTAAATTCTTAAACTCTAAATAAACTCTTCCTAGAGATATCTTCGTGTCATTACCTTGACAGTTAACTATAGTTTGCAGCGTTTCATGAATTTTGAAAGGGTTAGGATAGTCATCTATAACTTTAGGATATAAGTCAAAACTATAACCTCCAAATAATTCATCGCTACCATGTCCATCTAGTGTTACAGTAGTGCCATTCTCTTTGATCTTACCATATAGTTGTATAAATGGAATAGGTGAAGTTAGGTAAAACTCTTCAAATAAATAGGAGTAGTAAAATAATTTATCAATATCTTTTAGCGGATCTATATTTAAAAAGGTAGCATTTATATTAATATTATCGGCAACCTTTTTAGCTTCATTTGTTTCATCTAACAAAGACCCAGGAAATGAAGCAACATATGCATGCTGCCAATCTTTATTGTAGTCACCTTTCAGACTCCTGGAAATATGAGCCATGGTAGAAATAGTGGCACTAGAATCTATACCACCACTAAGGGCTGTTCCGATAGTCACATCGCTACGCATTCGAATTTTACATGCATCAATAAATAGTTCTCTGAACATTTCTACTTGTTCTTCATAACACTTAGGAACATCAATAAGATTTTCTAAGGGCTCCCAAAATTTAGTGATGCTCAATTTGCAATTTCGATAGTAGCCATACGAACCAGCAGGAAAGCGTTTGATAC
Source organism: Pontibacter sp. GD7 (assembly GCF_058216375.1). NCBI lineage: Bacteria > Pseudomonadati > Bacteroidota > Cytophagia > Cytophagales > Hymenobacteraceae > Pontibacter > Pontibacter sp. GD7. Next base: position 371,021 of record NZ_JBYZMP010000004.1, on the reverse strand, counting down.
CTTCTATCAAACATTCTTCTGTAGATTCATAACAAAACATATTTACTTTTGCTCTTTCTACTAACCTACTATTGGGTTTTACTTCATCAAGTAGGCCATATAATGCTTTCATTTCTGAAGCAAAGGCAAATTTTATATTATCATTAATATAAAAGAGTGGTTTCTTACCCACTCGGTCTCTAGATATAAATAAAGAGTTATCTTGTTTATCAAAAATAACGAAGGCCCACATACCATTTAATTTTTTCAAACAGTCCGGTCCTTCTTCCGCATATAAAGCAAGTAATACTTCTGTATCAGATTCTGTTCTAAACTTAACACCTTTCTTCGCTAATTCACCCCTTAATTCGATGTAATTATAAATTTCACCATTAAAGGTTATTACATAGCGTTCGTGCCAAACCATAGGTTGTTTTCCATTGTCAGAAAGATCTAAAATAGAAAGACGTCGGTGGCCTAAGGTTGCTCTTAACGAATCATCTTCCCATATACCAAAGCCATCAGGTCCCCGGTGCTCAATTTTATCAAGCGATCTTTTGAAAACGTTACTATCTATTGAAGGCAAAACTCCAAGAATCCCACACATAATTTCAGATAAAAATTTAAGACTATTTTAAAACAGGTATACCCAGGATATCAAACAACTCTTTTTTCTCTATAGCTGAGCTATACTTCATTCTAATTTTACTTATACCGTTAACGCCTATTTTTTTTCTAAGCTCTTTGTCATAAAACAACTGCATAAATGCTTTTGCATGACTATCTATATCATTTGGTTTTACAAAAAGGCCATCTACACCATCTTCAATAATTTCAGCAGGACCACCTACCGGTGCAGTAATAATTGGTAACCCATAAGACATGGCTTCAATAAAAGTAACCCCAAAAGTATCATAACCATTAGAAATGATACCTATAGAGTTATGCATAGTGTAAATATCCGCGCTCCTGAAAAGATTTTCAGCGTGCTCTTTTGTGACAGCTCCTGTAAAAGTAATCCGTTTTGCATACTGAGAACGCTTTGCAATCATTTCACACATAAGTTTGAGCGGACCATCTCCTGCCATAACTAAAGAACCTTCAAACCCCATATCACAGGCTTTAATAAAAGACTCAAGCACTATATCGGGGCCTTTAAAGTCAACAAACCTTCCTAAATATAGTACCTTAAGTTCATTTTTAGAATAATCGCGATCTATTACAGGTATTTCAACGCCAAAAACCTTTTTGCTTATCTTACTTATTGGCACCCCAATTGAAACAAGACTCTCAACAGTATTAGTTGAATTGGCAATAAAGTATACATTGGGTTTTTTTACCATTTTTAAAATGTCCTGCACATAAGAATTTGCATGAAGTTTTACTCCTTCATTACTTTTATGATCCCATATAATATCATACCCATGGGCATATATAAAGATAGGAATGGTTAACTCATCTAGTACATTCCACAGATAATGTGCAGTTGTTGCATAGTGAACAATTAACTTTTCGGCACCAGATTTTAATATACTTTGCAGCAACTCATTACTTATTCTTTTTCCACTGTCCAGTTTTAATAATTTAAAGCGTATCAACTGACGCTCAATAAAAGTATTACGCCTGCCATTTAAGTTGAAAACAGGATACTTTTCGTTTACATTCTCATTATGCAAAAAAGCCGCCATTCCACAAATGTAGCTTTCAAGCATCTGATTCATTCTGTATAACCAGACTTCAGATTTTGCTGAGAAATTGGGTTGAATAACAAAAAGCTTCACAGAAATATAGTTAGATGCAGCCGTTTTAGCAGCTTGAAATTATCTTAATAATAAATACGGGAAAGCCGACAATGAAATGCTTTTGATAAGATTTTCTCAACTAAATTTCGAAATGCAAAGTCATAGTTCTTACTTAATTTATCATGAACATACTTAGGCTGGTAATACTTATTGTTTATTTGGTCTAACTCCGCATTGTGTTTTAATGCTAGAGATGGATTATTAGAGATGCCATCTGCAAAGAAAACAGTAACTATGATATTAATGTATTGAAATTTTACTTTCTCTTTAACAAGTGCTCTTACATTCCATTCATAATCTGCTGCGATAGGAAAATTCAAGTCAAAAACACCGATTAAACTAAATAAGGTTTTCTTGTAGAATGTGGCAGGGTGTGGAAAGTTATTGTTTTTTAAATCCCAAGTAAAGTTACAACAGCTATGGTCTGATAATACAATATCTTTGCTTCTTGGGTCATTCCAAACAATTCTGCCAAAAAACAAATCTGCATTTTTCAAATTCATTTTAGAAACGGTAAATTCTAAAACATCTTGAGATACAAAATAATCTCCAGCATTGAGAAAAACAATCAAGTCTCCAGTTGCGATGTTGATGCCTTTGTTCATTGCATCAAATAAACCTGTATCAGTTTCGCTTATAAATTGATTTATTTCCTTACCATATGCTTTAATAACTTCTTGTGTATGGTCACTAGAGGCACCATCTACAATAATGTACTCTAATACAGGATAAGTTTGTTCTAATACACTTTCAATAGTCTTCTTCAATAAATTTGCTGCATTATAGCAAACCGTAATAACAGAGATTTTAGGTACACTTGTATACATTTGTACTATTAAGAATTCAATAACATATTCAGAGTAGATAGTAATAAATCTATTTTTACCATTTTAACCTGTAACGAATAGTAAGTTCTACCCTTTTAACAAAACGAGTATTTTGATATTTTTGAGTAAATTTTAACCACAATAGTATAAGTTTATCTAAAATAGATCGAGGGTCTTTGGGAGTGGTAGTATTTAACTTTTTAGCAATTTTCTTCCAATTTATATTCCATATGTCTATCTTCTTAAATTTATCTTCACCATAAAAACTCAAGAATTTTAAGACCTCAACATCAAACCAAAATAAATTACCAGAAGGCCGCTTTAGTAAAAAGACACCTACCTTTTCATACTCATTGAAAAATGAATTCTTCAACAAAACCCTTTCATTCTTAGTAATTGTGTACATATGATGATACATTCTATAAATATCTATAGCATGTTTATCTGGATAATTAATTATTTCAAGACACTGGTAATATCTATGTTTACTTTTCATCCTGTTCCAGAACACATATTGAAAATGTAGAACATGTATGGTTGATAATTTATTTACTGTTGACTCATTAGTAATAGGCAATCTCTGACTATGTAAAAATTTACCTTTATGAGATTTGCAATCATCCATCAGCACGAAGGGTAATGCTTCAGTAGAATGCCAACCATACTTAAGATTTGGAGAAACATTTAACCATTTTAAATAAAAAGCATCACCAGGGTTTGAATTAATAATTTGTTGCCACTCTGGTAGACTTCTAAAATTACTTGTAAAGAATTCATCAGCATCTAAAGCAACAAGTAATCTTTGACCGCTTATTTTTCTTGCTTCATTCAATAATAAATTTTGCCGTTCAAGTTCATCGTAATTATCATTATTATTTTCAATAAAGATAACTTTAGGATATTTCAATGCAATCTCTCTAGATCCATCTGTAGAATTTTGATCTGCGATAATAATATGATCTGCCCATATGCTAGTGCATTTAAGAAAACTATCTAAAATCCAAGCTTCATTTTTTACTGGTGTAAGACAGATAACTTTACATTTAGGATTCATCCTTCACCTTTTTTGCAATCCACAGAGAGTCATATAAGTTTACAAACTCATATAAGTTACTTTTTAAAACTTTATTCTGAATTACCCACGTTGGGCCTAAATCTGCACGATCTGGATAATAATCGTGAAATGCTAAATATCCACCTTTTTTAAGTTTAGGAGCATAATTTTCAAAATCATAATTACACCCTTGTATACTATGATCACCATCAATAAATAAAAAATCTATTTTATCTAAATAATTTACATACTCAAAAGAGTAACCTTTTAGTATAGAAATTTTATCTAAAACCTTTAATAGTTTCATTTTAGTTATAAACTCTTCCAACAGTGGTACATGACCCTTTTTACTAGCGTACTCTATTATACTTTCTTCTTCTCCTTCTGCATTGAAAGGATCAATAGCATATATAGTACCTGTTTTCAAACCCATAGCCAAACAAAAAGTAGATTTACCTTTCCAGCTACCTATTTCAACTATTGTAGAATTGCTTGAGAGCTTTGAGGAGATATTATACAATCCATAGGCTTCTCTTTCGCTCAACCATCCTTGAATCGCTTTATAACTTGCGATTTTATTTAAAATAGAATTATATCTGAATTTATAAACTAAATAATATAATTTCCTTAGCATATTTTTTCTTTCAATATTGATTGAAAATATAGTTTAAAATTTTGTATGGTGTGGGTGCTGCCTGCATATTCGAATGCACTTTTAGACATCTCTTTTAATTTTGAGTTATCAATACTACTTGCATAATAAATTATTTTTTGAATATTATCAACAGTGCATTCATCAATCAAGATTCCAAAATCTTTAATGTCAATACTTGTTTGATAAGTTACAACAGGAATTAATCCTCCTTTGAGACAAGTTATGATACTGCCACCGCCACCCTCAGAAGCTGATGCATAAATAATGAAGAGGTGATTTTTAAGCAAATTAATAAACTCCAAAGAGGAGACGTCGATCCAACCTACTGTATTGATATTAGGAAGTTCAAACAGTTCGTGATAATAGGCCTTCACAAATTCTGGTTCACTTTCTAAAGGAAAACATACAGTAAGATTAAAATCAGGCATCAAAGCAAAAGCATCTAATACTAAATCTAATCCCTTTAAGACTGCGCCAGTATTTCCGAACCATAAATAACTTCTTTTACATTCATCATATTCTCTACTAATGTTTGCTGCAATTTCAAAGTTTGTAGTAATTGGAATATAATATATTTCTTTTCCAGCATAAGAATATGTTTCGCTTGTAAATTGAGAAGCTAAACAAGTTGCAAAATCACAATATTGTATAGAATTTGAAGGCAAATAATGTCTTATTGGTTTTAAACTAATACCTTTTCTTATTTGCAATTCTAATAAGCGCCTATACTCAGCAGTATTCTGGTATAGCAAATGAGCATGAGTTATGTGAAGTAATTTTATACAGTGTGTATCAAAATAAGCATGAAGCCTTTCAAGTGTGCTGTGGTTGTCAATAACAATATCATATTTTTTAGTTGGCCTAAAAGAATTGTTAGTCCCATCAATAATATCAACATTAAAAGAAAAACCATGTAAAATTTCTGCTATTACATAGCACTCCTGTTGATTCGAATGCCTGGAAGAAATAGGTCCTATAAAAGGATTAATAACATATGAAATTAAGGCATTTTTACTAAAATTTGTTTTAAAATAATTGCAAACAACAACCTCAGATATAGTAGGTGAAAGCGTTTCTTCAACTATAAAGCCCAACCTTTTAGCTCTCTTCTTTATTAATTTGCTTTCATTATCATTTATAAATCTAACAAATTTATCTCGTAACCTCTTAATAATCATTTCTTATGAATAATTAATACTCTTTTGTGATGTGAATTTATTACGAAATAGTCATTTATTAAATGCCTATTCCTTCCTATAAAGTACATCACAAAATCATCCCATACTGCTTTATCATGAACTGAACTATTCCTATGGATTTTATTGATAGAATATGAAATATTGTATTTAATAAACATTTCATTTAACCTATCAATTAAAATTTGTTTTCTTCCTTTGGGGAGTTCTGGAGAAATCTTTAGTTCAAGATATCCATATTCACCTGAATTCATCTTATAAAAACTTTCTAGAAAGATATTGAACTGAAAAGTAGGATTGGGAAAAAGTTCTAGCTTTTTTAATGATGTATGGGTATTAATTTTATTGAGTAAAGTTCTGTCAGTAGTTTTTACAAGTAGACCAAAGCTATTAAGATTACTAGAGCACTTTCTTTTACAAGAGTACAATCGGCTTACCATTTCCAGATACCATGATGTTGGAGCCTTGGGTGCCTGAACTGGATGCCATTGATGTAAAACGGGAAAATCTTCTATAGATGCTTTCTTCCATTCGCATCCTAGGTCAACCAACCTTCCGTAGAGATCATCATCCTCACCACCCCAATGCATATAGAATTCATCGAATCCAGAAATTGCGAGTAGATGCGATCTAGATACAGCGCATAAACCTACATAATTTATTTCTGAACCTAATATTACTTCTTTTGATATTGAATTTGGGGCCGAGTTCTCAGGGAGGTAATAACAACTAAAAGTATAAAAGCAATCATCAAAAGAAAGTTTTAGAAGTTTAGAAATAAATTCTTGAGGAAAGATAAGATCTATATCGGCAATCAAAATTACTTTTCCTCTGGCTTGTTTCAAACCTGTGTTTAAAGCATGAGCGCGGTTCCAATACCATCCACGAGTATCTGAGTAAATGTAATTAATAAAAGAGTACGATTGGGTAAGAATCTTGATTTCATGTGCGATATCCTTATTACTTCCGTAATCAATAAAGATTACTTCAAAGTTTATAATTAATTGATTAGCTATGGATTCAAGACAATTCTTTACTCTCTCTATTTCGCGGTTTCTATAACCTATTATAATAGATAAGATTGGTAAACTATTCAAAATCAAGATTTAAACTTATTAATTACTGATTTTTTAAATGCAGAAAGTCCTAAATGTACACCTTGCCTTCCATTTTTTACATTATCTAATTCTATTTCTAATTCAACTATTTTTTTTTCTAGGTCAGCTATTCTTCGTATTTTCTGATTAAAATGCTCTTTATGAATAATATCAATTTTAGTTTCTGCAATCGCCCACTTCTCATATTTTTTGCTGGAAAAAACTAGGATATTTTGCTTGTACCACCATTCAATATTTTCATTATCCCAAATTACTGGCCTCAAAACATCATAACATTGGTATCCTTTGGTTTTAAAAAGATGAACCCAAAACGAATTCCACTGCTCATTGATATGATTTTGCCCCCATTGATTTGGTATAGCAGCTGAGAAAATAACAGTGTCGGAATGCTTGCAAATTGAGGTAACAAAAGAATCAGCACTAGTCAAAGGTAAATGTTCAGCAACTTCTAGTGATATCACTAAATCAAACTTTCTTTTTAAATCAAAGGCTTTAGTTAAATCATGTACAGCAAATTCAGAGTCATCTATGAATTGATACAGTAAATTCTTATCCACATAATATCCATCAATACCGATAATATCGGCTACACCATTTTCCTTAAAAACAGAAAGCCAAGTACCAATACCACATCCTACATCAAGAACACTTTGTGGAGAAAATTCCTTTATTAATAATGGTACTACCTCTAAAGCAGCAGAAGTATTATGCACATCAGTTTTATGTATATACATATATTATAACTATTTGCTAGTGATTTTTACTTGCTCAGTATAAAAGCAATTATATTCTTTAATTAATAAAGTCCCTGACAAAAAAACATCAGTCATTTGTAAGTCAAAATAGAAAGCATCATATATGATATCATAATCTGATATCCCATCTCCCAAATATAAATCTACAGTATATCTACCTTCTCCATAGAGTGGAAATTTCAGGAATTCAACCAAAAAAGTACCTTCAGTAGTAGGAATATTAAATAGTTTTACGCCCAAATGTTTATTATTTATTGCTAAAACTACTCTTTGGTCGGGATCTCTAATTGCAAGTCCCAAAACATAGTTCGACTTTAATTTACTTTCTTCAAAATCAATTTCAATTGAAAATTTTGCACCAGAATATACAGTAGTAGATAAAAGCCCATTACAAAAGGTTCGTACATACTTTAGCCCGTGATTGTTTGAATATACTTTTGATGCATTAGTTAATAAATTAAATTCTCCAACAGATTCTAAATTAGCTTTTGATTCTGAATTGTTCTTATCTAAATATTGTCTTATTATTTGTTGTGTATTTCCATCTGCTTGAATAAATCCATTCTGCATCAAAATAGAACGTTTACAAAGAGCTTGCACGGTTGTTAGATTGTGACTTACAAATAAAACTGTTCTGCCCATTCTTTCACTTACATCCCTCATTTTACCAATGCATTTTGCTTGAAAGTCTGCATCACCAACAGCTAAAACTTCATCAACAATAAGAATGTCAGGCTCCAAATGTGCTGCTACTGCAAAAGCTAATCGAACATACATTCCTGATGAGTATCGCTTAACAGGAGTATCTATGTAACGTTCAACACCTGAAAAATCAACAATTTCATCGAACTTTTTATTAATTTCAAATTTATTCATCCCAAGGATTGCACCATTAAGATAAATATTATCTCTGCCGCTTAGTTCAGGATGAAAACCTGTACCCACTTCTAATAAACTAGCTAATCGGCCCCTTATTTTTATTTTACCAGTTGTAGGAGTCGTAGTGCGACTTAGAATCTTAAGTAGAGTGGATTTACCTGCCCCGTTACGACCTATAATACCTAATGCTTCGCCTTCATAAACTTTAAAATCTATATCTTTTAAAGCCCAAACATATTCACTATTCCCTTTTACCAATCGATTATTTTCCTCACCAATCAACATGTAAGGGTCTTCCATACCTCTTAATCGATGCCACCATCTGTTCAAATCATGTTTAATACTACCAGTGCCAACTTCACCTAAGCGATACTGTTTGGATACGTTTTCAATTTCAATTACTGTATCTGCCATTTATCATATATGTAATATTGGTAACATAAATAATTGATGTATAAAAATCTTTAATTATTAAAGTTACGATTCCTAAACTGTATCCATAAATGATTTCTCTACTTTAGTAAAAGCCAAGAGACCTATAAATAAAACTACACTCATAAAGAGGCAACTATATAATATGGAATAATTTGAAATAGTCCCTTGGCTAAAAAGGGCAAACCTAAAAGCTTCAATAATTGGAGTTAATGGGTTCCATATGATAAACCATCTATAACTTTTCTCTCCTATGAAAGATAGAGGATAGACAACAGGTGTAGCATACATTAACAATTGAACAGCAAAGCCTATTAAAACTGTAAAGTCTCTATACTTAGTTGTCAAAGACGAAATAACAATACCAGTGCCTAAGCCTAAACCTGCAAGTATAATTAAAAGCAATGGTAACAAGAAAATGCCCCAACCAATATTGATTGTCATACCTTCTTCTATAACAAAATATAAATATACTGCTACTAACATTAAAAGCTGTATACTAAATTTAACTAAATTAGAAAGTACAGAGGAAAGTGGGAGGATAATTCTCGGAAAATATACCTTACCAAATATACCTGCATTAGCTACAAATGTATTGGAAGTTGAATTAAGGCAGTTTGAAAAGTAATTCCATATTGTAAGGCCACTAAGATAGAATAATACAGGTGGAATCCCATCGGTAGGGATATCTGCGATATTACTGAAAACAACAACGAATACAATTGTTGTGAAAATTGGCTGAATAAAGTGCCACAAAGGGCCTAATATAGTTTGTTTGTATTGAGCTTTAAAGTCTCGTTTTACAAATAAGATTAATAAGTCGGAATAATTTAAAGCCTCTTTTAGTTTTAGTTCAAATAAACGGCTTTTAGGCTCAATAACTAAGTCCCATTTATCTTCATCACTCAATTGAATGCTCATAACACTATTTGCTAGTAAACAAAAAAATAAGGCAAAACTAGTGAATTAAAAATTGCACAAGCTTTGCCTTATAAAGATACAAGTCTTTAAGAAAAGACTCCCATAATTTATTTTTTTTAATTTTTATTCATGATAATTTAATACTCTATGCCCACCTTCCATCAGGTAGGTATCACGCTTAAATAACTCCAGATCCGATTGCATCATATCTTTCACCAGCGCTGCAAGATCATACTTCGGTTTCCAGCCTAGTTTAGTATTAGACTTAGTAGGATCACCAATCAGCAACTCAACCTCAGTAGGTCTGAAATAGTTAGGATCTACACAAACCACTTCTTTTCCTATCTCTATCTGATACTCAGGGTTATTGCAAGCTGCTACATACCCTTTTTCCTCTACACCCTCGCCTTTGAACTCGATGTCAACGCCAACTTCTGCAAAAGACATTTTAACGAAATCGCGCACAGTAGTGGTAACACCAGTAGCGATTACGAAGTCTTCCGGTTTATCCTGCTGCAGGATCAGCCACATGGCCTCTACGTAGTCTTTGGCATGGCCCCAGTCGCGTTTGGCATCCAGGTTACCCAAGTAAAGTTTGTCCTGTAACCCCATTGCAATACGGGCTGCGGCACGAGTAATTTTACGGGTAACAAAAGTTTCGCCTCGCAGCGGGGACTCGTGGTTGAACAGAATACCGTTGCAGGCAAACATGTTATAAGCTTCGCGGTAGTTCACCGTGATCCAGTAGGCATACAGTTTAGCCACGGCATAAGGCGAGCGCGGGTAGAATGGTGTGGATTCTGATTGCGGCACAGCCTGTACTAAACCATAAAGCTCAGAAGTAGATGCCTGGTAGATCTTGGTTTTCTCGGTCAGCCCAAGTATGCGCACCGCCTCCAGTATACGAAGCGTACCTAAACCGTCGGCATTGGCCGTATACTCCGGCGTATCGAAGCTTACCTTCACGTGGCTCATAGCAGCCAGGTTATAGATCTCGTCCGGCTGCGTTTCCTGGATAATCCGGATCAGGTTAGTGGAGTCAGTCAGGTCGCCGTAGTGCAGTTTAAAGTTAATGTTCTTCTCGTGCGGGTCCTGGTACAGGTGATCGATACGCTCGGTATTGAACAAAGAGCTTCTGCGCTTCACACCGTGTACTTTATATCCCTTGCTTAAAAGTAGTTCTGCTAAATAAGCTCCATCTTGTCCGGTTACACCGGTTATAAGGGCTGTTTTCATGGTAATTCTGTTAATAGTAAAATTTATATATACAGAGGCTTATACTTAAAAAAAATGGATAAGTTTCTGTAAGTTATTGATTTTTATTTACACACCCCTAGAGCTACGCTCGCTAGCTCAAAACTTTCTTTATGGCTAGTCTGCAAGAGGGGAATTCATCTACTGTCATTACTTCTGCTATTTCGGATTTGCAATCCGAAAGTATGTTATTATCAGGATCTGTGATCCGATTTTCTACTTTGCCAACAGATGCGCTATAGCAGAACACCGGGTTGAAAATCCTGGTAGTATGTACTTCTGGATTACAAATCCAGAAGAGCAACTAGTGTAATGTTCTTTCAAGCACCAGCGAAAAATCTGAAACCATTTTGCGGTTAGCACTTCATATTTCACACTCTGTTCGAGATGACAACTTCTCTTTATCATTTCGAACCATAGCAAGTAATGACAAAAGAGCGCATATTATTTAACTCCCCCCTGTTATGGGGGTTAGTGCCCTCTTTAAATGGGGAGGGCTGGGGAGGGGTACTTCTCCCTGAAATCAGCATAAGCCAGGGCAATACCTTCCCGCAGTTCTACTTTATGCCTGAAGCCAGTGCTATGCAGCTTACTCACATCCATTAGTTTACGTGGTGTTCCATCAGGTTTAGTTGTATCAAATGTGATCTCTCCTTCAAAGCCAATCACCTCTTTCACAAGCATGGCCAATTCTTTGATCGAGATATCTTCGCCGGTGCCAATGTTAACCAGTTCCCTCTCGTTGTAATGTTCCATCAGATATACGCAGGCTTCTGCCAGATCGTCGGCAAACAGAAATTCACGTTTCGGGCTGCCGGTGCCCCATACTACAACTTCTTTAGCATTGCTTTCCTTGGCCTCATGAAATTTACGGATCAGGGCAGGAAGCACATGCGAGTTGTTCAGGTCGTAATTATCGTTAAAGCCATACAAATTCGTAGGCATCACACTGATAAAATTACAGCCATACTGGTCACGGTAAGCTTCGCAAAGCTTGATGCCAGCGATCTTTGCAATGGCATAAGGCTCGTTGGTCTGCTCCAGTGGTCCTGTTAGCAGGTACTCTTCCTTTAAAGGCTGCGGTGCCAATTTAGGATAGATGCATGACGAGCCCAGGAACATAAGCTTGGTAACCTGTTGCAGGTAAGCAGCATGTATGATATTGGCTTCAATCATCAGGTTATCATACAGGAATTCGGCACGGTAAATATTATTGGCCTGTATCCCTCCTACCTTAGCCGCCGCCAGGAAAACGTAATCCGGCTTTTCAACTGCAAAGAATTCATTAACCGCCTGCTGGTTCCGGAGGTCCAGTTCGGAAGATGTTCGGGTGATGATATTGCTATAGCCGTTGCTTCTAAGTTTGCGAACAATGGCAGAACCTACCATCCCTCTATGCCCGGCTACATATATCTTAGCGTTTAATTCCATAGTTAGTATATGTACTCTATTGTGTTTAATTCTTTTAAAGTTAACTCAAGTTGCGATTAACACACCCCTGCCCCTCTCTTTAAAGACGGCCCCTACCCCCAGAGGGGAATCATTTCCCTTCAGTAATCTACACCCCCTCCTGTTTTTAGGAGGGGGCAGGGGGAGGTATCACACCCGCGTCAGTTTCTTCCACCAGGGTCTCTCCTGGTTATCTTCTGCATAATAACCGTAGCCATAGCCGTATCCATAGCCGTAGCCGTAGCCGTAATTGAGCTTCTTGAAGTCCACGTCGTTGAACAAAATGGCGGTGTTCTTTATTTTGCCGGCTTCATACTGCTGCTGTATACTTGTAACGAAGCTTTTTAACGTGTAGTCCTGGCGAATCATGAAGATATTGGCATCAGCCAGTTGCATCAACTCAAGGCCATCGGATAAGATACCAACCGGTGGCGTGTCTAAAATAATATAGTCGTATCTGCGCTTTAGCTCCTCTATCAGGAAACTCATGCGTTTATTTAAGAGCAACTCGGATGGATTTGGCGGTATATCTCCGGATGGCAGAATATCCAGGCCTTCCTGTATGGTTGTATGGATGACCTCTTCCAGGCCAGCGTATCCGGCCAGGTAGTTACTTAAACCAATACCGCTGCTTACGCCAAAATCGGTGTTGTTGTTCGGCTTACGCATATCGGCATTGATCAGGATGGTGCGTTCACCGGAAATGGCGAAGATATAAGCCAGGTTTTTGGCAGAAAATGTTTTGCCCTCTCCGCTGATGGAGGAGGTAATCACAAAGATCTTACCCTGTTCTGTTTCATTGTTCGTCATGAAGCGCAGGTTGGAACGGACTGTTCTGAATGCTTCAGACAAAGCGGATTTAGGGCTTTGATCGATCAGGTTCTTGTTTTCTTTTTTATTGTGTCCCACCATACCAAGTATGGGCAGCGTGGTAAGCTTTTGGACGTCTTCTGATGTGCTTATTTTATTATTGAGCAGATCCTTTAAAAAGATCAGGCCTATTGGCAGTGCCAGGCCCAATAACAGGGCTACCATGTAGTTTTTGGTTTTGGTAGGCGTAATTGGCGCCGATACCCAGGCATCACTCAGAATGGTAACGTCGGAGGTATTCGCAGATTTGGTAATGCCTACCTCTGCCCTTTTTTCCATCAGGAACACATACAGGTTTTCGCTGAGGTTATATAGCCTCTGTATATTGATCAACTGGCGCTCGGCAGTCGGTAATTGCTTTAAAGAGGCCGTGGCAGTAGCTACTCTCCTGTTAAGATCACGAAGTGCAATGGCATTGGCGTTTTCGATACTGGACAGATTCTCCAGCAAAACAGCTTTCAGTTCGTTCAGCTGCTGCCTTTTTACTTTCAATTCGTCGGCCACCAATGGATTGGCAGCTTTTGAGTTTTCCTTTATGACAGATATTTCAGCCTGCAACTCAATGATCTTACTGATTGCGCCATTCAGGACCGGATCAGAGATACCAAGATTAGACGGTGCAATAACGGCCTCATCTTCACGCCCTTTCCTGAAATAGTCGCGAAGGTACTGGTAATACTTCTCGTTGATCAGTAAAACGGCCTTCTCTTTCTCAAATGCCTGGATCTCAGAGGCCAGTTTTCCTCCCTCGCTACTCAGGTCCAGGGCGGCATTGCGCTGTTTAAAGGCCTCGAGCCTTGATTCAATAAAGTATAGCGAATCACTGATCTGCTGCAACTGATCATCAATAAAGTTCAGGGTATTAACGGCATTGGTGTTCTTAACAGCAAGGTTGTTCTGACGGTAGGTTTCCATGTGTGCGTTCAGAAAATCTACGTCTTTGGCCGGCGTGGTGCCCGTTAGTTTAAGTGTAAGCGCGGAAGTACCGGGTGCATAAGGCGATACGTCGAGTGCGCCGGCATAATAGCCTGCCAGCGCCTCAATATCATTGATCGTAAACAGCAGCTGGTTGGGCATCTGCATGATACCCTCAGAAAGTACATTTAAAGTAAAACTGAATCCGTTTACTGTTTGCTTTTTGCCAGCTCTGAAAACCTTATCTTTAACACTATTATTCCAGTCGATATTTTCGGTTATCAACTTAAAGGAATTTGGATCAATAAAGTCGACCCGGAACATAACACCATAAGGTATTAAAGCTGATGAGGTATCGGGTAAAACCTGGATCGGAGACAACGTATTGTATACTTCGGTAAGCTTTACATTTCCCTCTTGGTAATAGGAAACCTCAAAGTCCAGCTTTTGCAGTGTTTGAAGGGCCAGGTCGGCCGTTTTAAGCACCAGTGTCTCGTTAGACAAGCTTTTGGAACCCCTAAACAGATCTTCACCATAAATGATAGCCGCTGCTGAGGCCCCCTCTTTTACCGGTTCCGTGATCATGACCGAAGACCTTACCTCGTACAGCGGAATGGTATACCTGTTTACCAGGAAGGCGATGATAAGCGCTATAATGACAGAGGCAAGTATAAAGTACCAGTAGGACAAAACCTTGCCCACCAGCTTCATCACATCTATGCCATTGTCTTGTATGTTCTTCTTCTCCAAAATCCTAAAGATTTAAATCAACACAGATGCAGCTTTTATAATAAATATCGATCAACAAGGAGTAGCAAGGTCGTAAAAACGGATAGAGTTAGTCCGACATTGGCTACCACGTTCTCCCTGAAATACTTTGCCGGCAGTGGGTCCAGCACGATCGTATCGTTGGGCTTTAAATAAAAGTTAGACATGGCCAGCACATTATCATCCAGTAAACTGAACTTATAAAGCTTTGCCTGGCCATTCTCGTAGCGGATTAGTTTTATACTTCCCCTGTTTGAGTATGGGGTAAAACCTCCGGCATTGGCAATTGCCTCCAGCAGGTTTATATTATCCTGGTACGTCGTGTACTGTCCCTGTCCGCCGGTTTCCCCGATAATGGTATAACGGAACGTGAGTAGGCGCAGGTTTACAGTTGGTTCTTTCAGGTAAGGCTGCAGTGCATCTGTTAACTTTATACGCGCATCCGGCATACTTAAACCACTTAGCTTTACTTTACCAACTACTGGCAATACCATGTTTCCTTCCGCATCCAGGGTATACCCTTCCAACACAGGATCGCCGCCAGCACTTACTACACCTGTACTCAGAAAATTGTACTCGCTGGGCGTAGTACTCTGCACTTTCAGCGAAAGCACATCCCCCGGTTGCAATGTATAAACCGGCTGTTTCAGATCATAGGTTTTGAGTAAAACGTCGGCATTGACCTGGTTCTTTACTTCGGGGTTTTCCTGCAAAAGTATAACCTTCTTCTGCGGCACACAGGAAGCGAGGCAGGCCAGAGTAATTAAAGTATAAAATGCGATAAGGGATTTGCGCATTTGGGTATCTGTTCAGTTTAAATAGTTCTCGTAGCTTTTTTGGCGTCTGCCCGATTTACAAAGTACAAATTAGGCATTTTATTGTGTAATTTAATAGCAAGCTACGTTAAATCGGAAATAATTTGCATTAAAAATTAAACGTTATTCCGTTCGAGATAGCATAAACGAACTTCGTAACGGGCACAATCGGCTCATCCTCAAACACACAGTTAAAGTTTGTCCGGAAAGAGAATTTGCTGTTGACTTTGAAATTTAGCGATACATCCCCGCTTACCCGATTCCGGAAATCATCAATTGTATCGTCGTAGCCAACCTGGTAGTAAACGATGCCATCTGTGCTTACATGCTCGCTTAGTTTTGCCTTGGCGCTAAAATAATTGGTTGCTTTCAGGAGGTCCGACACTACCAGCCGCTGGTCCTGCTCCGGATTCTCCCACTCCTCGTGTTCGTGCATAAGTCCGGTGCCAAAGTATAAAGTAACATCCTGGCCACGAAGTATGGCCAGCCGCAGGCCTCCCCCCAGCAGGCTTCTAAACTCAAGGCCGCGGGCTTTGTCGGCCTGGGCTTGGGCAAAAAGCTCATAGGAAAGTTTACGGGCGCGGAAAAAGTTTGCGCGAAGGTGTGAGTATCCGGTGCTGGCCACGGTATTGCGCTGTTCACGCGAGTCGTAGTTTACCAGTAGGTAGTTGTAGTAATTCAAAAGCAGGTAACTGTGTTTGCCCGAGATGTACGCCAGATCGCCGTTAAAAGTTAGCTGCAGGTAGTTGTTCGGGTTGTTTTTGCCGGCATTCCGGTTAAACATCGAAAAGTTAAGCCCTGCCTTACCTGTAAAGTAATTGCTGGTGTCACGGCTGATCCGGGCACGTTCGATGTTGAGGATCTGGGCACATGACTCCTGCCCTGCCAAAAGGAGCACAATCGTTAAAATAAGGCATGAAAAGTATGATTTGAAGGTTGGCATTACTAAAGCTAAAGACAAACAATGGCTGTCCGGGCATGTTGATTATTTATAGACCTGGTTCGCGTATAAAGACGTAACACCCGACAATTCTTAAATAGCAAATCTACAATACTATGGCAAGAAGTTCAATAAAGATTATACAAGTGCTGCGAGAAACTGCCAGTCGTATAAAAAACGGGGCACCTTACCAGTGGGGCCACATGGGTAGTTGTAACTGCGGACATCTGGCACAAACCATAACCCGCCATAACAAGGCAGATATACACAAAGCGGCCATGCTGCGCTACGGAGACTGGTCTGAGCAGCTGCGCGATTATTGCCCGCAAAGCGGTTTACCCCTCGATGAAGTGATTGATAAAATGCTCGAAACCGGCTTTACCCGCGAAGACCTGGAAAACCTGGAGCGCCTGAAATCCAGGGAAGTGCTGGATGCCCTACCACCTTCCAGGAGATACATAAAACATAACGTGCGTGACGATGTGGTGCTGTACCTCCGAACCTGGGCCGATCTGCTGGAAAAACAATTGCTGGAGGAAGTAACGCTGCCTGAGTTGGAAGAGGCGGTTGCAAGCAACAAGAAATCATTGCTTGATGCTTAAAAAATAAATGCGGAGTTTTGGGCTATACAAAAGAAAGCCTAATGCATACCAACGATTCCATCATCAGTAAAACGGAAGCCTATGTGAAAGAACGCATGTCTGGTGAAGGCTCCGGGCATGACTGGTGGCATGTGTACCGCGTCTGGAAAAATGCCCAAAGTATAGCCCGCTCAGAAACTGCCGCCAACCTGTTTGTAGTTGAACTGGCGGCTTTGCTGCATGACCTCGGCGACCATAAATTCCATAACGGTGACGAAACAGTAGGGCCACGCATGGCAAGGGAGTGGCTGGAAGCACATCACGTATCAGAAGCTGATATACAGCATGTTTGCACCATTATCCGTGACCTTTCCTTTAAGGGAGCCGGCACATCTTCGGAGATGCAAAGTATCGAAGGCCAAATTGTGCAGGATGCCGACAGACTGGATGCCATAGGCGCCATCGGCATTGCCAGAACATTTGCCTACGGTGGCCATAAAAATCGCGAACTATATAACCCTGAGATCAAGCCAGAGATGCACAGTAATTTTGAGGCCTACAAGTCCAGCACCACCCCTACCATAAATCATTTCTATGAAAAGCTTTTATTACTAAAGGAACGCATGCATACCCCTACTGCACGCCAGATGGCAGAGCAGCGACACCAGTACATGGTGGAGTTCCTGGATCAGTTTTACAAGGAGTGGGAAGCGGTTTGATTGTTGATTGTTGTCAGTTTGTAGAGACGCAATACTTTGCGTCTTGTTTGCTATGCTATTATAAGTCTGACTTGCGAGAGAATAAGTATAAGTGGAATTATCCGAATTTGCTGGCGCGAGCTTGTAGCTCGAGTCATCGTTTCTACATAGCTTTACTTTGAAACTATAAGATTATATAGTTACCTCAAGTTGCGATATATGATAAACCAGGCAGGTGCAAACACACCCCTGAGAGCTACGCTCGCTAGCTCAAAACTCACGTTTTGGCTAGTCTGCAAGAGCAGAATTTCATCCACGAGCTAAAATCTCCTCCTCGGAGCAGGGTCGTTTCATTTTACATTTTGCTGGCGCGGATCTGTGATCCGTGACTTGCTATACAATTGGATTTGCAATCCAATTGGGCCAGCCTGCCCCGGGCGCGGTCACGGGGAGGCCCAGCTAGAACTGATCAAGAGTCTCAGATCCCAGACTTGTTTCGGGCTCATAGACTCGCGCCATAAGTATAGAGTTTAATTAGAATGAAATGCCCCT
This sequence comes from Pontibacter sp. GD7, assembly GCF_058216375.1. Taxonomy (NCBI): domain Bacteria; kingdom Pseudomonadati; phylum Bacteroidota; class Cytophagia; order Cytophagales; family Hymenobacteraceae; genus Pontibacter; species Pontibacter sp. GD7. Next base: position 352,561 of record NZ_JBYZMP010000004.1, on the reverse strand, counting down.
CCCTCAAGTGGAAAATTTCATTAGAACATAGCCTCTCTGCATTTGTACAGCAAATGATTAACACACCCCTACCCCTCTCAAGAGGGGAATTATAAACGCATCGCAGTAGTGTTCGATCAATTATTTACATTTTCTCAGCAACAGTAACATAAGCAAACAATGTGCTTATCTCATTATATTAAGTATAGAGTGTAGTATAAAAACTCTAATTTAGTGCTGAGTTTATTCCTTCAAAAGCTTAGGTCATTGCCCAAAGAAGAATCAGCTCCGGAACAAACACTTTACGAATACTAAAGTAAACAGTCAACAAATAGCAACCAGCATTTAACCCATGGAGATACCATTACTCTCGGATGTAGTCATTATACTTGGCCTCTCGGTGATCGTGATCCTTTTCTTCCAAAGGCTGAAGCTACCTACCATTCTGGGTTTTCTGGCTACCGGGGTAATTGCTGGTCCGCATGGTTTAAGCCTGATTCACGAAACACATGAAATAGAGATACTGGCCGAGATAGGCGTTATACTTTTGCTCTTTATCATCGGTATGGAGTTTTCGCTGCGCAACCTGGCCATGATCAAGCGCACCGTGCTGGTAGGTGGCACCACGCAGGTACTGGCTACTATTGTTTTGGTGGCGGGTATCATGCTGCTCCTTAAATTCAGTACCGGTGAGGCGATCTTCATGGGTTTCCTGATCTCCCTGAGCAGTACAGCCATCGTACTGAAGCTACTCCAGGACAAAGGTGAGATCAACAGTCCGCAGGGCAGAGTGGTGCTCGGCATTCTGATCTTCCAGGACATTATTGTAGTTCCTATGATGCTGCTTACCCCCCTGATGGCTGGAGGCACGCAAAACATAGCCTGGGAGTTAACCCTAATGGTATTGAAGGGCATTCTGGTGATCATATTTGTACTGGTAAGTGCGCGGTATTTGGTGCCTAAGCTGCTTTACCTGGTTGCACGCACCAAAAGCAAGGAGCTTTTTATACTTAGCATCGTGGTTATCTGCTTTGCCGTTGCATGGCTTACTTCCAGCCTGGGACTTTCGCTTGCGCTGGGGGCTTTTATGGCGGGCCTGATCATCTCAGAGTCAGAGTACAGCCACCAGGCTACGGGCAACATACTACCTTTCAGGGAGATATTCACGAGCTTTTTCTTTGTTTCCATTGGCATGCTCCTGGACTTTGCCTTTATGGTGCAGCACTTACTGGTTGTACTTGGCTTTACCATTGCCACGTTTATACTTAAGGCTTTTGTGGCAACCGTGGCCGCCCGCATGCTGCAGTACCCCAGCAGGATATCCATACTCGTAGGTCTGTCCTTGTTTCAGGTAGGTGAGTTTGCCTTTATACTTTCCAATACGGGCATCACCAACGGGGTACTGTCGCAGGAAACCTACCAGTATTTTCTTTCGGTTTCGCTGCTCACGATGGCTGTCTCACCGTTTATAATCGGATCATACCAACGAATCAGCGCATCCATCAGCTCACTTTTAGGTAACACACAAGAGCCTATACCTTTCGAACACCAGGAGCCCAATGAGCACCACGATCTCCCCGACCTGAACGACCACATCGTTATCATAGGCTTTGGGATCAACGGACGTAATGTAGCAAAGGCGGCGAAACACGCCAATATCCCTTATGTCATCATAGAGTTAAATGCGGTTACCGTGCGCCACGAACGACACCAGGGTGAGCCGATCATTTACGGCGATGCCGTGCACAACATCATACTTTCGCATGTAAACATCCATAAGGCACGTGTGGTCGTGATCGCCATCTCGGACCCGGAAGCAACTAAGCGCATCATATCCAGCATTCGCCTCATCAGCGACAAAGTGCACATTATCGTAAGAACCCGCTTTGTGCAGGAAATGGAGGAAAATTACCGTATCGGGGCAGACGAGGTTATACCTGAAGAGTTTGAAACTTCCATTGAGATCTTTACCCGCGTCCTTTCCAAATACCTGCTTCCCCGCGACCAGATAGAAGCATTCACACATATGATCAGGGCGGACAATTACGAGATGCTGCGTAGCCTGACTGGTCGTACTACCGCCATGACCAGCCTGGAACTTGACCTGCAGGACATTGAGGTGGCCAGTCTGCGGGTATATACCAACGATCCGGAAATAGTTGATAAACCTTTACTGGAGGCAAACATACGCAACAACTTTAGTATCACTATTGTAGCCATTAAGCGCGAAAACAAAACGATACTGGACGTAAATGCCACCACCAGCCTTAAGACCGGCGACATTGTGTATGTTGTAGGCAAACCCGATGATGTGATGCGCTTTAACAACTACCTGAAGGCAGATTAAAACGCCAAGACTGTTTCACGATTTGTTATTATAAAATCTTACGCCCTCGCTCGCCTCTGGCGAGTGTGCGTTTTCTTGTGACGTCCCGCCAATAAAGCCTGAACAGTAGCGTAAAATGGCCAGTGGCCAATATGTATTGCACACTCGCCAGAGGCGAGCAAGGGCAAGCCGAATTCATCAATAATGAATTTCCCATACGCTAAAAAATGGGGCAGTTATTCTGCATCAAGGCTTATCCAGAATAGTAATGTACAAGCAAAGGTGCATTACTTTCACTATATAAGATTACCCAAGGAGCCTGTTTAGAGATTATTAAAATCCATACTGCCTGCCCTTACTGCGTGTTCTCACCAGCAAGTATAATAACCAGAGACTTAAATTGTTGGTGAAAAACACCAACTATGGCGGGTTCGATTTCCTTTAGCCAAAACCCTAAACAGCTTCAAGGATGAATAAGAGTGCTTAAAAGCTAAGCTTTAAAAAGTTTTATAGCTTGTTGAGTATCTCGCTTACCTCCTGCTCTACTTTACCGGAGCCAGGCGTAAAGTCATCGAAGGCACCTTCTGTCCAGCCACGCCACACTAATTGGTTTGTTTTTGGGTTTACCATGTCGATGATAAGCGTCCCGGACTTGAACAGATCCACGGCTCTGTAGCCTGGCATACCGGCGTTGCCGTAGTTATAGCGGTACCCGTTCATGTATCCATAGCTATAGCCAAAGCCAGGCGCAAAATTATCCGGATTGTCTTTTTCTACCGGCACCGACACACTAACATCGTAAGCCAAAAGCACATCGGCATTCTCATCTACCTTTCTGTAGCCCTTTTTCTGTAACTGCGCTTCAATGGCCTTGGTGATCTGCTCATGCAATACGGGTTTATAGCCCTTATCGAAAGATGCCGCCGCCGGAGGTATGGGCTGATACCAGCTATAAGTACGGTACAGTTTAGTGTTGGCCCCCGGTGCCGTGATGGAAGAGGTATTTTTTATACCTGAGGTAACTACACAGGCAGGCAACAAAAGTATAAAAAGCGAAAACAGCAGGAGGTTTTTGAAATGGCAGGTATTCATAGTTATGGTTTTGTCATTAAAAGCTAAACGGTAATGGGCAAATGTAAAATCAATTCCTGTAGCATAAAAGCTGCAGCCGGTTTTAACGCCATATATCCTATAGTAGTAATGCCCCTAAACATACTCGATATAACAGAACAAAGATGCCAGGCACTGAAAAAAGCAGGAAATAACAACTCTGTGTGCATTATTACGTGTATGTGAGAAATAATAGATAATCTAAGTATTGAATATATGAGAGACATATCTGCACATGTACCGGCCCCACCGCCAAAGTGGGTTGAGAACTTTGCCCGGGTTGGCTTATCGGCCAAAGGGGTAGTATATTGCCTGGTGGGCATATTAGCCTTTATGGCTGCTTTCGAGCTAGGAAGACAATCATCGCAAAGCGCAGGCAAGCAAGGTGTATTCCAGTTTATCGAAAACCAGCCGTTTGGCAAGTGGCTGCTGGCCATTGTGGCCCTTGGCCTTGCCTGTTATACTATCTGGCGTTTTATTCAGGGTATAAAAGATACCGAAAACAAAGGCAACGATGCCAAGGGCATAGCAGTACGGGCACGCTACATTTTCAGTGGATTTGTATATGGTGGCCTTACGTACCTGGCCGCAAATATGGTGCTCGGCAACAGCAGTGGCAGCAGCTCCGGTGGCGGCGATACAAGGGAAACCATTGCCAGCCAACTCTTACAACAGCCCTTTGGCCAATGGTTACTGGGCATTGTTGCCCTTGCCGTAATTGGTACTGGTATTTATCAGATCTACTATGGCCTGTCGGATAAGTATAAAAAGCATGTACAAGGGGCCGGCCTGAAACATGAGGTGGAAGAGAAAATGATACGCATGGGTAAGATCGGCTACGTGGCGCGTGGTGTTGTCTGGATCCTGATCGGCTACATGTTCCTGCGTGCGGCCCTGCAGTCCGACCCGCAGGAGGCCGGCGGAAGCGCTGATGCGTTCCGCTTCCTGGAAAGCTCCTCATACGGCTCGTACATGCTGGGTGCAGTCGCCATCGGGCTGATATTTTATGGAATTTACATGTTCATGAGAGCCAAGTATCAGCCCATAACAACCAACTATTAAATATCTCAAGTTGCGCTTCATGATAAACCAGGCAGGTGTAAACCCAATGCCGTCAACTTAAGGAAAATGCTCTTTCGGACTTCTTTGTCCGGAAGTAAAACTGCCAGGGGACATCCTTGTCCCCGTATTCCGCAACGCGGACAAGGATGTCCGCAGTAGAATGAGATCCGGACAAGGATGTCCGAATCAGCTTCACTAAATCCTTAAATTGACGGCATTGGGTGTAAACCTACCCCTGAGAGCTACGCTAGCTCTCAGGGGTGTGTTAATCGCAACTTGAGTTAAAGATACTTAACTGCCAGGTAAGCTTTTGTAAAAGTCATTGCCTGGCATTTTTTTATGGCAGCGAACACGATACGGTTGCATCCATACTTTGCGGCAATGCAAACGGCTTAACTCTCTAACCACAAGAACAATATATCATCCTGCAAAAACATAAAATTTAAATATGCCAAAATAGAATCTCTCAATTGCATTAAATGTTAACTTTGGGTGAAACAAACGCAACGCATCTAATTTTTAAATGAAAAACACGCCATTTAAAATCTTTATTCTGGACGATGATGTGTGGTATAGTGAACTACTGGAGTATCACCTCTCCCTGAACCCTGACTACGAGATCAGGAAGTTTCACGCTGCCAAAGACTGCCTGGCCAACCTGTATGAACGCCCCAATGTGATCACCCTGGATTACTCCCTGCCAGACAAGAACGGGGATGAGGTTTTAAAGAACATCAAGGAACAAGCACCTGACACCCAGGTTATTATCATCTCAGGACAGGAGGATGTGGCCACTGCTGTAGACCTGCTGAAAAAAGGGGCTTACGATTATATTGTTAAGGACGAGGAAACACCGGAACGTCTTTGGAACACTATTACCAAGATCCGTGAGAACGTTTCCCTGCGTGAGGAAATTAGTCAACTGCGCGAGGAAATAGGCCAGAAGTATGATTTCAGCAAGGTTATCATAGGCAACAGCGAGCCCATTAAAAGGGTGTTTGCCATGATGGACAAAGCGTCTAAAACCAACATCACCGTTTCAATCAACGGTGAGACGGGTACGGGTAAAGAGCTTGTGGCGAAGGCCATACATTATAACAGCAATCGCAAAAAAGCGCCTTATGTGGCTGTAAACGTAGCCGCTATTCCTAAAGAGCTTGTAGAAAGCGAACTGTTCGGACATGAGAAAGGCGCCTTTACCGGAGCTGTGGCAAGACGTCTGGGCAAATTTGAAGAGGCCAACAAAGGCACCATATTCCTGGACGAGATCGGCGAGCTGGACTTTAGCCTTCAGGCCAAGCTATTGCGCGTGCTGCAGGAGAAGGAAATTACCCGGGTTGGCGGCAACTCTATTGTACCCGTGGATGTGCGGATTATTGTGGCAACGCATAAAAACCTAGCTGAAGAAGTTAAAAAAGGCAATTTCCGGGAAGACTTGTACTACAGGCTGTTAGGCCTGCCTATACTTTTACCGCCGCTCCGCGACAGAGGCAGCGATATACTGGTGCTGGCCAAGTACTTTATAGATGCCTTTGCGAAAGAGAACAGTATGGGCAAAAAGAGCTTATCTGAGAAAGCACAGAAGAAGCTGCTCTCCTACTCTTTCCCGGGTAACGTGCGTGAACTGAAGGCCATCGTGGAACTGGCAGTGGTGCTCTCGGATGAAGAGCAGATACAGGAACACGACATTAACCTGACGGCAGGCAACACTGAGAAGGATTTTCTGGCAACCGAACGCACTCTAAAAGAATACACGACCGAGATCATACAACGCTTCCTTGAAAAGTATGATTACAACGTGCTGTACGTGGCCGACAAGCTGGGTATCGGAAAATCCACAATTTACAGGATGATACAGAACAAGGAACTGGAGTTACGCTAAAACTAAATCCCTACCTCATAAGCCCCTTAACGGGGTTTATTTTTTGTTTCTCTTCCCCAACCAAATCCCTCAGAGGATTTAGCATCTGCTAAAAATTATACTTAAGCAATTTTATACTTTCGTATACCAATAATTTGGTATAATTACCATAAAAAGGAATTTTTTGCTTTCATAAAGGCTTATCTTGTAATACCATGGGCAAACGTTTTTTTTAAATGGAGCACTTCGACGAAGTAAAAGCATTGAGAGCGCAGCTGGAAGCTGAGAAAGCAGCACGACTGGCATCTGAACGACTGGCCGAATCGCAGGCCAACTTACTGATGGCCACCCTGCAGCTGAACCAGGATGCTCCGGACCCAAAATCACCAAGCACTGCCTCTTTACTGTTTTGTGTGCCTGCAGCCGGAGCCCCCGAAGCATTAAACTTTGCCGCCCAACAACTGCTTGATAAGCTGACAACCGATCGCATTCCTGCCTTCACAAAGCTGCTGAACAAGCATTACGCTAAACTGAATGCCAGCCACGACGCGCCAGGTCAGGCACATATCTCAGGCAGGTTTTATACTTTGTCGTTTGCGGCGGCCCCGGCACCAAATGCCTTTTATGTAAGCATGGTTGACCTGACCAGCCAGCATAAGATCGAGACTGCCCTGCAGCAGAGCCAGAATTTTGTCAGGAATATAGCTCATACCATCCCCAACATTATTTATGTGTATGATCTAGAGGAGCATAAGAACACTTATCTAAACGAGCACATCAAAACTGTTTTGGGCTACACCGACACAGAGCTGGCCAACATCACAGGCAAAATGCTCCGGACGCTGGTGCTGCCTGCTGATACCCTTAAACTATATCGACATGTGTACCACATGCGCCAGGCGGCCGATGGGCAGGTACTGGAAGTGGAATACAATGTAATATGCAAGGACGGATCAGTTAAGACGCTATTTTGCCGCGAGAGTGTTTTCCTGAGAAACGACCGTGGGCAGGTAAAGCAGATCATCGGCTCGGCCCAGGATATAACGGAACTGCGCAAAAAAGGCGAAATGCTACTTGCCCAGAAGAACTTCTACGAATCCATACTCAACCATATTCCTTCAGACATAGCCGTTTACAACAATAGCCTGCAGTATATTTTCCTGAACCCGGCTGCTGTAAAGGACCCGGCATTGCGCAAATGGCTTGTTGGCAAAACCAATAAGGACTACAGTCATTATCGGGGCATCCCGTATGAGCGCATGCAGGTACGTGAGCAGCACCTGCACAAGGTAATGGAAGAAAAATCACTGGTTGAGTTTGAGGAAACCATACTTGGCAAAGACGGCAACGAACTGTACTTTCTGCGCAGGCTAAACCCTGTACTGAACGACGACAACGGTGTAGAGCTGGTGATTGGCCATGGCCTTGAAATTACCGATCTGAGAAAAGCGCAGGAAAGGATTGAGGCAAGTGAAGCCAAAAACAGGGCCATTCTGGCGGTACTGCCCGACCTGATGTTTATCGTGAATTATGAGGGCGTGTACCTTGACATGAAAAACGTGGACGAGGAACGCCAGTTTGTACCAAAAGAGCAGATAATAGGCAGCAACATCAAAAACCTGCTGCCCGAGGATCTGGCTAACAAGCTGCTAGTGCTGATACAAAAGGTTATTGACACCGGCCAGAGCGAAAAAACAGAGTATGAACTCCCCTTCCCAGACGGCACCAGGTATTATGAAAGCAGGATCATCAGGTACAGCGAAAACGAAGCCCTTGCCATTATCCGGGACAATACCGAGGAAAGAAAAGCGGCCCAGGAGGTAAAAGACAAGAACGAGTTTATAAAGCAGGTGGTAGACACCAGCCCAAGTATAATTTTCGTGAAAGATGCCGAAGGCAATTTTTCATTTGTCAATACAGAATGCGCCAACCTATTCGGGAAACCGGTTGAGGAAATAATCGGTGTTAATGTAAACCTTTTCTACGCCTGTAAGGAAGAGCCGGCATTTTACAACCTCGTTGACAAACAGGTGATAGATGAGGGGAAGGAAGTTAGGGTAACCGAAAAATTCACCAAGGAAAACGGAGAGGTAGTATGGCTTAATACAGTTAAAAAGCCTCTGATATCGGCAAACGGAGAGGTGCATGTGCTGGGTATCTCCACTAATATAACAGAGCAGCGACAGGCACAGCAACGCCTGGAAGAAAGCGAAGAGCTTTTCAGGTTACTCTCTGAGAACTCCAAAGACCTTATAAGCCTCCACGAGCCCAATGGCAGGTATATTTACGTGTCTAAAGCCTGTAAAGAGCTGCTTGGTTATGAACCTGAAGAGTTGATCGGGCGCATGCCGGTAGAAATACTGCACCCCGACGACATACTGATGGTGAACCAGAAAGGCAACGCGGATTACCTTTTAGAGCACAAAAACATACTTGTACAGCACCGGCTTATACGCAAAGACGGGTCAGTGCAGTGGGTGGAGACCAACATAAAACCTATACTTGGCGAGAACGGCGAGGTAGTAAAGGTGCAGTCGGCGGTGCGTGACATAACCGAGCGTAAAAAATCGGAAGAGGCACTGAAGGCAAGTGAGAAGAAATACCGCAATCTGATAACCTACAGCCCGGCCTTTTTCTGTACCCATAACATGCAGGGTGTTTTGCAGGAGGTTAACCCCCACATGCTCGACAGGCTGGGCTATACCGCCGAAGACATGGTGGGCCACAACCTGCAGGAATTCCTGCCGGAGCGCCACAAGGCCAACTTACAAAAGTACCTGCAAAGCTTCCGGGACCGCAACCTGGTAGAGGGCATTTTAACGGTGCTCGACAAGGAAAAGGAAGAACGCTTTCTGTTTTATAAGAACTATAAAGTAGAAGAGCCCAATACAGAGCCTTTTATCATCGGTATTGCCCAGGACATTACCGACAGGATGCACACAGAGCAGCAGCTTAAGAAGGCAAAGGAGGCTGCCGAGGAATCGGCCAGGGTAAAAGAGAACTTCCTGGCCAATATGAGCCACGAGATCAGGACACCGCTGAACGGAATAATGGGTATGGTAGGCTTAATGGAGAAGAGCTCTTTGAGCCCGGTGCAGAAAAACTACATCAAGATCATCCAGAAATCGGCAGACAACCTGCTTGTTATCATCAACGACATTCTTGACATTGCCAAGATCGAGGCCGGCAAGCTGGAACTGGAGGCGATTCCGTTTAACCTGAACGATACCATTAAAGCGGCATACCAAACCCTTATTTATAAGGCGGAAGAGAAAGAACTGCTCTACTATTTTAAACCGGCCCCTCTCTCCGATCAGATCATTTTAGGTGATCCGTACAGGCTGAACCAGGTATTGCTGAACCTTCTGAACAACGCCATTAAGTTCACAGACACCGGAAGTGTTACTTTAAGCACCGAGGTCTTAGACGAATCAGATGAAGACATTACGCTTGCGTTTTCTGTTAAGGACACGGGAGTTGGCATTGCACCTGAAAAGCTGGAATATATCTTTGAGGGCTTTACACAGGCTTACTCCAGCACTACGCGAAAGTATGGCGGCACCGGCCTGGGGCTGAATATCTGCCGGAACCTGGTAGAGATGCAGAACGGCAAGATCTGGGTAGAAAGCGAGGAAGACAGCGGCAGTACGTTCAGTTTTATCCTGACCTACCCAAAGTATAAAAATCCTGACGCTATGCGTTTAGAGAAAGAGATAATTGATTTCATGAGCATGAAAGGCACTAAAGTGCTGTTGGCAGAAGATAATGAGGTAAATGTTTTTCTGGCGAAATCGATCATGGAGAACTGGCACTTTAAGGTAGATGTGGCGCAGAATGGTTTGGAGGCAGTAAGCATGGCAACAGAAAACACTTACGACATCATTCTGATGGACATACAGATGCCAGAACTAAGCGGAATAGACGCAGCAGAACTGATCCGTTCTTTCCCGGATGAAGCAAAGTCCAGTGTGCCGATCATCGCCCTCACAGCAAATGCATTAAAGGGCGATGCCGAGAAGTACCTGAGCAGCGGCATGAACGACTACATCTCAAAGCCATTCGAGGAAGAGTCTCTGTTCCTGAAGATCTCCAACATGCTGCCGCACAAAATGCAGGCTGCTGAACCAGAAACTGAAACCCAGGCTTTGATTGCCGAAGATGTACCCGCAGAGCCCTTGTACGACCTGAGCATCCTGCACAAAATGTCGAGAGGGAATGAGGCCTTTATCAAGCGAACAAAAGACCTGTTTATGCAGACGGTGCCGGAAACGATCACGGACATCAGAACAAAGCAGCTAAACCACGACTGGCCCGGTGTAAGCGCCGCAGCGCATAAGCTAAAGTCAACTATTGATACGCTGCGCATTGCCAGATTAAAGGAAGTGATCAGGCAGATCGAGTCCGGGGCTAAGGCTGACACACCAGACACATCGCTGGAAGAAAATATTGATTACCTGCAGGAAGTTATGGCAAAGGTACTGGCCCAGATGAAGGCAGACGTATAAAGCATCAGCACCCAATCAGGAAGCGTCCTGTGGCAGTTTCGCCGCAGGACGTTTTTTTGTGTCTGTGCCAAAAGGCTATACTTTTGATGCCTGACTCCGTAGCACCTAAAGTATGGGCATAAATAATGGTGTTACATACTTACAATTTATACTTTGCCATTTACAGCATATAAGCAAACAACAGCATGCAACACCCTTTCCCGGAAATAGACCAGATCGTAGCCTTCAGGCAGGAATTGCACCGGCACCCGGAACTATCCGGTGAAGAGCAGGAAACAGCAGCCCGCGTCGCAAAGCTGTTGGAGCAGTTCCAGCCAGACCACATTTACACGAGGCTTGGGGGCACAGGGGTTGCCGCAGTTTTTTCGGGCCAATTGCCTGATGGACCGACGGTGCTCTTCAGGGCCGAACTGGACGCGCTTCCGATCCGGGAAGAGAATCAGATGCCGTATGCTTCCGACAGGGCCGGTATCAGCCATAAGTGCGGGCACGACGGGCACATGGCTATACTTGCCGGTCTGGCCGCGCTTCTGCACGAGCAAAGACTCCGCACAGGCCGGGTTATACTTTTGTTTCAGCCGGCAGAGGAAACCGGGCAGGGCGCTTTGGATGTGCTGGCTGATGAACGGTTTGAGCCGATGCTCCGTCCAGACTATGTTTTTGCGCTCCATAATTTACCAGGCTACCCTGCACACCAGGTCGTTATACGGCAACATTCGTTTGCGGCCGCATCCACGGGCATGATAGTGGAGTTTTACGGGAAGGCCTCGCATGCCGCAGAACCAGAAAATGGGCTTAACCCCGGGCAGGCCATGGCAGAGCTTATACTTGCATACAATCAGCTTATACTTCAGAAGGACCTTTTCCAGGATCTTACTTTGCTTACCGTGATCCATGCACGGTTAGGCGAGATCGCTTTTGGCACCAACCCCGGGTTTGCCACCGTAATGGCCACCCTCCGCTCCTACCAGCAAGCCGACCTGGACCTGCTTAAGATCCTTTGCGTTGATGCGGCACAGGCAGTAGCAGACAAGTATAAGCTCGGTTTAAAGATTCGCTTCGTGGAGGAATTTCCGGCAACGGCAAACAACATGCAAGCGGTTGGGTTGGTAAAGCAAGCCGCACAACAACTGGAACTTGACCTGTATGAAGCCGTACACCCATTTAAATGGTCAGAAGATTTCGGTCACTTTACAGCAAAGTATAAAGGGGCTTTGGTTGGCCTGGGTGCGGGCCTGAAACAAGCACAACTGCACCATGCTGATTACGATTTTCCGGATGAGCTCATACCTACAGGTGCCTCCTTGTTCTATGCCATAGCCGCCGCCATTTTAAATCCATAACACTCTATGTTTCACAGCTCTTATATCGAACTTAGTAAATCATCCCTTCAAAACAACATCAACTTCCTCCGCAAAGAGATCGGCCAGGGTGTAACGCTATCTTCGGTGATAAAGGGCAATGCGTACGGGCATGGCATAGAACAGTTTGTGCCGATGGCACAGGCATGTGGCGTGCACCATTTTTCGGTGTTCAGTGCGGATGAGGCGCACCGCATGCTCGGCATTTTAGAAAAGCCAGCCACTATACTTATAATGGGCTACCTGGACAAAGATGAAATGGAATGGGCCATACAACACGAGATCGAGTTCTTTATCTTTGACCCGGAAAGATTGGAAGAGGCTGCCAGAACAGCGAAAAAACTGGGCAAACAGGCCATAGTACACTTTGAGCTGGAAACAGGCATGAACCGGACGGGTTTAGAAAAGCACTCCCTGGATAAGGCAAAGTCCATACTTCAGAAGTATAGGTCCTACATACACCTGAAGGGCATCTGCACCCATTTTGCTGGTGCTGAGAGCTTGCAGAACAGGGAAAGGGTTCAGGAACAGCTACGGCAGTTCAGGCAACAGGTAAACGAGCTGAACGCCCTCGGACTGCGGCCAGAGCAACTCCACACGGCATCGTCGGCGGCCACCATCAGTTACCCGGAAAGCCGCTTTAATATGGTTCGCATCGGTATTATGCAGTATGGCTTTTGGCCCAGCCCCGAAACCTACTCTTACTATCTAAGCAGGCACCCCTCCAAAAAAGACCCGCTTAACCGACTGATAAACTGGAAAAGCCGCATCATGACGCTGAAGCATGCATCCAAAGGCAGCTTTGTAGGGTATGGTACTTCCTACAAGGCTCCCCGCGACATGACGCTGGCCATTGTACCTGTAGGGTATGCGTGGGGTTACAGCCGCAGCCTGAGCAACCAGGGACAGGTACTGGTAAAAGGCCGCAGGGCTGCCGTAGTAGGCATAGTGGGCATGAACGTGCTCACCGTTGATGTTACGGACATACCGGATGTAAAACCCGATGATGAAGTGGTGCTGCTGGGTAAGCAGGGCAACCAAAGTATAAGTGTAGCCTCTTTTGCAGAGTTAAGCACGCAGCTTAATTACGAATTGCTTACACGCCTGCCGATGAACATACCCCGCCACATCGTTACCTGAAACACTTACTTGAAGCTCGGAAAGTGGTAGCCGCAGTTAAAGCAATAGTTGGCATTTTCCGGGTGCCCCTCCTGGTGGCAGTTCGGGCATACCCTGGTTGGCTCTAAAGGTGTTTTTTCCGTTTTGGCCAGCTCTACAGACACAATACCCGTAGGCACCGCAATAATGCCATATCCCATGATCATGATACAGCTTGCCAGAACCTGCCCCAAAGCCGATTGCGGCGCTATGTCGCCGTAGCCAACAGTAGTTAGGGTAACAATGGTCCAGTAAATGCTTTTAGGGATGCTGGTAAACCCGCTTTTGGCGCCTTCAATAATATACATCATAGACCCCACAATGATCACGATGGTGATCACCACACCCAGGAAAACGAGTATTTTGGCAGCACTTGCACGTAACGCTTTGGACAGTACTTCCCCTTCATTAATAAAGCGGGTAAGCTTAAAGATACGTGCCACCCTCAGCAGCCTGAGCACCCTGATTACCAGGAAATACTGTGAACCCAATACAAACAGGCTGAGATATGTAGGTATAATGGACAAGAGATCCACGATACCGAAGAATGAAACCATATACTTACCGGGCTTCGGCGAGCTGTAGATCCTGAGCAGGTACTCAATCGTAAAAAGGCCGGTAAAAATCCACTCCAGGCTAATGAAAAGCTGCAGGTATTTACTTCTAAGCTCAACCACGCTTTCCAGCGTTACTACCGTTACACTTGAAAGTATAAGTACAAGCAGCACAACATCAAACAGTTTTCCTGCCGGGGTTTCTGCCTCAAAAATTATAGTATATATCTTTTTCCGCAGACTCACATTTTGCGATGAAGCCATAAGTATTATTTAAGAGCTCAGACTTTATACGCACCTGTTATTTAACCGCTGCTGTGCGTATGTATTTGAAGTAAAGGTAAGGTTTTATATAGATGCTTCATATCATTCAGGCTCTTCACATGCTCATTGATCCTCTCACGGTCAGCACGGTTCTCTATTGACTTGTCGGCATCCTCTATCAACCAGATCAACTCTTTGTAAAGTATCTGCCCAAGGTGCGGGTGATCTTCCAGTTTTAGCACAAGGCTCCTGAAAAGAAATAACAGGCGCATCACGACAATAGTGTTCTCTTTACTATAAAGCCTGATGGGGCTAAGGCACAGGCTGAGCACCTGCTCGTATGTTTCCTCCAGAAACAATACCCTGGGCGTGCCTTCATCGTCCACTACCGTTCTCTCATCGCTGAGCTTCATCCGCAGGATAAAAAGGTCTGTCAGGTAGTCGATGGCCTTTATAGCCGTACCCGGATCGTTCAGGCTAGGGCTAAGTGCTCTTACGGCACTCTCAGTTATGTGCTTAAAACCAAACAGATAGTTTATATCAGGTCTCTCCTCTCTATAAAAATACAGATTGGAAGAGAGCTCTTCAGAGAATTCATCTGGCAATTGCAACTCTTTGTTAACTTTGGCAAAGGGTATCCCTTTTATAAAAAAACTGCCCAGCGGATTTATAAAGCACAACACGACACCATACTTTTTACAGAGTTTTGCAAGGGATTCTCTTTCCACGCTCTGCAGGTACCCTGTTTTTGGGCTCTTAAGCAGGTACCAGTTTTTACCAAAGTCATCAAGCTTAATATGCCCGCTCTTGTCATTCTCTATCTCATCTTCCAACTTATTACGGGTAACTGTATAAATACTCTCCAGGATACTCTCTATCTGGATCGAAATTGAAATGGAATGTATAAAATAGACAAAAAAGGCAAGGCATATAATAGTAAAGCACATCGCCAGAAATATAGAGAAGCCGGGTAATGTGATGGCATAATAGTCCGAATGCACGTTTACCATGATGATCAGGGTATAAATAAGCGTGCCAAGATATAAACCCATAACCCGTTGGTTTGACTTATAAGAAATAAGCCCCGGAATAACGCGTGGAGAAAAGTTGGCACTTGCCTGGTTTAAAACCAGCATCACCATCGTAAAGCTAAAAACTGTAAGGGAAATGATGCCTGTTGTAATGGAGCTAAGTATTAGCCTGGCTGTGTTATCATCCGATATGATCAGTATCGGGGCTGCTTTGTTTATAACCTTGCTCATACCCAAAGCTTCAAGGTAGAGCATGATAATAGCTAACAGGGCGAAAGCAAGGGAAATAACCGTTGGATAAAACCCGATGCTGTTAATTATGTAATCGTAAAGAAATTTCAGCTTACCGAAGATCTTTTTCATCTGCCTTGTTTAGCCACACATTTATTTACTGCTATGTACTTATACTTACAGCACTAGGTTATGATCGGGCATTGAGGGGAGCTTGGGAGGCTGGCATAACCTACAGAATATCAGGGTTTGTAAGCGGTAAAAGATTTATCGGTGTAAAAGATCACGATCTGCTCGATCTCCTTTTCCTCGTTTTTAGATTCAGTATTAGTAGGAACCGCAGACTCCTTATTTTGTATTTTATCGTTATGCTCCGGATTACCATCCTCAGGCTCAATGTCCTTTACAAGCGTTTCAGGCTGTTTATCAGATACATGTGGCGGTGCTATTTCCGGGGCTAAAGGTTTTAGCATTTCCCCCTCACCCAGCAGCAGCCAGTTTAAATTAACCTCCGGGAAAGCAGTTATAATTTTAGTGGCAACCTCCAGGCTGGGTTTGTTTCTGCCACTGATAATGTGACTGATAACAGCTCTTGGCACTTCAACTTTGTCGGCAAACTGAGTGGAGGTTAACCCCTGCTCCTGCATCAATTCCTTAATCCTATCTACCATTAGGCTATGATCTTATACATTACAAATGTATATACAATTGTAATTAATCTAAAATTAAAGTATAGCAAAGAATAGACACACCTGAAAACACACATTAAACTTATACTTTACAAGTTTATCACTTATACTTAACTAGCAAGCACTTACATTAAGCGAAGTCAGATTCACAACAAGCAATTTACAATTGTATATACATTTGTAAACCCTAACATATTCCTGACTCACCAACTCCCTGCTGCTTGTATGTACCTGCATATCAATACATTTACATGGTATTGGCTATTTTTACTCTTAAAAGTATACCTGACAGTTTGGCGCATGCACAAAAAAGGCGATGTGGATAAAACGAGTTATCCACATCGCCCTAAATTGCTACTTTATAGTTAGTTACACCCTTAAACTAAAGCTAACATTAAACTATAAGCCAGGCATCTGCTTTATCATGGAGTTCGGTACCAATGAGGTGAAGCCTTACCCCCACCCCAAAATTGAATCCAGACTATGTGTTGGTTTGCACTTTTGCCATACAAGCCCTAAGCTAAGCGTAAAGTATGGAAGTACATGGCAGAGCAGTTATTTTACCAGGAATACACCATTCATTCGCTTCCAGTGGGTTGGGTAGGTGCAAACAAAATCGTAAGACCCTGGAACACCTGGTGCGGTAAACTCTAACTCCACCTGCTGCCCCGGCAACGCCAGCGGAGATGCTGCGATCACAGCATCGCTTTGGGGCACGTAGTTGCCGGGTGCCCCTGCTTTGGCACCCTCAAGCGCAACTATCTTATGCTTGTCGGGCTGCGTAAATACCACATTGTGAACCATGGTGGGTTCAGTGCCTTCATTTATCAGCACCAGTTTAACCAGAGCATTAGCTTTCACTTCCAGTGTATCCTGATCATACATCATCTGGTCTGCACTATTGCCGACTGCTTTCAGGGTTAAATTAGTTACCTGCTGAAGGGTTGTGTCAGGCTCTTGTTTAACAGGCGCACTGTCAGAAGTGGCTACAGTTTCGGGCAGGTCATCCTGTTCAGTGCTGCCGCACCCGTGCAGCCAAAGCACAGCTGGAATCACCAGTAAGTAACATAAACGCTTCATAACGGGTCTTAACCATATT
The DNA here is from genome assembly GCF_058216375.1 of Pontibacter sp. GD7. Taxonomy (NCBI): domain Bacteria; kingdom Pseudomonadati; phylum Bacteroidota; class Cytophagia; order Cytophagales; family Hymenobacteraceae; genus Pontibacter; species Pontibacter sp. GD7. The sequence continues at coordinate 335,331 of NZ_JBYZMP010000004.1, read as the reverse complement.
GTTCTCGGAAACTCAAGCTGATCAGCCAAAGTATGCCTGCTTCAATTTTTTATCGTGCCCATACAGGTCCTCCCTGAAATGCACGTTGCCGTCTTTATCCACCCAGCTGGTAAAGTATACTATGTACACCTGCACGCGCTTGGGTAGCGTTACCCACTTCTCTTCACCACCGTTGATCGTGGACCTGATGCGGCTTTCATCCCACTCAGGCATATCGCGCAGCATGTACTTGGCCAGTTCGATTGGTTTCTCTAACCGCACACAGCCGTGGCTGAAATCGCGCTGGTTCTGGCTAAACAACTGGTCTGCCGGCGTATCGTGCAGGTATACGTTATACTCGTTCGGGAACAGGAATTTTACAGCTCCTAACGAGTTTTCTGGGCCGGGACGCTGCCTTACCATATACGGGAAGTTCTCCTGGGTTACACTTGCCCAGTCAATAGAATAAGGGCTGACCTGCTTCGGGTTACGCTCTTTGGTAACCACTTCCATATCCTGCGAGGCAAGGTAGTTCGGGTTTTTAAGCATGGCAGGCTTTATTTCATTCTCAACAATGCTGTTCGGCACGTTCCAGTACGGCGCCATTACAACGTACTCCAGCTTATCACTGAAAATAGGCGTAGAGTGCATGGTCTTGCCTACGATCACCCGCATGTTCATTACCTCTTTGTACTCACGCTCGGCTTCCGGGTCATTGTCGGGGTCTTCATAGATGTATAGTTTATACTCTGGTATGTTTACCCATACATACTTCTGGTCAAGGTTTTTAGGCACCATGCGTTTGGGTATCCAGCGCCAGCGCTCCATGTTGATCATGATCTGATCGATGCGGTCCTCGATAGGCACATTCAGTTGTTTGAGCGTATTGCCGCCTACCACACCGTCTTCTTTCAGGCCGTGCAGCATCTGGAATTGCTTTACCTGTCGCTCCAGGGTCTCATCGTAGATCCGCATGTTCTTGTCGGCCTCATTAAACTTCTTGTCCGGGTTCAGGCGTTTGCGCAGGGCAATTACCGCAGCTGAGGAATCGCCTTTGGCAAGTACTTTCTTCTTACCCAGGTCTACTTTGGGCCAGCCACCTTTGGCCTCAATCGCACGGTACCTCGCCAATGCTTCGCGAAGGTCTGCGTACCCTTTATGCAGCGCCTCAAACTCATAGTATGGGTAGGTACTTTCACGCTCTTTCAGGATGGTTTGCAGTGCCTTGTGCAGCTTGATCTTGTTTTTCTTGACATTCCAGTTTACCGCCCCCGACTTTTGCGGATTGATGCGGCCCCTGTAAAAATCAGAGGCATAGTTAAAGTATGAGGCCGTCAGTCCCAGGTCGATCTGCTTTTGCAGTTCCAGGCGGGAAGAGTCTTGCCCGTCCATGCCTTTATACTTGTTAAATAGGCTGTCGAAGTCCAGCAGCAGGTAATTTTTAGGCTGAAGCCCTTCCTTAGATGCCTCGTTGATCACATTCAGGAATTTCTCTGCCTCCGGCACAATTTCATTGTCCCGGAACCACGCCAATTCATAATTCCTGTCTCCATAAAACAGGAATAACAGGTCCTGGTGTTTTTTAAATGCGGGTTTCTTTTTGAGATAGCTGATAATCTCAAGGCTATCTGTTTTAGATTGAGGTAACTCTTCTTTGGCAAAGATCCTTTTAACGCTCTCAACGCCACTCACGGCCGCCTTCGTTTCGCCTTCGGACTTGTTGCAGCCGGTGCTCACAGCCACCCCGAACAACAGCATCAAGGCGAATACATTCATTTTTATCTGATAAGGGCACATATTTCTATTCTGGTTATTAGTAGCTGCACTACCCAAATAGGGCAGTTTCGCAGTATCATATTACAATCAAAAATATTAGATTAATACAATTAACGTGTCAGATTTGACATACTATTAGCTTTCAAGCTATATGTACTCTTAAACAGTACAAAAAGTTATATATCATGGCAATACATCAGCTACATGTTACGGACACAACCTAAAAGCTTGTAACCAGCAAACGGCAGGGTACAAAACGGGGTAAGAAACCGATCAAACCGCCCATGCTTATTTGTGGCACTTATTTTCCAATTGCAGGAGATAATGCCTAACTTAGGCTTTAAATGAAACCCAGAAAACCTATGAAACCATACCAACGTTGCTTACTTGGTTTAAGCGTGGCAGGCGCCTTGCAGCTTGCCTCCTGTACATCACAACCCACACAAGACGGTGAAACTATGACAACAGCACAAACCGCAACCGAGAAAATGTCTGCAGACGTTCACAGCTATGCCCAGCCCGCAGAGGCCGTAGCAAAACACCTTGACCTGGATATTGAGGTGAACTTTGAACAGAAGATGATCAGCGGTACGGCCTCATACATGATCGATAACCTGACCGGCACCGATAAGATCATTTTTGACGCCAGGGATCTGCAGATTGAGAAAGTATACCTGGGAGACGACATGCAGGAAACCACATTTGAGTTGGGTGACTCGCAGCCGCACCTGGGCCAGCCGCTTACTGTAAGCATTAAGCCGGACACTAAAAAAGTAACGATAAAGTATAAAACGTCGCCGGAAGCAGCCGCCCTGCAGTGGCTTAACCCACAGCAGACAGCCGGTAAAAAGTATCCGTTCCTTTTCACGCAGTCGCAGGCCATACTTGCCCGCACCTGGATACCGATACAGGACAGCCCGGGCATACGCATTACCTACAACGCCAAGGTAAAAGTACCTAAGGAACTGTTGGCGGTAATGAGTGCCGAAAACCCAATGCAGAAAAACGATACAGGCGTTTATACTTTCCAGATGAAGCAGCCGATCCCATCTTACCTGATGGCACTGTCGGTAGGCGACCTGACTTTCCGTAAGATTGGTGAACAAACAGGCATCTACGCGGAACCGGCTACTATTGAGGCCGCTGCCTATGAATTTGCAGAAATGGATAAGATGCTGAAGGCTGCAGAGAAGATCTACGGCAAATACAGATGGGACCGTTACGACCTGTTGGTGTTGCCGCCGTCATTCCCTTTCGGAGGTATGGAGAACCCACGCCTTACGTTTGTTACCCCTACCGTACTGGCCAAAGACAGATCCCTTACCAGCCTGATAGCGCATGAGCTGGCACACAGCTGGAGCGGCAACCTGGTTACCAACGCCACCTGGGACGACTTCTGGCTGAACGAAGGCTTTACCGTATACTTTGAGCGCCGCATTATGGAAGAGCTCTATGGAAAGGATTATGCCGCCATGCTTAACGTATTAGGTTACCAGGACATGATCAACACCATCAACGACCTGGGCGCCGGCAGCGCGGACACACACCTGAAGCTGGACCTGGAGGGTCGTGACCCGGATGATGGCTTAACTGACATCGCATACGAGAAAGGCAACTTCTTTCTGCAGAACATAGAGAAAGCTGTAGGCCGTGAGCGCTTCGACAAGTTTGTAAACGATTACTTTAACACCTTTGCTTTCCAGAGCACCGATACCGATAAGTTTCTGAACTTCCTTCGCGCTGAACTTATTAAAGGCGACGAGCAACTGGCCGAGAAGATCAACATTGAAGGATGGGTGTACTCGCCTGGTTTACCAGAGGATTTTGTGAAGCCTACCTCCTCGCGTTTCGCAAAGGTTGAGGAATCCTTCAAAGCCTGGAAAGGCGGCAAGCCAGCGGCGCAACTAAGCACCAAAGACTGGTCGAGCCACGAGTGGCTGCACTTTATCCGTATGCTGCCGGAAAACATGACGCAGCAGCAAATGGCAGAGCTTGACAAAGCCTTCAATTTCACGAACTCTGGCAACTCCGAAGTACTGGCCGCCTGGCTCCTGCATGCCATCAGAAACAACTATACTACCGCCGACAAAGCACTGGAGACCTTCCTGACCAACGTTGGCCGCAGAAAATTCCTGGTGCCGATTTACAAGGCACTGATAGCCACGCCAGAGGGCAAGAAAAAGGCACTGGCTATTTACGCAAAGGCAAGACCAAATTACCACGCTGTATCAACAGTTACGCTGGACGATCTTTTGAAATAGATAATGTTCATAAAATAAACGACAAAGCCCGGCCACTGATGGCCGGGCTTTGTTATTTCCCCTAAAAAGCGAAAACTCTGTCACTTTCATTACCTGCTAGGAAAAGCCAGGCGAAAGTACAGAGTTTTTTCAATGTCGCTGTATAGTTACCAGTGTTATCTGGATCTGTGTTCTGCTTTAACGTTGATCTTGTTTTCGGCAATGAACGTCAGGGTTTGGTCTGTTTTCTTTTCTTCATCCAGGTTCATCTGAAGCAGGTCCAGCACATCCTGCATTTTTAACTGCTTGGCATACGTACACAAAGTACCATACCCGGCAATCTCATAATGCTCTACACGCTGTGCCATACTTATGAGGGCAGCATCCATTACATCCGCATCTGCTTTCTCATTGATCATGTCATTGCTTTCCCGGATAATCCCCTCCATTGCCTTACATTTCTCACCAGCAGCCTTCTCACCCAAGATCTTAAATACCTTTTCGAGGCGCTGCACATGCTGCTCAGTTTCTGAAAGATGCTTGCTGAAAGCGTGCTGCAAATCCTTAGAGGCTGCGGCATCCTTCATTTTAGGCAAAGCCTTCAGAATTTGATTCTCTGCATTGTACAGGTCTTTAAGTTCATGGACAAATAGGTCTTTCAAATTATTAAGTTTCATAGCTTGGAAAGGTTACGCGTTAAAAATTATGTATTCTCGAATTGCTCGTGGCTATCTATACGGCAGGCCATACCTGAGGTTCTCAAAATATTGTTTTTATTAGGCAAGCCCATTCATATAGCAGTAAACTGCAATTATTGTATAATATATCCAATACACTATAACTTCATACGTATATATTGACATCCAGCAATACAACCAGTAATGGCACACTAAAAACCGGAATTTGAAACGAATTTTAAGAAAAGCGGTAATCTAATCAGAAGAATGTGGCGGCAGATAACGATAAACAGAAATGCTGCCGGCTATTAACTAAAAAATAATACCCTGACGTGAACAGACCCAAAGGAAAACTTATAGCTGTTGGAGGCAACGAAGACAAGGGCACGTACCCAAACCCGAAGTCTAAAAGAAAATACTACCTTGATTTTTTCGAACTAGGAATACTTAAGCGCTTTCTGCAGGAGATCCCAACTAAAAAGCCCAGAATTGAGGTCATCACCACGGCTTCCATGATCCCGGAAGAGGTAGGTGAACGATACCTGAGCGCTTTCGGAATTTTAGGTGCCGAAAACGTGAACCTGATGCATGTAAAGACTGAGGAGGACGCACATCTGCCGGAGTACATTAAAAGGATAAAAGAAGCCGACGGCGTGATGTTCAGCGGTGGAGACCAGTCTCGCATCACACGCATGTTTCATGGTACCGAAATAGCCGATATTTTAATGAAACGGTATCAAAACGAGGATTTTATAATTGCGGGAACCAGCGCCGGCGCCATGGCCATGTCTCAGGTAATGATCAAAGGCGGCAGTGCTCCGGAGTCGTTGCTGAAGGGCGCTGTTAAGATCGGGCACGGGCTTGGGTTTATTGACGAGGTCATCATTGACACCCATTTTGTTACGCGCGGCCGCTTTGGCAGGCTAATGGAAGCCGTGGTAACACATCCCAAAACGGTGGGTATAGGCCTTGGCGAGGACACCGGCGTATTGATAACGGAAGGTCACATGATTGAGACCATCGGCTCAAACCTGGTGGTGATCGCAGACAGCCATGAGGTAAAGTACACGAATGTCAACGATGTGGATCCAGGCAGGCCGGTTGCCATTTCAAACCTGATCATGCATGTGCTGGCCAAAGGCAACGTTTACAACATCGAAACACGTGAATTCTTTAAAGACCACGAGGCGCTAAAGCCAGTAGATGCCCAGGTTGGGTAGACGGGCTACTGTGCTTCACACATGCAGGTATACTACCTGTAGATGGCAGTATACGTTTCTTCATCGTTTATTTTGCTGGCTCGGTACATGCCCTCCGAGTTAAAGGACAGTACCACCTCCCCCGCCGCATTCACGGCGATGAGGCCACCCTCCCCGCCAAAAGCCACAAGTTTCTTCATCACCACCTCATCACAAGCCTGCTGCAAAGTATAGCCTTTGTACTCCATCAGGCACGATACGTCGTAGGCCACCACTGCACGCATAAAGTACTCGCCGTGCCCGGTGCAGGAAATGGCGCAGGTCTTATTATTAGCGTAGTTGCCGGAGCCGATAATGGGCGTATCCCCTATCCTGTTGTAACGCTTGTTGGTCATGCCACCGGTAGAAGTGGCGGCTGCCACATTGCCCTCCTGGTCCACGGCCACGGCACCTACCGTCCCGAACTTTTTCTCAACATCCTCTGTGTGGTCCAGCATAAATATGTCGGAGTCGCGTATCTCCGTCCACTGGTTATACCTGAAGGCATCGAAGAAATACATCTCAGGGGCAAACTCCACGGCATGGGTCAGGGCGAACTCCTCAGCGCCATAGCCGCTCAGCATCACATGGTCAGAGTACTGCATTATAGCCCTGGCCAGCTTTACCGGGTTTTTGATGTTGCGCACCCCGGCCACTGAGCCCGCCTCCAGGGTCTTGCCCCACATAATGGAGGCATCCATCTCATGCTTGCCTTCCTTTGTGAATACAGAACCCTTGCCTGCATTAAACAACGTGTTGTTTTCCAGGTGCACCACGGCTAGTTCAACGGCATCCAGGGCAGAGCCGCCAGCCTGTAGTATACCATGACCTGCCATAATTGCCTGTTCCAGTGCATCGCGGTAAGCTCTGTCTTTTTCTGCGGTGAGGGTGGCTTTGGTAATAGTGCCGGCGCCGCCGTGTATTGCAATCGCATACTTGCTCATAACAAAGTATATAGTAAATGGGTACAGGATATGCTTACGCCACTAAGTATAATGCAGTTGGTCTTTACCTGACAATCGGCCTAAATAAACAGGATAAATACTCAGCACCAAAGAACCTTTTTAAGCAGGAAAATAGTTATCTTTGTTCTTGTACCAATAACTTATTTAATAGATTAATTATGTCGTTTGATATCCAAGGTAAACTTTACGAGGTATTTGAGGAGCAGCAGATAAGCGAAAAATTCAGAAAGCGTGAATTCGTGCTGGAGATTCCGGATGGCTCATTTACACAGTTTGTAAAGTTCCAGTTAACGCAGGACAAGTGCAGCCTGTTAGACCAGTTTAAAAACGGTGACGAAGTGAAGGTTACATTTAACCTTACTGGCAAGCCTTTCACAAAAAATGGCCAGACAATGTACTTTACTAACCTGCAGGCCTGGAGAATGGAGCCAGCATCAAACGCTTACGGTGCTCCGTCCGCACCACAGCAGCAGGAGGCGCCGTCTTTCTACAGCAACGATGCCGACAACGACTTGCCTTTCTAGGAAAGCAAGTATAACTATACAGAGAGCGGGCATTAGTGTCCGCTTTTTTTTTGCCCCGGAACACAACTAAAGGCCCGGAATTTGATTATAAGTATAAAGTGCCTCCCAAGTAACGCTATACACACGACGCTGCCTTAACGATAGACACCATGTTCAGCACACCCCACAAACCCCTGGAAGAACTCAGACGCATGATACTGCGCGGCGAAAGCGATACCGTGGACTTTAAGCAACGCGTAACCCAGCCCGAAAAAATTGCCCGCACACTGGTTTCTTTTGCCAATACGCGGGGTGGCACCATACTTATAGGGGTAAAAGACAACGGATACATCTGTGGGGTAGACCCAGACGAAGAGATGCATACTTTGCGCATGGCATCGGAGTTTTACTGCGACCCGCCAATAGTGCTTAACTATGAGGAGATTGAAAGCAATGACCGCACTGTACTGATCGTAACTGTGCCGGAAAGCACCTCCAAGCCTCATTTTGCCAGGGTAAAGGAAGACGACTGGCGGGGTTACGTGCGAGTGAAAGACACCAGCGTGCAGACAAGCAAGATGGTGAACAAAACCCTTGAGAACGAACTCCCAGAGCCATTTGAAAAACTGCCCCTGGAGCGCCATGAAAGCAAAGTGCTGGAGTACCTGGAGGTAAATCCGCGCATCACGTTAAAGCAATACATGAAACTGGCCAACCTGTCGCAGCGCCGTGCCTACCGCACCCTGGTTAAGCTGGTGATACACGGTTACCTGCGGCTCCACGACAAAGAAAAGGAAGACTATTACACGCTCAGTTAGCTAAAGTATAAATATAGCGTACACCTCCTTCATAAATGCAAAGCAGATCAGGCTTTTAAACTTTAAGTTTATACTTTTGTGTTAGAAGTGTAACACACCGGATCATGAACTGTTGAAGGCAAGTATGGAGTATAGGTTTGTACATCATTGGCAATATGAACCCGGCATTGAGGAAAACACGATTCTTCAGGCGGCGGTGGAGCTTGCAAACAACGCGAGGGGAAAGGATTTCCTTACGAAAGCCGCGGCCTTTATAAGCAGGTACACCAACGCATCCTACGTTACCATTGGGATAACCTCAGAAGATTGCACGCGCGTGCATACCTGCGTGTTTCTAAAAAACGGAATGCCGCTCCCTAATTTCACCTATCAACTTAAAGGCACCCCTTGCGACGCCGTGCTTACGCAGCGCTTTTGCTATTACCCCAGCCAGGTAACCGAAAGTTTTCCTACGGATAAAGAGCTGCAGGATTTTAACATTGAGAGTTACCTTGGAAGCGTTTTGCTGTCTGACCAAAGCGAACTGCTTGGGCTGATAGCCATCATGGACGAGAAAACGATTGAAAACGCCGCATTTGCCGAGCATCTTATACTTATACTCAGTCCTGCCATAGAAGAAGAGCTTGCAGCCTATAAAAGTAAATTAACTCAAATCTAGCCGGGGTTATTTTCTGCTTATTAGGTTGCCGTCCTGGTACACTTCTATGTGGCTGAAGCTGCCGTTCTCATCGTACACCTCCCACTCCCCGAACCAGAAGTATTTATCCAAAGTAGACGTTTTGATCAGGCGGGCCTCGCCTTTACGGGCTATTTCTCCATTCTCGTGGTATTTGGTTACTTTAATTATCTCGCTGTTGCGGCTATACTTCTCACGCATGTACCGTGTGCCGTCCGGGTAATAGTACTTCCAGGTGCCAGCTTCGTGGCCATGCCTGAACCGGCCATTTCGTATCACGATGTTGTCCTTCCCGAAAAACACTTTCCAGCGGCCGTGCATGTTACCCTCTTTGTCATACTTGTTGATCTTAAACCACAGAAAGCTTTTTACTGGCTTTGGGGTAACTACCTGCTGCGACATTGCGCCAAAGGGCAGTAAAAGTATAAACAGCTGTAAAAGTATAATTCTCATAGTTTATGCAGGTTTACAGCGATATTTCCCGAAGATAAAAATTTAATTTTTTATTAACTAATTTTTTAGTTATACTTTGTTTCACCTGTAATGTTTTATGGGTCAGGCAAGTATGAATTGCTGCACCAGGTTCGTGATCAAAACTTTGATAAGAGGTGTGTATTTAGTCAGCCATGAGGCTTAAATATTCGTAAATAACTATAAAGCACCAGAACAGTAAGCAGGCAGCACGACCGAGTTGCACTGCTAAAAAAGAAGGTTTCACCCTAATCCCTCGCCTATGGCAACCCTAAGCAAAACGAACAACCCTGAACAAGAACCTATCCTAAACGTCGTAAACGGAAGTAAAAAAACGAAAGCAAAACCAAAAAAATCAGCAACTACCGAACATAAGAAAATATTTGTTCTGGATACATCGGTTATACTTTACGACCACAGCGCCGTCCAGAATTTTCAGGAACATGACGTAGCCATCCCGATCACCGTGCTGGAAGAGCTTGATAATTTCAAAAAAGGCAATGACATCAAGAACTTTGAGGCACGTGAGTTCATTCGTTTTATAGACAAGCTTTCTGCGGAGCATAAACTGCAGGAATGGTTGCCCCTGAACGGCAAGACAAAAGGCAAGTTTAAAGTGCTGATGAACAACAGTTCGTCGGTAGATGCTGTAAATATTTTCGGGGATAAGAACGACCACCGTATACTTAACTCAGCCCTGCAGCTGCAGCATGAGATGCCCACCCACAAGGTGGTTCTGGTGACCAAAGACATAAACCTGCGCCTTAAAGCCCGCGCGTTGAATCTGGTGGCCGAGGATTATGAAACAGGCAAGATACAGGACGTGGCAGGCCTTTACACCGGCAACGACACTGTGGAAGACGTACAGGCAAACGTTGTAAACGAGCTTTACGAGAAAGGCCAGTGTGAGGTAGGCAAAGTGTTTACAGAGGCGCCAGCGGATAACCACTATTACATTCTGAAAAGCTTCAAGAACTCTGTGCTAGCTTATTACAATGCCACAGATAAAGTATTGGAGCGTGTAGACAAGCTAAACGCTTTTGGCGTAAAGCCACGCAATGCCGAACAGGCCTTTGCCCTGCACGCCCTGCTAAACCCGCAGGTAAAGTTGGTTACTGTTCAGGGTGTGGCAGGTACCGGTAAAACATTATTGGCACTTGCATCTGCCATTGAGCAGCGCCGCGAGTACAAGCAGATTTACCTGGCACGTCCCATTGTACCACTCTCCAACAAAGATATCGGTTACCTGCCCGGCGATATAAAATCGAAGCTGAACCCATACATGGAACCGTTGTGGGATAACCTGAAGTATATTCAGAACCAGTTTGCGGAAACCAGCAAGGAATACCAGAAGATACGGGATATGGTAGACCTGGAGAAACTGGTGATAACACCGCTGGCTTATATTCGTGGCCGCAGTTTATCTAATATCATCTTTATCGTGGATGAGGCTCAGAACCTGACACCACATGAGGTGAAGACCATTATCTCCAGGGCCGGTGAAAACACGAAGATCATCTTTACAGGCGATATCTACCAGATCGACACCCCATACCTGGACTCGCAGAGTAACGGTCTTTCTTATCTGATTGACAGGGCCAAAAACCATCCGCTTTATGCCCATATCACGCTGCTGAGAGGCGAACGTTCTGAACTGGCTAACCTGGCAAATGAACTGTTATAGGATCATAGTATAAATAACTCAAGTTGCGCTATATGATAAACCAGGCAGGTGTAAACCCAATGCCGTCAATTTAAGGATTTTGAAAACTGATCCGGACACTCTTGTCCGCGTTGCGGAATACGGGGACAAGGATGTCCCCTGGCAGTTTTACTTTCGGACAAAGAAGTCCGAAAGAGCTTTTACCTTAAGTTTACGGCGTTGGGTCGCGACCTGTCCGAGGGATGGCCTCAACAATTAAACTTACATCACAATATAGTAATAGCAGAGATTCCCCTCTTGCAGACTAGCCAAAACGAGAGTTTTGAGCTAGCGAGCGTAGCTCTCAGGGGTGTGTTAATCTTTACTTGAGTTAAGTAAAAAAGCCTGAGCTGAAAGTATAAATCAGCTCAGGCTTTTTTAATTGAATGGTTTATTAATTAATTCTCTTCCTCCTGCATTAACTCCCCGGTTCTCCGGATAGTGGAATCGGAACTGTTAAGCATACTTTCGCGCACATTGTATCGGTCGGCCGCACTTTTGTTCTGGCTCAGTTTATACTTCCCTTCCAGTTTAGAGACTTTGATCTCCAGCATCACGATACCTTTTAGCAGTCCGTTTACAAATTTCTCGGGCATGTTTCTGAACTGCTTCAAGTACTCCGGCTCATACGTATTGATGCTGCGTTCCATGGCTGCCAGCATATGTTCCGGCTCGCTTATCTCGCTTGCTTTGCCGTAAGCATGTACGGCACAGTAATTCCAGGTAGGTACGTTCAGTTCTTTCTCTAACAATGAAGGGGAAACGTAGGCATGTGGTTCCTGGAAAATAACAAGCGCCTCCTGCCCTTCCAGCAGGTACTTCCATTGTGGGTTTTGCCGTGCCAAATGCGTCAGTAGCACAACCTGATCCCCTTCTTCAGAAACAATAAAAGGTACATGAGAAGCTGCAGGGATATTGTCTTGGATACAGACCAGGGTTGCAAAGCTAAACTCTTTCATAAAGCTCAGCAGTTTTTGCCGGTCTTCTACGTGATAGTGTTTTGGGATATACATAGTTCTATTTTGTGTGTAGGTAATAGTATTTGTGTCAAACTTAGGTATTATGGAGGCGGTTAATCTTTATTGGCTATTCGCTTGCTTCCTACGGCCTTAGCAGTGTTATCTTCCAGCAAAGTCTTCAGGCCATATAAGCCTTTTTCCAGTTCCTCATGCTTTTTAAACTTTTGCCAGACCCCTAACCATCGGGCCACCGGGTTATCCTCTACAGGGCTTACAAGTCTCCAGTTTATTCTGGTGCCACCGGCTACAGGTTCCAGTTTTATACTAGCGTTAATTTCACCTGTTGCCTTACTTTCGGTCTGCTTGTAATTAAGCTGCTTAGGACTTAAACTTTCCAGAAACACCACCTCTCCTTTTCCTACCCTGTCGCCGTTCCATTGCATGCGAGCGCCGGTTCCTGTCATGGGTCCGCTGTAAAGCCTGATCATACTTGGATCTGTAGCCGTGTTTACCGCATTCCATTTCTCCCAGAGCGTTGGGTTCTCGATGTAAGGGTATACTTGTTCCGGCTTTGCTGCCAACACTATACTTTGCTCTACCTCAACCTGTAGCGGCAACTGATACGATGCGCCAAAAAGCGCAACAGCCAGCAGCAGTAAAGCCAGAATTACAATCTTCAGCGATTTCATGGGTTTAAAAGGAGGAAAATTACGTTTGTACTATAAGCAGGAATTTCTACACCAATTTAAAGGAGTATTTTGTTAGTAAACAAGCAGAACAGGTATAAATATTTTTAAGGAAGCTGCTGTTAAATTCATTTCATGATCGTGATAATTCGGCTTAAAAATTGCAGATATCGTACAGGGTAACATAGAGACTAAAATATATAGCTAATATGATAAACGACTGGATTCAAAAAGGCCTTCAATTCTCGCAGAATCCTATATTTAAAAGGTTTTTAGGGAGAGCGGGCAGATTGCTGGCCAAACCAGCCAAAATGGCGTTGCTACTTTCCACGGCTTATGGAAAACTAGTAGATGCAGAAAACAAGGAGTCGGGATTTGCGCAGATAAAAGACAAGTTGCAGGCATTTATGCGCTTGGTAAAAGCATACATGAGTGGCGAATACCGAAACGTGTCTACAAAATCATTGATGATTGGAGTAGCGGTTTTGATTTACCTCGTAACACCCATCGACATTATACCCGACTTTATTCCCGGCCTCGGACTGCTCGACGACCTCAGCCTGATCGCCTGGTTTGTTGATGCATTCCAAACCGAGATCACAAAATTCAGAAACTGGGAAAATGACCGGAGCTTTGACCATACACGCATCGGAACGTTTTAAAGCCACATTCTTGAATCATGCTAAAAGCCGCTTTCTGCAAAGGAAGTGGCTTTTATTCGTTTTTCGTTGATCGTTGTTCGTTGTTCGATTTTGTAGAGACGCAATACCTTGCGTCTTGCCAGCAACAGGGCAATTGGGTTCACTTTAGCAATATCAGTTAAAGTATAATTTGGAAATATAGCCTGCAAGACCTCACAGCGCCTTCCAGACCTGTGAGCGTCTGTGCCTTGTAGCTAACAAGACGCAAAATATTGCGTTTCTACGGATCTATCAACCCATATCGAAACCTATCGCCCAGTAGCTAATAAGACGCAAGGTATTGCGTCTCTACGAATCCCTAATAACTAACAACGAAAAACGAATAACCAACAACGAGCAACGACCAGCCACCAACCAATAACGAATGCCAAAAAATGCGTAACTTCAAGCGCTAAAAGAACTAATCAATTTAACTTTCCAATGATCAGCAAACGCATATTATCCTTTTTTGCGGCTGCTTGCTTGAGTTTAGGTATCACTACGGCCACCCCACCTGACGAGGGTATGTGGCTGCCTATGCTTTTAAAGCAGCTTAACGAGTCTACGATGCAGGCGAAGGGCATGAAGCTTACTGCCGAAGACATTTACAGTGTAAACCAGTCGAGCCTGAAAGATGCTATTGTGTCGTTTGGCGGGTTTTGTACCGGCGAAATGATCTCTCCGGAGGGCCTTTTGCTTACAAACCACCACTGCGGTTATGGCCAGATACAGCAGCACAGCTCTGTAGAGAACGACTACCTGACCAATGGTTTCTGGGCTAAAACCAAAGCCGAGGAGAAGCCAAATCCAGGCTTGACAGCTACCTTTATTGTGCGTATGGAAGACGTTACGAAGCAGATAATGGAGGGTACCGCCAATGCCAAAACAGAGGCTGACCGTGAGTCCATCATCCAGCGCAACATGACCAAGGTACGCCGCGAGTCTACTGCTGGTACGCACTACGATGCCATTATCAAGCCATACTTCTATGGTAACGAGTATTACATGTACATCACCGAAACGTTCCGCGACGTGCGTTTGGTAGGTGCGCCGCCATCATCCATCGGTAAATTTGGTGGCGATACGGATAACTGGATGTGGCCACGCCATACCGGTGACTTCTCACTTTTCAGGATCTACGCAGGCCCTAACAACGAGCCGGCCGACTACTCACCAAACAACAAGCCATACAAGCCAAAGCATCACCTGCCTATCTCGCTTAGCGGCATAAACGAAGGCGACTTTACCATGGTGTTCGGTTTCCCGGGCCGTACCAACGAGTACCTTACCTCGCAGGCGGTTCAGGAAATTTACTCGGTGTCTAACCCGCACAAGATCAATATCCGCGAAACAAAGCTGAATATCCTGGACAAGGACATGAAGGCTTCTGACGCGGTGCGTATTCAGTATGCAGCCAAGTATGCCAGCATTGCCAATGCCTGGAAAAAATGGATAGGTGAGAACCGTGGCATCCGTAAGGCCAACGCGATCGAGAAGAAACAGCAGCTAGAGAAGCAGTTTTCCAACTGGGTTGCTGCAGACCCGACACGCCAGGCAAAGTATGGCAATGTATTAGCTGAATTTGAGAAAAACTACAAGGCACTGGATGGCATCACGCTCTCCCGTGATTACATTTCGGAGGCTGCTTATGGTGTGGAGATCGTGCGCTTTGCCAATACCTTCGTAAAGCTGCAGGAAATGCTGGAGGCATATGCGCCTAAGAATGAGATAGACGCGCAGGTAGATAAACTAGAGAAAACCATTGCTCCTTTCTACAAAGACTACAACGCCCCTACCGACAAGAAAGTATTCGCCGCCCTGCTTGACCTATACTACAAGAACATAGACGCTAAAATGCACCCAGGCGCTTTTGCCATGGTGCGCAGCAAGTATAAAGGCGACTTTAATAAGTATGCCGATGAGGTGTTTGCCAAGTCTGTGTTTACTTCGGAGGCTGGTGTAAGAAAAGCCCTGGCTGATGTGAAAGCTGGTAAGAAGGATGCACTGAAGAACGACCCGGCCCTACAACTGGCAAGCAGCATCACAGACTACTACAACAAGAACGTAATGCCGACTTACAACCAGGTAAACGATAACCTGAACCTGTTGTATAGAACTTATGTGGCTGGCTTGCGTGAGATGCAGAGCGACAAGAAATTTTATCCGGATGCGAATTCTACACTGCGCGTGGCTTACGGCAAAGTAGAGCCTTACGAGCCAGTGGATGGTGTGAAGTACCTGCACTATACTACCCTGGAGGGTATTATTGAGAAAGCTGAGTCTGGTGCAGCTGAGGACTATGCCATACCTGCCCGCCTGAAGGAGCTGTATGAGCAGAAAGACTACGGCCGCTACGGAGTAAACGGTGAGCTTCCGGTTGCCTTTATTGCCTCTAACCATACTACAGGTGGTAACTCTGGTTCTCCGGTAATCAATGCCAATGGCCAGCTGATCGGTACTAACTTCGACAGAAACTGGGAAGGCACCATGAGCGACATCGTGTACAACCCGGACCAGGTGCGCAACATTTCAGTAGACGTGCGCTACATGCTGTTCATCGTAGACAAATTTGCCGGCGCCGCCCACCTGGTAGAGGAAATGACGCTGGTAACTGACGAGACTTCTGGCTTACCGCAGGTTGATGCGCGTCGTAACCAGAAATCTGAAGAACCTTCTAAAAAAGACAAGAAGAAAAAAAAGAAGGAAAAGGCAGTGTTAAACTAGCTTGCTCTTTAAATAACTCAAAGCCCCGCTTTCACATAAGGCGGGGCTTTTTTTGTTTAAAACAATCTGTATTTAACACTTAAAGCATACAAAGCATGCTGCATTTCATGAGCATGGAAAGTTGCATGCACATATTTGTACTGTAAAATGGCGATACAGGAATTCAATAATTCAATGTAACAAGCTTGCTCAACTAAACTCAGATGGGTAACATTTACATCAGAATCTATTCTGAATTAAAACCCTCGAATAATCTTGCTTGGCAAGCAATTCTATTAAAGAAATCTTCACTTAGCCCAGCCAAAACGGTTTTAGTTATTGCAGACTGCCTGCTAATCAGCATTTAATATATAAATTCATTTATATTTGTAAACACTTAACAAGTTATACTTCAGCCTTTTATAGCACTACATTCATGAAATTTATTTTTTTGCTGTTAATGATTAATTTTTACAATCACACAGAAAATGACAGCACAAATAAATCCAATAACTCAGAGTTTCCAGAATATAGATTAAACACATTACCAGTGCATCCTTTTGGGGTTTATATAATCAGAATTGAGCATAACCTCCAAAAAAAACCGTTGAGCAAACCACGCTTAACTCTAAATTTTTCGAGTGGAAACGTATGGTTACCAAACGCTATCGGTTACTTGCCATTAGAGACCGAAAGCATCAACAGAATGAAATCAATGGTGTGGCACCACAGAGGGGGCAGCTTCAACCCGGCAATTTCTCCGGCACAGCAGTTAGAATTTCATGCAGATGGAGTTATCAGATCTTACAGATTTAACTACTCAACTTCGGTTTCTCCACATACGCAATTAGGGTTAACAGCCCGTGCTTTTTCATTAGACAAAGGCAGGCCTCCAGTGTCACTTCTCACCAGTGACCAGTTCATAGAATGGTTTCATTCAAATATCGCTGGAGGTGAAGACCCTTTCGGGAGAAAATACTATGGCTTTAATAAAGCACTTATTAAATACAAAGATGTAAACGGCAGGAATCTGACACTGAACAATAGAGATTTTGTATTGAGTGGAATAGAGGCTACGTATACTTATTTCCCAGTTGCTGAATCATTAAATGCCCGAAAAATTAGCCTAAATATTGGTACGCATGTAGGTGTAAACACTTCAAAGGTAAATTCTTCTATTGATGTAGGCTTATCTGCTTCAGCGATTAAAAAGGCAACTATATCAGATAACGCAGGCTTGAACATCGGTATCAGTTTAGGTACTTTGCGTCAAAAAGCCATTCAATTTAATTCGGGCGTTGAGTTGGGCAACAATCCCTTTCTACATAGCACCGAACTATTTCTGAATTATCAGAAAAAATTACCCAATACAGGCTTTTTGTCATTTGCAACAACTTACTACGTGCAATCATCATTCAACAAAAGCTCACAGTATGATTATCTCGTAAACACTGGCGAAAGAGTGGTTAGCCATTGGCACTTTACCTTATCGCATTTATACAGACCACTTTCTGCCCATAGTGTTAGCATTTCGTATAGCCAGAATGGGAACAGCATTTCAGCTTACTTACGAGAAGATCTTGATGTGGACAATGCACCGGATTTGCAGGTTGGATTAGAGTATAGCCTGAATATTTTCAATTAAGCTTTTCTGCTTAGGCACTTAATTTCAATCTATTATACAATTTAGAATAACTAAGCGGCCGCAAATTTAAAGCACATAATTGTAGTTTATTTCCTTTTGCTGCAATATCTTATACTTCTTTTACAGAATCTTATGAAAAGAACTTTATTATACTCACTCGTACTTCTTTTTCCATCAATTCTAAAGGCCCAAACCAACACCGACATTCTGTTGTTGGATATGGCCAAAAAGAAGAATGAAATCATACTTTCGAACCCGCGCAACATCACCAACCATGCGGGGTACGACAACCAGCCACATTTCCATAAATCGGAGCCGCTGGTATACTATTCCTCTGCGCAGCCAGATGGTAAAATGGACATCCGGAGCTATAACATAAACACGAAGCAAACCACCGACTTTACTGCCACGCCAGAAAACGAGTTCTCTCCTACCCTCACGCCCGATGGCAAGCACATTTCCTGTATCATTCAGCACGAAAACGGCAAGCAAGACCTGGGCATGTATAACCTGGAGAGCAAAGATGTAACAATACTGATAGACAACCTGACGGTTGGTTACCACGCCTGGATAGACAGCAAAAACCTGTTGCTGTTTATCCTTGCCGAAGACGGCCACGAACTACAGCACTATAACCTCGATACAAAGCAAAACAAAGTACTAGCAAAAAGCATTGGCCGCTCGCTACACAAAATACCCGGACAGGCTGCCATGAGTTTTATTGATAAGTCGGATAAGGAACAATGGCTGATAAAACGTTATGATATAAAAACTGGAAGTATAACAACCATAGCACCTACTTTGCCAGGCCGCGAAGACATTACTTGGACTACTAACGGCACTATACTTAGCAGCGACGGAGAAAAGATTTTTAGCTACAAACCGGGCAAAGACAAGGTATGGCAGGAAGTAAAAGTATCTGGCCAAGCAGATGTGTTAAAAGGAATTACGCGATTGGCTGTAGACCCAGGTAATAACAAACTAGCTGTGGTGGTAAGTGAATAGGGATAGATATGATGGATGTTTTAATTCTCATGACTGTGTTAACCCACCCCTAACCCTTCCAAGGTGGAGTATCAGGAAACGATTGTCATCCCCCTACCCCCTTCAAAGGGGCAGGGGTGGGTTAATATCATCCGAAAAGCTCTAAATCCGTTTCTCATTTCTTTCATCAAACCAGAAATTACAATGAAACAAAATATCGCTAATCCTTCCCTGCTACGCAAAGCAGCCTTAACCATTGCCCTTTCCGCAGTAGCTGGACTGGCTTACGCCCAGGCTCCGGATTACAAAAAAATACACGAGAAAGCCATACTTGTGGATACCCATAACGACGTGCTGATCTCGATACTTGAAGGCATGGACATCAGCAAAGACCTGCGTGGCAAAACACACTCCGACCTGGCACGCTTTAAAGAGGGCGGCGTGGATGTGCAGTTCTTTTCGGTGTGGAGCGATGAGACCGGGGATTACAAGTATGCCACATTACAGATCGACACCCTGAAAGCAGTAGCTGCCCGCAACCCACAGCACATGCTGTTTGCCACATCTTACAACGACATGATGCAGGCAGTAGCACAAGGCAAAATGGCAAGTATGATTGGCGTGGAAGGCGGCCACATGATAGACAATGATCTGAAGAAGTTAAAAGGCCTCTATAAACAAGGTGCCCGCTACATGACCCTTACCTGGAACAACTCCACGCCCTGGGCGACTTCTGCTGCCGACGAAGCCTCCGGCAAACTGCCTGAGGATAAAAAAGGACTTACGAAATTCGGGAAAAAGGTAGTGAAGCGCATGAATAAAATGGGCATGCTGGTAGACCTGAGCCATGTTGGAGAGCGTACTTTCTGGGACGCTATGGATGTAACTAAA
The DNA here is from genome assembly GCF_058216375.1 of Pontibacter sp. GD7. Lineage (NCBI taxonomy): Bacteria > Pseudomonadati > Bacteroidota > Cytophagia > Cytophagales > Hymenobacteraceae > Pontibacter > Pontibacter sp. GD7. The sequence goes on along the minus strand of NZ_JBYZMP010000004.1, from coordinate 315,738 downwards.
AAACCGGTTCTGGTATCGCATAGTTGCGTGCACAGCATTGCCCCGTTGCCCCGCAACCTGAAAGACGATCAGATAAAAGCCATTGCCAAAAACGGTGGTGTCATTCAGCTAAACTTCTACTCCGGATTCCTTGATCCCGATTTCGACAGCCGCAGCAAAGCTTTTAGGGAAAGACACAAAACCGAAACAGACTCCCTGCGCAGCCTGGGCTGGTCCAGCTCAAACATTGCAGAAAGGCTGCGCCAAAAATACCCCGAGGAAGTTGAGGCAGTTCGTCCACCCCTATCCATACTTTTCGACCACCTGGACCACATCGTAAAACTGGTTGGGGTTGATTACGTAGGCATGGGCTCCGATTTCGACGGCATCTCCTCTACCCCGCGCCAACTCGACGGCGTAAACGATTACCCGGTCATCACCAAAGAGCTACTAGCCAGAGGTTACTCAGAAGAAGATGTATACAAGATATTGGGCGGTAATTTCCTGAGGGTTTATAAAGCGAATGAGCGTTAATAGTGTGTCATTTTGATCAATGGGAGAAATCTGGAATTCTGAAAGTATAAATCTCCGATCGATTACACACCCCTGCCCCTCTCAAACTACCATTAGGACACAAATTTAGATTCGCTATTCTTCCTGCCGCGAGTTTTAAACTCGTGGCTTATTCTGTAGCAAGCTTTCAGCTTGTGTAGATATGCAAAAGTATAAAAAGCGACTCACGCAAGCTGGAAGCTTGCCCTCATGCACAACCACGAGTTTAAAACTCGCGGTAGATAGTGCGTTTTATACTTGTGTCCTAAACGTAGGCACATGCCACTCAAGCGGAAAATTATACTTCCATCATCAAACTATAGGCAAGTTTAAGATATGATCCACCGCAAGTTAAGCTAGCGCAGACAGAATATTAGGCGCTTAAAATATTTTAATTCACCTATTGTTAGCCTGAATGAATTATATTAATATTGGGGAAAATTATTTAAGAAAACAAACTAATAACACATGAGAAAAGTAATACTCTCTTTCATTTTCGCGTTCCTTTCGATCGCTGCCTTACAGGCACAGGATATCATTACAAAACGCTCTGGCGAGAAACTGGAGGCAAAGGTTCTGGAAGTGTCTACTTCTGAAATAAAGTATAAGCGCTTCAGTAACCTGGAGGGCCCAACGTATGTGGTTGCAAAAGGCGAGGTTATGCTGATACAGTACGCCGATAAAACTACAGAGTCGTTTGAACTGCCTGCAAATGACAATCTGGTTGCTTCTAACGCCACAGGTGTAACACCTTCTGCGAATCAGCCTGCATCTTTTGCTTCTGAGGCGCCCTTACAGCTTTACCAGAAAGGACAGAACGATGCACAGATGTATTATGATGGGTACAAACCTGCCGGAACAGGTGTATTGATAGCTAGTCTTGTGTCTCCGTTAATAGGCTTAATTCCTGCTATCGCAACCTCCTCATCAACTCCTAAAATGGAAAACCTTGATGCTCCAAATAACCAGTTACTACAGCAGCCAGATTATGCCAATGGCTACCGAAAGAGTGCCCGCAAAATAAAATCAGGTAAAGTATGGAAAAACTGGGCTATAGGCTTTGGTACAAACCTGGTATTGGTACTACTTGCAACAAGTGGCAGCTAATAGTTAACACCCGGAAAAAGGAAAGCCTCTGCCATTAAGCAGAGGCTTTTTTTATACTTCAGGTTACTCTTACTGCCCTTTGCCGCGCATCTGCTTCTCCATGGCATCCCACATCTCCTGTGGTATCTGATCGAAGGCGTTGAACTCACCGGCACCGTACAGCCACTCGCCGCCATCAATCGTTACAACTTCACCGTTCACAAAGGAGGCAAAGTCCGAAACCAGGTAGGCGGCAAGATTGGCCAGTTCCTGGTGCTCACCAAACCTCCCCACAGGTATGCGCTTCAATGGGTCCAGTTTATCGGCAAGTTGTTTCGGGAACAGGCGAGTCCAGGCACCCTCTGTCGGGAATGGCCCTGGAGCAATGGCGTTGGACCGGATGCCATACTTTGCCCACTCAGAGGCAAGCGAACGGGTAAGCGCCAGCACACCGGCTTTAGCACAGGCCGACGGCACCACATAACCGGAACCTGTCCAGGCATAGGTAGTCACGATGTTGAGCATGGTTCCCTCCTGCTTCTGCTCGATCCAGCGTTTGCCCATAGCCAGGGTAAAATTGTAAGTACCTTTTAACACAATGTCGGTAACTACGTCAAAAGCTTTATGGCTCAGGCGCTCTGTTGGGCTCACGAAGTTACCGGCCGCATTATTAACCAGCACATCCACCCGACCAAAGCGCTCTATAGCGGTTTCGATCACAGCTTCAATCTCGGTATATTTGCGCACATCACAGGCAATTGGCAGTACTTTCCCGCCTGTTTCCTCTTCCAGCTCTTTGGCTGCCTGCTCCAGCACCTCTATTTTGCGGCTACAGATAACAGCATTGGCACCAAGCTCTAAAAAATATTTAACCATAGAGCGCCCAAGTCCCGTACCACCACCGGTAACGATAATGGTCTTACCTTTTAGGGAGCCCTCTTTTAACATCGGTTCGGCTTTTATCATAGTTATTTACGTTTATACTTTCAGTTTCAGGACCAATACTTTCGGCCCCTTTTACGAAATATAAGCATATTGATATAAATTACCGGAAAATCGTGCCCCAAAAATTGAAGTTTACAACCATGGACAAAGATCAACTTAAACAAGAGCTGCTTAAAGCCAGCAATGGTTTGCTGATGATGAGCGAAACAGACGAGGCATTTGAGTTTTATTTTCACGAAAAACCCGACGAGCCCTTTACTGAAGAACTCGTGGTAGAATGGGATGGCAAGCCTGCGGGTACATCGGTACAGGTACTGGAACTGGAGGATTTCCTGCATCGCATGAAAAACCCACACCCTGATGCAGACCAAACCCAGAAACAAAACGCCGAACGCTTTAAGCAATTGGAAGCCAAGCTAAAAGAACTGCTAAAGAACGTGAAGGCTTATAAGATAAGCGAGATAAGCATGCCGGTATACTTGCTTGGCGAAACCGATAACGGAGATTATGCCGGCCTTAAAACGCTGGTGGTAGAAACATAAAAAAAGGGCCTGAACAATGCAGGCCCTTTTCTTTTTAACTCAAGTTGCGATTTACCCACCCCTAAGAGCTAGGCTCGCTAGCTCAAAACGCTTGCTTTGGCTAATCCAGAGGAGGGAAATCAGGAACGATTGTCATCCCCCTACCCCCTTCAAAGGGGGACACTTGATTAGGAATTCTCCACTTCTGTTATGGGAGGAAGAGGAGCTGGGTGGTAAAATTCCCCTCTTGAGAGGGGTGCAGGGGTGTGTTTACACCTGCTTGGTTTATCATGTATCGCAACTTGAGCTAGTTAATTATTTTATACTTACGACGTCGGGCCGTTATCTACTTTGGCCTCTATCACGCTCTGAATAGAGGTAGGCACGTTTGAAAGTATGTTATAACCTGTTGCAGCCTCGATCGCATCAACAGTAGTGCGGTAAGTGCCCCAACTGCTGCTGATAGATGTTGAGTTTGGCGTATCGATAGCGATAACGCGTGTGCTGGTTGTAACGCGGCTTACGTCGCTGGTGCCAACAGGCAATACCACGATCACTTTCCAGATGCGGTTTGGCACGGTTACTTTTCCGCTGGCGATAGTGGTTTTATAGCCCCCAGAGCCAGTGCCACCTGTACCATAGCTACCCATGATCACATACAGCTCATTCCCCTGGTTAACCAAGGTGCGGCAATAGTTCTCCAGGTTTGCCCAAGTTTGCTGGTTATTGTTTGGTGCCTGCGGTATCATGTTAGACATCAGGAAAGTAGCCGAGTTATCAGCCACAGTAAGGGTACGGTCTGCTGATGGGCAGTTGTGGCCACGGTCGAAACCGCTACCAGTGTAATCAGAAGAAGTTACTTTGTAAAAACTGCTTGGCAGCGAGTTGTCTGCCCTGAAATCGTCCTGACGCGGTGTAGAGCCCAGCCATGCGCTGCTCAGGTGCCAGCTTACCCAGTTTGGAGTGCCTCGGTAGCTGTTGTACGACATAGAGTACTGCGACTTGTTGATCAGGTAATTTGAATAGCTGGTGTTGGCACCGCTTGGATTGCCCATCGCCATATTGTTGTCCTGGGTGGCGGTGGCGTTGGCGGCCTCGCTTAGCTTGCCAACTTTTTGCATGTCTGCCTCCGGGGCAACGGTTTCCTGCGAACAGGAAACAAGCATCAGTCCCACCAGGGACAGATACACGAACTGTTTGAACTGTTTTAACATAGACATATAGAGTTATTTGGATACTCAAAGATGCCTGATGTTTTCGGATTGATTGTTATCCCAGTGTTAAAATATTTTCAAAGGATTACATTCTTTAAACAACTATAAGCCAGCATGTTTAAATGCTATACTTGACCTCAGTTTCTTGATCAGAAATGATCCTGCCAAAGCTTATTAGCTGCAATAATGCCGCTTAAGCAAACGCCAACTATTCCCTGTCCAGGGTAAACAGTATCACCGCACACGTAAGCCCCTTTATGGTCGAGTCGTGCATCTTTCATCTGCCAGGGTTTGATGTTACGATATTGCGGGTAACCACCAACAGCCCCGTAAGCCCTGTTGGTCCAGAAGATCCATGCACCTGGCGTAGCCGATTGACTGTAAACTATACTTTCTTGTTCAAGCAGGCCAGCATTTTCAAGGGTATCAAGTATGGCCTGCTCTACCTGCGCCTTATCGCTTATATGCAGATTTTCCGGATGCGGTACGTGGGTACTAACCGAGGCGAGGACCTCCCCTGCTTTGGATCTTTGCATATCTTTTGGATGGCTGAAACTGATGAAAATGCTATTACTGCCGATTACAGACAACCCCTCCGGAACATGCACCTGGTGATGCAGCACTTTTACCGGCTCCTGCAGGCGCAACACAAGCGACATGGTAAAGGCGCCATTCAGTTTTTCTGAAGACAACAGGTACGGTTGCAGACTGCCTTTTATTTTTGCATCAGAGAAGATCTCTGCAGTATTATTTAACGGAATGCCACTGATCACGTAACGGCTTAGATAGCTGGCTTTAGAGGTTGTCACCTTGTAGCCTGTTTGCAATGTTTCTACCTGCCTTACCTGCTGGCCATACTTTATCTCGCCTCCATGCTGCTCAATGTAACGCACCACAGGCTTTACCAGGTTGATCAGTCCCCCATCTACATAATAGTTCGAGTATAGCGTATAGCAAAGGGCTGTGGCGCCGAAGAGCTCATTTACCTCATGGGCATGGTTCTGTGCGGTAATCAGCAACTGCTCGTTCACAAAGTCTGTAAACAGGCGGTTATCATGCAATTTATACTTGCGCAGCATATCCTGCATGGTTCTGAAGGCGGCAGGCAACAACTTTACCTGGGCAGGTCGCGCACGTTTTATACTTAGCAGCAAGTCCTTGAGGTTAGAAAACGGAAAACTGCGTTGCTCCAGGGAGGTACGCCATACTTGCTGGCTGATACCATAGCAATGTTCCCAGAACTCCCGCTGCTTATACTTGCCGAACACACGCTCCGCTTCCTGTATCCAGTCTTCCAGCTTCGTGTAACGAAGCAGTACCTCACCGTTTGGCAAATGCACTTGCATGGGTGGCTCCAGTTTGCGTACAGGTATCTCCAAGCCAAGTTCATCCACTAAGTAGCGCAATGGCATGTGCTCATCTAAACCAACCAGGGTGGTAGCCCCCGTCTCGAACCAGTAGCCTTTGCGCTTGTAAGACGTGGCGCAACCGCCGGGGTACTTGGCTTGCTCAAGCACGCATACTTTGAGTCCGCGCTTCGCCAGTAATGCCGCAGCCGAAAGCGATCCAAACCCAGAGCCTACAAGTATAACGTCATAGTCCATATACATCTTTAACTGCTTCTCTAAACCGGAAGCTGCTATATTTGTTAAGTTTTAGACACATACAAAAAGTATAAAATGGGAGATAAACAGGTAATCAGTGTGTTAGGATGCGGGTGGCTTGGCTTGCCGCTGGCAACGCAACTTGTAAAGGCAGGTTATACCGTAAAAGGGTCTACAACATCCCCGGAAAAATTGGAGTTACTAAAAGAAAGCGGAATACAGCCTTACCTGATAAACCTGCATCCGGATAATAAACAAAGTGATGATCTTGAAAAATTTCTTAAAGCTGATGTCTTAGTGCTCAACATCCCTCCCAAGCTGAGATCTGATGGCGGAAAGGGCTATCTGGAGCAACTTAAAACCTTATTAAAAGCCTTGATTGATTCGGAAGTAAGCCGTGTGCTTTTTGTTTCATCCACGTCAGTGTACCAGGACCTGAACCGGATCGTAACCGAAGAAGACATCAGCTTTACAGACGAACAGGAACCAGACCATATGCTGTTGCAGGCAGAGCGTCTTTTCCAGGACCGGGAAGATTGGGTAACGACCATCGTGCGCTTTGGCGGGCTGGTTGGTGGCGACAGGCACCCAGGCAAGTTCCTGGCTGGTAAAAAGCACCTGCCAAACGGCGATGCGCCGGTAAACATGATACACCTGGAGGATTGTGTAGCCATAATTAGCCGCATAATAGAGCAGGACAAGTGGGGCAAAGTATACAATGCCTGCGCCGACGCACACCCGCTCCGCAAAGAGTTTTTCCCGGAGGCAGCCAGGCGCCTCGGCCTTACCCCACCGGAATTCGACGATATGCAGGAAACACACTTTAAACTGATCAATAGCCAGAAACTGAAAGATGACCTGGCCTACGTGTTCCTGCACCCCGACCCAATGTATTTCTTTTAGTACCTTTGTGTTTGATTGTTACTTGTTGGCTGGTTGTATAGTCAATTTATATAGTAGTCCCCACTTTGAAGTGTAGGGGGCAGGGGGATGATAATCGTTCACTGATTCCCCTACTTGGAGCAGGGCCGCTTCATTCTAACTTTTCTGTCATCCTGGAAGGATCTTGGGGGCTGGGAGGACAAGCTTAACCTCCGGGGGTAGGGGCCCTCTTTCTCTCACAAATTTCTTTACAGAATGACAGAAGTTTTTTTACTTTTTTATTAGAATGAAACGCCCCTGCTCCTTGGAGGGGTTAGGGGTGGGTCAAACGCAATCAGATTCAAACAACTGGTAACAATCAGCAAGCAAAAATCTACAATGAATATAATAGTCATAGGTGGCGGAGCGGCTGGTTTTTTTGGGGCAATTGCCTGTGCCAAAGCAAACCCCGAAGCGCAGGTAACCATACTTGAGAAATCAAACAAGCTGCTTTCCAAAGTAAGGGTGTCTGGGGGTGGCCGCTGCAACGTAACGCACCACTGCTTTGTGCCATCTGTGCTTTCACAGCATTACCCACGCGGAGCTAAACAGCTAAAAGAGGCCTTTAAGGTATTTGGAGCCACAGAAACAATTGCCTGGTTCGAGAAAAGAGGCGTAAAATTGAAGGCAGAGGCAGATGGGCGTATGTTTCCGGTCACTGATAACTCCGAGACCATCATAGACTGCCTGCTACAGGAAGCCAGGCGCGTCGGGGTTAGTATAAAAACCAGTACCGGCGTTGAGAAAATCATACCGCAAAGTATAAACGGAGAGTCAAATGGTTTTAAACTCGACCTGAGTAATGGCCAAAGTATAACTGCTGACAAGGTGCTCGTATGCACAGGCGGTAACCCTAAATCGCAGTCTTATGACTGGCTGCGTGCCTTAGGCCATGAGATACAGGAGCCTGTGCCTTCTTTGTTTACCTTCAACGTACCCAACAATGCCCTGAAAGACCTGATGGGGGTATCGGTGCCTAAAGCGAAAGTGCGCATCGCAGGCCAGAAACTGGAGTACGAAGGACCGCTGCTGATCACACATTGGGGCTATAGCGGACCCGCCGTGCTGAAACTGTCTGCCTGGGGTGCGCGCCTGTTCCATGACCTTGGCTATACTTTTACGGCCCTGATCAACTGGATTCCGGATTACACAGAAGAAGCCCTTCGTGAACAGTTACAACAATACAGACAGGCTCACCCTAAAAAAGTAGTCAGCTCTAACCCGATGTTCGGACTTCCGCAGCGCCTATGGAAAGCTTTAACCATACTTGCCGAAATTCCGGAAGAAACCCGTTGGGCAGAACTTCCGGGCAAAAACACCAACAAACTAGTAGAGGCTTTACATCGGGCCCCCTTCGAGGTAAAAGGCAAAACTACATTTAAAGAAGAATTCGTTACCTGCGGAGGCGTGGATCTGAGCCAGGTAAACATGAAGACCATGGAAAGCCGTGTACACCCTGGTTTATACTTTGCCGGCGAGGTACTGAACATAGATGGCATAACAGGTGGCTTCAACTTTCAGGCAGCCTGGACAACTGGCTACCTGGCCGGACAGGCCATGGCTTCTTCTCTCTGATGCTGTAAATATTAAAATATCCATAAGCAACAAATTTTATCTGATATCAGTACACCTGCATATTAAAAGATAAAAATGTTAAACTATGGAAAATAATAAGGAAGTATACTCAACCGTACACCATCTGATTGAGCGTTGCAAAGACGGTGAAAAAGGGTATAAAACTGCAGCTGAAGACGTTGAGGACAAAGACCTGAAAGACCTTTTTAAAAAGTATGCAGTGCAGCGCGACAGCATGATCACAGAGCTTCAGGACTACCTGCACAGGATCGGCCATACCGACACCGAGTCCAGCTCTATCGAAGGTACCATTCACCGTGCCTGGATCGATCTGAAATCTGCGTTGTCATCCAAGGACAGAACCCGTGTGTTGGAGGAATGTGAGCGTGGCGAGGACTATGCCGTTAGTGCTTACCAGGACGCCCTGAAAAAGGACCTGCCTGCAGAGTTGAAGGCCATTGTGCAACAGCAATACAACGATGTTAAGAGCGCCCACGACCATATCAGATCGCTTCGTGATGCAGCCAAAAGCGCATAAACTTATTTAAGTATACTTAGGAAAGGAGCCCTCGTGCTCCTTTTTTTATTTCAGGTAAATTCACTCACTGGTTTATACGTATGCAGCAATCCTTTTACACCGAAATAGAAGAAGCATTGAGTAAGGGCCTGATAGAACCCAGGTTGCTTAGCCAGGAACAAATAACCAACCTCCCTCCTTTGTTGCAGCGTTACATGCAGGTGGCTGGATTCCTGGATAGGCCCGTTGCACAGAACATGTACCTGGAGTGGCAGGACACTTACCTGAAGCTTAAACCCGGTAAAGACTGGATGCCGATCAGCTGCTCACAATTTAATGCAGTTCACCCGCCTATGCGGGTTGCTTTTATGGCTGGTAAAATGCTGGGACTGGCGCCCCTTACTGGGCAGGACATGTATAAAAACGGTATGGGCAATATGCTAATAAAGCTGGCCGGATTTACGCTTAGCGATGCCAAAGGCCCGGAAATGAATGCCTCCGCACTTGTCACCTTTCTATCAGAGGCTATCCTGCTGCCCGGTGCTATACTTAGCGGGTATATTTACTGGCAGCAAGTCAGTGACGAGAAGTTAGAGGCTAGTATCCGGGATGCCGGTATTAGTGTAAAAGGTGAATTTCGTTTTAATGCCGATGGATTGCCGGTTGCTTTCGAGACATCAGACAGATATTACTCCACGAGTGGCAGCGCATATGAACAATACCCCTGGACGGCCTACTACCTGAAGTATAAAAATACGAATGGTTATACTTTACCCTCCGAACTAAAGGCTGCCTGGCAATTGCCACAAGGTGAGTATACTTACTTTAAAGGGTTCATCAAGCGGGTTATCTATAACGTGGAGCATTTGGAGGATCTGGAAGTATAAAGGGAGGGCCTGAAATGCAACAAGGGTGGGATCCGTCTGATCTCACCCTTGTTATATCTAACTGCGTAAACAGTCAGCTTAATCTTCCAACCTTTTTATGATACTCCTTTTACGCCCTGCCTTAAGCTTGGTTACGAAAGAACCTTAAATAATTAAAATATTTTTTTGGCGGGGCAGAAAGGGCCTGAAAAAACAAAAAGGCTGACGTTTCAAGTCAGCCTTTTCTAACAGCTTTAGAAGTTTTTAAGCTTCCAAACACTGTATAGTATATATAACGCCAGATCACTGGCAAGGTTACATTTCCTTCAGAAAAATATTAGAACCTTCTCTTTCTGAAACCACCACGGTCACCGCCTCTTTCGCCGCGCTCGCCTCTTCCGAAACCGCCACGATCTCCGCGATCACCACCAAAGCCGCGATCTCTGTCGCCACCGCCACGACGGTCACGGTCTCTGAATGAGCCGCCTCCGCCTCCGCTTCTGCGTCTTTCGCCGCCAGAGCGTCCGCTAAAGCCGAAATCTTCACGGTCGCCGCCTTCTTTCGGGCCAGAGCCTTTTTTCTGCGATTTCTCTACCACGATAGAGCGTCCTTCGTAATCCGTGCGGTTTACGTTGGCCACGATCTCGGCAGTAAATTCGGTTGGCACCTCCACAAAGCTGAACTTGTCGTACAGGTCGATATCACCTACCTGGCTGGCAGGGATGCTTGAGTTCTGAGCAAGAAGATCGATCAGGTCGCGTGGGTGTACTCTGTCTTTTTTACCGATAGTGATAAACAGACGGTCCATACCCTCTTTGGTTGCACCCAGGCCTTTCTCAGCCTCAGCACCCTTCTCTTTCACCTTCTGCTCTTTCAGGCTCATCTTCAATAGCGCAGCGGCTACGTCAAGCGGAGTAAAGCCTTCCGTTTCGTTCACGAAACGCTCGATGCGTGCAACATGCTTGGCAAGGTGTCCTTTCTCCAGCACTTCTTTCACTTTATCAAAGAAAAGGTTTGTACGGATCTCGTTCACATCTTCAAGCGATGGCACCTGCTGCAATACGATCTTCGCCTTGGTATAGCGCATGATGTCTTTTAGCTTGTAGCCATCTGTACGGCCACCAACAAACGAGAACGCCTTACCAGACTTACCGGCACGGCCTGTACGGCCAATACGGTGTACATAAGATTCTTCGTCCTGAGGCAGGTCGTAGTTAAATACAGCCTCTACATTTTCTACGTCAAGGCCACGAGCAGCCACGTCAGTAGCTACCAGTATCTCCAGTGTTCCGTTACGGAACTTGTTCATCACGTTAGAGCGCTGGTTCTGGTTCATGTCACCATGCAGACCATCGGCAAAGTAACCGCGTGCCTGTAAGCCAGACACAAGGTCATCCACCATACGCTTTGTATTACAGAAAATAATGGCCGACTTCAGGTTATACATGTCCAGCAGGCGCGAAAGCACCTCCTGCTTCATGTTGTTTCTTACCTCGAAGTATACCTGGTCTATATTGCTTACTGTCAGCTCCTGGTGTACTACCTTTACCAATACCGGGTCTGTCTGATAACGCTTGGTCATCTCCATGATCGGCTTAGACATGGTAGCAGAGAAGAAGATTGTCTGGCGGTCTTCCGGGATGCGCTCAAGCACATACTCAATATCCTCACGGAAGCCCATGTCCAACATTTCGTCCGCCTCATCCAGGATGATCTTGGTAACGTTATCCAGTACCAGCGTACCGCGGTCGATGTGGTCCATTACACGGCCTGGCGTACCGATCACGATCTGCACACCCTGCTTCAGGGCACGCAGCTGACGGTCGTAGCTCTGTCCACCATAAATTGGAACGGTGCTGATGCCAGACTTATACTTAGCCAGCTTCTGGATCTCACCGGAAACCTGGATCGCCAACTCACGGGTAGGGCAAAGAATAAGCGCCTGTACGTTTCTGTTGTTTGGATCAATGCTTTCGATGGTAGGAATACCAAAGGCGGCAGTCTTGCCAGTACCCGTCTGGGCCTGACCGATAATATCTTTTCCTTCTAAAACTACAGGGATTGCTGCTGTCTGGATGGGAGAGGCTTCTTCGAAACCCATGTCTGCGATTGCTCGCTGAACTTCCTGCGAAAGCGGAAGCTCATCAAATCTGATTTTGTTCATCTAATTACTTATAACTTTTAAGACATATCTGGAAGCAGTCTGCTAATTAACCTATCTCTACGCAGAGAGAGCGACATGAAAAACTTAAAACAACCAGTATATGCCAAAAAACGGTGTACCCAGTTATACAGTAATCAGACCGTGTCCAAATCGGCCGCAAAGGTACGCACATTTATTTTAATAAACTATTTTATTTCTATCCAAGTATAGCTACCCCAAAATCGGGTGGGTTCACCTGTTTATTAAGGCTGTTTACTTATAATTTCAGATAATTTAATTTAACCAATATTTATTTTATATTTTTATACCAATAATTAAATTATTTATTAAAATAGGTAACTTAATATACTTTCACACGTTAAAACGGTCAGTTCACCCTTAAAATCAGTACGTTCACCATATATAGTATTTTCAAATATATAGTTTTTGCTTTTGCACCGTAAACACAAACAAAACACACCCAAACCCAACATAACCAGAACCCTTATGACAACAATTTGACCCAAGACCACTAACCGACCAATCATCATTTTATTTCGTGTGACAAGTCTTATTTACCTAGGCTAATGAGAAGCAGGCAAGCCGCCTGAACAGCTAGTTAAATAAACCTTAAACCCTTTAGTCCTTAATTCATTATGTTACACTTTTCCAAAATTTCAACTCAAGGCAAAGATTTTAACCTGATAGCCTCCGGTGCTTTAGCATTCAAGATCCACAACAAGATCCTGAAAGACGACTGTTTTCAGCAGGGTACCAAGATCTCGCGCAACATGCTGCTGGGCAGCGCACCTGCCCGATCAGCTAACACTGACAAGAAGAAAGTATTCTTCGTGATTATCTCAGATGTAGACAGAACGAACATCGAGTCGCTGTGCCAGATGATCAAAGAAGAAAAGGCAAAAGGCAGCTATGCCGTTTGCCAGGTGATTCCGTTATACTACAACGAGCCTTCTTTTAAAGCATTAAAGATGCTGCGTCAGACTTTTGACGAAGTAATGGAACTGAGCAAGTTTAACCTGGGTAGCAGCAAGGCACTTATCACGCCTGAGCAACAGCACTGCCTGATCACTGACTACTCTTTATCCATGGCCCGCATCATGTACCACGTGTGCGTGCAGGACACAAGCTCGCAACTTCAGCCTGTTGTTAAAGAACAGGAGCCGGCTTATGCATAATTAAGCCAGCCTGAGCATAAAACTTCAACAGCCCTTTCCTGCACAGGAAGGGCTGTTGTGTTTATTACTAGTTGATGACCTTAAAACGTCAAAATATCCCCAACATGGACTGTTGAAAATTTCCGGTTCAATTCCCGCTCTTGGTATATGGCGCTTTTGTTACAGATCAACAGCCTGCAAAAATCTTTCAAAGTATAATTTGTGCAATGCAGCCGCTTTGCTGTATCTTTAAAGTATAGATCTATACTTATGCCCTCAGTTTTTAAGATATACTCCTCCTCTGCCGGCTCCGGTAAAACATACCACCTTACTAAAGAGTACCTGAAGCTTGCGCTGCACACGCCTAATCCGGATTATTACCGTTCCATACTGGCCATTACGTTTACCAACGATGCGGCCGCCGAAATGAAAGAGCGTATACTTGCCGCGCTGCGAAACTTTAACGACACCAACCTGCCCGATAAGGAAAAGGCGAAGAGTGAGAGCCTGCTGCAAAGTATAACCGAAGACCTGCAAAAGGAATACCCTGAGGAACACCTCGACGTGGAGGAAGTACGCAGAAGGGCAGCAAACCTGTTCCGGCAGATACTCTATAACTACTCCGACTTCAGCGTGAGCACCATAGACAGTTTCGTGAACAAGATCGTGCAGGCCTTTACGCGGGAGCTGAACATACCCCACAACTTTGAGGTTGACCTGGACTCTAATGCCTTGCTGAGCACGGCGGTATCACTGTTGCTTGACAAGGTGAACGACGCCAAAGACGACCTTCTGTCACAGACCCTGGAGCAGTATGTGCTGGAGAAAGCCCGTGAAGGCAAAAGCTGGACCTTATTGGCCGAAGACCTGATGGACTTTGCCAGAAACCTGCTGAACGAACAGGTATACGAAGCCATCACCGATATTCAGCAACTGAGCCTGGAGGACTTTAAACTGGTGCGCGAGCAGTTGTTTGAGGCAAAAAGGAAAATAGAAGAGGCCGTGCAGGAAGCAGGAATGCAGGGCATGCAGCTGATCGAAAATGCCGACCTCTCCCCTTCCGATTTTTTCCAGGGCAATCGCGGCATTTGGGGTTACCTGAACAAGTGGGCAAATAAAGACATAGACCTGAACTATGGCAACAACTTTGCACGCCAAAGTATAGAAGACGATAAGTGGTATGCCGGAAAAGCCAGCGCCTATACCAAAAGCCAGATAGATAGTATAAAACAGCAACTCACCGACTTATACTACCACATCGAAAGAATAAAAACCGTGTACGCCGAAACCTATACGTTGATACAGCAGATCGTGCCACACCTTTACAAGGTATCGGTGCTGAATGAGTTGGAGAAATGCCTGCAGGAAATAAAGCTGGACCGCAACACGGTGCATATCTCTGAGTTCAATAAGCGCATTATTGACATTGTGCTGCAGGAGCCGGTACCGTTTATCTATGAGAGACTAGGCGAAAAGTATAACCACATCCTGATTGATGAGTTTCAGGATACTTCGGTGCTGCAATGGAACAACCTGTTGCCGCTGGTAGACAATGCCCTGGCATCAGGGCACTTCAGCATGGTGGTAGGCGATGCCAAGCAGGCCATTTACCGTTGGCGCGGCGGCGAGATGGAGCAGATCCTGCACCTCTACAAAAGATCAACCAGGCAACTGTACGAGAACCGCAAACATGGTCCGCTTATTAAAGAGCGCTACGACTCCGTGGACCAGGCCCTGCTGCCAGATAACCTCAAAACCAATTACCGCAGTCGTTCCGAGATCATCGAGTTCAACAACGAACTGTTCAGCTTTATAAGCGAGGGGCACCCGGAGTTTAGCATGTTCACGTCCATCTACGACGAGGACTTTAAGCAGCAGACACCAGCCGGCAGCCAGAATAATGGCGGTCATATACAGGTGCTGTTTACCCACGATGATGACCTGAACTACAAGTATGACCTGAACAGTTGCCAGCGCATTGATCAGTTTTACGATGGATACCAGCATGAAAAGGCATTGACCTACGATGAAAGCACGCTGAACATGGTGCTGCAGCTGGTAACGGAGGCCATGGCGGAAGGCTACGAGCTGAAAGACATGGCTATACTTTGCCGCACCAATATCAAAAGTAAATTGATAGCCAATTTCCTGAAAGAGCGCAAGTTCGACATCATCTCGCAGGACTCGCTTTCGCTGCAATTTGCTGAAGTGATCAACCTATTGGTGGCAATGTTCCGGGTTTTTAACCGTCCCAACGATTCACTTGCAAAATCAGAGGCGCTATACCTTGTTTGCAAAGTGGCGCTGGGCGCCGTACCGGACGTGGAAATGACAAAAAGAATTGCCGACATTGCCAACGACAAGGAGAACCAGACATTCTTCGAACAGCTTCGTGTATTTGGCTTTGACGTGCAGGAACGTGAAACAGGCAACCTCTCTATCTACGAACTGACTGAAAAGCTTATCCGGATCTTTAACCTGCTGGGCAAGAATAACGAGAGCGAATACCTTTTCCGGTTCCTGGACCTGGTGCTGGAGTACAGCCTGAAACACAGCAATAACCTGAACAATTTCCTGACATACTGGGATGTGCAGAAAGAAAAGCTAAGTATAAACACCCCCAAGGACCGCAACGCCATCACCATTACCAGCATCCATAAATCCAAGGGCCTGGCCTACCCTATCGTGATCATACCGTTTGCCGATTGGAGCACAGAGCCCAAGCGCGGATCGCTGATGTGGAGCCAGTTGCCGGAAGAGATCAGTGTTACTGGCAAGCTGCGCAGTGTGGCCGTAAATATTAGTTCTAAACTCGAAAATACCATACTTACCAAACAGTACAGCACCGAGATAGAGAAAACCTTTATCGAGAACCTGAACATGCTGTATGTGGCCCTTACCCGCCCCATCAACAGGCTGTACCTAATCGGCAACGCGAAAGACCTGCAGGACGAGCGGAAGGCACCAAAGTTGGAAGGACAGGCGAAAAACGTGAGCCATTTGCTATACCGCTACCTGCTGCACAAAGAAATGTGGGAGTTCGGAAAGCATTGCTACCAACTGGCAAAAGGTAGTGTGGGTGTGCAGCATAAGCGCCTGGATTTGAGCCATACTTATTTTCTGGAAAACCTGGTGGCCAGCGATTGGGAGCAGCGCCTTAAAATAAAACAGCACGCCAACAACGTGTTCGACTTTGATACCCAGGCCAGGCAACGCCAGCTGAACCGCAAGCTGCATTTTGCCCTGGCACGCATTGCCTTTGCCTCTGAGCTGGATGCAGTGCTTCGCCAAATGGTATACGAGGGCATTATAAGCGAACGTGAGAAGCCGGAAATGCGTACTAAGCTGGCGCAGGTACTGAACCACCCCGAACTGGCCCGTTATTTTACTGAGAAAGTCGCCGTGGAGCACGAGAAAGAAGTGCTGGATGCCAGGGCCTACCTGTATAAACCCGACCGCATTGTGTTCGACAGCGAGGGTGTAGTGCTGATAGAGTTTAAAACACCGCCACCCGAGCCGGCACATCGGAACAAACTAGACCATTACGCTGTACGCTTCCGGCAACTTGGCTATAAAAAAGTAAAGTGCATACTATACTACTTCGATACACAACAGGTATTAACGTGGATTTACGGCACTAAACCGGCAGAACAGCTAGGGCTTTCGTTTTAATTCTATAATTTGTGAGCTGTTACAAGCATTTTAACAGCGTAATGTATTTCCTGTCTGGATTGAGAAAGCCTGTTTGCACTGTGGTGGCAATGCAGCTTAATTTGCTAACCGGCTGTGCATAAGTATAAACCATGCAAAACTACAAGAACTTAAAAGTAGATCTTACCAACTGTGACAAAGAGCCTATTCACATCATAGGCCGGATTCAGCCGCATGGTTTCATGATGATCCTGGACAAGTCGAGCCTGACCATACTTCAGATAAGTCAGAATATTAAGGACTTTCTACAAGTTAACGATACGTATCTGCCGGGCAGCAACCTAAGCGCTATACTTTCGCCTGATGAGCATGCCACCCTATTAAATCAGATCACCAGCAGTGCAATGGTTAGTCCGCAGATGGTGGTGATGCAGCAAAACAACTTTTTTGGTTACATAAGCCAAAGCGATGACAAGCTGGTACTGGAATTTGAGCCCATGAGCATGGCCCTGAACGAGAACAGGCTGCAAAACATGCTCAGTTACTCCCAGTTCCATGCCGAGCTAAACAACCTGCCCAGCTTCGAAGAGCAGACCAATGCCTTGGTTGCGTATGTGCAGCAACTGCTGGACTATGACCGTGTAATGCTCTATGTTTTTGACCAGGACTGGCACGGAGAAGTAATCGCCGAGAAAGTGAAGCCGGGGGTCAGATCATACCTGCACCACCATTTCCCGTCTTCGGACATACCGGCTCAGGCACGCGAACTATTGTTGCTCAAGCATGTACGTCAAATAGCCGATGTAAACGCCGGTGCCGTTGATATCATACCATACTTTGACCCCAGAACCGGCGCACCTACAAACATCATCCAATCGGAGCTCCGCAACCCTTCAGAAATACACCTGGAGTACCTGCGCAACATGGAGGTTGGGGCCACATTGTCTGTGTCTATTATCGTGCAGGGCCGTTTATGGGGAATTATCGCTTGCCAGCATCAGTCTGCGCTTTTCACGAATTTCTGGAAGCGGCAAACCTGCCTGTTTGCTGCCCTAACCTTTGCCAACACCATTCTGGCATACCAGGAGAAGGCAGACCAGCAGAAGATGGCCCGTTACCGCAATGTCAGCAAGAAGCTTGTCGCGCAGGTACAGGCAGAAGACAGCCTGTCCAAAGGGCTTTTAAATGGCGAGGTGGACGTGTTTGACCTCTCGGAGGCACTTGGCGTGGCAGTATGCCTGGAAGGACGCATCGAGACAAAAGGCATTACGCCATCACCCGGGCAAATTCAGCAAATACTTCAGTTGCTTTCCACCCTGGAGTTTGATCAGGTTTTTACTACGCGCGAAATGTCAAAGCACATTCCAGAAGCAGCTGCCTACCGCGAAGTGGCCAGCGGAATGCTTGCTGTTGAAATATCAAGGTATAACAAAGAGTTTATACTTTTCTTCAAACCAGAGATAAAGGAAACACGGATTTGGGCGGGCAATCCCGAAAAGCCGGAACCAGGTGCTGATGCCCGTATACATCCACGCGAATCTTTCAATAAATGGGAAGAAACTGTCAGGGGTAAATCAATGCCTTGGTCTGCAGGAGACACAGCGATCGCCTATATCTTTCAGAAAGAAATTGTGGCTATGCTGATGCAGCGACAAGCCGAGAAGCTCTCAGAAATGAACGAAGAACTGAACGCCTCGTCTGAGGACCTGCAACGGAAAAATAAAAAACTGGAGGACTTTACACAGATCATAGCACACAACCTGCGATCGCCTATGAGCAACATTAAAGGCTTATACGACCTGTACAACGCAGAGCCCAGCCCGGAAACAAGCAAAGAGGTAATGAGGCGCATGAGTAAAATGATAGACAACATGTCTGCTACGATTGACGACCTGAATCTTGTGCTACGATCTGCTACCACCGATGAGCAAAATAAAGAGACCGTACACCTCGCCGACCTGATCGAGAAAGAGGTGCAGAACCAAATGCCTACCATCAGTAAAACAAGTGCCAGGATTGAAACAGACCTGCAGGTACCAGACCTGCACGCGCCCAAAGTTTACCTGGAAAGTATCCTGCACAACCTGCTGTCCAATGCCCTGAAGTATAGGTCAGACAACAGAGTACCCGCCATACTTATAAAAACTTGGTCAGACGCAACGAAGGTTTACCTCTCTGTGTCGGATAACGGCCTGGGTGTAGACATGGAAAAAGCAGGGCAACGAATGTTTGGCCTGTATAACACATTCCATCGCAACAAAGACTCGAAGGGCATTGGCTTGTACTTGACAAAAACACAGGTAGAGCTTATTGGCGGTGTTATAAGTATAGAAAGCATGCCGGACCAAGGCACTACCTTTACCATAGCCTTCCCGGCATCCATTGCAAACAAGCAGCATTAAAATGTATTGCTCAAGGCTTACAAAGTATGGCTGAAATTATACTTGCCTGCAGTGATTAAGTATAGATTTACTTATCTTGTAAGCAGAGCAAAAAGACCAGTATAAACCAAAAAAACCGCATACACTATGGATCAGGCTACGCAAACGATGATCGACAACCTGCAGAAAAACACGGGAAAGTCTCTGGAGGAATGGATAGGTATTGTAAAAGCTTCAAGAATAGAGAAACACGGCGAAATTATCAAGTACCTGAAAACAGAGCATGGGTTTACGCACGGCTTTGCCAACCTGGTGGCGCACAAGGCCAAAGGCAGCGATGCTGGCTCTTCGGAAAACCCTCAGCAGCTGATCGAGGACCAGTACAAGGGCAAGGAAAGCCTGTACCCAGTTTATGAGAGCCTTGTAAACGAAATGAAGCAGTTTGGCGACGATGTGGCGTTTGTTCCTAAAAAGGCCTATGTAAGTGTGAAAGCAAAAAAGCAATTTGCGCTGATACAGCCGTCCACCAAAACACGCCTGGATGTGGGCATCAATTTAAAGGGCAAAGAGCCGGAGGGAAAACTCGAGAAATCGGGCAGCTTTAATGCCATGTGCTCGCACAGAGTAAGAATTGAGCAGCCCGAAGATGTTACCCCAGCATTAATGGGCTGGTTACGCGAGGCCTACGAGCAGGCTAAGTAACTATCACCTTATACTTAAAAGCATAGAACGCTAAGGCTACTAAGACATTAGCAGCGAAGCAAGTATAAAATACCATGGAGCAACGAATTACACTTATCACCATTGGGGTGCGCAACCTGCAACGCGCCAAGGACTTTTACCTGAACGTGTTCGGCTGGACGCCAACAGAAGCCAGCACCGATGGCATTGTATTTTTTCAGTTGAACGGCATACAGTTAGCCCTGTTCCCGCAGGAGTCTTTAGCCGATGATGCCGGCGTAGACCCGGCTGGCCAGGGGTTCAGGAAGTATGCGCTTGCCCATAATGTAAGGTCTGAGCAGGAAGTAGACGAACTGATTGCCCAACTGGAAGAGAAAGGTGCCCGTGTTATGAAAAAACCTGAGAAAGTATTCTGGGGTGGCTACAGCGGCTACATTGCCGACCCGGATGATAACCTCTGGGAAATAGCCTACAATCCATACTTACCAATGGATGACCTTGGGAATACCAAAATGCCATCGATACACTAAGGATCAGGATTTACAGGATTATTTGATGGACAGGATTCATTTGCTGTAAAAAGAAAAAGAGCAAAGTAGTATGCTAGTGATCTCCGACAGCGCTTCATAAAAACTAATTAAAGATTACACTATCATCCTGTCCATCTTATAATCCTGTAAATCCTGATTCAGAGAATAATTCACTCAACCACTCATTCAAAATTACCTGTGCAGACTTTCCTGGAGCTAACAGCGAAATACGTTTACGAGAAGTATAAAGAGAACATCAGCGACCTGTGCATTGTGCTGCCCTCAAGGCGTGCCAGTTTCTTTTTTAAGACTGCCCTGGCACAGGCTGCCCCGGAGCCTATCTGGTCGCCGGAAGTATACTCCATGGAAGACTTCATCCGGAAGCTTGCCAAAACGGACGTGGTTGAGCCGATAAACCTGCAACTGGATCTCTATGACCTGATGCGCGAGCAGGATCCAAATCTGGACTTCGATCAGTTTGTAACCTGGTCGGCCACCCTGCTCGACGACTTCAGCCGCATAGACCAAAACCTGGTAGATACCCGGAAACTGTTTGAGTATTTAACGGAAGCCAAAGCCCTGGAGCGCTGGGACCCCAAGTTTCTGGGTAAGGAGGTGTCCCCTACCCTGCGCAAGTACTTCAGCCTCTGGGACAATATCGAAAAAACCTATCATAACCTGCAAAAGCGCCTGCTCGAAAACAAGCAGGCCTACACCGGCATGGCCTTCCGGAAAGTAGCCCGGGACATCGAAAGTATAGCCAAGTCGGATGCATGTGCCCAGTTTATCTTCATTGGCCTGAACAGCTTAACCGTATCCGAAGAAAAAATCATCAAAACCCTGCTGAAGCATGACAAAGCAGAGGTGCTCTTCGACAGTGATGATTTTTACATGGAGGATAACACACCGAACAGGGCTGGAAGCTTTCTGCGCAAGTATAAAAGCACCTGGAAACTGCCGGAGTGGCGCTGGCAACAAAACCTGCTATTGACCGATGACAAGGAAATAAACGTGATCGGGGTAGCCAATGCCAGCATGCAGGGCAAACTGGCCGGACAGCTGTTGCAGCAGATACGCGAAAAAGACAAGCATGCGCAGGTAGCCATCGTGCTGCCCGATGAAACCTTGCTTTTACCGGTGCTGCACTCCATTCCGGAGGAGATCCCGACCTATAACGTAACCATGGGTCTGAGCTTTAAGGGCACTCCCCTGTTCAACCTCGTGGACCTGCTGTTTGAGGTACACCTGACCGGCGTTACCCAGCTCACCGACTCCGGCTACAAAGTGCACCAGTACCATCACCTGTCGGTTACCAAACTGCTCACGCACCCTTTTATCAGAAGGTATGAGCTGCACCTGAACGACGACCCGGAGCAGGCCAAATACCATGGCATGATACAAACCGTGCTGGAGAAGATGGTGCAGGAAAACAAAGTACTGGTACGGGCTGAGGAACTGTTGGAACTTAGCCAGCACCACCCGCTTTTCGAGGTGCTGTTCACCAGCTGGCGCGATTGCGACGACATCATTCATGCGATGTATGAGCTGATCGAGCTGCTGCGCCAGGTATACAGCCACGGCCACAACTCCATCGAAACGGAGTACCTGTACATTTTTTATACTTTGGTAAAACGCCTCGATACCATTTTCGATTGCCGTGAGCAGAAGATCTCGGTGCGCAGCTTCAAGAAGTTTTTATACGAACTGATCAGCCAGACGCGCCTGCCCTTTAGCGGTGAGCCTATTTCTGATGTGCAGATCATGGGTATGCTCGAAACCCGTGCACTGGACTTTGAGAACCTGATCATACTTTCGGTAAACGAAAACACTTTGCCGGCACCAAAACGCCACGAATCGCTGATGCCATACGATGTGCTGAAGCAGTTTGGCCTGCCTACCTACGCCGAGTCTGAGGGTGCCATGGCTTATAACTTTTACCGCCTGCTGCAGCGCGCCAAAAACGTAAACCTGCTCTACGTGCTGCCATCCGACACCTATGGCTCCGGTGAGAAGAGCCGCTTTATACTTCAGCTGCAAAACGACCTGGCGCTGCGCAACCCACGCATCACCTTCCGCGACATGACGGCTGCCGTGGAGCAGGAACAGACACGCAAGTATGAGGAGGACATCCTGATTGAGAAAGACGCAGCCACCATTGCGCAACTAAAGCAGGAACTGGAGCGTGGCCTCTACCCTTCGCACATGAACATGTACATCAACTGTTCGCTGCAGTACTACTTTACCCGCATTGCCAAAATGCAGGAGATCGATGAGGTGGAAGAGCAGTTAGGCGCTGACCAGTTTGGTACCATCGTGCACCAGGTGCTCGAAGATTTCTTTAAGCCGCACGAACAAAGCGGCGAACCCATTACCGCTGGACATATAGCACAAATGCAGAAGGCCCTGCCCGCCAAAACAAAGGCTGAGTTCAGCAAGGTTACGCAAGGTGCCAAACCAGAGCGCGGCATGAATTACCTGCTTTACAAAGTGGCCGTTGAAGTGCTGGAGAAATACCTGCACCAGTTAAAAGATTCGGATGAGTTGCCGCTGTATGTATTGCGCCTCGAAGAAACCCTGGATGCCATACTTCCGGTGCAGGTAAACGGCGAAACTTTGCAGGTGCGCGTTGCTGGAAAAGCAGACCGCATCGACCTGACAGGGCATGAACTGCGCGTAGTGGACTACAAAACTGGCAAAGTTGAAAAAAGCCAGCTTAACGTAAAAACTGATGACGTGGAAACCCACTTCCTGACCGATGCAAAGTATGGCAAAGCCCGACAGTTGTGGCTTTATGAGTATATTCTGCACCGCACCCTGCAGCGCGAACCAGAAAAGATACTCCGCAATGCGCCGCATGTGTCGCCGTTGGCAGTAGATCCTAAATCTGGCATCATCTCGTTCCGTAACCTGGAGGGGGGTGTGCTTTCATCTGAGTTTAACTTTCCAGAGGAAATAGGCGGCGATTTTATAAGTGCTTCTGAGTCGCTTCTGTCGGACTTCGTGAATCGACTACTAGACCCGGAGGAGCCTATCCGAAAAACGAATGACCTCGAAGTTTGTAAATGGTGCGCTTACCGGGGCATTTGCGCCAGGTAAACCATACTTTTAGGCTGTGCAGGAACATACACAAAGTATAAAATACATTGCAGGATAATATTATCATAATAATATATTCATGCAACCGTTGATGTAAAAACCGAGTCCTGTTAAAAACAAACTTAAAAACGCATGAAAACATCACCAGCTCTTTTGTTACTGTGTTTGCTACTTATGCTAGTGTCGTGCCGTAAAGAGGAGACACCCGCACCCGTAGAGCAAATGATACCTTTAAAAGTAGGCAACGAATGGGTTTATAAAGTAACAGACTACGATAGCAATGGCAAGATCATGTCGACCAGCGAATCCAGAACTGTGGTGCTACGCGACACCGTGATAAATGGCGGTACATGGTACATTTTGAACGGAAAATCCATTATGCATAACCACAGAAACGGGTATGCATACTTCAATAAAAACAGAAGGCCCGGTGACGAGGCTGTGCTGATCTATCCTAATGCCAACCATGGCCCTATCGGGTATGGGTACCAGTATCCCAATTATACCCTATGGGTGCGCACAAGCAGTACATACCAGCTAGCTCCTATCGAAGATGCACTTGAGAACCTAACTGGCTATACTTTTGTGATCAGGAAGGAGCACTCACAACCAGGCAGTACCACACCGTTTACGTTTAAGCAGAAAGATTACGTTAGTCCTAAAGTAGGTCTGGTGCGCTCTGATAGGTTCTTCGTGGATTCAGACGTATTGATGCGCCGTTATGAGCTAGTGAGCTATACTTTAAAATAAGGTCTGGAAAGCGTTTTTTAGGTTTGCCCGGTAATATCAACTGATTAAAGTATGCGGCTATACTTTTTTCACTCGGGCATTTTTAGTAATATCGCTTTGCCCAATTTCATTTTAAAGAAAAGTATACCGTTTTGCGAAAAGTAGTTTTACCCTTACTCCTGCTGTTCATTACCTTTCAGGCATTTGCCCAAAGCACTTTGCTGCGCGTGCAGGCCAAACAAGGCGACGGAATTTATACTTTGCTGCGCCGCCATGGCCTTTCCACTTCACAGCTGAAAGAATTCCTGGACCTGAACAAAGACAACCTGGGCGAAAACAACAGCCTCTATGCAGGCCGCACGTACATTCTTCCGGCAAAGGGAAGCAAAACGGAAACAGGCGCTGCCGAACCAGCACCTTCGAAGGTAATGACGGTTCCTATCTTCGGTAAAAAGTATGAGCGTGTGGAACTGATAGACCAGAAGCTGAAGGGAGCAGTGTATTACCTGGTAAGCGGCCACGGTGGTCCGGATCCGGGTGCAGTTGGAAAGTATGGCCCCTACAAGCTGGCAGAGGATGAGTATGCCTATGACGTGACAATACGCCTGGCCCGACGCCTGATGGAGCATGGCGCCACGGTGTACATGATCATCCAAGATGAGAAAGATGGCATCCGGGACGAGAATATCCTGAAGATGGACCAGGATGAGAAAAATTACAACGGATCACCGGTTTCGCGTAGCCAGGTGCAGCGCCTCCGCCAACGGGTAAACGCCATCAACTCATTATATGCAAAGCACAAGGGAGCCTACCAGCGCATGGTTACCCTGCACATAGACAGCCGCAGCGAACGCAAAAACATTGACGTGTTCTTTTATCACCACGAAAACAGCAGCGACGGCAAAAAGCTGGCGGAAAGTATACACGCTACTTTTGACAGAAAGTATAACCGCCACCAGCCCTCCCGCGATTACTCAGGCACTGTTTCGCACCGCAGCAGTTTGTATGTGGTAAAGTATAGCCACCCGCCAACGGTTTTCATCGAACTGGGCAACATCCGCAACGACCTGGACCAGCGCCGCCTCGTGATCCCGAACAACCGCCAGGCGCTTGCCAACTGGATCTGCGACGGCATAATTGCAGACTACAGAAGCAAGTAAACTAATGCACCTTAAACCTGTTCAGGTTGGGTTTATACTTACGTTTGCGCGTTAATTCGTGCTGGTAAACAGCCTGCCCCAGCTTTTTCATGAACGGGAAGCCGATGCTGTCGTACTGGTAGTCATTGGTATTAAATACCATAGCCTCATTTACAAGTATAACCAACGTCAACAAAAATTCCACCTGGTTCTCAAAGTCAACGATGTAGGCATTGTCTATCAGAAAACCGTAAGCATCCCCTACCTTGTTGAAGCTGCGGATGTGTTTTGGTAGTGGTTCTTTCTGGTTACCAAAAAGCAGGAATTTCACATAACTGTCGTTGTAGGTTGCAGTGTCGTAGGCAGGGTAATCGCTTTCGCGCGGCAGCATGCCCATGTACCTGTACAGGAAAGTATAATCCTCTTCGGTAAGGTTAAAACGCTGCTGTGCCGGTACCGCCTCCGGGAAAATAAGCGACTTAAGTATGGCTTGCTGCGTGGCGATGGTTAAAAAATTCTTGTCCGAAAAATCCATGGGCTGCTGCACCAGCTTTCCGTTCTGGTAGTACCCCACTCCCATGCGTGTAGTTTTAAGCTTGTTCGGGTACTCATTCGGGTTATAGACAAGCCACTGCTGGAACACAATGCTGTCACCGTCATAAAACCTGATCGGGTTGGTATACCGCGCACGTTCTGCCCCATCTCCAACCGAAAGCCGGTGAATAATGCGTACATCCTGATAGCCTTTCTTATGCAGGGTTTCGTTCAGGGTTTGCTGCCCTACAAACTCATACAACCGGTTGTAAGCATCGTTATCACTCACCAGTAAAATCTTCTTTATATAATGCCCCACCGAAGGCAGGCCATTGGCAGAACTGGGATCCCGGAGAACACCACTCTGCTGGGCGTAGGCGCTGTCGATGCGAAGGGGTGTATCGCGGGTAAGGCCGCTTACCTGCAGGTTGTTTATCTTTTCCAGGGCTGCGGCTGCGGTGGCCAGCTTAACGGTGCTTGCAGGGTAATAATACCGCTCCGGATCTACTCCCCAGGTATAAGTTTTAAAGCTCGTTTTGTTTTGCTTGTCGCGGTTTACCTGTGTGTACATGATCTGCACCTGGAATTTATCGGGGTGTTGTAACACATGGTTTAAAAAAGAGTCTTGTTGCTTTAAAAGTAGCTTCTCCAGGTATTTCTCCTGCTTGCTTTTCTGGGCCTGAAGGCACCATGCAGGCAGCAGAAGCAGTATACACAGCAGGTATCGGTTAGGGTTTAACATATTTAGTTAACAGCATAACAAACTTAGTAACAGGCACCTTTCATCAGCTCAATATACAACATTTCAACTTAGCAGTTATACAACAGCAAACAGTGCAATTTGAAAGTGTCAAAATTAAGCCTCCCGAACGCATAACCCCCTGACTGTTAAGTGCAAACATATTTAAACTGCAATCGTTTTTATATTAGGAAGCTGGTATACAGCTTAATACAAGACAATTATTTGCAACTAATTAACTACTGCTATGAAGAAGATTTTAACTACTTTATTTGCTGTCGCGTTATACTTTACCGGTGCGATGGCGCAAGATTTACCAACTCCCCCATTACCAGCCTCCTCGGCTGCCGTGGCAGACGAAGCCATTAGCAAAGGCAACTGGCTGGTGGGCGGCAGCATTGCTTCCACAAGCTTCAACTTCAGCACCGATACTTACAACCTGCTCATTAACCCAAAAGCCGGTTTCTTTGCCGGCGAGAACCTTGCCATAGGTACCGAGCTTATACTTGGCTTGACAGCTTATGACGGGGGCACCAATTTTCAGTACGGCATCACCCCGTTTGCCCGCTATTACTATACCCAGGGCGGTGGTCCTACTGGCCGAATTTTCCAGGAAGTGGCATTTGGTATAGCCGGCAGCTCTACGAAAGACAACGAAGAAGATGAACCCGTTTCGCTGCTGATAGGCATACGCGGCGGTTATGCGCATTTTGTGGCTCGCAATGTGGCCATAGAGGGTATACTTGGCTATACATATACCAAAGCAGACATCAGCTCCAGCACAGGGGGCGGTGGCCTGGGCTTATCGCTTGGTTTACAGATCTACCTGCCAGGCAGAGACTAGTAAACACCAGTTTTTAACTCACCAAAAGCCAGTTCCAATGCAAAGGGGCTGGCTTTTTAAATTGTTGCTGACTGACAGCGTTCATTATACTTTACAGTTACCAAATAGCACTGCCGCGAAACAACATACTTTTATTATTGGCCCTGTAAAATTCACTGCTGTAGAAGCACTCTAATGCTGGTACGTACGTACAACATCAAACCATAAACGTCTATCAGTATAAACCTATGGCAGAACAGCATTCTCAGCTGCAGCTTAAATTTTTAGGCGGTGCAGGCACCGTTACAGGCTCTAAAATCCTTGTTAAAACTAAAAAGCACAAGCTACTGATAGATTGCGGCCTGTTTCAGGGTTTAAAAGAGCTGCGCCTGCTTAACTGGAAAAAACCACCTCTTGATGTTCCTGAGTTAGATGCGATCATTCTCACGCACGGGCACCTGGACCATTGCGGATACTTGCCAGTGCTTACAAAGTATGGCTACGCCGGCCCAATCTACGCTACACAACCAACGCGCGATGTTTCCGAAATCATTCTTCGGGATAGTGCCAAGATACAGGAAGAGGATGCCGATAAAGCAAACAAATTTGGCTATAGCCGTCACCACCCTGCCAAACCACTGTACGACGAACACGATGTGGACCGCACCATGCCGCTTTTTGATATACAGCCTCTTGGAAAACTGGTTGAAATAAATGAGGAAATGAAGTTCCGCTTACACAATAGCGGCCACATACTCGGATCTTCGTTTGTAGAACTGGAATGCCTTGGTAAGCGATTTGTTTTCTCCGGAGACCTGGGACGCAGGCGTCCGATGCTGATGCAGCCGCCTGCCCTTATAAGTGAAACAGATTACCTTGTGCTGGAATCTACTTACGGCGACAGGCTTCATGGCACAGCTTCTCCGTACGAAGAAATTCAGGAGATCGTGAACCATACCTACCACAAGGGCGGCATTTTGGTGATACCAAGTTTTGCAGTGGAACGCGCTCAGGAATTGCTACTTATCATTAACACACTCCGCTACGAAAAAGCAATACCCAATATTCCGGTTCTTCTTGATACTCCAATGGGTGCAAACGTTACGGAACTATACCTCAAGTATACAGACTGGCACAGCCTTAGCCCTGCCGAGTGCCGCGCTATGATGCACAACGTGCATATAATCCGGGAGTTTGAGCACACCATGCATGTACTGGATAATCCCGGCCCTAAAATAATTATTGCAGGCAGTGGTATGGTTACGGGTGGGCGTGTGCTGTATTACCTGGAGCGACTGCTGGAAGACAAAAAGAACACAGTCTTATTAGCCGGCTACCAGGCACCGGGCACCCGAGGCAATCTGCTTCGAAGCGGCAGCAACGATATCAAGATACACGGCAGTTATTACACAGTACACGCAGAGATCCGAAAAATAAGCTCCCTGTCTGCTCATGCCGACCAGGCTGATCTGCTATGGTGGCTTGACAACTTCACAAAAGCACCAAAGCAGGTTTACCTCAATCACGGAGAACCACAGGCCAGCGATGAACTTCGCTTAAAGATCCATGATGCTTTTGGATGGGATGTGACGATAGCCAAAATGGGCGCAACCTACGATTTATAGTATAACCGACCTCTTTTGCCTTACAAAAGGCTTTTCCTGGGGTAGAATGTAAGTCTGATCACCCCAGGGCTTTGCTTCAGGACTTCGCAAACAAACGCTTGTCAAACTCAAACGGCACCGCGTCCAATACTTTTACTTTATTGAAATCCGGGTGGCGTGGATTGACCAGGTAATTGAAATTGCCCTGCACCGTGGCCGAAGGCACTTTTAAAACCAGATGGCTTTCTTCAAGTATAAAATTATCGCCGATTTCCTGGGTAAGGTTGGCATGAGGAAAACTTTTCCAGGCCTCGGGCAGGTCTTCCGGTTTAACTTCAGGCATTTCTTCTAAATCGGGTAACTCTATCCGGACCAGGTAATAGTCAAGGGGAACGATGCCCAGGGGCATGTGTACGGCAATCTCTACGGTACAAAGCGCTATGGACTCACTGGTATACAGCATGGGCACGCCTTTGCTGTTCCAGCGTCCGCCGGCCAGCTCCGCCCCTTTGCCGCTCAAGTCATTTTTGAATTTGCTCCTGCTCAGGCGATAAACGATCATGCCAGCACGCCGTGTTCGATTCGTGTAAGTTCGTCTCTTAACAGACCAATGCCAAAGGTGTTATCGAGGAGTTCTTTTGGTTTGATGCCGCCAAGCGCCACATTCTTTGCCTCCAGCCAGGCGTCAAAATTGGCTTTGTCGCCGAATACTTCCACCCCTTTGTTATAGACTAGGGTTATCTCCAGTATCTTTTCTGAGTGTAGTGGATCGAAGGTGCGTTTCTCTTTTTTATAGCGTTGAAAGGTACGCTCAGACAGGTGCAGAAAACCAGACCACTCTGCAGTGCTGAACGGACTTTTATCGGCAATGCTCTGAAATAGCGCATACTTTATACCTTCGCGCACCGTGCTGATAAGCATGAATACGTCCCGGTCATCTATCAGTTTATAGCTAATTCCTGCTCCTATTTTTAAGGCTTGTCCCATATCGGTGGTGGTTATACTTTCAAATATACGAAACTTGTCACAAATAAAACGTCATTTGTCGCATTTAAGTTTTTGCACTACCAAAGTATAAGCCACAAAGCCAATTAGCTAAGGGTTTTTATATGCTGCTACCTCAAACCCACAAGTATAAGCACAGTCTGCAAAGCACTGGTAAAGTATAAGTATAAAAAGATTGCATTAACACTTACAGGCAAAATAACTACCTCCAGCACTTTTTTCGGTTCAGGCGCGTTTATACCCCGAACCATAGCAAAAGAACATGCGAAATTGGATAGTGGCGCTTGGTTTACTTGCAGCAGGCACAAGCGCCTGCAATACCCTTAGCGCTGTAAAAGATACAAAAAAAGAGGAAACGGTACAGGTAACTGCACTGAGTATGGCCGATGTGGTACCGGTTAAAAAGCCCAAAACGGCGGCACAAAAGGCAGCGCAGCAAAAATTCATAAAAAGCAGCACCAAACGCTTTAAGAGCAAAACGGTGGCCTCCAAATATTATGTAATGCACGCCCAGCGTACCTTTAACCAACACAAACTGGACTCGGCAAGCTACCTGCTTGGCCGCGCCTGGCTACTCGACAGCACCAACAACGACATACTGTGGGGCTACGGCAAAATTTACGGCGAACAGAAGGCGCACGACAAAGCTTTGTTCATACTTTACCGGGCCCTCGAGAAAGACAAGAACAACCCGCAACTGATGACCGATGTAGCTACCAGCCACCTGAACAGGTTTTACGCCACCAGCAACCCCGATGACCTGGTGCAGAGTAAAAAACTGCTGCAGCAGGCTGTAAAACTGGCCCCTAAGCAAACCACGGCTTATTATAAACTGGCCATTAACAGCTATTACCTAAAAGAGTACGACCTAGCCTGGAAATACCTGCACCTGAGCACGGCCAACAAAAAAGCGAAGGCCGACAAGAACTTCGTGCTGGCCTTGCTGGACAAGCAGAAAGACCCCAAAGGCGTTTACACCAAGGCAAAACTGCGCTAAGTTTGTTTATAAGATGCCATTACCTTAAATTTAAAGCGCTGCTCGTACAGCTAATCAACACAACCCAAACATGAGAAGACTACTATTTGCCCTTGCCCTTATCGTGCTGGCTGCCTCGGCAAGCTTTGCACAGGAAGACCAGAGCCACCTGGTGCTGCCGATGTTCGGCAACAAGCCTAAAACAGAAGCGCAGCAAAAAAAGGATGAAAGATTCCTGACCAGTTGCGACAAGAGTTTCCTGAACCGCCAGGAGGCAAGCAGCTTTTTTATGGAGCGTGGTTGGGAGTATTACAACGAAGGACAAGTAGATACGGCCATGTATCGCTTTAACCTGGCATGGTTGCTTAACCCGAATAACGTTGATCCTTACTGGGCCTTTGGTCTGATATCGGCATCTAAAGGCAATAACGCCGAGTCCATAACTTATTACGAAAAGGCGCTGGCTCTGGAGCCTAAAAATTCCATGCTGCTCTCTGATATGGCAAGCTCGTACCTGGCGCTTTACAGAGAGAAGAAGAAAAAGAAGAATCTCAAAAAAGCTAACCAGTTGCTAAACGAGGCGCTTACGGCTGAGCCACAAAACGCTTATGCCCTGTATAACCTGTCGCTGGCGAAGTACTACGAAAAGAAATACCCGGAAGCCTGGGACAATCTGCACAAAGCGCGCAAGCTTAACATGAGTGTGGTGGATTACGCCTATATTTCGGAACTGGTGGAAAAGATGCCGGACCCGGAAGGATTCTTCCGTTCATCAGACGCCACAGACCTTGTTAAAGAGCAAAAATAACACAGAGCCCCGGCAGCAATGCTCGGGGCTTTTTGTTCACATTAAGATCCGCAAGAATCGGGTTGGAAGTATGGGTAGCTTTTCTGTGATTTGAAGTATGAACCATTACCAGACCATCGCAAACTCACTGGCTTACATCAGGGCAAACGCCCTAGCGCAGCCTAAGCTGGAGGAACTGGCAGCGCAGGCCTGCATGAGTCCGTACCATTACCAACGCGTGTTCACGGAGTGGGCCGGCGTGAGCCCCAAAAAGTTTCTGCAGTACCTTACGCTGCAGCATGCCAAGGCAGTAATGGCGCAAACCGGCAACCTGTCAGAAGCAGCGGAAAAGTGCGGTTTATCGGGCAGTAGCCGTTTGCATGATCTCTTCCTGAACATAGAAGGCGTTACGCCCGGCACCTTCAGCCAACTGGGAGATAAACTGGAACTGAAGTATAGTTTTAACTCCTGCTGTTTCGGTGATTACATTGTAGCCTCTACCGCTAAAGGAATTTGTTACCTCCATTTCTACCAGAACCAGACCGAGGCTTTGGCAAATTTGCGGAAAACATGGCCTAAAGCCAGGCTTGTTTATACTTTTGACAAACAGCACGAGCAAGTACAGGCATTTTTCCAGAATTCTGACACTACTCGCAACACCCTCCGGTTACACTTACAGGGCACGCCGTTTCAGCTGAAAGTATGGGAAGCGTTGCTGCGCATCCCGGAAGGCTGCCTGACCTCTTACGCTGGCCTGGCACAGCACATTGGCCAGCCTACTGCCAGCAGAGCCGTGGGTACAGCCATTGGCAGCAACCCGGTTGCTTTCCTTATCCCCTGCCACCGTGTTATCAAGAGTGTGGGCGGCATTGGCGAGTACCGCTGGGGCAGCGAACGAAAAATGGCCATGATCGGCTGGGAAGCGGCCCGAAACCAACCTCTCAACGAAGTTATGCCAGAGCAACTTTCAATGTTCTGAGTAACAGTATAAATAATTCTGCTTTTTCGTTTACGGCATTCATAATTTGCTATATTTGTTCATCAGCCTAGTGCACACAATTAGCCAAAGTATAATACCGTATGAAAAAGAATTTACTCAGAGCGTCTGTCTTCGTGTTGGCAGGAAGTTTGGCGCTATCATCCTGCGTGGTGTCGAAGAAGAAGTACGACGACCTGATGAGCCGCAAGAACACCCTGGAAGTGGAGAAGGCCGATCTGGAAAGGCAAAAACTGACCCTGGAGCAGCAGAAAGCAGCGCTAGAAGAGGAGAAAGCAAGCCTGGAGCAGGCCAAAGCCGAACTGGAGCAGCAAAAGATTGAGTACCAGCAAAGCCTGGCAAAAGCCCTGAAAGAAGGCAAAGCCCTTGGCGAAAACCTGAACATGAGCAAAACGCAGATCGAACGCCTGAACGCCGACCTGAAAGCACGTGAGCAGCGCCTGGCAGAATTACAGCGCATCCTGGACGAGAAAGAAAGAGCCGTGAGCAACCTGCGCAATAAGGTTACAAACGCCCTGCTTGGCTTCAATGATAAGGATTTGAGCATAAACGTGCGCAACGGCAAAGTATACGTGAGCCTTGCCGAGCAGCTTCTTTTCAACTCCGGCTCCACCAAAGTAGACCCTAAAGGCGAAGACGCACTGCGCAAACTGGCAGCTGTGCTTAAAGAGCAAAAAGATGTAAACGTGCTGGTGGAAGGCCATACCGATGATGTTCCGATAGCAAGAGGCACTGTGGGCATGCAGGACAACTGGGACCTGAGCGTACTTCGCGCAACAGAAATTACCCGCATCCTTACAAACGCCGGCGTAGACCCAACACGCGTAACGCCATCAGGCCGTTCGCTGTACGTGCCATTGGATGAGGCCAAAACAAAAGAAGCACGCCAGAAGAACCGTCGCACAGAAATTATCCTTACTCCAAAACTGGATGAGCTGTTCCAGATACTGGAGACAACCTAAGAGTTAGCTTCTGTACACTCATTAAAAAGAGAGGCCGGCATTGAAGTTGCCGGCCTCTCTTTTTATTTATGACCACAGAATGATTTTATACTTCCGCCTTTTTTGGCATAAACTTTATAAGCAAAGGCAGCAAGGCAAAGTATAACAACACGCCGACAGGCAATGCGATCAAAGCCCAGGAGGCAACGGCAGCCAGGTTAGCCTTCCAAAGTATACCAATGGCATGTAGCCAGTCTGCTTTAAACATAGCCGTTATCTCACTAAGTGAGAAACGCAGTTCCTGCAAACCAAACAGGTAAATCCCCATTTTAGCAAACGGAATTATCAGAAGGATCTGGAGGGGCTGCATCAGGTAAGTAATAAGTATGGTGGCCGCGATGTTGAGCCTGAACCTGGCAGCCAGCGCTGTTCCCATTACGGTGGTTACGCCAATGGCTGGCACCACGCCTACCACCGTGCCCAGCGCAAAAGTAACGGCAAGCTTCTGCGGGGTCATCCCCTGCCTCAGCAGATTAGTTACAGGTGTAATTATCCTGCGCCTGAAAAAACTTACCGTGATACCCAACAAGGACATAATTGAAGATAGAAGAATTGCAGTAGTGCTTTTAAATCAAAAGACTCTACACAAACGAAAATAGTTGCAGACCAATATACTTTCCTGAAAATAAAGTCGGTCCTGAATTAAACTGCACCTTTATACGCTAACAACCCAAAAGTAACCTTGTTGTTTAAGTATAAATACCCCATCTGCAATTAAGTTTTTTCTGCTCCTGCTGCCAGGCAAGCTTCAATAACTCTTTGCCCGAAAGCAAAACTGCCATGGAACATCCTTGTCCCCGTGAATAGGAACATGTGCATGGGTACCCACAGCAGCTTTGCTAGTTAACTCAAGTTGCGATATATGATAAACCAGGCAGGTGTAAACACACCCCTGCGCCCCTCTCAAGAGGGGATTCTCACAAAAGTGTAATTAAATTCCCCTTCTTGTTCAAGCTACTATCAGGACACAAGTATAAAACGCTCTATCTACCGCGAGTTTTCAACTCGTGGTTGTCCATGTGGGCAAGCTTTCAGCTTGCGTGAGCCGTTTTTTATACTTTTGCATACCTACGCAAGCTGAAAGCTTGCCCTATAATAAGCCGCGAGTTTTCAACTCTCGGCAGGAATAACAGCGAATGTAAAATTGTGTCCTAATTGTAGCCTTGAAGGGGCGCAGGGGTGTGTTTACACCTGCCTGGTTTATCATATATCGCAACTTGAGTTTCTTATAGTAACGCCCTGAGAGAAAGTTAACTAAAGGCAAATGATCCTGGCATAACTTCATTTCTACCGTATAGTCCGCAGTTATCTTTAAACTCTATTAGGAAGGGCGCTTTATGCGAGTACCCTCGATCCTGAAAAAATACCCGCCCCTACCCTAACTTAAATAGCAATAGCTCAGCAACGTAATAGAGCAACCCTTACTCTATGGCATAACACTGAAAATCTTTTTTTAAAAGCATTAAACCATTTTAATTTCTGTTTGTCAAAACAGGCATAAAACGATCTTATACTTCTTAAACTTAAATGAAGAAACTACTACCATTTCTGCTTTTACTTGTAGGTACGGTTAATGCCTACGCGCAGAGTTTTGCTGTTTTTGGCTCGGTAGCAAGCGGCAGCGACAAGTCCGCTTTACCAGGTGCCAATATAGTGCTAAAGAAAACAACTGATGCCACTGTAACCGCCACTGTAACCGACACCGAGGGCCGCTTCCGTTTTGAGCGCATTGCCAACGGTCAATACACAGTGGAGATCAATTACATTGGCTTTGCAAAGTTTACAAGAACCGTACAGGTACAGGGTGCCACCTTAAACCTGGGCCAACTGTTGCTGCAGGACGGCTCAACGGCTTTAAAGGAAGTACAGGTTGTGGGCCGCGCGCCGCTTGGTGAGCAAAAAGGCGACACCACCCAGTTTAATGCCAAAGCGTTTAAGACTGCCCCTGATGCCAGCGCTGAGGACCTGGTAACAAAAATGCCGGGCATAACTATTCAGGAAGGTCGAGTGCAGGCCCAGGGCGAGGATGTGAGACAGGTAATGATCGACGGCAAAAGATTTACCGGAAGCGATGTTAGCACCGCTATTCGCAACATCTCTGCCGATATGATCGAGAACGTGGAGGTGTTTGATGCCCAAAGCGACAGAGCGGCTTTCAGCGGCTTTGATGACGGCAACAGACTGAAAACACTGAACTTCAGAACGAAAAAAGAGGCTCGCATTGGCTATACCGGAAAAGCTTCGGTTGGTTATGGCACCGATGAGCGCTACATGGTGGGTGCAACTGTAAACTTCTTCAACAACAACCGCAGAATAACAGTTACAGGCCTTACCAACAACATCAACATGACCGATTTCTCTATCGGTGAAACACCGGGTGGAGGCATGCGTGGCCGCAGAATGTTTGGAGGTGGATCGCCAAGAGGCATCAGCGAAAACAACAACTTCAGCATCAACTACAACGACATGTGGGGCAAGAAGATCGAGGTTGGCGGAAACTATACTTATGCCAAAAACGAAACGGTTAACAACCAGTTCCGCTTCCAGGATTACTTTGCCACTGACCTGGACCGTGTGTACCGTGAGAACAGCTTCAACACCAACGGAACAGAGAGCCACCGCTTAAATTTCCGTTTGCAGTACAACATCAACCAGAACAACAGGCTTTTGGTAACGCCAAACATTTCATTCCAGAACAACAACTCACTGCGTAACAGCACTGCCCTCTTAACATCAAATCAGGGCACTGAGTCTGAATCTGTGGAAAGAAACGATAACGAAGTTGGCAGCTTTAATTTCAGCAACAACATCCTGTATTCTCACCGTTTCGGCGAATCAGGCCGCATATTTACTGCTAACTTTACAAACAGCTACAGCAGCTCCCCCGGCGATTTATTTGAACTGGCAAACATCACAAATAACATTAGACCAGAGCGCAGCAGCTACAGAAACCAGTTTATATCTACGGATAAGGATAACTCGTCCTGGAACGCGAACCTGAACTACTCGCAGTGGATCGCAGAGAACACCCGTTTGCAGTTGGAGTACACCATCGGCAACCAGCTAAACGACTCTGACCGCAGGGTATTCGACTTTGTGGAAACAGCCAATACATACAGCAATTTTAACCCGCAGCTTAGCAACACCTTCAAAAGCGACTACATTTCGCAGAGCTTTGGCCCTAGCTACCAGTACCGTCTGGATAAAGTGAGGTTCCAGGCTGATGTGAAATACCAGTATGCTACCTTGCAGGGCGAGAACGAGTTTCCGGAGCCTTCCAATAACCTGAAACGCAATTTCTCAAATGTGCTTCCTTCGGCGGAGTATGAGTATAAGTTCTCAAACACAAGCAACCTGAACATAAGCCTGCGCACCAATACTAACACGCCTTCAATAGAGCAGTTGCAGGATGTACTGGATATATCCAACACCTTACAGCCACGCATAGGTAACCCTGAACTGGACCAGGACTACCAGAGCCGTATCAATGTACGTTTCCGCAACTTCAGCCCTGAAACAAACAAGGTGTTCTTTGTAGGTATGTTCGGTACCATCACCCAGAACTACATTGCCAACAGTGTGTATAACATCCGCAACGAGAACTACAGAGATGAGCTTCCATTTAAGACCACTGATGCCTACACGATACCAGTTGGCGCGCGTTTAAGCCGCCCTGTAAACATGGACGGCTTCGTGAATGTGCGTTCGTTCTTCAACTATGGCCAGCCGCTAAGCTTCATGAAGTCGAACCTGAACATTAACGGCTCAATCGGCTACTCCAGAATTCCAGGTATGATCGACGGGCAGGAGAACTATGCTAACACAAAAACGGCTGGCATGGGCCTGAATATCAGCAGCAACATCAGCGAGAAGATTGACTTCAACATTTCTACGTTTGGTAACTACAACATTGTAGACAACACACTGCAAAGCGTTCGTGGCAATAACAACTATTACACCCAGAACACGAACCTGCGCTACAACTGGATACTTTGGAAAGACCTGGTATACCGCACAGAGCTGAACCACCAGTATAATTCAGGCTTATCGGCTGGCGTAGAGAACAGCTACCTGCTTTGGAACATGAGCCTTGGCAAAAAGATATTCAAGAACAAGCAGGGTGAGATCAGCCTGAGCGTGAACGACCTGCTGAAGCAGAACGTGAGCATACAGCGTAACGTAGCCGCTGATTACATTGAAGACGTGCAGTCTACTGTACTGCAGCGTTACTTCATGGCTACTTTCAGCTACAACCTGCGCAAGTTCAAGAGCGGCGGCAACCAGCCAGACCCAACTGACATGCGCAGAGGTAACTGGGGCGGCGGACGCATGGGACATTAATAGTGTTTTAAATTTGGTTAGACTAAAACGGCCGGCAGCAATGCTGGCCGTTTTGCTTTTGTGCCTTTTTCAGAAATTTTGATGAGGCTATTAAACATAAATGGCTAGTACTATTGATAGCTGATCCTTGCTTTTAAGGTAGAACACTGGAGAATTTCAATCCCTGGTACGCCCAATTCCCAGTACCCTTTTGATCTTATCCAGCGTAAGGGCATGCTTCTCTGTGCCTTCTGTGCCCAGCATAAAAGCCCATGGCCTTAACTCAGGGGTGTGGTCGCAATAGATCTTGAACATGCCCAGGTAAGGCACAGCCACGAACATGCCCGGAAGCCCCCAGATCATGCCTCCCACGATGATGCTGAGAATGGTAAAGAGTGGGTTGATGTTGACTTTGCTGCCAGTGATGTTCGGGGTGAGTATATTGTTCTCTGTAAACTGCACAAGTATAAAAAATCCGATCACAGCCAGGGTTTTGTTAATGTCGCCTTGCACCACAAAAGTATAAAGCACGGGTATGGCCCCTCCGATGAGAGTACCAAAGTATGGGATAAAGTTCATAAAGGCCGAAAGTATACCCAGCAGTATGGCGTATTGCACCCCGATGATCAGCAGTCCGGCAGAATTTATAAAGCACAGGATAAGAATAACGATGACCACGCCGGCCATGTAATGCTTGGTTACGTGTGAGATGTCCTGAATTATTTTTTTTACCCTGGAGTGTGTTTGCGACGGTGTGAGCTGATATAAAAATTTTTCGACCTTGTTGCGGTAATACAGGGCCAGGAATATGTAAACCGGCATCAGCCCGAACTTAACGATGGTGTTGGTGGTGGCAGATAGTAAGTCCTTTAAAAAGCTTCCGCTTAGTTCCAGGGCATCCATAACCTGTTGCCGTAGCCAATGCTCGTTGCGCGGACGGTCGCTGCCAAATTCCTTGTCCAGAATTGCCTGCAGGCGATCCAGGTTGCCCAATACGTTCTCCTGCATGGCCGGGAAATCGCCGATGAAGACCGACAGCTGGTTGTATAGCAAAATGATAACCCCGATCAAAAAAGCCATGGCCAGGATAACGGTTATGAAGTTTGCCAGTATCCGGGGCATGCCCCATTTTTCCATACGGTTCTCTATCGGGTATAGCAGGTAGGCAAACAGCACCGCTATAAAGATCGGGTACAGGAATTCACGGGCAGCAATCAGCACAAATACCAGCAACACGACGAACAAAAGCCCAACGGTAAGTTTCTTTAGCGTTTCATACTTGGTAGCCATACTAGTGCATACTGCTACTTAGGTATATATAGTTTTACAAATAGCACCTCGGGCAATGGCATTTATCAATTAAAACACAGCTATGACGCAGGGAAAACGTACCTTTGCCTGAAATTTATACTTTACCCATGGCCACTTTCAAAGACCTAAACCTGAACCAAAGCCTCCTGATGAGCCTGGAGGACCTGAATTACACAAAACCTACACCAATACAGGAAAGCGCAATCCCTTTGTTGCTGTCGGGGCAGGATGTGGCCGGGCAGGCGGAAACAGGCAGCGGCAAAACGGCAGCCTTTGGCTTACCATTGCTGCAAAGTATAAATCCGGAGTTGCAGGCCGTGCAGGCGCTGGTGATCGTGCCTACCCGCGAACTGGCTGTGCAGGTAAGGCAGGAATTAAAGCAGTATGGCAAGCGCATTGATAACCTGAAGATAAGCGCCTTTTACGGTGGCCATGCCTTTTCACAGGAAAGAGCATCGCTGGCGCATCCGCCACAGCTGCTTGTAGGCACACCCGGCCGCCTGACTGACCACCTGAACCGCAGAACCTTAGATCTAAGCCGGGTGCAGCAGGTTGTTCTGGATGAGGCGGACAAACTGCTGGAGATGGGCTTTGAGGAAGAACTGGATCAGATACTGGCTAACCTGCCACGCAAAAAACAGACTGTGCTTTTCTCGGCTACCATGCCGGACGATGTGAAGGAGCTCATTGCCAACTCCCTGAAAAACCCACAGTTTGTAAAAGCCTCTGCCAACGCCATACCGGACAAAGTAAAGCTTATCGGCGTGAAAGTAGATCATGAAAAGCGCAAAGAGGCTGTTGAGCTATTGCTGCAAAGTATAAATGCGACAGGCACAGTGGTGTTTACGAACACGCGCATTGCCGCCGATGAACTGGCCACACAGCTACAGAACGCTGGCTTCGCTGCACGTGCACTACACGGAGGTATGGAGCAGAAAGACCGCGACAAAGCCATGACCTTATTCCGAAATGGCACTACACAGGTACTGGTTGCCACAGACGTGGCTGCGCGAGGCCTCGACATCGATGCCCTGCAAAATATTGTTCACTATGAATTGCCGATAGATGCCGCAGCATATCTGCACCGCAGTGGCCGCACAGGCCGGGCAGGCAAAAGCGGTACCGTATACACGCTGGCAACGCCCCGCGACGAAAAACAGCTGCGCGACTGGGAACAGGTGCGCATGGATGAGTGGCTGAAAGCTGAATACTTCGTGGCTCAGCCTAAAGAAGCGGCTCCGGCATCGCAGGCTGCTTTTGCCACCCTGCACATTAGCGGAGGCCGCCGCGATAAAATAAGCCCAAGAGATATAGTTGGGGCACTGATAGCTGAGGCCGGACTAAAAGCTGACCAGATCGGCAAGATTGAGATACAGGACCGGATGAGTTATGTGGCCGTACCCGAGGGCCAGAGCAGGCAGATCGCCAGAAAGTTGAGCGAAGGGAAAATAAAAGGCCGCAAGTACAAGGTAAATCTGGTGCAATAATTTTGAGCCTGTTTAGCGTTTATTAAAATCCATACTGCCCGCCCTTGCTGCGTGTTATCACCAGCAAGTATAATAGCCAGCCCCTTAAATTGTTGGTGAAAAACACCAACAATGGCGGGTTCGATTTCTTTTAGCCAAAACCCTAAACAGCATCTTTTTGTAACTTTCTAGTTATCAACCTAAAACTGGCAGATTATTTGCATTTTATCAGAAGTATTCAGTAACGGGACCCTGTCCTTTTTAAACCTCTTTTATACTTCTATGAAATTACTGTATTCTGTGCTTTTAGTGTGCCTATGCCTGTCTGTCGTACCTGCATCATCACAGCACAAAAAACCATCAGACCTGGTATTCGAAAACATTGCAGCTAAATATCGTGAGCTTAGCACGTCTGCCGAAGCGGTGAAAATTGCCGATACCCCGGTTGCGTACCAGACACGCTTTATCCAGCCCGAGGACAATGTAGTGAAAGAGTATGGCAAGCTGCGCCAGATAGCCCTTATCCGCCACGGCGAGCCTGACCTGAAGAAGACCGGCAAGTTCTCGAATGAGGAAGCCCGTAAGTTTTTAGTGGACTACGACAGCGTAGGCATTATCCGCCCTGACAAGCCCTTCCTGTCTGTGTCAAGGCCAGATGAGGTGGCGATATTCTGTAGCTCGATCAACAGGGCGCGTGCCACTGCCGATTACCTCTTTGGCCAGGACAGCATCATTACCGTTTCGCCTGATTTCAGGGAGTTTGAAACCTCAATTGGCAAGATTAAGCCAAAGCTGAAGTTACCTATCAAACTGTGGACTGCTGCGGCACGAATTAAATGGATAATGGGCTTTGAGCCTGAAGGTGTTGAAAGTTTTGCAGAGGCCAAGACACGCGCACGCAAAGCGGCAGAACGCCTGGACGACGCAACGGAAGAAAACTCCAAGGCAGTGCTTGTGGCCCATGGTTTCCTGAACCGTTACATAAAAGAAGACCTGGAGAAAATGGGCTGGCGCGTTGTGCGTGACGGTGGCCATGGCTATTTAGGCACTACCATACTTGCCAAAATAGACGACAGGCCGATAAATGAAAAAGACTTTGCAGCGGTGAATGAAGCACAACCTTCTGTTGTAGCTCCATAAAAAACGGGCATCTGTTCGATCATGTGCCTATCTTTACATCAAAATCACCTTATCCTACTTCATGAAAAGAAAATTCACGTTGCTTGCTGCCCTCGTGTTTATCAGTTCCCTGGCTACTTACGGCTGGGGTTTCTTTGGGCACAAGGTAGTGCACCAGCTGGCTATTTACGGACTGCCAAAACAGATGCAGGGCTTCTTTTATAAAAACCAGGAGTACCTGGTGCAGCAATCTATTCGACCCGATGAACGTCGCAACCATGACCCGAAAGAAGCGCCGCGCCATTTTATCGATGTGGATGTATATGGCGTAAATGCCGTTTATACCATGCCGCAGTCGTGGAAGGCAGCCGCCGAAAAATATCCCGTGGATACCCTTAAAAAGTATGGCATTGTGCCCTGGCATGTGATGGTGATGAAAGAGCGTCTGACCAACGCCTTCCGCCAGCAGAACGCTGATAGTATACTTTTTTACGCAGCCGACCTGGGCCATTATATTGCCGATGCCCACGTGCCGCTGCACACTACCCTGAACTACGATGGGCAGCTTACCAACCAGCACGGCCTGCACAGTCTCTGGGAATCCAAAGTACCGGAAATGCACGCCGAGATGTACCGGTTGCAGAACAGAAAAGCCACTTACCTGAAAGACACAGAAACCGCCATTTGGGAAGTAGTAAGATCCTCGCACAAACTATTCCCGGGGGTGCTGGCAATGGAACTGGAGGCAACAAAAGCATTTACACCCGAAACAAAGTATGTAACCGTAGAGCGCAACGGCAGAAAGCGCCAGTATTACTCTGATGCGTTTGCTAAAAAATATGCTGAGCTTCTGGGCCCTACCGTGGCACAGCGCATGCAGGCATCCGCTGAGGTGGTGGCGGATTTCTGGTATACCTGTTGGGTTGATGGTGGAAAGCCAGACCTGGACAAGCTGATGGGTGGCAGGATCACGAAAGAAGAGAAACAGTTGCTTAAGGAAGAACAGAAATCCTGGAAAAAGAACACACTTTTTCAGGAAGGTAAAGTGCTTGCATTAAAAAAGAAAAGCAACAGCTAAGTATAAAAGTATAAAAACAGGAAGGGCCATACTTGCATGCAAGTATGGCCCTTCCTGTTTCAACTGTCAGGTAATTTTTACTGGTTCATCCTTTTGTTCATTCTTCTGCGCAGCTCCATCATTACTTTTTGGTTTAACTGCGCCTCTGACCGGTATAACTGCACCACCTGCTGTGGTGTTAGCACCGTTTTAAACTCGTTGTAATATTTCCGTCGGATGGTGCTCATCCGGATGGCATTGTCCAGTTGCGCGGTAATTAGTTTGTCTGCTTCCTCGGCACTGAGGCTGTCGGGGTTTGTGCGTAGCAACCTCCCCTGCCTCGGAAACTGTACCTCGCTTTTCTCCAGTTCATAGCGCCGGTAGATCGGGGCCAGCTCATTTGCTTTGGCGTCGCTTAGTTCAAGGGCATTCTTTATCTCAAAAAGCTTGGCCTGTATAATGCGCTGCTGCAGTTGCGGGTTCCTGCTAAGATCCTGTGCCCGGACCGAAAAACAGAAGACACTGCATGTAAGTACTAAAATAAATTTACTAAGCTTGTTCATTATTCAAAAGTCTGTTCATACACGTTTAAATCTGTCTCCGCAACAGCGGCCAACAGCATTAGCTCCTCATCGGATATATTGGCAAGCACATCGTCAAGTGATTCTGGCTGCTGGGCTTTGGGTAAAGTATGGGATTTAGTTTGCTCCTTTTCCATTTTAGTACCTGGCTCTTGCGGCTGCCTGTCGGTTTGTGCCAGGGCAGGCTGTTGCATTTCCATACTTTCAGGTAACACCTGCGGCTCTGCGGTTACGGTTTTTTGCTCGGTGGTTGGTTGCGGCTCCGTAACGGCCAGGTTGTTATCTGATGCTGTGCGGCCTGAGTATACAAAGTAGCCGATGGTGAGCAAAAGCGCCACACTAGCAGCCACGGCCATGGCCGGCCACAGGCTAAACCAGGTAGTCTGCTTCTTGGCAGCTGCCCTGCGCTCTGCCTCAGCCAGGGTGCTTTCGGTTATCTTATCGAAAAAGGCTGGCGGCACTTTATAAGGCATTTTTTTGCCTATTTTATCAAAATCAAAGTTATCTTCCATTATCCTTTTATCATAAATTCTTTAATCTTAGTACTGGCATAGTGGTAGTTCGTTTTTAGCGTTGCCACCGAGCTATCCAGTACCTGGCTTATTTCCTCATAGCTTAATTCGTCATAATACCGAAGGTTAAATACCAGCTGTTGTTTCTCGGGCAATCGTAAAATAGCCT
This sequence comes from Pontibacter sp. GD7, assembly GCF_058216375.1. Classification (NCBI taxonomy): domain Bacteria; kingdom Pseudomonadati; phylum Bacteroidota; class Cytophagia; order Cytophagales; family Hymenobacteraceae; genus Pontibacter; species Pontibacter sp. GD7. The sequence goes on along the minus strand of NZ_JBYZMP010000004.1, from coordinate 271,432 downwards.
CCTGGAACTTTACCAGTATCTTGTCACCGTCCTCTGATCCAGAATCGTGCAATGTATTTATCAGTTTCTCACTTAGTTCGTCATAAGAAGTCAGGAATTGCTTTTTTGTCCTGAAAAGGCGGATGCACTCATTGGTGGCTACACGGTACAACCAGGTATACAGCTTACTCTCGCCGGCAAAGGTGTGCAGCTTATTATATACATTAATAAATGTTTCCTGCAGAATATCCTGCGCGTCTTCATGAGAAACCACCAATCGCCTGATATGCCAGTAAATACGCTCATTGTATTTATTCATCAATAAGGTAAAGGCTTTGCTCTTAGTGCGCTCCTCACGAAACATCGACAAAATCTCTTCGTCAGTCGTCTCTGCCATTCAGTCCGGGTGCTATTAATTTCCATCGCTGCCTTTTAGAAACACAAAGTCTTAAAAGGTTAAATAGAATTGTAGATAAAATTTTAAAATTTTATAAGATTAAGTATAAACTCTTATGCCATACATGTTTATACACGATTTATTTATCATATTCTTCGCATTTTATCTAAACTACTCTGAAAACAGCTAAAACCATGCAGCAAGTTAAGTTCCAGACATTAAGCGGATACATCCAGATTAATTTAATAACCTAACTATCAATTGGTTATTAATATATTAAAAAATTTTATTATTCAGGATTTAACCTTTTGCTCGTTTTTACTTCATAAGGTTAAATACATTTTTCAAACTTAACGGTAAAACACATGAGAAACCTAAGACTGACCTTTGCGGCACTTGCCTGCACCGCATTCTTTACCTTAACAGGGTGCCAGAAAGATGAGATCGACCCGATTGCAGAGGAAGCTATTCAGTTAAACGATGCCGATTTTCAGATCACGAACGTAGATGGGTATGAAAACCCTGCGATTACTGGTGCCAATGAAAATACTGCTTTTGACGCACAGTGCCACGACAAGAAAGACGAAACAAAAACGCTTATCTATATCCTGCGTCGTCTGAACCTGAACGAGAGACAGCAGCAAGCCATCAAAAACTTTGTGGCACAGCATGAGGCTTGTGTAAAGCATCACCGCAGTAAAATTCAGCAGCACCACGAAGAAATGCTGAAACGTGCAAATGCTATACGCGAAGAGCTGGTTGCAGCTTATAAGGCAGGAAAGATCAGCAAGCCGGAGCTGGAGGCCAAACTGAAAGCCCTGCACGAGAATCTAAGAGAAGAAATGCAGAAGCATCACGACAAGCAGCTGCATATCCGTATCATGCACCAGTGCCGTGCCGAACTGTTTGCCAAGATAGAGTCTGTTCTGGGCCCAGAGCAATTGGCGAAATGGATGCACTGGAAAAAGCACCTATAGGCTGCTTTTAACAATATTCCATTTTCTATACTGAGCTAAAAATAAACTTAATACCGGGGCGGTTTTCACGCTGCCACACCTGTTAGCTAAGCTGCCCCGGCTATACCTCTTGATTACACCGGATCGCACCGCTGGTCACCTTATGCAGTGGTTGCTGTCCACATAGCCTTCCAACCTATGAAACCAACTACTGCCGATCAGCAAATAAGGCACCTGTACTGGCGTGCCGGCTTTGGTCCTTTGCCGCAACACGGTGAAGCACACAAAAGTATAAGGAACGCCGTACAACGCCTCTTCAAGTCATCCGAAAAAGCAGAATCGTTGACAATTCTCATGCCGGATTTTGGAAGTGCCATGCAAACACAAATGCTGGCCCCCGAACAACGCAGGCAGCTGCAACAGGAACGCCGCCAGGCCTTAATCCTGCTCAACAAGACCTGGCTAAACCAAATGGCTACCTCAGAGGCACAACTGCGTGAAAAAATGACGCTTTTCTGGCACGGACATTTTGCCTGCCGCTTGCCGGTTCCGCAACTGCTACAACTACAAAATAACACCCTACGAAAACACGCTTTAGATAATTTCCCGGAACTGCTGATGGCAGTGGCAAAAGACCCTGCCATGCTCCAGTTCCTGAATAACCAACAGAACCGAAAACAGCAACCCAACGAGAATTTTGCGCGGGAGGTGCTTGAATTGTTTACACTTGGGCGCGGTAACTACACTGAACAGGATATAAAAGAAGCAGCACGGGCTTTTACTGGCTGGGGCTTTAATTTGAAAGGTGAGTTTGTGTTCAGGGAGCGGCAGCACGATTTTAGCGTCAAAACGTTTATGGGCCAGACAGGCACTTTCAATGGCGACGATATCCTGAAGATCATACTGAAGAACCCGCAAACAGCCACTTTCCTTACCACCAAACTTTATACTTTCTTCGTAAGCGACACACCCGACCCGGAACGGATCAAAAAACTCAGCACTTCTTTCTACCAGTCTGGCTATAACTTCGCAGGGCTTTTGGAGCAGATCTTCACCTCCGACTGGTTCTATTCGCCTGAGGTGATGGGTGCTCGCATTAAATCTCCTGTTGAGTTGCTGGTTGGCTTGCAGCGCATGTTTGATGTAGACTACACCGACGAGAGAAGCGCCCTGGTTTTGCAGCGCGCCTTAGGTCAGGAGCTGTTTATGCCGCCAAACGTAAGCGGTTGGGCCGGAGGGCGTAGTTGGATCGACAGCTCTACCCTTGCCTTCCGGTTACGCATCGGGCCGGCCATATTGCAGGCAGCAGAACTGGAAGTAGCCTTAAAGCCTGATGATGATACGGAGCCGGCCAAACCACTGGCAAAACGCTCCGACGGACTGCGCGTGGTGCAAGCCAGGGCAAGTATGGTGAGCCTGTCGCAACAGATGGAAAAGGTGTCTGAAAAAGACCTCCTACCCACTTTAAGCCAATACCTGCTGCAGGTGCAACCACCACAGCAAACGCTGCAGCTAATACAGCAAAGTATACCTGCATCCGCAACTAAACCTGAAAAGGTACATTTAATAGCGCAACGCCTGCTGTCTTTGCCTGAGTACCAGCTTTGCTAATGTATCAGTTTATACTTTAAAGATTATCTCATGGCATCAAGAAGAGAATTCCTAAAGCTGTCTACACTGGCATCGGGTATGCTGCTGGTACCAAATTTTCTGCACGGCCTGGACCGACAGGCGCTTGAGTTGCTAAGCAAATCCACTGGAAAGCGTCTGGTAATCGTGCAGCTTAGCGGCGGCAATGACGGGCTGAACTCCGTTATACCTTACCAGAACGATCTATACTTTAAAGCCAGGCCCTCGCTGGCTATTCCGGCACAAAAAGTACTGCCACTCGATAAAGGACTGGGGCTGAACCCGGCGATGGAAAAAATGCGACTGCTGTATGACCAGGGCAAACTCAGCATCCTGAACAACGTGGGCTACCCCAACCCCGACCGCTCCCACTTCCGGTCCATGGACATCTGGCACACGGCCAGTGCTTCTAACGAGTACCTGAGCACCGGCTGGCTGGGCCGCTACATGGATAGCTGCAACGCTGGCATGGCCGCCATTGAGGTAGACGACACCCTCAGCCTCGCCCTGAAAGGCGACAAGTATAAGGGTGTGGCCGTTCAGAACGTGCAGCGCTTTTACCAGGCCTCCCAGGATGCATTTCTGAAAATTGTAGCCCGCATCCACCAGGAAGAACACGAGCACCACAGTGTAAATTACCTTTACAAGACACTCGTTGACACGCAGCAGTCTGCCGATTACCTGTACGAAAAAGTGAAGAAATACCGCTCAAAACAGGAATACCCCAACAGCGAGTTTGCACGAAACCTGAAAACAATTGCCGAACTGATCACATCGGGTGTGGAAGCGCGGGTATACTATGCTTCCCTGTCTGGTTTCGATACCCATGTACAGCAACTAAACCAACAGGCAAGGCTGCTGGAGGAGCTATCGGAAGGCGTTTACAGTTTTGTGCAGGACCTACAACATCAAAATATGTTCGATGAAACCCTGATCATGGTGTTCTCGGAGTTTGGCCGCCGCGTACAGCAAAATGCCAGCAACGGAACGGATCACGGCACTGCCAACAACGTGTACTTGATAGGAAATAAACTGCGCACGCCAGGCATTTTTAATGAAGGCCCAAACCTGCAAAACCTCGATGCCGGCGACTTGAAGTATACAATCGACTTTAGGACTATCTATGCGGCGCTGTTACAGCAATGGCTTCAAACCGATTCCTCTGCCATACTTAATGCGAATATCAAGCCGTTAAAAGGTTTAGTGTAGTAATGATGGTTTGTAGATCGAATTAAAGTAAATATACACCTGCATTACTTCTGCCGCAAGTTTTCAACTTGTGGCTGTCCTTGATAGCGAGCTTTCAGCTCGCATAGGCCAAGTACAGGCCCTCGCAAGCTGAAAGCTTGCATTATTTAAAACCACGAGTTGAAAACTCGCGGTAGGAAAATGGCATACATTAAATGCTTTTCTGCAGTTGTCTGTGAAAACAATGGCAACTTTATATCAGACATCTCCCAAGACAAAACAGGACTTTAACTAATTTCATTAGCAAAATCATTGCTGCAATTGCTAATTTCCTTTACCTTTACCTTATGGAGATACTCGTAGGCATAGCCGCATTTCTGGCAGGACTGGTAGTGGCTTATCTGGCACTGAAGGGGAAACTGAGCGCCTTGCAACAGACAGCAAACCAGGCTGCCATTTCACAAGGTGTGCTGGAGGCACAGGTAAAACAATGTACTTCAGAAACAGACCAGTTAAAGGCTCAACTGCGCGAGGCACAAACCGAAACGCTGGACCTTACCAACGCCCTTACCAAAGCCGAGACTGACTATGAACATCTAAATAAACGGCTGCAGGAACAAAACAAGGAGCTGGAGCAGCTGCGCGAGAAATTCCTGCAACAGTTCCAGAGCATTTCCAACCAGGTGCTGATGAACAATGCGGAGCACTTTAACAAAGCTTCTTCTGAGAACCTGGAGCGTATACTTTCACCGTTGAAAGAGCGCATTAAAGAATTTGAAGCAAAGGTTGACCAAACCTACGAGAAAACCTTGAAAGACAGCGTTTCGCTGAAAGAGCAGATCACACAACTGGCCTCGCTTAATCAGAAAATGAGCCAGGATGCGCTTAACCTGACACGCGCCCTAAAAGGCGAAAGCAAGACACAGGGCAACTGGGGCGAATACCTCTTAGAGAACTTGCTGGAGAAATCCGGGTTACGCAAAGGCCTGCATTACGAGCGTGAGGAGGTACGCCAGAACGATGATAAAAAAGTATACCGCCCTGACGTAATCGTGCACCTTCCGGAAGGCAAGCACCTGATCATAGACTCCAAACTTTCGCTGGTGGCTTACGAAGCCTATTGCAGTTGCGAAGACGAGGACCAGCAGGAAGTATACCTGAGAAGCCACATCAATTCCATCCGTACCCACTTTACAGATCTTGGCCGCAAAGACTACCACCGCCTGAACGGTATCAATTCACCGGACTTCGTGATGATGTATATTCCGCTGGAACCAGCCTTTAGCCTGGCCCTGCAACACGACCACGACCTGTTTACCGATGCCTTTGAACGCAATATTGTTCTGGTGAGTACCTCTACCCTACTCGCCACGCTGCGCACAGTGGCCGGCGTATGGCGCCAGGAAGACCAGAAACGCAATGTGATCCGGATAGCTGAAGAAAGCGGGAAGCTGTACGATAAGTTTGTAGGCTTTGTAGAAGACCTGAAGACGATTGGCAAGCACCTGGAGCACAGCCAAAGCTCTTACAATGCAGCTATGAACAAACTTACTGAAGGCAAAGGCAACTTAGTAAGAAGAGTAGAGATATTGCGAGAACTTGGTGCAAAAACCAGCAAAACCATAGACGACAACCTGCTGCAGGAAGCGCAGTTACCGGAGGCTAGTGAGGGATCACAAACTGAAACTCAGGTGTAATTACCTTGTGATAGAATACTTTATAGAATTTCAATTGCTCTAAGGGATTTGTAATCCCGGAGTACCTAGATAAGGATTTGCAATCCGGCTCATAACGTTGGCTTTTAGCTTAGGCTAAGCAGTTGGTAAAGTATAATATCGGATTGCAAATCCGGAAGAGATGAGGCCGTTTCATTCTATTTTTTGCTGGCGCGGATCTGTGATCCGTGACTTGTTATACCGTTGGATTTGCAATCCAACTGGGCCAGAGGCCCAGCCATTGCCCGACACGAGCGAGGACGCACGCGCCATTACCGTGTAATTTATTAGAATGTAATGGCCCTGCTCTCAAGAGGGGAATTACATGCACGAGTAAAATTCCCCTCTTCGGAGGGGTGCAGGGGTGGGTAAATCCAGATTTAGAATAAGAATCACGCAACTTGAGTTAATTAACCGCCATGGAAAAGGAACCTATACTTTCTGTCAGAGAGATGCAGCCGGATGACATAGAACACATTTGCCGATACTGGTTAGAATCTGAGCCAGGCTACCTGGAAAGTATGGGTGTAGACCTGCAGAAACTCCCTACCCGTGAGCGTTTAACCAATATGCTCTCGCAGCAGATAAATGCCCCATACAACCAGAAAGAGTCCTATGCCCTGATCTGGCTAATAGACGGTGTTCCCAGCGGACACTCCAATGTCAACCCGATTGCGTTTGGCGAATCAGCGTTTATGCACCTCCACCTCTGGAAGCCGGACCATAGGCAAAAAGGCATCGGAACCAGGCTCGTGCAGCTATCACTTCCATACTTTTTCGAGAACCTGGAGTTGAAAGAACTTTACTGTGAACCCTATGCCCTGAACCCAGCTCCAAATAAAACATTGGAGAAAGCAGGATTTACCTTTGTTAAGCGGTACAAAACAATACCTGGCTCTTTAAATTTTGAACAGGAAGTAAACCGCTGGATGCTAAGCAGAGGTGACTATGAAAAGCTGTATTCCGATACACTGGAAAAGTAAAAGTTACCTGATGTTCTCAAGTTGAGATAAGGCTCATCTCGAGGTGCTTAACTGAAATAATAACCTCACCCCTAACTCCAATGTAGTTAACTCAAGGAGAAGCTGTTTAGAGTTTTAGTTAAGAAGTATGACCTCGCCATTGTTGGTGTTTTTCACCAACAATTAAAAGACGTTGTCTACTATACTTGCTGGTGAAAACACGCAGCAAGGGCAGACAGAGTAGATTTTAATAAACTCTAAACAGGCTCGGAATTAAGTTATCGATTTTGTCATTCCGAGCCTAGCGAGGAATCTGAAATATCGCACTGCTGTAAAATACTACAGATCTCTCCTTTCGTCGAGATGACAGACTGGATATGTCTTCTCCTTAAATTGACGGCATTACCACTACACCCTTCCAGGAGCATATCCGTTTCATTTTAATATTTCCTAGCGCGAATCTCCTGATTCGCAATCTTAATATTTGTTGAGTCTCTGACTCAACTGGCAAGGAAAGTCAGGATCAGCAGACAATAAACTCAAAAATCAATTAAAGGTGACTCGACACCAGCACTTTAACCTTGCGTGTTTATACTTAAAAGCACGATACCCGTATAGCACGGTGTTTGATTCAAGCTTCGTTACATTGTATTTTAGAGTATCAACCACAAACTAACCTTATGAAAAAACTCATCTTTACTGGCCTTACGGCGGCAGTTCTGCTTAGTGCCTGCTCGAGCCAGAAAACCGAAACCGCCGAGACAGTAGCCACCGCTGAGATGACCCAAGTGCAAAAAGACGCACAGGCGTTTCTGGATCAGTACTCCAACACGTACCAGGACCTTTATACCAAATCGGCTGAGGCTGAATGGGCATCTAACACTAAGATCGTGGAAGGCGACACCACCAATGCAGCTGCCACGCGCCGCGCCAACGAGGCTTTTGCCGCATTTACAGGCAGCACCGAAAACATCAACACGGCCAAGGCCATGCTGGAGAAAAAAGACCAGCTGACACCGCTACAGGTAAAACAGTTCGAGGCCATACTTTACTCTGGTGCCAACAACCCGCAGATAATTCCGGATGTAGTGAAGGCACGCATTAAAGCAGAGACAGAGCAGACCGAAAAGCTGTACGGCTTCGATTACCGCATCTACGAGAAGTCGGTGAGCACCAACGAGATCGACAACATCCTCAAAAATGAAAAAGACCTGAAAAAGCGCCTCGATGCGTGGCAGGCTAGCAAAGCTGTTGGCCCTAATCTGAGAGATGGACTGCTGAACCTGCGTGACCTCAGGAACAAAACCGTGCAAAGCCTGGGCTACGACGATTACTTTACATACCAGGCCTCCGACTACGGCATGACGCGCCAGGAGATGATGGACCTGATGAAGCAGATCAACAAAGAACTGCTGCCGCTGTACCGCGAACTGCATACTTATGCCCGTTATGAGCTGGCCAAAAAGTATGGCGTAAAGCAGGTGCCGGACTACCTGCCCGCGCATTGGCTGCCTAACCGCTGGGGCCAGGACTGGAGCTCGATGGTAGACGTGAAAGGCCTTGACCTGGATGCGACCCTGAAAGCTAAAGGCCCGGAATGGATCGTGAAGCAGGGAGAAGAGTTTTATACCAGCTTGGGCTTCCCGAAACTGCCGGAGACGTTCTATACTAAATCCAGCTTGTACCCGCTGCCGCCAAATGCCAACTACAAGAAAAATAACCACGCCTCGGCCTGGCACATGGACCTAGACAAAGACGTGCGCAGCCTGATGAGCATTGAGCCAAACGGCGAATGGTACGAAACCACCCTACATGAGTTGGGCCACATCTACTACTACATGACCTATACTAACCCCGATGTGCCGGTACTGCTGCGTGGAGGTGCCAACCGCGCTTACCACGAGGCTATTGGCAGCCTAATGGGACTGGCGGCTATGCAGAAACCGTTTCTGGCAGAACTTAACCTGATCGATAAAAACACCCAGACAGACGAGGTGCAGACATTGCTGAAAGAGGCGTTGAATTATGTGGTGTTCATACCTTTCTCGTCGGGGGTGATGAGTGAGTGGGAGCATGATTTTTATGCCCAGAACCTACCTGCCAACCAACTGAATAAGCGTTGGTGGGACCTGAAGAAAAAGTACCAGGGCATTGTGCCGCCATCTGAGCGTGGCGAGAATTACCTGGATGCGGCAACAAAAACGCACATCAACGATGATGCCGCCCAGTATTACGATTATGCTATGAGCTACATCATCCTGTTCCAACTGCACGACCACATTGCCAAGAATATCCTGAAGCAAGACCCGCATGCTACCAACTATTATGGCAACAAAGAAGTGGGCAACTTCCTACGCGACATCATGTACCCTGGCTCCTCTGCAGACTGGCGCCAGATGCTGAAAGACAAGACCGGTGAAGAGCTAAGTGCCCGCGCCATGGTAGCCTACTTCCAGCCGCTGATGGACTACCTGAAAGAGCAGAACAAAGGCAGGAAGTATACTTTATAGTTTGATTGAGAATTATGAATTATGAATGCCGAATTATGAATTGATTCGGATTTTAAAATAAGAGCCGCAGCAGGATAAACTGTTGCGGCTTTTGTTTTATAGGTGATGGGGTTGAACGTTACTCGTACATAATGTGGGCAAGGCGTAGCCGCAGCCTAAATTATGAACTGTATTAGGCGACGATTTTATTTCTTCTCTTTCCGTTGTCGGTTGTCAAAGAAATTTAGCAGCAGTATTCTATTGTTGTCAAGCCTGTAGAAGATGGTAATCTGTTTCGTAAGTGTGAAACCACGAATATTTCTACTAAGATTTTGGATTGGGCCAATTTCAGGAAAGTCTACAAGTATATCTAAGAAGTCATAAGTTCGTTGGATAAAAGCTTGCGTTACTTTTTCTCCCTATTCTTGACTCAGGTATTCCAGAATCTGGATGAATTTTTTATCAGCTCTTTTAGTCCAGATTATTTCCTTAGCCATTGGTGATGCTTTTGTCTTACTTCTTTGTCCGCTATCCAGTTGTTAGAATCTTTGCTTTCTTCGTCGGACAGAAGCAACTCTTCCTTTTCCTCATCGGTTAAGTTGTTCCACAGCTGGCCGTTCTGCTGTTGGCTTCTTTGAGTGAGTAACTGATAAAAAGTTGCGAGTAGTTCTTCATTCTCAATGCGATCAATGAGTTGATGAAAATTTGTTTTTATAGTCGTTATAGACATAATTCCTGATTATTATCCTTTACAAATTTACGACTTACTTCCTTATTCGTTTTGTATATTAATTGAAGCCTAACGTGCTCTGCTATAAGGTGGCGAAGCTACCTTATAGTTTTTGTTGTAGCATGTTTTTCTTTTCAACTCATCTAACAAAGAACTTCTTTGAGAAGAAACTACGTCGCTCACGCCGGACATAGGTCGTATCGTTTTTATCCCCCCACTCTTTAAAATCATCTACGCGCCCCCGCAGTACATGGTGCCCCCTACTACTTGCAACAAAGGTATAGGTAGCCTTGAAATCCTTACCCTGGACAGTATCCTGCCGGCTCCTATCCACTAACCTGTAAAACTCATCATACCCACCAACCAGCATTTGCATGTCCTTTTTCAGTATAGGTGTCTCCAGCGTAACAGTTATCTGACAGGAATCACCCAACTCCAGTGTATCACAGTTATTACTTACACTCAAATAATAGCTGTTATCTTTCAATATTTTTCCATCTTTATTAAATATGAGTACCTGATTAACCTCTTCTTTTCCATTCTGCTCGTAAATATTAACCGCCTTACTTTCCATTGACTCCAAACTTCCATCTTTACGATAAAATTTCCCCCATCCTATCCTGATGCCATTTTTATAAGGAACCATCATTTCCAGTTTGCCGTTAGGGTAGTAATATTTGGAGATACCATCCAAGCGTCCATTCTTAAAATTAACTTCCCCCTCTACAGAGCCATCCTCGTAATAATCGGTGAGGGTTCCATGGTTCTTTCCTTCCTTATAATAGCCAATTGTCTCTACTTTTCCACTTGGATAATACGTAATTCTTTTGCCATGCCAAGCATCATTAAGCACTTCGGTTTCGGTTTTTAGTTGCCCGTTTGGATAATACTCTCGCTGAACACTACTTTGATCGTTACAGGAAAAAGTTAAGAGAGAAATAAAAAAAAGAGTTAAAACTATTGAGTAGGACTTTTTATAAAATAGTATTGCTTGAATAAAAGTGTTTTTAACTGTTTTCAATTCTTAACTGATTTAAATATGCTTCAACTACCAGCTAGCAGGAGTACCTACTCCTACTATCTGCAATATGTATGGAATAATTTTGCAAGTTGCAACCAAGCTAATCCGGCAACAACATCAAACCTCATAGTGCAAGACTAATATAGCAGATTTCTGTTAACATTCCATTTCCTAAATGCCTGAGCTTATACTTTGTCTTGCTGATAGTTTCCAAAGAAATTAGCCAACCTGTCTAAAGTATAGCTAAGCTCATTTGGCTCCGGTAAGTATACTACTCTAAAGTGGTCGTGTTGCTGGTAGTTAAAGCCAGTGCCGGGTACCAACAGTACGTGTTGTTCTGTAAGCAGGTCCAGGGCAAATTGCTGGTCACTTTCTATCTTAAACTTCCTCACATCCAGCTTCGGGAACAAGTAAAAGGCACCCATCGGCTTTACTCAGGTAATCCCGGGTATAGCAGTCAGCTTTTCGTAGGCAATGGCGCGCTGCTGGCCTAGTCTGCCTGTCGGTAACGTGAGATCAAGTATGGTTTGCTCGCCTTCCAGGGCTGTTTCTATGGCAAACTGGGCGGGCACGTTGCTGCACACGCGCAGGCTTGCCATGGTGTTTAGTCCGGCTATGTAGGCCTTGGCTTTGTGCTTGGCCCCGCTTACAACCATCCACCCTGCCCTGAATCCCGCAGCCAGGTAATTCTTAGACAAACCGCCAAAGGTCACGCAAAGCACCTCCTCCGAAATTGTGGCCGTAGAAGTATAAACCGTTTCGTCGTATAGGATCTTGTCGTATATCTCATCCGAGAACAGCACCAGGTTATACTTTGCCGCCAGCTCTACCAACTCCTGCAACAGCTCTTTAGAGTACACCGCCCCGGTTGGGTTGTTGGGGTTGATGATGACAATGGCACGTGTACGGCTATTGATCTTGCTTTCGATGTCGTGGAGGTCCGGGAACCAGTCGGCTTCCTCGTCGCAACGGTAATGCACCGCCTTACCACCGGCAAAGCGCACGGCAGCTGTCCAGAGCGGGTAGTCCGGCGAAGGCACCAGCACCTCATCACCCTCGTTCAGTAGCGCCTGCACCGCATGCAGGATCAGGTCGCTCACGCCATTGCCCAAGGCTATGTCATCGGTATGGATGTTCGGGATGCCTTTGCTTGTGTAATAGCGTTTAATTGCCTCCCGTGCACTTAATAGCCCCTTGTGGTCTGAGTATCCCTGGGCCTCGCGCAGGTTCCTGATAATTTGTTCGGTAACCGCAGCGGGTGCGTCGAAGCCAAATGGTGCCGGGTTGCCGATATTCAGCTTCGTAATGCTATGCCCCAGATGCTCCAGTTCTTTTGCACGCTCATACAAAGGACCGCACAAGTCATAAGACACATTATTCAACCGTTCACTTCTCCTGATCATATCTCAAAATTTGGCCGAATATACGATAGTGCAAAGTATAAAAGGATGCCTGCACGTATCTAAATTACAGCCCTGAAATTCAGAAACTACTTTTAGGTAATCATACCAGAGGTTTTAGGTTGATTTTATACTTTGACAGCTATTTTGTAAGTTAGAATAGTATATCAGTTTGCGATTAACCCATCCACGGCCCCTCCCAAGAGGGGAATTACATGCACGTGTAAAATTCCCCTCTTGGGAGGGGTTAGGGATGGGTTTACACTTGCATGGGTTATCGTAAATTAAAATATCATAAAGGACTATGAAAAAGAAACTGGTAGTGCTGACAGGTGCAGGCATTAGTGCAGAAAGCGGTATTGCAACCTTCCGGGATGCGAATGGCCTTTGGGAAGGACATGATGTGATGGAAGTAGCCTCGCCGCAGGGCTGGCGCAAGAACCCGGAACTGGTGCTGGATTTCTACAATAAGCGTCGCAAAAACGCCCATACTGTTACGCCCAATGCAGGCCACCAGATACTTGCCGACCTCGAAACCGAATTTGATGTGCGCATTATTACGCAAAACGTAGACAACCTGCATGAGCGGGCCGGCTCCTCCAACGTAATTCACCTACACGGCAAGCTCTTCGAAAGCCGCAGCACCCTCGACCCCTCCCTTGTTTACCAGATAGAAGGCTGGCAACTTAACCTGGGCGACAAATGCGAACGCGGCTCCCAGCTAAGGCCTAATATCGTGTGGTTTGGTGAGCCTGTACCCATGATGGAAAAGGCTATGGAGGAAACAGTGCAGGCTGATATTTTTATGGTAGTAGGCACCTCGCTGCTGGTATACCCGGCTGCCAGCCTCGTGGATTTTGTAGACGAAGATGCCCCGATCTTTGTAGTAGACCCCAAACTGCCCTCTATCCGCAAACGCCCCGATTTATACTTGTTCGAGGAAAACGCCACAACCGGTATGGAAAAAGTAGCCAAAATCCTGCGTGAGAAGTATCTGTAACTTGATTTCTGAAAATACAATCTGAGTTGAGTAACGCGCCTGTTGCTCTCTTTGTAACTATGTTTGGGACACAGGTTTAAAATGTTCAATCTACCGCGAGTTTTCAACGCGTGGTTGTCCATGCGGGCAAGCTTTCAGCTTGCGAGAGTTGCTTTTTATACTTTGAAGCTGATTAGACTTTAAAATCATGAGATATATGCTAAATCATGCAGGTGTAAACACACCCCTGCGCCCCTCTCAAGAGGGGAATTACATGCACGAGCAAAATTCCACTCCTCTGGACTAGCCAAAACTGGAATTTTGAACTGGCGAGCGCAGATGTCTTGAAAACTCCTTTGGTGCAGGTTGATTTTAGTTAAACAGGTAATGCAACTAATATTTAACAACAAAACACTAAAAACTATACATTAAATACAACTTTATTGTTTTAACATAGTAATACTATATCACTAGATATGAATAGTAAGCTGTGCTTATATAGATAGCCAAATTTTGTTTTGCAGTATCTGTACGGGCATCAAACTATAGTTTTGCTATGAGAATAGAAACCAAACGCCTCCTACGTATACTCGACACCCATAAGTATAACATAAGCTTCTATTTACTGATCCTGACCTCGTTATACTTAAGCTCAAGCATCTTTAACTTCCTTATTGGTTATCGCCTCCCTTTCCGCTTCTGGACAGACCTCTCGCCGCATGCTTTTGCGCTTGCCTGGAGTATTGTTATTACACTTCCCTATTTTATGATCAGGAGGCGTAAGAAGTATTTCTTTGCTCTGTTGCTGCTGCACCTGTCTTACCTGCTGGCTAATGTGCTGTACTACAGAACTTACTACTCCATTATCCCTATAAACTCTATAAAACAACTTAACAATATCAATGGGTTGCTGCCCAGCATTGTTTCCTCATTCAGGTGGCACGATGTATTACTGCTTGTACCAACCCTTACAACGATCTTTTTATACTATGCATACTTCCGGCAACGCATGGTAAACAGCAAACTGTACATCCGGATGGTAGGGCTACACATGAGTTTGCTACCTGCATTACTGTTTCTGGGGTACCAGGCCACTGACCTGCTTCAGGAAAGCCAGCAAAACAAGAAAAAACTGGAGGTCTTTTACATAGATCCCTGTCAGGCTGTTAGGGACTATGGCATTATCTCGGACATACTATGGCAAATAAGCGAGTTTTACGAATCTGACAAGCCGATATCGCCAACGGAGGAGGCAAAAGTAAAGAACTGGCTTGCAGCGCGCCGGCAACACAAGCCACTAGTTTCAGTAAATAATTCTGTATCCAAAAACGTGGTGCTTATACTTTTCGAATCGCTGGAGACGTGGCCGCTGGAAAAGAAGATAGGCGGTGTTGAAATAACGCCCACACTTAATGAACTGTTAAGTGCCCAAAATACGCTTTACGCACCAAAAGTTATACCCCAGACTAAAGATGGCCGTTCCAGCGACGCGCAGTTTATTATAAACAGCGGTTTGCTGCCGCTAAACAGTGGTGCCGTTTTTTTCAGGTATCCCAAGAGCTATTACTATTCCCTGCCGCGTGCCCTTAAAGCCGATGCCGGTTACCATGCGGTCACCATGCTAGGCGACGAGCCTTCTTTCTGGAACCAGGGCGAAATGAACCCTTCGCTGGGTTTTGATGAGCTTTGCTCAAAGTATAGTTTTGACATGGACGAGGAGATTGGTATGGGATTGAGCGACGCCTCTTTTCTGAAGCAGGCCGTTGAGAAACTGGATAACCTGCCACAACCTTTCTTCGCTCAGCTGATCACGCTTAGCTCGCACATGCCTTTCGATATACCAGCCGAGGAAGTAGGGATTGAACTTCCGCCTTCGGTTCCTGCCGCGCTTGCCCGTTACCTGGAAGCGATAAACTATACAGACAGGGCCATCGGTGCGTTTATGAGACAGCTAAAAATATCCGGCAAACTGGAAAACACGATCGTAGTTATCGCCGGTGACCACGAAGCATTTAGTGTAGAGGACAGAAAAAAGATCATAGGGAAACACAAAGAGCTTAGCTATATCAGCGAAACAGCTACCATTCCGTTTATCGTGGTAAACGCCCCGGTTACAAAACGACACACCGCCGTAATGGGCCAGATTGACATATACCCCACCCTGCTTAACCTGCTTGATCTGAATGAATACGAGTGGCAAGGTGCCGGCAAAAGTATACTTGCACCTGGATATGCCCCATTTGCCATTACTCCGTCCCTGGATGTGGTGGGGGATGTTTCGGCTACTCCTTACTCAGAGATCCAGCACAAAATAGAAGCCTGGAAAATATCCGATATCATCATCCGAAGAAAGTATTTTGAACACCTGAACAGGACCTACACCGCCTTGAACTAGGATAAGTAACTCAAGTTGTGGTTAACCTACACCTAACCCCTCTAAAAGGCAGGGCCGTTAAGCTCTATTTTTCCTGTCGCGAATCTCCAGATTCGTGACTAAATATGAATGTTGAGTCTTCCCGGGGACTCCGCTCGGGACAGGCTTTCTCAACTGGCCCAGAGGGCCAAAAGGCAGGTTGAGCATAAGCTTGCATGTGCCACTAATATAGATTTTGTTAGAATGAAACGACCCTGCCCTCCAGGGGACATAAATTCTGTTTAAGAACGAGGGAAAACAACAAAGCTTTTATGTGTTGTTGACAACATTTTACGCATCACGCCTTTCCGACCAAAGTTATGACAAGTATAAATAATCAAAAAAACATTTTTAGATTAACCTAAATTTATAATTTTGCGTTACTAATTAACGGTTATGCAAAGCCTTAAATAAATTTATGCGACATCTAATACTTCTTATAAGCATTTTATTCCCTCTTATTTCCTATGCACAGACTGCTATTGTAAAAGGCAACATTACTTCCAGTGCAGGAAATGTAACCTACGCAACCGTAATGCTGAAGGGCACCAAATGGGGGGCACAAACCAACGAGCAGGGCAATTACGAAATAAACGGAGTTGAGGCAGGCAATTATCAGTTACTGGTTTCTGCAATTGGATTCAAGCCTCAGGAGCAAAGTATAAGTCTTAGAGCCGGCGAAACAACCACATTAAATATAAAACTAACGGAGGCAAGCGCCACTTTAAACGAAGTGGTGGTAACCGGAACGCGCACTACCAGGCGCCGCCTGGAAAGCCCGGTAGCCGTGAATGTGCTCGATAGCAAAACCTTTAGCCTGACGCAGTCCAACACACTCTCCGAGGGCCTTTGCTTTCAGCCGGGCCTGCGCATGGAAACCGACTGCCAGACCTGCAACTACACACAACTACGCATGAACGGCCTGGGTGGCTCTTATTCCCAACTGCTCATAAACAGCCGTCCGGTATTTACCTCGCTTATGAGTTTGTATGGCCTGGAGCAGATCCCCACCAACATGATCGAACGCGTGGAGGTTGTACGTGGTGGCGGTTCCGTTTTATATGGCTCCAGCGCCATAGCCGGCACCGTAAACATCATTACCAAAGAGCCACAGGAGAGTTCGTATACTTTATCCAGTAACACGGCTCTGATAGACGGGCAGGCCTGGGATAATTTTTTTAACGCCAACGTTAACGTCGTCAACGAGGCACAGAACGCTGGCATCTCCTTTTTTGGTTCGCACCGCGATAAACAAGCTTACGATGCCAACGGCGACAGCTTTTCCGAGCTATCAAAACTTAAAAACAACTCCTTCGGGTTTAACTCATACTTTAAACCATCTGAGCAGGGCAAACTTGAAGTTAACGGCTGGAGCATTCACGAATTGCGGCACGGTGGCAATAAACTGGACAAACCTGCAGACCAGGCCGATCAGTCGGAGTACCGCATACACGATATCCTGATCGGGGGCGTGAACTATGAACACCGCTCGAAAAACGGAAAAACCTCCTATAGCGTGTATGGCGCCGCACAAAACACGAAGCGGGTTCACTATACCGGTATTGATCAGGCTGACGGGTGGGGAAACACCAAAAACCATACGTTGCAGGGAGGCTTTCAGCTAAACTACACTACGCACAGTTTCCTGGGTGGCACCAACACTTTTACTACCGGCGCCGAACACCTGTACGATTATACTTTTGACGAAATTGAAGCCTATGATTACCTCATAGACCAGAAAACAAACCTGACAGGGTTGTTTCTGCAAAGCGACTGGGATGTGAGCCCTGCCATTACCATACTTTCCGGCATCAGGGCAAACAAACACACTAATGTAGACAGGCTGGTATTCACACCGCGCATCAGTTCGGTTTACAAACTGGGCAGCACCACGCAGTTCAGAGCATCTTATGCCCGTGGCTTTAAAGCGCCACAAGCTTTCGAAACCGACCTGCACATTGCCTTTGCGGGTGGTGGCATTTCCCTTATTACCGTTGACCCAAACCTGAAAGAAGAGACCTCTAACAGCTTTAACGCCTCCATCGACTTTAATAAGCCAAGCGAGCACATGATCTTCGGGTTTACGGCAGATGCCTTTTACACCCGCCTGTATGATGCTTTTGTGCTGGAGGAGGTTGGCACCGACGACAACGGCAACCAAAGGCTATTGCGCAAAAACGGGGGCAATTCTACCGTAAAAGGCATTACGCTGGAGGGACGACTAAACTACGACCAGGTGTTTCAGCTGGAAACAGGCATGACAGTACAACGTTCCCGCTACGACAATCCGGTAGAATGGTCAACGGAGATTGCAGGCACACGCACTTACCTGCGCACCCCCGATAAGTATGGCTACTATGTGCTCACACTGTTACCGCAAAGCAGGTTCACAACAGCCTTGTCGGGGGTTATAACGGGTCCTATGCTGGTGCCGCATTTTGGTGGAGCCCCGGGTGTAATTGAAGATGAACTGGTTACCTCTCCTACATTCGTAGAAACGAACCTGAAGCTGGCTTACCGCTTTTCCATCAAAAGTATAAAACAGGACCTGCAACTTAGCGCCGGGGTACAGAACCTGTTTAACCAGTACCAGCAGGACTTCGATCTGGGCAAAGATCGCGACAGCAACTACGTTTACGGACCAGCAAGGCCACGCACTTTCTACATCGGCCTCAAATTCGGCCTGATGTAAAAGACCGCGCATCTAATACGACCTCGCAGCATTCCAAGACCTCGCAGCGTCGGAAGGTCCTACGAGCGTCCAAAGGTCCTGCGAGCGTCTTTTGCTTCAATGTTGAATGAATGCATGAGTGAATGAGTGAATCATAACTCTCTACCTTTATACTTTTATACCTTTCTTCCTTTCTTTTCACCTGCTACTCCCCT
Organism: Pontibacter sp. GD7; assembly: GCF_058216375.1. NCBI lineage: Bacteria > Pseudomonadati > Bacteroidota > Cytophagia > Cytophagales > Hymenobacteraceae > Pontibacter > Pontibacter sp. GD7. Next base: position 252,688 of record NZ_JBYZMP010000004.1, on the reverse strand, counting down.
AACTTGACGGGCAAAAAAAGTCTTGGGTATACAATACATACTGGAACTACTGGGTACCTTCTTCTTTGCCATGTCGGGGGCGCTGGCCATGAGCGAGCAGGACAAGGAACAGGACTGGTTTGGCGCGGCCTTCACAGGCTTCGTAACGGCCATCGGGGGTGGTAGCCTGCGCGATATACTGCTGGGAAGTTACCCGTTGGTCTGGATCGCCGATGTGCGCATACTTTATACTATACTCGCAGGCATTGTGTGCTCCGGCATATTTTACGACTGGTTGCTTAGGCTGCGGCGCACGTTTCTGCTGTTCGATACGCTGGGTATTGCACTGTTCACGATCGTGGGCACTGAAAAGGCACTCAGCCTGGGTGTAAGGCCCGAGATTGCCGCCATCATGGGTATGTTTACTGCGGTGATGGGTGGTGTGATCCGGGATATGCTGACCAATGTGATGCCTGTGCTTTTTCGAAAAGAGGTGTATGCAAGCGCCTGCCTGATGGGAGCCATTCTATACCTGGCCATGTATGGGTTGGATGTTGAACGAAATACCAGCTTCCTGATAGCTATTGTGTTCATTATCACGCTACGTCTTTTAGCTGTAAAGTATAACCTTACGTTGCCGAGGTTCAGGAAATAATTATGTTACCTGCATACAAGTTATTATATACTTTTATATATTTACATTTCAGGCATAGCCACTAAAGTGATTCACTGCCAGATAAAAGCACCTAACCAGGCTTTTATAATTTAATCAGACATTATAAATTTGAAAATAGCTTTCAACTTTTAGCCGAGTTGATAACGGGGAGCCAGGATTTCGTATCCGGCTCCCCGTTTTGTTTTTCTATACTTTTAGTCAGTTAAATATCAATTATATACAATTTGCGTAATAGGTTATAGTATAAAAAACCTCAACCTATGAACTTCAAAAGCAGATTGTTACAAACCCACGACACCTGGAGCCTGACCATCGTGCGGGTAATGCTTGGATTGGTGATATGGCCACATGGGGCACAGAAACTCCTGGCTTGGTTTGGTGGCGGCGGTCCGGCTGGCTTTGTAGATTTTTTCAGTCAGGTAACAGGTTTGCCCGGTTTCCTGGCCTGGCTGGTGATCATCATTGAATTTGTGGGTGCTATATGCCTGATCATCGGCTTCTGGACACGTTTCTGGGCGTTTAGTATGCTCTGCTTATTTATAGGCATTGTGCTGGTGGTGCATCTCCCAAATGGCTTTTTTATGAACTGGGGAGGCAACAAAGCTGGCGAGGGGTATGAGTTTCACCTGCTTGTGATTGGTATGGCCTGGGCATTGGTGGTTGGCGGAGCCGGCCGCCTGAGCGTAGACGGTATTATGCTTGGCAGACAACGAACTTTCTAAAATGGAGGCATCAGACACTTAGTCCTCTGCCTCTTCTCCTTTCTCTACAATGTCACTTTTCGTGAAAAGTATGGTTTGGAGCATTTTGCGCCAGCGCGGCTTTTTACGGAGCAGGAATTCCAGGTTCATACCAAAATGCTTGAACTCTTCTTCCTGGGCATTTTGCATGATCGCTTTGGCATCGGCGTCTTTCTCAACGGAAATGCGCTGCTCATACCAGTTAATGGCTTCTGCTTCCTCTATCACAGAGGTGATCATGCGGGCAAAGGTGCGTGTCTCCTGCGATAACTCCTGTGGCGGTTCGTGGTACTGTTCTGTTGGCATACTTTAATACGTTTTGTTTCCTGGTATTAACGCCAAAACAGCCTGCTTCGTTAAGTATTATGCCGGTATATCCTCCCAGGCCTTATCTTTTGCATACCATAGCTCTCCCTGCTCGATCTGTAACGGCGACGGGATGTTGTTATGGTACAATTGCCCGGTGCCAAGCCCTTGCGGTAGGGTTATATCATACTGAGCGGTAAACTGACTGATGGCATTTAACCCGATGTTGGACTCCAGTGCAGAGGTCATCCACCACCCGATGCTGCGTTGCGTTGCCATATGTATCCAGTCGGCAGTGGCTGCAAGACCGCCCACAAGCGTAGGCTTTAAGATAATGTACTGTGGCTTGATCTTGTCCAGTAACTGTTCCTTTTCCTTAGCGCCCTGCAAACCTATCAACTCTTCGTCGAGGGCAATGGGTACAGGCGAGTAAGCACACAGCTGCGCCATTTCATCGTGTTGCCCCTGCTTTATCGGCTGCTCTATGGAGTGAATATCATACTTTGCCAGGCGCTCCAGTTTTTTAAACGCCTCCTGTGGGGTAAAGGCGCCGTTGGCATCCACGCGCAGTGTAAGGCAGTCGGCTGGGTTATATTCCCGGATACGCTGCAGTATCTCCAGTTCCTTCCCGAAGTCAAGGCCGCCGATTTTCATTTTCAGGCAAGTATAGCCAGCTTTCAGCTTTTCACTAATCTGCTCCTGCATAAAATCTACATCCCCCATCCATATCAGTCCATTGATCGGAATACCCGCCTCGCCACTGCTAAAAGCATTTTTGTAAAGTATACGCCTGCCCCCGTTCTGCAGGTCTAGCAAGGCGATTTCAAGGGCAAAGTATAGGGCAGGCCAGTCGGCAAGATCCAGTTCTGCCGGAAGCGGTTTACCAGGCTCCAATGTTACCTTTTGTGCATTCACCAGCGCCACCACATGCTGTATTTTCTGCTCCAGATCGGGTCTGTGATCTATACTTAACCCGGCTAGCGGAGCACACTCCCCCACTCCCGTAACCTCAGGCTGTGCTTTATCAAACACACTGACATAGTATACTTTATGCTCACTTATGGCCCCACGGGAGGTGCGTGCATCAAACTTAAATTGCAGGGTATGGGGTGTATAGCTAAGTTTCAGGCTCATTTTACAGGGTATCTATTTCAGGGCAATATAAACCATTAACACCAAAAATGCCGTAGATGGAGTACAACGTTACTGTATACGTCTGAAGGAAAGGTTTATATCCTGGGCGTTCCAAAACTAATTTGGAGGCATCTTTTGCCGGTTACAAAATTTTAATAACCCTCTGCTTCCTAGATTGTTATTTAGCTATACTAAAACCAGTACCAAAACACGACAACCATGCCAGTAGCAACAGCAACTGCCACTCAAAATATACTGCAGCTCTACCAGCAGATCAGGGCCCAGACAGAACATATTTGTCAGCCCCTGGAACCTGAAGACACCGTAGTACAACCCATTGTGGACGTAAGCCCTCCGAAATGGCACATGGCCCACACCAGCTGGTTTTTCGAGACCTTTCTGCTGAAGCCGCATTTGCAGGGTTATAAAGAGTTTCACCCCCGGTATAGCTACCTTTTTAACTCATACTATAACAACGTAGGCAACCGTGTGCAGCGCGACCAACGCAGCACACTTACACGTCCGCCTTTGCGCGATGTGTATGCGTTCAGGCAGCACGTGGATGAGCACATGCAACAGCTGCTACAAGGCATTGATGAGAAGAAAATGGATGAGCTTTTGCCGGTATTGCAGCTTGGCATGCAGCACGAGCAGCAGCACCAGGAGCTTTTGATCACAGACATAAAGTACATCCTCAGCACTAACCCACTGCTGCCAGCCTATACTCCGCAGCCCGACAAAAAAGAAAGTATGGCCACTAAAGCGCGCTTTCTGGATGTGCCGGGCGGGGTTTACACCATAGGTTACCGTGGTGATGATTTTTGCTTCGACAACGAACTGGGTGTGCACGAGGTATTGCTCGAAGAATTTTCGGTGATGAACCGACTGGTAACCAACGGCGAGTACCTGGAGTTTATGCAGGACGGAGCCTACCAGGATTTCAGGCACTGGCTGGACGAAGGCTGGGCCATGGTGCGCAACGACAAGTTGCAGGCGCCGCTGTATTGGCTGGAGCAGGATGGAGTGTGGCACCGCTTTACCATGCACGGGCTTCAGAAAGTGAACCTGAACGAGCCGGTTACCCATATCAGCTTTTACGAGGCCGATGCCTATGCCAACTGGGCAGGTAAGCGCCTGCTAACCGAGTTTGAGTGGGAGGCGACCTCACAGGTGTACACGCCGGAAACCGGAAACTTTGTAGAAAGCAATATACTGGAGCCGACTGCTGCATCCCCTGAAAAAGAAGGCATGCAGCAACTTTACGGCGATACCTGGGAGTGGACCTACAGTGCGTACCACCCTTACCCCGGCTTTTCGAAAGCACCTGGGGCCATTGGCGAGTACAACGGCAAATTCATGATCAACCAGATGGTGCTCCGTGGCGGCTCCTGCGCTACCCCTGAAAACCATATTCGCACAACGTACCGTAACTTCTTTCACCCTGACAAGCGCTGGCAGTACAATGGTATACGGCTGGCTTCAAAATAACCATATGGCACCAAACACTACCCTAACCCCTTTAATCGACCTGAGCCGCAAACAAGACGGCACCAATGATATTGCCGCCTTTGCAAACGACGTGGCATATGGCCTAGACCTGAAGCAAAAAGACCTGCCCTCGCGCTATTTCTACGACGGAAGAGGCAGCCAGCTTTTCCAGGAAATCATGCAGTTGCCGGAATATTACCTGACAAGGGCAGAGCATGAGGTGTTGACAACAAACAGGCAGGCGATGGCAAACCAGTTCGCCGGTGAAGGATTTTTTCATCTGATCGACTTAGGGGCTGGAGACGCCGCCAAAACCAAGATCCTGCTGCGCCAGCTTTCGCAGCAAAACTCCGATTTTGACTATGTGCCTGTTGACATATCGGGGGATGCGATGCAGCAACTGACAGAAAGCCTGCGCGATGAGTTGCCAAACGTAACAGTGCAGGCTGTGGTAGGTGAGTATTTTAAAGCACTGCAGTGGCTACAGGAGTATAAATCCGAAAGAAAAGTTGTGCTGTTCCTGGGCTCCAATATTGGTAATTTTGAGAAACACCAAAGTATAGAATTCCTGCAAACCGTGCGCAGCTACCTCAGCCCCGGCGACAGATTGCTGATGGGCATAGACCTGCGTAAAAACCCGGATGTTATACTTCGTGCCTACGATGACGCAACAGGCGTTACGGCAGCCTTCAACCTTAACTTGCTGCACCGCATCAACCGGGAACTTGGTGGTAACTTTGTGGTGGAGCAGTTCAAACACTACGCCATCTATAATCCGTTGGAGGGTGTCATGCGTAGCTTCCTCATCAGTCTTCAGGACCAGGATGTTTACATTCATGAAATCGGCAAGACCTATCATTTTAAAGCCTGGGAAGCCATCCATACGGAAAACTCACACAAGTATGCCCTTGATGAAATTGAAGAACTTGGCAGGCAGTGCGGGTTTAGCATAGAACAATTTTACCAAGACGGTGAAAAGCGATTTGCCGACGTGCTTTTCACGGTTTCTTAAGCAGTCCCTACTATCCTATCGCTTATACTTGTATACTTGCAGCTACAAAGTATAAACCGATAACTATTTGCTGCTATGGAGCACATTACCCTTGCCTCTGGTGCCAGTTACTTTCAAAGCCCTGAAATGGCTACTGCAGCCGCAATAAATGCCTTACAGGCCGGCGCAACCTTTTACGGCCCCAACGAGGGAACATCTGAACTACGGCAGGAAGTATGCAACAAGTATAACGCCATGGACCTGGCGGTGAAACCAGAACAGGTACTGATAACGCCTGGCAGCAAGCAGGCGCTTCATAACTTGTTTACCGTGTTACTCAGGCAAGGCGATGAAGTGGTAATTCCAACACCAGCCTGGTTCGGGTTTCATGAGTTGATGAAGTATAACTGCGGTAAACTGGTGCCTCTGCCAACCAAGTTGGAAGAGGGTTTTAAGTTAACACCTCATATGCTGCGGAATACCTTGACCAAAAACAGCCGTATACTTTTACTAACCAACCCCGGCAACCCGACAGGCCGCCTTTACACAAAAGAGGAACTGGAGGATTTGCTGGAGGTAACAAACGAGTACCCGGACCTTTACATCATATCTGATGAGATTTACGACCATATTAATTACAGCAGGCCTTTTACTTCTCTCCTATCCTGCATGGGGGCAAAAGAAGAAAAGATCTTCATTGTAAACGGTTTCTCCAAGTCGTTTGCCATGTCGGGCTGGCGTGTCGGGTTTATACTTGGCCCGGCAGACTGGGTAAAGAAATGCGTAAGTTTCCAGGCTGGAACGCTTTCTGGCTTGAGCGTTTTTGTGCAGGAAGCGGCCCAAGCTACGCTGAAACATCAGGAAACGGCCTTACAGGAAATGTTGCCTATTCTGGCTCATAATCGTAAAGTGATGGCTGATGCGCTGGACGCAATCCCTGGTGTGAGGTATCATCTCCCGGAGGGGGCCTATTACTTTTTCCCTGATTTTAGCGCATACCTCAATAAAAAAACGCCACAGGGTAACGTGTTGACTACAAGTATGGATCTGGCCGCTTACCTGGAGCAGGAGTTTAACCTTAGCATTGCTCCCGGAGACAATTTCGGTTCACCAGGACATGCCCGCCTTTCTTTTGCCATTCAAACTGAAAAGCTACAGGATGCCATGAATCGGTTGGCAACTGCTTTGGATAGGTTGCAGTAGTAATCTTTTGGAGGATTAACCTGAGTTGAGATTAACCCACCACTAAAGAGTTGCGCTCGCTAGCTCAAAACGCTCGTTTAGGCTAGTCCAGAGGAGGGAAATAATTTTACATCTGCGAAATTCCCCTCTTGAGAGGGGTTAGGGGTGTGTTCCACATACCAGAAATTAAACTGTTGTTGTATCTCGCAACTTGAGTTATATAAGATAAACCAGGCAGATATAAACACACCCCTGCGCCCCTCTCAAGAGGGGAATCAAATGCACGATCAAAGTTCACCTCCTCGGAGGTACGCTTAGAACACAAGTATAAAATACTCTTCTACCGCAAGTTTTCAACTTGTGGCTATAAATGTTGCATGCTTTCAGCTTGTGAAGGCCATGAATAAGCCTTGACTTAAGGTGTACTGTGCCAGTAAACAATGCTTTCAGCCAGTAACTGGTTATGATTTTTATACTTATATTTTAATTAAAGTATAACCGCACTGCTTTCTTCCCAATAAGCCCTTCCATCCAAAATAAAAAAGCTAATTTTGCGGCCTGATACGCCTTTGCCATGAACACCGCAGAATACAAAGAACACTTTTCCAAAAACTTTACCCTGGCTTTCCCGGTAGTGCTCAGCCAGTTGGGCCATATCATGGTGAGTGTGTTCGATAGTTTGATGGTAGGGCAGATCGGTACCTTGCCGCTGGCAGCCGCATCGCTGGGCAACAGCATCTTCATGATCACGCTGGTGTTTGGCCTTGGTGTATCTTACAGCATTACGCCGCTTATTGCCGCTGCCGAAGGCCGCAGAAACTACACACGCATTTCGCTACTGCTCCTGAATGGCCTTGTATCCAATGTCATACTAGGTATACTTTTGTTCATAGCCGGCTTTTTCCTTTCGCCCTACATCACGTACCTTGATCAGCCGGAAGCCGTGGTGAAACTGGCCGTTCCTTACATCAATGTACTGTTCCTGTCTATGGTTCCCCTGATGGTTTTCCAAGCGTTCAGGCAGTTTGCCGAGGGACTTTCGCTTACCAAGCAGGCTATGTATATCTCGCTGGTAGCCAACTCACTCAACATCGTGCTCAACTATATACTCATCTACGGCAAGTTGGGCTTCGAGCCAATGGGCTTGCTTGGTGCCGGTTGGGCAACGTTCATCTCAAGAGTGGTGATGGCCATGATGATGGGCGGTTACGTGGTCTTTGCAAAACGCTTCGAGATATTCAGGCATTACCTGCGCTTGCGCCATCTTTCGTTCATGCACATTTACCGCATTTTCAAGCTTGGATTGCCTATATCAGGGCAAATGATCTTTGAAATGGGTGCTTTCAGTTTTTCTGCCATCATGATTGGGTGGCTGGGAGCCAAGCAGCTGGCTGCACACCAGATCGCCATTAACGTAGCCTCAGTTACCTACATGATGGCCAGTGGCATTGCGGCAGCTGCCACCATCCGGGTAGGTAACCAGAAAGGGCTGGGTAATTTCAGGGGGATGCGCGTGGCCGGGTTTAGTAGCTTTGCCATGGGTGCTCTGTTTATGCTGGCCAGTGGTTTGCTGATGGTGGTAGGCAACAGGCTAATCCCGATGCTTTATATTGATGACGTGGAGGTAATTCAGATCGCCTCTACCCTGCTCATTATTGCGGCGCTGTTCCAGATTTCGGATGGGGTACAGGTAGTGGGGCTAGGTGCCTTGCGTGGCCTGGAAGATGTCCGTATACCGAGCCTTATCTCGCTGCTGGCTTACTGGGTGATCGGTTTACCGGTGGGCTATATACTTTGTTTTAAACTGGGCTTCGGGGTTAACGGCGTCTGGGCAGGGCTATTAGTTGGACTTTCCGTAGCTGCCGTTTTATTATTCCTCCGATTTAAGGCACTTAGCGGCCAATATCGAAAAATTGTATTATAACTTGGCACTAAATTAAAAGGCCGTGCGTTGGCAAAGTATAGAGTTTCAACTTTTTAGCCGAAGTTAACATGCTTATAGCCTCCTTTCTCCTGTCGTTATGGGCCGGGCTTTTGTCCCATGCCATAACCGCAACCGGATTAAATGCCCCTGTGGGCTCTAAAGAGCCTGCCAAAACCACTGAAACCAGAGTAGCCGAAAAGCTAACCTGGTCAGAAACCCGCAGGCTTACCTGGGACGATTTTAAAGGAGCACCTGAGTCGGAGAACCCGCACCATGCCCTGACAGCAGCCAACCTGGCCGTTGATGCCAAATGTAGCAGCAATGCATTTTCGTATGATGTAAAATGTGTGTTTTTGCCGGAGGAGTCATGGTCTAAGAACAAAAAGTCTGAGTCGCTTTTAAAGCACGAGCAATTGCACTTTGACCTGACAGAAGTGCACGCACGCCAGCTACGGAAAAAGCTAAAGACCCTCGGAAGCAGCTGCAGTAACCTGAAAGGTAATTTAACTATTACGGTTAACGAAGCCTTTAAAGCGTGGAAAGCAGAGCAGGAATTATTCGACAAATCCTGCAGCCATGGCTTGAACAAGCCGGAGGAGGCAGCCTGGGCAGACAACATCAAACAACGATTAGATCAGCTACAGGCATTTAAGTAAAATCAAAAGTATAAAAGAGAAGGTCCGGATAATAAGTTTTATCCGGACCTTCTCTTTTATACTTCATCACCTACTGCAATTTCTCCAGGTTCTTAATGGCAGGTCCTGTTATTACTTTCCCGTATGGGTCAAAGCGCGAGCCGTGGCACGGGCAATCCCAGGATTTCTCAACGTTGTTCCAGTGCACGATGCAGCCCATGTGGGTGCAAACAGCCGAGCATTCATGCCGTACGCCATCGGCGTCGCAGTATACTGCCACTTTAGACGCCCCTTTTCGCATTAATCGGCCCATGCCTGGCATTACCTCCGAAGGGTCTTTTACCTCGCCTGGCGTAACATGATCCGCCATGTGCGCCACTACCCCGATATTTTCCTTTACAAAGGTGCCCGCCGACTTCAGACTGATCCTGGCTGGGTCATAGATCTTTTCCCATTCATTGTTCCGGCCCATGATTAGGTCGGTAATCAGCATTCCGGCTATCGTACCGTGCGTCATGCCATGCCCTGAGTCGCCGGTAGCGATATACACATTTTTGTCTCCGGGGTTCCTGCCGATGAAAGCGAGCTTGTCTACCGGCTCAAACACTTGTCCGGACCATCTGTATTCCACTTCTTCAGCCATCGGAAACTTAAGCCTGGCCCAACGCTCCAGCGCATAGAAATGCTTTTCCGGGTGGTCGTCGTGGCCGGTCTTGTGATCTGCGCCGCCAACTATAAGCAGGTCGCTCTCGGCGCCACGCTCATCTGCTTTCTGCAGCCTTATGTAGTGGTAAGGATCGTCCAGGTCCCAGAACAGGGCATCAGCAACAACACCTTTAGGCACGGCAATACCTATGGCATAAGTACGGTACGGTGCCTGTTTCGTGTGCATCGTAACCAGGTCATTTACAGGAGTGTTGGTTGCCACCACCAGGTGGTTTGCCGAAACCGTGTGACCATCTTCGGTTTTTACGGTGTTCACCAGGCCGGGCTTAAAGTCTATCACTTTGGAGTGGGTGTATACCCGGCCGCCTTTTTCTACAAAAGCTTTCAGTAAGCCAGCCATGTATTTAAGCACATGAAAGCGGGCCTGCTCCGGAAACTGCAGGCAAGGCAGTGCGGTCAGCGTTAGCACCGGGCACTCTTTACGAAGCACCACATCACGCCAGCCTATTTGCTGCAGCGCCTCCAGCTCCTTCATCAGGTCTTCTTCCTGGGCACGGCTGTTGGCAAAAAGATAACCGTTCACTTTCTTAAAGTCGCAGTCTATACTTTCCTCTTTAGCGATCTGCTCTATTATCTCGATGGCTCGCGCATGGCTCTGGCAAGCCTGTCGTGCCCCGTCCTTCCCAAACAGGTTTATCAGGTTGTAGAAGCGATCATCCAGTGCATTGGACAAGTGGGCAGTGGTTCGGCCCGTTTCGCCGCCACCAATAGATTTTGCCTCTAAAAGAACCACCTTGTTGCCTTCTTTGGCAAGCAGGTAGGCAGTGGTAAGGCCTGCTATTCCGCCCCCTACCACGCACACATCGCAGGCAAGGTTCTCGTTAAGTTGGTGGGTCTCTAAAAAAGAAATGTCTTTTACCCAAAAAGGTATGCTAGCTCCGGATTCGTTGTTCATAGTTCAAGATTTTGCTCAGGATTGGCTGCCAAAGTATGGCCCTGCCTGTTGCTTTGCATTACGGTGTGCCAAAACGATTAGTTTCTACAGGGTTATAAGCCAAGCCTCTTCCGGCTTGTAAGCACAGTTTCTGGAAACCAGAAGCTCAAGGAATCATACCTATACTTTCCATTTAAGCCGCACGTAGTAAGGACGCTGATTTTATACTTTGAATTGAGCACGACAAGCTTTATACTTAGGTATTCAAAACTGAAATCAAAGAATATATATGCACGCACCATCCGAAACTATGGATACCATTACCTGGCAACAGTTTGAACAAACTGATATACGCGTAGGCACCATTGTAGACGCCGAGGATTTTCCGGAGGCCCGTAAACCAGCCTATAAACTAACCGTGGACCTGGGCCCGCTTGGGCTGAAAAGATCGAGTGCGCAAATAACCAGGCACTACACTAAAGAAGAACTAATAGGGAAACAGGTGCTCTGCGTTACCAACCTGGGCAAGAAACAGATCGGAAAATTTATGTCGGAGGTGCTGGTAACCGGGTTCGCCGACGAGAACGGGGACATTATACTTGCCCAGCCTGCCGCCAAAGTACCGAATGGCAGTAAGCTGATGTAAGAGCTTTGTTAATTAACTCAAGTTGCGAAATACAACAACAGTTTAATTTCTGGTATGTGGAACACACCCCTAATCCCTCCGAGAAGCAGGGCCTTTTCATTCTATTAAATTACATGATTATGGCGCGTGCGTCCTCGCTCGTGTCGGGCTATGGCTGGGCCTCTGGCCCAGTTGGATTGCAAATCCAACGGTATAACAAGTCACGGATCACAGATCCGCGCCAGCAAAATGTAGAATGAAATGGCCCTGCCCTCAAGGGGACAATTTCACTAGAACTTAACAGCCCTGCTCTCGGGAGGGGTTAAGGGTGGGTAAATCCAGTTTTAGAATAAGAGCCACTCAACTTGAGTTAATTAGCTATAAGGCAGGTATAGCTGAGCTTATTGCTCCGGGGTTAGCTGAGGAGTTGAGGTAGCCCTTGCCTTGGTTTCGCGCAGGCTCAGCGTGTCCACGATTATCTCGTATAGCTTGTCCATCTCCTTTAGGTTATCCTTGTAATACTGGTACGTATCCCTAAACTCCTGCTCTGTTACGCCATGTTTTTTAAAGATCTGCTGCTCAGCGTAGTTGTAGCTCATCATGGCCGTATCCGGGTACACCATGTTTGATTCTATCTGTGCCTCAGCCGTATGGATATCAGCTAAGATCTGCACCATCTGGTCGCGGGGCACCAGACCGGCGGGTTGCTTCGTTTCTTTCTCGCCGCAGGCAAGCAATCCGATGCAAAAAAGTATGTAGAAAAGTCTTTTCACAGCTGAAAATTACGAGAATATATCATAATTTTAAAATCTGAGGCCATAGTAGTCGTATCATGAAAGAGCTTGTTCAAAAGCTGCGCAAGTATGAGATCCGCATCCGCAAGGCGATAACCACGCAAATGCAGGGTGATTTCCATTCTGTGTTTAAGGGCACAGGACTGGAGTTTGATGATGTGCGGGCCTACCAGTACGGCGACGACGTGCGCTCCATCGACTGGAACGTGTCTGCTAAAGGCCACGGCACCTTCGTGAAAACCTACCGCGAGGAAAAGGAGCAGTCGGTGTTTCTGATGCTGGACGTGAGCGCCTCGCAAAGTATAGGTACTGGTAAGCAGCAGAAAATTGACGTTGGCAAAGAGATCTGTGGCGTCCTGGCCCTTTCGGCGGCGCAGCAGCAAAGCCAGATCGGCATCATCTGCATCTCCGACCAAAAAGAGAAATATATAAAGCCGGCAAAAGGCATACAACAAGCCTACGCCATCATCAAGGCACTGCACGAGTTAAAGCCGCAATCGGTAAAAACTGACCTCGCGGCAGGCATAAAGCTTACCCTCGATATCATCAAAAGGCGAAGCATCATTTTGCTCATCTCTGACTTTATTGATGTTGATTACGAAAAAGAGCTGGCCATGCTGGCAAAACGCCACGACCTGATCGTGATACACCTGCAGGATATGCGGGAACTGAAGGTGCCCGCCATGGGCATTGTGCCCGTGCTGGACAAGGAAACCGGTAAAACCGTGTGGCTAAATACCTCAGGTGAGGAGTTCCAAAAACGGTTTATTGCACGCTACACTGAAAATCAGGACAAAGTGGTGCGCATCTGCCAGAAGTACCAGGCAAACTACCTGGCTATCCAGACCAACGAAGACTATGTGCCGCAGCTTGTAAACCTGTTCAGGCTAAGAAACAAAACAACCAAACGAAGTGCGTAACCAGCTCTTATTTATACTTCTGTTTCTGGTGCAGGTCAGCCTGCATGCGCAACAGCCACGAAAGCCCTCCGGAAACTTTGCCCAGGACACGGCCAAGATCGGACAGCTGCTGCAATACACGCTGGTGCACCAGCATCCGGCAACCCAGGAGGTGGTGCTCCCTGACTCTAACTATAATTTTGCACCCTTTGAGTTTGTAAGTAAATTATACTTTCCCACCACCACAAAAGCCGGCATCAGTACCGACAGCGCCATTTACACGCTGCGCACCTTCGAGACAGCACCCGTGCAGCAACTGGCTTTGCCTGTGTACGTTTTACGAAACTCAGATACGGTGCAGGTGTTTGCCAGTGCGGATGCCGTTATTGTAAAACAGATGGTAAACAAAGTGCAGGAGCCGCTTGCAGTTAAGGAAAATACGAAGCTGGCCGCAGTAGAGCAGCGTTTTAACTGGCCATTGTTGCTGGTGTACATTGTTGCGGGCCTGGTGCTGGTGAGTTTGATCTGGTTCGTTTTTGGGCAAGCCATTATCCGGAAGTATAAACTTTACCGCCTGCGCAACGACCACTTATACTTTACGTCGCGCTATAACTCACACCTCGACAGGTTCGTGAAGTCCGGCTCTTCGCAAAGTATGGAAAAGGCAGTTTCGCTTTGGAAAAACTACCTTACTAAACTGGAACGCAGTGCCATCAACTCTTTCACCACAAAGGAAATTGTGGAATTTTACCACGACGACGAAGACGTAAACAACGCCCTGCGCACCTGCGACAAAGCCATTTATGGCAACGTGGCCGCAGAGGCCGACACTGAAACCAAACAAGCCCTGGGCATGCTCCGGCGTTTTGCCAAAGGCCGTTACAAATCACAGCGAGAACAGATCAGAAATGCGAAAATTACCCGATGATTTCTGGGACTGGCTAAGCCTGGAATGGTTCAGCTACAGTACCCTTCGCTCTTTTGAGTGGGTGTACCCGCTGGTGCTGTATGCCGTACCTGTGGTGCTGCTCTTGTTCATTTTCCGGTGGCTGCTCTCTTACAGCGGCAAGAGCAAACTGGACATGGCCCTGTTTTCAGATAAAGTGAAATGGCAATGGACCAGCCTGCTAAGGCACTTGCCAACACTCGTGTTCATGCTTTTTGTGATACTGGTACTTATAGCGCTGGCCCGTCCGCAACGCGTAAACGAGCAGATAGAACAAACCGCAGCCGGTATCGACATCATTATGGCACTGGATATTTCCGGCTCGATGGAACTGACAGACATTAAGCCGAACCGGCTGGAAGCAGCCAAAGATGTTGCCCTGGATTTTATCGGGGGCCGTGTGCAGGACAGGATCGGGGTGGTGCTTTTTGCCGGCGATGCTTATTCGCTTGCCCCGCTCACAACCGATTACCAGCTGCTGCGCGAAAGTATAAAATCCATTGGGTTTAGGATGATACCAAACGACGGTACGGCCATAGGAAGCGCACTGGCAGTGGCCATAAACCGTATGCGTGACTCTGAGGCAAAAAGCAAGGTGATCATACTTGTAAGCGATGGAGAGAACACCGCAGGCAGCCTGGACCCCGAACTGGCAGCGCAGCTGGCATACGCTTACGGCATTAAACTTTACACCATCGGCATAGGAAAAGACGGGCAGGTGGCCTACGATGTGGATGAATCGGGCAAGACACTTTACGTTGAAACAAAGCTGGATGAGACCAGTCTTCGGCAAATAGCCCAGATAGGTGAAGGCCAGTTCTTCAGGGCAGACTCCAGAAACGCACTGCAGCAGATCTTCCAGAACATCAACCGTCTGGAGAAAACCGAGGTAACAGAAAGGCGCTTCCGCGACACCCGCGATTATTACCAGGTATACCTGAAATGGGCCCTGCTCCTGCTGCTGTGCTGGATGCTGCTCAAAAACACCTTCATCACCAATGTGCTGGAAGACTGAGGGAGGGAATTTTGAATGAGTGGATGAGTGAATGAGTGAATGGATGAGGTAATAAACAAACCTCTCATTCAAATAACGAACAACTATCAACGAACAACGAATAACTAAACTATGAGCATTAAGGATAACATTTTATACTTTGACGAGCAGCTGCGCAACACGCCTTGCCGGCTGGTGGCGGTTACTAAAACGCATCCGGTGGAGGTGATTCAGGAGGCGTATGATGCGGGGCACCGCCTGTTTGGCGAAAACAAGGTGCAGGAACTGGTTGATAAGCGCGACAAACTGCCACACGATATAGCCTGGCACCTGATCGGTCACCTGCAAACAAACAAAGTAAAGTACATTGCCGAGTTCGTAGACACCATCCAATCCGTTGACAGCCTGAAGCTTTTGATGGAGATTAACAAGCGCGCCGAGCAGTTTAACCGCACCTTGCCTGTAAACTGCATGCTACAGATCTCCATTGCCGACGAAGAGACAAAGTATGGCATGACGATGGAAGAAGCGGATGCTTTGCTGCAGTCGGAGGAGTACCGCCAGATGAAGTTTATCCGGATCACAGGCGTCATGGGCATCGCCACCAACACCGACGACGAAGAAAAGCTTCGTGCCGAGTTCCGTAGCCTGCGCTACTGCTTTGTACAGCTAAAAGAAAAGTTCTTTATCGGAAACGACGACTTCCGGGAAATATCCATGGGTATGACCTCCGACTGGAAAATTGCCCTGGAGGAAGGCAGCACCATGATCCGGGTAGGCAGTGGTATTTTTGGTAGCAGAAACTACAATCGTTAGCCTGAATTTAGAGCTTTTGCGAGGCCTATTGCGTATACTTTTTAATATTTAAATGGAAGTATAGTTCAGGGAAAAACATTAGCCGATGCATAAACTCATCACATGCCTCCTAATCGTTTTGCTGATTTATACTTCCTGTAAACCGGTTAAAACTGCGCCTATGGCCACACCTGCGTCAGCAACTGTACAGCTTCCCGCTTTTGACCTGGAGGGACACCGCGGGGCACGTGGCCTGATGCCCGAAAACACCATTCCCGCCATGCTGAAGGCACTGGAGTTAGGCGTTACAACCCTGGAAATGGATGCCCACATCAGTAAAGACGGCCAGGTACTACTCTCCCACGACCCATACTTTAACCGCGACCACGAGTTGCTGCCAGATGGCGATAGAATTCCGGCAACAGAGGCAAAGGAACACATACTTTACCAACTCGATTACGCAGCCATAAAAAAGTATGATGTAGGTTCCAGGTTTTACAAAAAGTTTCCGGAACAACAGCTGCAGAAAACTTATAAACCCCTCCTATCCGAAGTGATAGACACCGTGCAGGCCTACATCAGCAAGCACCATATTCCGCAGGTATTTTACAACATCGAAACCAAATCTAAACCCTCCGGCGATGGCGTTTACCACCCGGAACCTGAGGAGTTTGTAGATAACTTGATGGAGGTTATACTTGAGAAAGGCATCGCACCCTATGTCATCATACAGTCTTTTGATGTGCGCACACTGCAGGTGCTGAAACAAAAGTATCCCGAGATTAAAACCTCGCTGCTGGTTGAGAACCTGCGGAACCTTGATAAAAACCTGGATAAGCTCGGCTTTGTGCCTGACATTTACAGCCCATACTATAAACTGGTTACGCCCTCCCTTCTGCAAAAAGCCCACGAACTGAACATGAAAGTGATTCCCTGGACGGTGAACACTTTAGAGGAAATGCAGGCACTTAAGGCCATGGGTGTGGACGGCATCATCACAGATTACCCAAACCTGTTCAAAGACCTGTAGTTTAACACCCTACAACACCTAGCAGACACTGCCACAAATAAATAATAAAACCATATCTTTAAACTAAGCTTAAAAGTATACACCTTTGTACCACAACTAACACATTAAAACAACAACCACATGACCCAAAGCACTACAGACGCTGAAAAAAGCTATAAGAAGTTTGTAAAGACAATCGTAGAAACAAACAAAGTATGGGGACTAGCCAAAGACGATACCTGGGCTACTTCCAGCTCTGCGGAGTTTGAAGACACGGAGGTAATTCTTTTCTGGTCGGATGCGGAAGGTGCCAAAGCCTGCGCCGAAGACGACTGGGCAGACTACTCGCCGGAGTCTATTTCTGTAGTGGAGTTTCTGGAGAACTGGTGCGTGGGCATGTACAGCGACGCTTTGCTGGTAGGTGCAAACTGGGCCTCGGATCTAAGTGGCAAGGAAGTAGAGCCGCTTGAGGTAGCACTGGATGTTGTTCAGGAGCTGAAAGCACAGGGCAAAACCCTTGAGTTTACGCAATACGAAAGCCAGCAGGAATTTGAAGAGCAGGTAATTGAGGCGCTTGAAGGCGAGGGCGAAGCCTAAGAAATTAACTCATGACACAGAAAACCATACTTCTGATCGCAAGCGCATTAGGAGCATTAACCGTTGCCATTGGTGCCTTTGGCGCACACGCCCTTGCTAAACTACTGGAAAGCTCTGGCCGCGTTGATACCTTTGAGACAGCAGTTAAATACCAGATGTACCATACCTTGGCTTTACTGGCGGTTGGCCTGCTGCTGTTCAGGGTAGAACAACCGGCTTTGCAGGTGGCGGCATGGTGCTTTTTCCTAGGTATACTTATTTTCTCGGGTTCACTTTATGTGCTTTGCCTGAGCGGTATTACCTGGTTGGGTGCCATCACTCCAATTGGCGGCACCTTTTTTATTGTTGGCTGGGGCGCCCTGTTCTATGCCATTCTAAAAGCGCTGTAAGTATAAATAACCTATAAAAAGAGAGGGCTGCCATTTAGTTGGCAGCCCTCTCTTTTTATAGGTTAAGTATAAAAGCAAACTACTGCTTTGCGCTGGCAGCTGCTTTCTCTTTGATATTCGTCACAATATAAACATACTTCACGCCGTCAGCTGAATTAGAGTGGATAGTGATCGGCTTCTTTTGCTGGCCCAGTTTTCCTGCGCTGTTAAACTTGGCTGTTACAGTACCTGTTTTACCCGGCATTACAGGCTCTTTCGTCCAGGCTGGTGTGGTGCAACCGCAGGTAACATCAACACGCTCAATAACAAGTGGTTGCGTGCCAGTGTTCTTAAATTTGAAAACGTGCTCTACCACATCTCCCTGTGCAATGTCGCCAAAGTTAAACTCAGACTCTTCAAACGTAAGAACCGGACCATTAACTGCCTGCTCTTGTGGAGCTGAAACTTTAGCTTTTGGTTTTTCCTGCGCCACAGCGCCGCCAGCAACAAGTGCAGCAAATGCGAAAGAAAGAAGTATTTTTTTCATTTTATAAAGGGTTAAGATTTAAGCGATAGGTATTATACTCTGTACAGAGCAAAAACGATGCAAAATATCGTTTTCTTTTGTCAACTAACTAATAATTGGGGGTTAAAGTTCAGCAGGTACAGTTCCTCCGACGATCGCGTTAGGGCAGTATAAAGCCACCGTGCAAACTCCTCGTTCACCATATCCTCTTTCAAAAATCCCTGGTCTACAAAAACCGCTTTCCACTGGCCACCCTGTGCTTTGTGGCATGTTAAAGCATAGGCAAACTTCACAAGCAGGGCATTCAGGTATGGATTTTTCTTGAGCTCTTTATAGCGTTCACGCTTGTTCTTGATGTCCATGTAATCCTGCAGCACCTCTTCATACAGTTTCTTGTTCTGATCGGCAGGCAGTGCCGGGGCATCGGTGTAAAGCGTGTCCAGCATGATCTTTACCTCCTCCTCAGGGGCATCCGGGTAATCGATGAACCGCACGCGCACATCTGCAAACCGGAATCCGTACATGTCCTCGTAGCGGATGATCTTGGTTACCTCCACAAAGTCACCGTTTGCCATAAAACCGATATCAGAGTCTTTTGGCAGCCAGAAGTAGTTGTTGCGCACGATCATCAGGTAATCACCTACCCCCAATTCATCCTCAGCAAAGAAAATACGCCTTCTGATGTGTTGGTTGTACAGGTTGGCCATTTTGTTGGAACGGCAGATCACGATCGTGCCCTCGATGCCAAATTTATCATAGGCGTAGCGTAAACCGTCTTCCAGCTTCTCACCGGTCATCTGGTAAATGTCGCGCCAGCCTTTGGTAAACAGCTTTATATCCAGGTGTTCCTGCTTCATCTGGTCGCGCAGCTTGGTGGCGTTCATCAGTATACCCGACTTCTCGGCCTGGCGCATTACCTGCCTTAACTCCAATTGCTCCACATGGCACCGGAAATTATGCTTCAGGTATTCACCGTCCAGCGAAGGGCTCAATGTCTGGCCAACCGGAGGCAGCTGGGCCGTATCGCCGATCAGCAGCAGCTTGTTATTCTTTTTCTCAAACACATACTGCAACAGGTCCAGCAACAGGCCATTTTCCCCAAAGCCGCTCTCATCCGAAATCATCGAGGCCTCATCCACAATATAAATCGTGTTGTCGGCTTTGTTGGGCATGCGGGTAAAACTCAGGCCTTCGGAAAATGGATTGGCAGTTTGGCGGTATATCTTTTTATGGATGGTGTGTGCAGTTTTTCCGCTGTAGCTGGCCATTACCTTGGCGGCACGACCCGTAGGGGCCAGCAACACATACTTGTAGCCAAACTTGTTCAGGATTTTCACCAGCGAGGTAACCACGGTGGTCTTACCTGTACCGGCATATCCCTTTAACAGGAACACCTGACGCTCCTGCGCTTTATCAAGTATAAATTCGTCCAGTTTTGTAAATAGCTTCGCCTGGTCCTCGGTTGGCTCAAATGGAAAACTGGAACGTAAGGCTTCTACTGGGCGCATTTTTTTTAAATTATGAATGATGAATTACGAATTATGAATGGGTGGGTGGTTGATTGTTAATTGTTGATTGCTAATTGCTGATTGTTGATTGTTTATTCACTCAATCACTCATTCAAAACTTTTTAACTCTCTAACACTCAACCTCTCTAACTCTTAAACTCTTTCGCTTTATACTTCCTTTCCTGCCATACAACAGGAATAAAGGGGCATTAAATCCTCTGAGGGTTAAATCAAGAGCTTTTGCTATGTTGCCACCAAGACGCTCACAGGTCTTCAAGACGCTGTGAGGTTGTTTACAGAAAAGACGCAACGAATTGCATCTTTACATCTACCACAAACAACTAATAACGAACAACTAACAACGAATAACGAAACTAGCTCTTCAACTCTTCCGGCCTGATGTTGGCCATACTTGCGCTGGCCTTGGCAATCAGTAGCGGCTCATCGGTGCCACATACCACGTATACTTCCGCCTCACAAAAATTGAGCTTTCGGCCCTGCTTTATTACGTAGCCTTTGGCAATCAGCTTATCGCCTACACCGGGGTGAAAGTATGACACCTTTATTTCAGCTGTAACTACATGATGACCTTTGGGCACCAGGCTAACGGCTGCGAAGCCGGCCACAATATCGGCCAGCGTGGCAATTACGCCGCCGTGGGCAAAACCTTTGTGCTGTTTGTGCTTTTGTTCCAGTATAAGTTCGCCTTCAATCCGGCCAACTTCTATCTTTGTTACGTTAAAGCCCATGAGCTTCATGAATTCCTGTCGCTCCAGCTTTAAGCGTATGTCCTGTTCAAATTCAGGGTTAAACGTTTGAATCATTCTGTAAATTTACGACCAATGCCAATGGTTAACAAACATGACAGAGCTAAATCCTAAAGCTGCCAGCTATGCCGATAAACTTCGGGTGAGGGTGTGCGGCATCTGCATATATCAAGACAAACTGCTACTGGTAAAACATGGCCATACTATTAGCAACAGTGCATTCTGGGCACCACCGGGCGGGGGCCTCAGCTATGGCGAAACGGTGCAGGATTGCCTAGTACGTGAGTTTAAGGAAGAAACCGGCCTTACCGTAAAGGTAAACCGCTTTTTGTTCGTGAACGAGTTTCTACAGCCCCCGCTGCATGCCATGGAGCTTTTCTTTGAGGTAAGTATAACTGCCGGCGAACTGAAAACCGGCACAGACCCGGAGGCAGCGCCAGACCAGCAGTTGATAGAAAGCCTTGCGTGGCTAAGTATTAAAGACATCATAGCCATACCCATACAGGACAAACACCGCATCTTACAACACCTGATCTCCCTCGATGACCTGCTGGGCTTAGATCATTATTTTATTGCGGGTAAGTAGCCTGTGCTGCCATTTGCCATATTTTTTTTATACTTGCACAGGCAGCATCTATAAATACAGCCTTGCACCAAATTTATACTTTGAACACAACAAGCGTACATTACCGGCTATCACACAAAATCTACGACGAGGCTTTCTCGCTGGCACAGGCATCAGTTTCCAATCTGTACATCTCGGTAAGCCAGAAAGCCATACGCATGGCAGTAGTAGACACCAACCGCAATAAATTTGTGGTGCTGGAAGATTACGAATTGGTTTCGGTGTTTAACCCGGTGCAGATTGCCGAGCAGCTGCGCATGGTGGCGCTGGAAAACCCTTTGTTGCAGGAAAAAAACTGGCAAACAGTCCGTATGTCGGTAAGTAATCAGCACTTTACACTGGTACCCGAAACACTTTACGACCCTGACCACCAAACGGACTACCTGCGTCTGCATAGTCAGGTAAACCCTGAGCAGGATGTCATCTTATCATACAGGCACAGCGGCCTGGAAGCGGTAAATATCTTTGCCCTGGATGCAGCCATTCACGAAACGGCTCTTGGTATTTTCCCGGGTACAGAAGTACAGTTTGTACATCAGACAAGCGCCCTGATCAAAAGTATACTTTTACAGGCAAGCCGTACCGAAAAGCGCATTTACGTCTTTGTAGAACGCAACTATGTCACGGTACTGGTAGTCAGCCAGAGTGGCCTGGAGTTTTGCAACATCTTCCACTACGTAAGCCCGGAAGACTTTATTTACTACATTATTTTTGTGATGCAGGAAATGAAGCTAAACCCGGAGCAGGAGACCATTACCGTATGGGGCGATATCACCCACGACTCCACACTCTTTACCACCATGCAAAAGTATATCCGCCACATTAGGCTGGGTAAAAAACCTGCCGACGTAGAATACAGCTATAAATTCCACGATTTGTTTGAGCACAGGTACTTTGAGCTGTACAGCATGCACTTGTGTGAGTAAGTTAAATTGTTGATTGTTGAATGGTTAAATTGTTTTAAAACCCTTGAAAGAATTAATGATACAACTTAAGAGCCTATTTAAAAGCCATCAATAGAAACAGGCTGCGATTAATAACTATCCCTCAATAACAATTAACAATACAACAATTTAACAATTAAAATTACATGAAACGCATCGCTCTTTTTCCCGGATCTTTTGACCCATTTACAAACGGACATTACGATGTGGTGATGCGTGGTGCGAAACTGTTTGATGAGGTGATAGTAGCCATTGGGAATAACAGCAGCA
This sequence comes from Pontibacter sp. GD7, assembly GCF_058216375.1. Taxonomy (NCBI): domain Bacteria; kingdom Pseudomonadati; phylum Bacteroidota; class Cytophagia; order Cytophagales; family Hymenobacteraceae; genus Pontibacter; species Pontibacter sp. GD7. The sequence continues at coordinate 230,366 of NZ_JBYZMP010000004.1, read as the reverse complement.
AGCAACGTTACATACCCGTAGAAAAGATGTTTGAGGTGATGACGCGTATATTTGCTGATCAGCCGAACATTAAAGTAGAAACTTTCAGAGGCCTGACAGCGGAATACGCACGCGAAAAAGGTGCACAGTTCTTACTGCGCGGACTACGAAACACTACTGATTTTGAGTATGAAAACACTATTGCGCAGGCCAACAAGCATGTAAACCACGACCTGGAAAGTGTTTTCCTGATCACTTCGCCGCAGTTAGCCGCCATTAGCTCTTCCATCATCCGTGAGATCCACAGATTCGGGGGCAACGTGGATGAATTTATACCTTTCCGGTTTTCTGAGATTGCAGGTAGTGTTGCACAATAAAGGAGATCGAAGTATAGGCATTCGGCAACACCTGTAGCACCTCTTCCGGTGTCATCCAGCGCACTTCCTCAATAAACTCTTCGGCCTGTGGCTTCATCAGGCTGTCGTCGGAGCAGCTCATCAAAAACCAGCTGGTTTTCTTCAGTATCTTTTTGCCTTTGTAAGCATAAGAGTGCCAGGTTTTAGGTAGTTTTTCCAGCACCTCCACCTTAATGTTACACTCCTCCTCTACTTCACGCACAGCACCGTCCTTCACTTTTTCTTTCTTGTCCAGCTTGCCTTTTGGCAGGTCCCAAACGCCCAGGCGGTACATCATCAGAATCTTGCCATCTTTCACCACCAAACCTCCGGCTGCCTTCACAATCTTGAACTGGTCTTTCAAGTGCTCGATCAGTCGTTTCTTTTTATCAGTAACCAGCGTTAAAGAGCGTAATTTTTTTAGCTTTTTAACTTCCATCAGTCGTACCAGGCGATCAATGAGCACGGGATCTGCTTCTTTTATAAGCACGTCCCCGATAAGGTCTTTGGAGGTAAAATGCTCTGAAGATTTCAGAATGAGGTCATACTCATGCTTATACACCTTTTCAGATGCTTTTTTCAGGATCAGCGGAATATCGTTAATGAAAACGTTCATGCAGTTTGATACGTCAGATGAAAGCGAAATTTACACAAATAGATAAAAAAACAACGTTAATCAAAGCCTCCCGACTCAAAAAGGAAGATTATTTACGTAAATTCGGCCCATGGATTCTACGAACACAGCACATCAGGTAGCCTTATACTTGTTAGAGACAGAGGCCGTAAAACTAAGACCAGAGCAGCCGTTTAAGTGGAGCAGCGGCTGGAACTCACCTATTTACTGCGACAATCGCGTTACGCTTTCCTTCCCGTATATCCGCAGTTATATAAAACAGCAGCTGGCAGAACTTATCCGAAAAATTTTTCCGGATGCCGAAGCTATTGCCGGTGTTGCCACGGCAGGTATAGCCCAGGGAGCCTTGGTAGCCGATTGCCTGGAAATGCCTTTTCTGTATGTGCGTCCGGAGCCTAAGAAGCACGGTATGGGCAACCAGATAGAAGGCCGTTTGCTGGAGGGACAAAAAGTGGTGTTAGTGGAAGACCTTATCTCAACGGGTGGCAGCTCCCTTAAAGCCGCTGAAGCCGTTAGAGCCGCAGGTGCCGAGGTTGTGGGCATGGCCGCCATCTTTACCTATGGCTTTGCCGTGGCAGAAGAAAATTTCAAGAATGCGGGTATCCCGCTACATTGCCTGAGCGATTACAATGCGCTTACAGAGGCTGCACTTGCCAATGGCTACATACCTGAAAGTGCCATGGATACCTTGGCTGACTGGAGAAAATCTCCGGAGAGCTGGGGTGTATAGGACCGGTGATTAAGGGGATTTAATTGATTTATGTGAATATCCTGTAGTAGTTCTAAGTCTTAATGATTTGGGTTGGGATTTCTGCGGTGAAATATCTGAAATGTAATTTTCATAGCTTCTGCAATTCCACGGACAGGTCGCGACCTGTCCCTACAAAGGTGTAAACACACCCCTGCACCCCTCTCAAGAGGGGAATCTCTGTAGAGCCGGGTCAAACCACCCCTGCCCCTCTCCCGAATCAAGTCCGGGATCCGAGACTTGTCTAAGGAGGGGAGTTTCTGCAATTGCTGTTTTATACTTGCTAGCCAGTTGCGACAGCCACTTACGAAGAAGTGTCCATACCAGCCTTTGGGTGGGGGAAGGGGCCCTCGATAAAGAGCGCCTTCTATTGTTGCGGTGCCCGCTTGGGCAGCCGTTAGGCAGCTTCAATAGACAGCGCGATGCCCGAAGGCGAGGCCACGCGGCCTTGAGCGCGCCATAGCCAGAGGTGAAAAGGTAGGCAAGTAAGACTTAGGAATAAAAGTAGCTAGATAGAAAGACAGAAATGTAAATTACGTGCTCTAAATGGCGAGGCCACGCTAAAAGAGGGCCCCTTCCTCCACCTTGAGCACACCAAAGCCAACTATGAAATGATAGGCAAATGAGACTGCGGAATAAAAGCAGCTAGATAGAAAGTCAAAAAACAGCTATATTCACTCAATCACATTACCCATTCCAAAACAAATTATGAAAATAGGCCTCCTCTCCGATACCCACTCCTACCTCGACGAGCAAATAATCCGACTGCTATCAGACCGTGACGAGATCTGGCATGCGGGTGACTTCGGAAGTATGGAAGTTTCGGACAGGCTGAGTGAGATCGCACCTTTAAGAGGCGTTTATGGTAATATTGATGATGCCAGTATCAGGCAGGTCCACCCAAAGGTAAACCGCTTTACTGTGAATGGCCTTGATGTGATGATGACGCATATTGGCGGCTACCCGGGCAAGTATCACCCCGATGTGCGCCAAAGTATAAAAGATAACCCACCACAATTATACATTACAGGCCACTCGCACATACTCAAGGTAATGACAGATAAAAGCCTTGGCAACCTGTTACATATCAATCCCGGGGCGGCAGGAAAACACGGCTTTCATAAGGTCCGGACAATGGTGCGGTTTGATGTGGAAGAAGGCCATGTAAAAAACCTTCAGGTAATAGAATTGGGCAAGCGCGCTTAGAACCAGGCAAGTATAAAATAAAAAAAGTGTGCCTGCTCTAGCAAACACACCTTGAAGTCTTTTGAAAACCCGCCAACCGAAGCTTTCACAGCGTTGGCAGGCAGATGGTTTTACTTTGCCGTAAAAAGACTACTCAGCTGAAGTTTCTTCAGTTGTTTCTTTTTTGTTCTTTGGAGCTTCACCGAACTGAGCTCTTAGCTCGTCCATGTCAACATTCTTGATAACTGGTGTTAACAATAGCTGCTTAATTCTGGCAACCTTGTTGTTTGCTCTTGCCTTATTTTTACGGTCTTTTCTTTTAAGTCTAGTAACTCCCATCGTTGCAAAATTTAAATTTGAAGGGCAAAAGTAAGTTATTATTTTTACAAAGTAAAGTATTTTTCTGAATCAAATTGATATGAACATAACAGACCTTCGCTCCGACACCGTTACAAAACCCTCCCCGGAAATGTTGCAAGCCATGTTTGCCGCCCCGGTTGGCGACGATGTGTACGGAGAAGATCCCACTGTAAATGCCCTGGAAGAAAAAGCCGCTGCTATGTTTGGCATGGAGGCTGGCCTCTTCTGCCCTTCCGGCACCATGACAAACCAGATCGCCATTAAGGTACATACCCAACCACTTACAGAGGTCATCTGCGACATTACAGCACATATCCATCAATACGAAGGTGGCGGCATAGCCTTTAACTCCGGTGCATCTACGGCGCTGGTGCACGGTACCCGCGGGAAAATGACACCGGAGCAGATCGAGGCAAATATTCGTCCTTTGAATAATGTGCACTTCCCGGAAACAAAACTGGTAGCCTTAGAAAACACCTGCAACAAAGGCGGCGGTACATTTTATACTTTAGAGGAAATCGCGGCCATTTCGGAGGTATGCAAGCGCCACAGCCTGGCACTGCACTTGGATGGAGCCCGTGTTTTCAATGCCCTTGTAGCCTCCGGCGATGCAGCCAAAGACTACGGTTTATACTTTGACAGTATATCGGTTTGCCTTTCAAAAGGCTTGGGTGCACCGGTTGGGTCTGTGTTGTTAGGCTCCAAAGAGTTCATTAACAGGGCCCGGCGTGTACGCAAAGTTTTCGGTGGTGGCATGCGGCAGGCAGGTTACCTGGCAGCGGCCTGTATCTATGCCCTGGATAACAATGTAGAACGGCTGCAGGAAGACCACCGCAAGGCGAAAGCCATTGAACAGACCCTGCTACAAACAGATTATGTTGAAAGCGTATTGCCTGTAGAAACCAACATCGTGATCTTTAAACTGAACGATAAGTATACGGATGCTGCCTTTGTAGAAGCCCTGGCGAAGCAGGGAATACGCGCAGCTGCCTTTGGCCCGCAAATGATCCGTTTTGTAACCCACCTGGATATCACGGAAGAAATGCAGGACCATACTTTGCAGGTTCTCAAATCATTGAGCAAGCAGCAGGTAGCGGTATAGATCCATCAGCTTAAAGTATACTTTATAAACTGTCCTTTTGGCCACAGCGAGAAATCTGAACCTGAGTTAAATACTGGATTTCTCGCTGTGAACAAAGCAACATGCAAAGCTACCCACATTCATAACTCTTAACTCAATAAAACTATGTCCTCCTTCCCTTCAGCCGAGATCATGGCTGTTTTTGCCCAAGACCCAATAATTACAGGAATCATACAGCAGGGCCAGCCGCTCAGATCATCAAAATCTGAAGATCTATACTTTGAGATGCTGAGTTCCATAGTGTCGCAGCAGTTGAGCACCAAAGCTGCCGCAACCATTTTCAGGAGATTCACAGAGCTGTTCCCGGAAACTTATCCGCACCCGCATTTGGTACTGGACACACCCGACGAAACATTGAGAGGTGCCGGACTCTCATTTCAGAAAATCGGGTATGTGCGCAATGTGGCGGTATTTGCAGCTGAGGGTAAACTGCAGCATGCTACAGTTGATGCCATGCCGGATGAAGAACTGATACAACACCTTACCCAGATAAAAGGCGTTGGCCGCTGGACAGTAGAGATGTTGCTGATGTTTGCCCTGGAAAGGCCGGATGTCCTGCCTCTGGATGACCTGGGAATTCAGAATGCCATGAAGCGCCATTACAACCTTTCGGAAAGCGGTAAAGCATTAAAACAACAGATGCAGCAGATCGCGGAAGTATGGCGCCCCTACCGCACCATCGCCAGCAAATATTTATGGCAGTCGTTGAACAACATGCCTAAGTAATTGACCTGTGATTAAAGGGATTTGAATGATTTAAGGATTTTAAATCCCTTTTATGCCGCAAGTTTAGCGAAGCGTAACTTGTGGCTAATGATGGCAGCAGTTTTCAACTGCTTTGCTTTGAAAAAGCAATAACCCAAAGGCTGCAGCTATACTTTATACTTTGGCTATGCGGAATCCACCCCTAGCCCCTCCGAGAAGGGGAATCTTTACAAATACTATTTTTTTTGTTCTCGAAGAAAGCAAGTTACAAACTGGCATCATGGTAAGCCACAAGTTACGCTTCGCTAAACGTGCGGCATAACTTTAACTCTAGTTAACTCAAAAATCACTTAAATCATTCAAATCCCTTTAATCACCTGTCAAAATCACCTTAATCACCGGTCCCTTTTGCAACTCTTTTTAGCATCTTCAGCACAAGTTCTTCTGTACTGGAAAGGTGCTTTGTTTTAGAGGTAGTAGCATCGTGCTTTTGCAAGTATTTTAACAGCTTATCTTCTTTAAACAGGTTTACAACCTCTGGGTGTATGTAATACTTCGTACAAACGCTTGGGGTGTTTCCTAAACCCTTTGCCACCTTCTTTACAGCCTCCCGTAAACTCTTTTCTTTGTTAAGATCGGGATTTTCGTGCTGTACCGCTTCCAGGCACTCCACCATGCGCACAGTGCCACCCCAGGTCCGGAAATCCTTAGCCGTAAATTCATGCTTTGTTGCCTCTCGTAAATACTCATTCACATCCCCCGACTCAAGGGTATGACGTTCGCCATGCTCATCGTAATACTGAAACAGATCATACCCCGGAATATCGCGGCACTTCTTCACCAACCTGGCCAGTCTGCGGTCTTTCAGGTCAATTTCATGCTCTACTCCTTTCTTGCCCTTGAACGAGAACTTTATGCTGCTGCCGTTAAACTTTACATGCTTGTCGCGTAGGGTGGTAAGGCCATAGGAGTTGTTTGACTTGGCATAATGCCTGTTCCCAATTCGAATAAGTGCGCTGTCCATGATAGAGAGCACCAGCGCCGTTACCTTTCGGCGGTCTAGTTGCCGGGAGGCAATGTCGTGCTTTATCTGTTCGCGCAGGTCTGGCAGGCACTTGCCAAAAGCGATCATGCGACCAAACTTGGTCAGGCTCCGGGCCTGCTGCCACTGCGGGTGGTAGATGTATTGCTTACGCCCCTTGGCATCTCGGCCGGTAGCCTGCAGGTGTCCTTTCGGCGATTTTGAGATCCAGACATCGGTCCATGCAGGCGGAATTACCAGTGCGTTTATGCGTGTCAGTACTTTCTCATCTGTTATCTTATTGCCATGCTCATCCAGAAAAGTATAGCCTTTACCGGCCTTTTTGCGGGTGTACCCTGGTTTACTGTCGGAGGTATAGCGCAGACCGGCCCCGGCGGCAGATTTTGTAGGGTCGGCATATAATTCGTGTATTGCGTTTTTTTTTGCCATTACAAGCGGCTAAGAGGTAAATTACTTCAAGCAAATCATACTTAACTTGCCCGTAAAAGTTTTGCATCCTGCTTTAGTATACTTGCACAGCAGGTGGTTTGATCATTTAAACTCACTTATATTTGCAGTATCACCCAAACCAAAAGCACCGACTGCCATGCATAAAAACATCTCCTACCTCTACGCTTTCTTTGGTTTCTTTATGCTTGCCTGTGGTGCCGTGGCCGTAGACCTGGCCGGCGAACAGGCCAGAACCGCCCTGATAACAGGCGCGGCCGGCGGACTGATCGGTTTAACAGCCGGGCACTTCCTGAACCGGGGCCACAAATGGGCGTTTATACTTGGCACCGCAGAAGCCGCTTTGCTGACCTTGTTGCTGGGCTGGCGCTCCGCCACCTATTTTATACGTTTGCTAGGCCTTATTAAAGATGCCCAGGAAACCACCACAACCGAAACAGCAGGCATGGCATTTCTATTAACAACAGCCATGCTGGTAATAGCGCTGCTTACCTTAACGGTTTCGGTAATGTTCGGGAAACAGGTGTTAAGAGAAACAAAATAGCTGTTCGTCTATATTATTTTGGTGAGTGATCGCCTTGTGTTATATTGTTGATTGAAATAACTCTACTTTATAACAACACTAACATGATCAAACACCTTGGTATGAGCATTGTGCTTACGGCCAGCATTGTAGGTGCTGCCGAAGCTCAAACAAAGCTTGTGGAGAGGGTTACCAAAAAAGGCGATGAGCTGGTAATTCCTTACTCAAAGTATAAACTGGCCAATGGCCTTACCCTGATCGTGCACGAAGACCACTCCGACCCGGTGGTGCACGTTGACGTAACTTACCACGTGGGCTCAGCCCGTGAAGAGGTAGGAAAGTCTGGCTTCGCTCACTTCTTCGAGCACATGATGTTCCAGGGCTCTGATAACGTGGCCGATGAGGAGCACTTCAAGATCGTTTCGGAATCGGGAGGTACACTGAACGGAACCACAAACCGCGACAGAACAAACTACTTTGAGACACTTCCAAGCAACCAGCTGGCTACAGCCCTTTGGCTGGAAGCAGACCGCATGGGCTTCCTGCTTGATGCCGTAACGCAGAAGAAATTTGAGGTACAGCGCGAAACCGTAAAGAACGAGCGTGGACAGAACTACGACAACCGTCCTTATGGTCTGGTGTATGAAATGACCTCTAAGAACCTGTACCCGTATGGCCACCCTTATTCCTGGACTACCATCGGATACATCGAGGACCTGAACCGTGTTAACGTAAACGACCTGAAGAACTTCTTCCTGCGCTGGTATGGCCCTAACAACGCTACTGTAACCGTTGGCGGAGATGTGAAGCCTGAGGAAGTTGTAAAGCTGGTTGAGAAGTACTTTGGCTCTATCCCTGCCGGCCCTGCCGTACAGGACATGAAACCAATGGTGCCGACACTGGATAAAGACCGTTACGTTTCTTACGAGGACAACGTGCGCTTCCCGCTGCTACGCATGACCTTCCCTACCCCGGAGGCTGGACACAAAGACGAGGCGGCACTGGATATTTTGGCTGAAGTACTTGGCCAGGGCAGAAACTCTATCTTCTACAAGAATTTTGTGAAAGACCAGAAGGCCCTTTCAGCTTCTGCTTCCAACTCAACTTCTGAACTTGCAGGTGAGTTCGGCATCTCTGTTACTTCTTACCCTACAACCAAACTGGCAGACATGGAAGCCCTGCTTCGCAAGTCTATCGCCGAGTTTGAGCAGCGTGGCGTAACCGATGACGACCTGATCCGCTTTAAGGCGCAGGCAGAGAGCAGCCTGATCAACAGAATGGCAAGCGTAAGCGGCAAAGTATCGCAGCTGGCTGCCTACGAGACATTCCGCAACAACCCGAACTACATCCAGGAGGAGATCAAGCGTATCAACTCGGTTACAAAAGAGGATGTAATGCGCGTGTACAACCAGTACATTAAAGGCAAGCATGCCGTTATACTTAGCGTGGTGCCAAAAGGCAAAGCCGACATGGTAGCCAAAGCTGACAACTACACTGTTTCTACAAATGGTTATGTGGCTGCTGCCGACGAGTACAGCGGCCTGAAGTATACCAAAGCAGTTGACACGTTTGACCGCAGCAAGCGTCCTGAGATCGGCGCCAACCCGGTTGTAGCTGTGCCTAACTATTATACTTCAAAGTTCAAGAACGGCCTGAAAGTTATCGGTACAAAGTCTGATGAAATACCAACGGTAACCTTACAGCTTACGATTGCAGGTGGTCACCGCCTTTCTGCCAAAGACATGAGCAAAGCAGGTGTTAGCTCCCTGACTGCTGCCATGCTAAACGAGGACACAGAAAACTATACTTCAGAGGACTTCACCAACGAGCTTAACAAACTGGGTAGCTCTGTGCGCGTGTTCTCCGGGTCTGAGGAAACTGTGATCTCTGTGCAGACGCTGAAGAAAAACTTGGACAAGACGCTGGCCCTGATGGAAGAGCGTATGTTCAAACCTAAGTTTAACCAGGACGACTTTGACCGTTTGAAGAAGCAGCAGCTGGAAGGTATTGCCAACCAGGCAACGCAGCCAACCGTGATCGCGAGCAACGTGTACAGCAAACTGCTTTATGGTGCTGACCACATCGCGGCCATGCCTTCTTCTGGTACGGCGGCAACTGTTGCAAACATCACGCTTGATGATGTGAAGAAGTTCTACCAGGACAACTACTCTCCTTCTGTGGCTAACCTTGTTGTGGTTGGCGATATCACAGAGAAAGAGATCATGCCGAAGCTTGCCTTCCTGAAAAACTGGAAGAAGAAAGACGTGAAACTGGTAGCTGATACAAAAGCACCGGCTATCGAGAAAACACGCATCTACTTCGTTGACAAGCCAGACGCAGCACAGTCTGAGATCAGAATTGGTTATGTGGGCATGCCTTACGATGCTACCGGCGAGTTCTATAAACTTGGTTTGATGAACTATGCATTGGGTGGTGCGTTTAACAGCCGCATTAACCTGAACCTGCGCGAAGACAAAGGTTATACTTATGGTGCCCGTTCAGGATTTAGCGGAAGCAAGTATGCCGGTACGTTTACCGCATCTGCCGGCGTTCGTGCCGATGCCACTGCCGAGTCTGTAACTGAGTTCATGAAAGAGCTGATCAACTTTAACCAAAGCGGAATTACCGAAGATGAGCTGAAGTTCATGAAGAGCTCCATTGGTCAGTCGGATGCGCGTAAGTATGAGACGCCAGGCCAGAAAGCCGGTTTCCTGGGTCGTATTATTGAGTATGACCTGAGCAAAGACTTCGTTAAGAAGCAAACCGATATTCTGAACAGCATTACCCAGAAAGACATTGATGCGCTGGCAGCCAAGTACCTGCCGGTTAACAACATGCACATTGTAGTTGTGGGTGATAAGAAAACAGTGCTAGCCAAACTGCAGGCGCTGAAGTATGAAGTTGTCGAATTGGACGCGAATGGCAACCCGATCGGGAGCTCATCCGTAAAATAAGATACATACTACACTTTAGAAGAGTCCCCGGAAATTTCCGGGGACTTTTTTATTGCACTTATTTTTAAGCCCACACTTTGCAGCCACACTGTAACAAACTGCTTTGTTTCTGACGTATGTTGCTTGCAGCTAAATTTTAGCACTATTTTTGAACCAACAGTCGGGGTAGCGTAATTTATGAGCGCATACTTCGTTGCATTAAAAATCAGAAACATACTTTATGAATAAACTCGCATACTTCCCACTCTGCATTTTTGCATTTTGCAGTTTGCTGTTCTTCAGCAGCTGCGAAGAAAACGACGGCGTTATTTTCTCTATCCAGGACGACATACGGCTTGGTGAGCAGGTATCGCGGCAGGTAGACTCCACGTACCGGGCACAGGGCAAATTGTTGGAACGCAACAGTACCAATACCAAAACACAACAAGCCTACCAAAGCCTGGACCGCATTGTGAACCGCGTGCTCAACTCGGGTCAGGTAAAGTATAGAACGGAATTCCCGTGGACGGTGAAGATCATCAGAGACGACAACCAGCTTAATGCTTTTGCCACGCCGGGGGGCCATATTTATGTTTTCTCAGGACTGGTTAAGTTCCTGGAGGACGAGGACCATTTTGCCGGGGTGCTGGCACACGAGATCGCACACGCCGACAAACGCCACAGTGTAAAGCAGCTGCAACGCGATTATGGCATCGCCATACTGTTATCGGTAGCGTTGGGCAACGACCCGGGCACCTTGCGTACCATTGCCGCACAATTGGCAGGCTCCCTGGCGGGTCTGCGCTTTAGCCGGGATGCTGAGACTGAGGCCGACAATACTTCTGTGGATTACCTGGCTGGTACCAACCACTATGCCTGCGACGGAACGGCTGGTTTTTTTATTAAAATGCAGCAGACCGCAAACCAGAGCAACCCACCTGAATTTTTGAGCACACACCCCGACCCGGGAAACAGAATTCAGAACATACAGCAACTTGCACAGCAAAAAGGCTGTAAAACAACCTCAGCGGCAGACACCGATTTTCAGCAGCTGAAAAATGCCCTGAACTAAGACTCTGAAAATGCCTGCCATACCAGCAGGCATTTTTATTTAGACAACACCTGACACTATGAAAAAGATAAAAGAAAAACTGGCCGGAACCATACTTAAAGCAGAAGAGAAAATAGACCATCTCACCTTTAAACTAAAAGACAAACTATGGCAGAACCGGCCGCTGCACATCATGACCTACCGCAGCTATGGCACCCCGGAGCGCCTGTATGTAAAGGGCCGTGTGCTGGTAGACAAAGGCATCAAGCACTCTGAAGAAAACCAGACCACCTGGGAAAACCTGCTGAACATGTACCGCCGTTTTGAAAGCGATGAGATACCTAATGCACGTGTGCAGCTTACCCTGCAAGGCAAAAAGCATGAGATCACCACCGACGCCGAAGGGTATTTTGTGCTGAACATTGAGCCGCAAAGGCCACTTGAACTGGAGGACATCTGGCACCCTATTGACATCGAATTGATAGAGGCACCTGTAAAAAGCTTTGAACCTGGCATAAAAGAAACGGCATATGTCCTGGTTCCGCCTCCTGATGCTGAGTATGGCATTATTTCCGATATTGATGATACGATCGTGCGCACCGGAGCTACCAGCATGTTGGAAACCGGTAGAAATGTGCTGCTCAACAATGCCCACACCCGCATTCCGTTTCATGGGGTGTCGCAGTTTTACAAGTCGCTGCAACTTGGCCGGAACGGCAAGCGCAACAACCCCTTCTTTTACGTGAGCAGCAGCCCCTGGAACAATTACGATCTGCTTTATCATTTTCTGGAATTGAACGACATCCCACAGGGCCCTCTCCTGCTCCGCGACTTCGGTATAGATGAAACCAAGCTGGGCCACTCCGATCATATGAGCCATAAGTATAAAGAGATCGAGAACATCCTGATCACTTACCCTAAGCTCAACTTTATACTTATCGGCGACAGCGGACAGCAGGATGCCGCAATATACCGCGAAGTAGTACGAAAGCACCCGGGGCGCATTATGGCTATTTACATCCGTGATGTGGAAATAGAAAAGCATACCCAAAAAGTAGAGAAGATCTTTGATGAACTAAAGGATGAAGGCGAAGTAGAAATGTTGCTGGTAAAAGACACAGCAGCAGCAGCCGAACATGCCGCAAACTGTGGGTATATTTTTGTAGAGGAAGTAAAAGAAGTAGAGAAAGAGGCCCTAGTGGATGAGGCCGGGGATAAGTAAAAACTTCCCCCATGGTTACGTACAACTTGGGTATACCTTCGCTTTCCAGAAGTATTCGTATACTTTAATAGATCGCTGTTTTCATTTGCAGCAAAAGCCAAAGGCTATACCTTATAGTCTGTGCCATGGTTTCCAGAGGATTAACATCGAAGCGCACTATAATAATAGTAACCGGAGCTATTGTTATAGGGCTTATACTTTACTATCATTTTGAAATCAATATCCCTTTAAAAAAGCATTATACCATCGGGGTGATACTTAATAACCTGGAGCTCTCCAAAGATGACCTGAAAATCATACAGGTCGTGATTGCAAAAAAAGTAGAGCAGATCAATCAGCAAGGGGGTATACATGGTCGGGAACTGCGGGTAACTTACCTGGATGATAAAGGAGACACCGCTGTTGCAAAAAAGATAGTTCAAAAGACCATCAAAGACAAAAACCTGATCGGTTACGTTGGCTGCTGGAGCTCTACCCGATCTAAAGCCATATCAGAAGTTGTGGGGCCTGCCAGGGTTCCATTTATTGGTGGCTATGCCCTTACCCCGCTTTTCGACCAGTTCCCGACAATGTATACTTCGGAGCTAAGTATAAAAGATGTGGAAGAAAGGTTTGACCTGCTTATCAAGTCCAGATTTAAAAGGCCCGCATTTATAGGTAAAACAGGTGACCTATACAGTATCGCCTTGCTGAACAGGCTTTATAAACTCAAAAGGGAAATACCCGGATACAGTATTGTACAGGAGCAATGGTTCAGCCCCGGCCAGCTGGACAATACAGCCACCCTTGATTCGATTGCATCACAGCTTAAGAAGCGTAACCCAGACCTTATAGTACTCTCTTTTGAAAATGAGATAACCGCTAGGGTGTTAACCCGAATAAGAAGGGCCGGCATAGACAAACCGGTGTTTACTGCTCTGGGTGATCTGGGCTTCGTTATATCGCACACCGACCATAAAATTGCCGGCGAATTATACGATCTGAATGTGGTAGGTATACCAGGCACGTTTAACCTTAGGCTGCAGGAGCAAATCCCCACCTACCTGGACCACATCAGGCCGACAGCGGGCTTGGAACTGCAATTAAATTTTGGGGCCAGGCTGGCAGATAGTATAGGTCTTATAGCCGAGGCAGCAAAGTCTGGCAAAGATGATTCGGAAAACATCAGGGAGAAAATTAACGCCGGCTTAAAAAAATATATGAGCGGTGCCACCATTTACAGGGGGTGGACCAACGACTGGTATTTTACCGAGAACAAGGCTCAGGCCGGAGATGTGTTGCTTGCCTGGAAACCTGCCAATTTAAAGAACCCCATTCTTGCCCCGGAGCAATACGTAAGGTCTAATGATACCCTGAGAACGGTTCCGGTTTTGTACACCAACATAGACATGGACGAGATTAACCGTGTAAACGATGTAGAGGGGTCGTTCTATGCTACTTTCTACCTCGAGATCACCTCGGCCAACCCGGTGTCCATTCAGCAGATCGATTTTACAAATGCGGCCCGCAGCGAGACCAACCACGAGCATTTGCTTAACACCAAGCTGATAAAAACGCAGTACCTGGAAGGAGAGCCAAAGCTATATGATTACATGTATAAAGTTTCCGGTAAATTCTTATTTGAACCGGACCTAAACAAATACCCCTTCGACAAGCAAAAATTTGCGATCCATTTTCAGCCGGCAAGCGCAACCAACCCCTTCCTGATTCAGCCATCACTCACGGCATTATCTGATTCCTCGTTTGATTTAAAAGGCTGGAAGTATGACAAACAATACGTTGGCTACGACCACGACATCATCATGACGATCAAAACATTTACAGAGCAGCAGCAGAACATACCGTTTTATAAATTCAGCTATACGTATGTGCTCTCCCGGACAAAGGCTGATTTTTTCCTGAAGGTTTTTACCCCGCTGCTGGTAATTCTGATCGTTACCTATTTTTCTGTGTTCATTCCGTTGCGCAGGTTCGAGACATTGGAAGCGATACAGGTTACATCGTTGCTGGCATCCATAGCACTGTACTTCTCTGCATATAAACCTGAAATGGAATATGCCACTATTTCTGACAGGCTCTTTATTTTCACTTATATCATGATCACTTCTTTGATCGGCACTTCAATTCTCCGGTTTATAGAGCAGAAAGACAAGTCGATCAAAAATAAATTAGCCAGGCTATACCAGTTCTACGTGTACCCTGCTATTGTCATTATCATTACCGCTGTCATGGTAACCTATAACTGATAAACCTCCGCTTAAATGAGAAAAACGTCAATGATGACTTAACTTAAGTTGCGAGAATCATATTCTAAAAATGGATTTACCCACCCCTGCAACCCTCCGAGGAGGTAGGGCCGTTTCATTCTAATAAAAAAGTAAAAAAACTTCTGTCATTCTGTTAAGTTTTAATCCCGAACTTGATTCGGGGAAACTTGTGAGAGAAAGAGGGCCCCTACCCCTGGAGGTTAAGCTTGTCCTCCCAGCCACCAAGATCCTTCCAGGATGACAAAAAAATAGAATGAAACGACCCTGGTCCTCGGAGGGGTGGGTTAATCGCAACTTGAGTTATATACTATACTTTCCTCCGGAAGCTGGCTGAGGCCTCTCCAACCACCAAACTCTGATGTGATGCAGTACACATATAAATCATAAGCCCTCACGCAAATTAGCCTGAATATTAGTCGCTTTGTATTACATTTGAGCAACAGAACAAAAGCTTATGAACCCTGAAGTCGATCTATACTTAAGCAAAGCCCCACAGTGGCAGCCAGAAATGGAAAGGCTAAGGACAATTGCGCTGAAGTGCGGGCTTACCGAAACGTTGAAATGGGGCGTACCTTGTTATACTTACCAAAATAGTAACATTTTATTGATAAGTGGTTTTAAAGCGTATTGTGCGCTTAGCTTTTTTAAAGGCGCTTTGCTAAAAGACAAACATCATTTGCTAGCTAAACCCGGTGAAAATACACAGTCGGCACGCCTTATCCGGTTTACTCAATTGCAGGAAATTAGCGAGAAGGAAGCTATACTCAAAGACTATATCACGGAAGCAATTGAGGTTGAAAAGGCTGGCATAAAAGTGAGCTTCAGCGATAATACAGCGCTTAATTTCCCTGAAGAGCTGCAAAAGAAATTTGATGAGAACACCGACTTTAAAAAAGCTTTTGAGGCACTGACCCCGGGGAGGCAACGAGCATACAACCTATACTTTTCACAGCCTAAACAAGCCAAAACGCGGGAGTCGCGCATCGAAAAGTACATGCAACAGATTCTTGACGGGAAAGGGATACATGATTGCACGTGCGGCCTGTCACAAAAGATGCCCACTTGCGACGGCTCGCATAAGTACAAGCATATAGAATGCAACAAAAGTATACTTTAGCTTTTTTTCCTACACAAATAATCTCGAAACCCGATTATCTTAACTCGAGTGGTCTGCTACTATCTTCCAACCTTCCACGAAGCGTTTTAAGATCACGGAGAAATGTCCTTCCAGGTCGCCTTTGCTGGCCTCGCGCTGCAAGTGCCACTTACCCACCACCAGCATTGTTTCCGGTGCCAGTTCGCGCATTTCCTTCAGGTCGAAGGTTAGTTTGCCCATGGCCGCGGCATCAGGATAGCCTCGCTTGTAATTGTCCAGGGTTTGCTGCCAGCCATACGTTAACCCGCGTGAGCCAACAAACAAAAGCGAATCGGACATCCAGTAGCCTTGCATATAGCATTCCAGGTCGCCTCGGCTCCAGCATGCCGCCTGCTCGTTTAGCACTGCCTGCACTTCGGCTTTGGCATTGGCGTTTTGCTTTGGTGCCTTGGCTGTTGGCGCACAGGCGGAGGCCAGCAACAATATAAGGCCGGCAAGTATGGCAATGTTATTTTTCATCTTCAGCAGGGAGTATAGCTTTGATATACGTAGTTCCGCCTAAACGGCCCATTGCGCGGGCAATTCTGGAACGGCGGCGCAAAGTATAACCCGACGGATTTTTAGCGGAGAACTTGATCGGGTTTGGCAAAACAGCCGCAAGCAAGGCTGCCTGCTGGCGTCCTACATCACTGGCCGGCTTTTTGAAATATTTTTGAGAGGCAGCCTCTACCCCAAACACCCCATCACCCATCTCCGCAATATTCAGGTATACTTCCATAATACGCTGTTTGCCCCAAAGCATTTCAATCAGCAATGTAAAGTATGCCTCAACCGCCTTGCGCAGGTAGCTGCGGCCATGCCACAGAAAAACGTTTTTAGCCACCTGCTGGCTAATGGTGCTGCCACCGCGTATGTTGCCGCCTTTCTGGTTACGCTTAAAGGCATCCATTATGGCACTCACATCAAAGCCGTTGTGCTCCAGGAAAAGCTGGTCCTCTGAGGCCACAACCGCAAGCGGCAACTGCGGCGACATCTCCTCCAGGGGCACAAACCTATAGGCTATGGCGGGGTTCTCCCTGTTCTCGGCTCCTGCCTCTGCCCTGCGCTTTATCATGTGCAGTGTAGCCGGCGGTGCCACCCATCTGTACATCAATACCCATACTACACTTAACAGGAATAGGCTAAGCACCAGCTTAATAAATAGCAGCTTTATCTGCCTAAAACCTAAACGTTTCTTACTCATGCTATACTTTGGCTTTGGAGCCTGCAAAGGTAAATACTTTGACACATTTAACAAGGTAAGCCCAATGGTATGGCTTTAATTCTAACACAGTATTGCCTCTCACCGTAATCAAATCACAGTCTATCGAAGAATCAATAAGTGGCTAAAGCTTCATCCTGACATATGGCAAAATACCTTCCGCTGTTTCCGCTGAGCGTTGTGGTGTACCCCGGCGAAAAACTTAACCTGCACATTTTTGAACCGCGCTACAAACAACTGGTGCTCGACTGCATCGAAAACGAGAAAACCTTTGGCATACCTACCTATATTCTAAACAGTGTGGGAGTGTACGGTACGGAAATGGAAATATTACAGGTTGAAAAGACTCATGCCAATGGTGAGATGGACATTAGAACCAAGGGCGTCCGGGTTTTTAAGATAAATCATTTTGATAAAATGGCTCCCGGCAGGCTTTATGCCGGCGGCGAGGTGGAAGAGGTCGAGAATAATTTTCAGGAGGATATCATGACCAAGCTGAAAATTAAAGAGCTGCTGCAAAGGCTATATAATAGCCTGGGACTGGAGAAGCTGTTCACGGACCTGCTGGAGGATTTTAAAAGCTACGACATTGCGCACCACCTGGGGCTTAGCACCGAGCAGGAATACGCCCTGCTGCAGCTACAGAACGAAACCGAACGCCAGGAGGCCATCCTGCAGCACCTGCAACAGGTTGTGCCAATTGTTGAAGCAACTGAACAGCTAAAGGAACGGGTGAAGCAGAACGGGCATTTTAAAAACCTGACGCCTCCGAACTTTTGATGGGTTAGCTGTTATTATACTATATGCTCACATACTTCCTGATCATACTACCAACCCTGTTCCTGGTCTATATCCTGTTCAGTTACGTGCAGGAGCTAAAGTATAAACGAAAGCCATACTACAGGCTGTCGGATATAGGCTGGCAACACACCAGCCCTGCGCCAGAAGCAAAGCTGCTGCACTCGGTTACTATGCTCGGCGATGTTGGGGCCATTACCACCGACGGCTCCGACCCTGTACTGCAAATGCTGGAACACTGGCAGCAACAACACCCCACCAACAGCACTGTGTTATTTCTGGGGGATAACCTCTACCCTATCGGCCTTCCGCCAGAAGGCCACCGGCACAGAAAATTAGCCGAAGAAAGGCTGAACGCATTGCTATCTCATTTCAAGGATTTTGGAGGCCAGGGCATTTTTGTAAGCGGCAACCACGACTGGCTGAAAGGCCGCAACGGAGGTTATGGCCAAATGCTGCTGCAACAAAACTATGTACTGGAACACAGTGGGCCTAATGTGCGGTACTTACCCGAAAATGGGTGCCTTGGACCCGTGGCCCTGCAGTTGGCAGATGGTTTCTTGTTGGTTGTGCTAAATACGCAGTGGTGGGTGCAACGTGGCGAAAAACCGTTGGGCAAAAAGTATGGCTGCCACCACGAGAGCCTGGATGATTTCTATACTGCCCTTAACCGGCTGCTCCGCGAAAACCAGCACCAGCGCATACTTATCGCCGCGCACCACCCCCTCTACAGCAATGCCCTGCATGGCGGCAAGTTTACCATGAAGCAGCATATTTTTCCGTTAACGGCCGCGCACAAACGCTTTTACATACCATTGCCCATCTTTGGCTCGCTTTACCCGTTTTACCGCCAGCTGTTTGGCGCCTACGAAGACATGGCTCACCGGAAGTATAAAAAAATGCGCAAGCGCTTGCTCCGGATCTTCCACAAGTATAATAACCTGATTTACGTAGCCGGTCACGACCACAACCTGCAGCACTTTGAGGTACAGCAAAACCACTACATCGTGAGCGGCTCCGGCAGCAAGACAGCCTTTGTTAAAAAAGGTGGCAGAGCCACATTCACCCTGGAGCAGCACGGCTTTTTCACCCTGGATTATTATGACAACGGGGAGGTATGGATAGAAACCCACGTCACCTCAACAGAATCACCTGCCGGCCAGGTCGTGTTCCGCAAGAAGCTGGAAAGTATACCTAGTTTCGTTGTTCGATGATGGTTGTTCTTCGTTGATCGTTGATCGTTGATGGTTATTCAATTATCGATTGTAGAGACGCAATATTTTGCGTCTTGTTGGCTACAATGAAAAAACGCTCACAGGTCTGGAAGACACTGTGAGGTTTAGCAGCTTGTGTAAGAAAACCCACTCGAAATACTGTGACGTGATCGATAATTCTTTTTTATACTTTAACCGTTTTTGCTGAAGTAAACTTAATTGCTTTGTAGCTTACAAGACGCAAGGTATTGCGTCTCTACATTCATATGTCAGATAACTAAAATTTGCTGAATCGTAGCTGACAAGACGCAAAATATTGCGTCTCTACAAAACTAACAACGAATAACCAGCAACGAATAACGATCAACGAATAGCAACCTACTCTTCCGGAACTGGAAGTATGACCTTCAGGCTTTTGGGTTTGATCTCTGCTTTTATGATGTCATCCAACTCTACAGGTTCTCCATCGATGTGGGTTACTTCGTGGTCCAGGTTGTAGATGGTTGCTTTGCGGCAGCTGAAGGTTCTGGTATAAACAGATGTGTCGATGCTGTCTGTGTAGAGTTTGTAAAGTATGCCCAAGCCAGCGGCTTTCGGGAAAGGCTCAATCAGGCAGATCTCAAAACGGCCGTCGTTCAGGATGCCTTCCGGGTTGATGTTGGCATTGCTTCCGAAGGCGTTGGCATTGGCTATGGTCACCATAAAAGCTTCTCCCTCAAAAGTTTCCTGGTCTGTTTCGATGCGGTAGAACTTTGGCGTATAGCTCAGGTATTCCTGCAGGGCTATCCAGGCATAAGAGCCAGGGCCACGGGTATCTCCGTCACAAAAGCGTTTTACAACCAAAGCGTTAAAGCCCAGGTCACTCAGATGGATGGAGGGAATCCCATTCAGGGTAACCGTATCGATGTTGCGCACCACATGGCTATGTATCAGCTCAAGCGCGTCTTCTGTGTCCTGCGGAATGTTTAGGTCTTTGGAGAGGCCGTTGCCGGAGCCCAGGGGTATAATGCCCAACGGAATGCCGGTACTTATAAGCAGGCTTCCGACAATGTTCACTGTTCCGTCGCCGCCTACTGCAAACACAGCGTCATACTTATACTTTTCGAGCAGTCTTTTAACCTCGCCTTTGTCATCCTGGCCGGTGGTTCGGTATATCCTGCAGTTTATGTTGTGCTCACGGCATTTTTCCTGTATCTCTTCTTCGAGTTCTTCCTTTTCTACGTCTCCTGAAATAGGGTTAATTACAAACAGGAGATTATTATGCTTATTAGGGGCTTCCATAGTTTTGTGTCATAATATAGATTCAGCGTATGATACGCAGAACTTTCTGAAAGTGGCTAAAAAAGAAAACTAACCCCATCTGATGAAGTTAGTTTTCTTTACC
Source organism: Pontibacter sp. GD7 (assembly GCF_058216375.1). NCBI lineage: Bacteria > Pseudomonadati > Bacteroidota > Cytophagia > Cytophagales > Hymenobacteraceae > Pontibacter > Pontibacter sp. GD7. The sequence continues at coordinate 209,981 of NZ_JBYZMP010000004.1, read as the reverse complement.
GGGTTCACCGGTTGTGTCAGGTTATCGTTATTTCTTAGATCCGGTAGATCCAGATTTGCTGGAACCTGAAGCGCCAGAAGACTTGGAAGTTGATCCCATAGAGCTGCTGCTCTTAGCCTGAGGTTGCTTCGAAGTGCTGGCTTTAGATGAAGATGAAGAAGATGATGATTTGTTCACATCCTTCTTGTTTTGATTAGTTGCCATAATTCAAATTGTTTTCATAGAAAAATAAATCAGCAGTAGTTTTCACATTACCAAGGTAATGTACCGGAGGAGCAACATGGCGCGAGACCATATTATACTTCTTCTTATACAGTAGCTTTTATTTAAGGTTGTGTTCAAACACATTTTATTCTGTAAGCCCCGCCGGCAGGCCGTTCGGGTATTCCTCCTCAATGGCCTTCTGGATCTTTGCAATGCGGTTACCCGGGTTAGGGTGCGTTTGCATAAACTCAGGACCGCGTGCGGCTCCGCCACTGGCCTGCTCCAGAATCTCCATCACACGCACCATAGCCCGCGGGTCGTAACCAGCCCTGCCCGTTAGCCTTACCGCCAGTTTATCCGATTCCAGTTCGTCATCCCGTCCATAGCTCATGTTCAGCAGTTTACCTATCATGGCGGCGGCCACAGCACCTGAGCGGCTTGCCGGGTTTTCAGGGTCGTAAGTGGCGATGGCTGCTGCACCTGTTAGCCCCTGTGTGAGACGGGCCTTGGCCAGTTGCTGTGCTGAGTGCCTTGCCACAACATGCCCTATCTCATGCGCCAGTACCCCCGCCAGCTGCGCCTCCGACTCCAGCTGCCTAAGCAAGCCGGCAGTTATAAAGATCTGTCCGCCAGGTAAGGCAAAGGCATTTACCGTCTGCTCATCGGCCAGCAGGTGAAAATCGAAATCATAAGGTGTTTCGCTTACCTGCGTACGCTGTATAAGGCGCTGTCCAATGGATTTTACCTGTGACGCGGCTTCCCTGTCGGGGTGCAGGCCGCCGTATTGCTCGGCCATCTGGGGGGCAGCCTGCAGGCCCAGCGCGATCTCCTGCTCCACGCTCATGTCTACGTGCTGCTCCTCTCCCGTAAACTCATTCTCCTGTGTGTTACACCAATAGGTTACCAACGACACAGCCGCAATCAGCAATGCTATAATAAATTTAACTACTCCTCTCATGGTTTTATTTTGTACTAGTTGCTCAAATCACTTAATCGTGCCTGCTACCAGGCAGATACTTGCTGTACGTGAAATTGGTAGCTTATAGCGAGCGGAACAGACTAAAAAATTGCACTGCCATGAATGCCTGTATTTTTGATATGATTCCAGAATACCTGTTTCAGGCCACTTACGAAAGTATAATCGAAACCGGGGAGTTAAAAATGTACACTTATTTTTCTCAAATGCGTAGTACAACTGGATGCTATCCTGTAAGTAGCAAGTATAAATTTAAATTTTACAGTTATGGATATGAAAAGAGCATTCGGTGGTATCCTGTTGATTCTGGGCATCATCGGAATTATATGGGGAGCCTACGCCTTTCTGATGGGAGGTGATGGTGTTGCAGTGGGACAATATACTGCTGCGGTACCGTTTATAGTAGGCCTGATCTTCTTTTTTGGCGGCATGAGCCTGGTAAAAGCCACTCGTGACCGGGCCAGATAACCCAATAATAACGCAAATAAAAGAGCCCCCTGAATTCAAACTCAGGGGGCTCTCTTGTTTACGACGTCTTTATACTTAGGCCTTTATCAGGTCGGAAAAGCCTGTTTCTGCAAAAGCATTAACCGCATTTACCTGATCCAGGTAGCTGGAAGTATAACTTTTATCATTGCCGTGAATGTACATCACGGTTTTATCCTTTATAGTTTCAATCACGTCTTTTGAGATCTCACGGGGCAATGCCGGGCAACCAAGGCTGCGGCCCAAACGGCCATGCTGCTTAATAAAAGCCTCTGTGGCATAATCAGCGCCATGCACTACGATGGCACGCGCCATGGCATTTGAGTTAAAATCCTTGTCCATACCGGAAAGACGTAATGACAAGCCATGCTTACCATAATAGGTAGCGTCTGTCAGGTAAAAGCCAAGGCTGCTCATGTATGAGTTTGGCTGGTTCGAGAACTTATCGGCAGTTACGTTTCCGGTATTTCTGCCATGCGATACCAGCGTATTATAAAGCACCTTCTTAGTCTTTAAATCAACTACCCACATGCGCTTTTTTTGGCTGGGCATGGTAAAGTCTACCACAGTAAGTATAGATTTCGAAGATGCGATGAGGTTCTTATTTTTAAAGTTCTGAAATCCGATAAAGGCGTTACGAAACACGTCAAACGACATTCCGCTGTTATTCAGGCCTGCCTGCTGGTACACTTCCTGCACATGCGAGTCAAATGCAATTTCCTTTTCAGAGTAGGTAAGGTCGGTCGAATTTCTTTCTGCTACCGTGTTAAGGTCAGACAGTAGATCAGGTGATCTTTCGAGTGCTGTAGATGAGGGGCTGGTAAATGATAATAATCCAAGTGTTAAGGAGGTCAGAACTATTCTTAGCATAAGTATGAATTTAAGCTTTTAGTTTACGCATTCATAAGACCAACAGGCATAACAGGGGAAATTGTTCCGAGAATAGTGTTTTCACGCTATTTAATCTGCAAAAATCAGGTGCAAGCCCATGCTTAGTCGCAAAATCTTCAATGGATATTATGTTTGCAAAGGGGCTCTTAAGCAAGAAAGCACTACCTTTGCACCTGAGGCTAATTTGTTACTCAATATCCCTTGTTATGCTAAAACGCTTTATACCTGCCTGTTTATTGTTATGCCTGTCTTTTTCTGGTTGCGGGGTACCCGACTCCTTGAAAGGATTTGACAGTGAGACCTGGAAAAATGACCGTTACGCCTGCAAAGGAGACCGTGAACGCATGACTGGCGAGTTTGACAAGATCAGGAGAGAGCTATACGGCAAGAAGGAGTACATAGTACGCAACCTGTTAGGCAAACCTGACAGCGAAAGCCTTTTGGAGCGCAACCAGCGTATTTATTACTACTACCTGGAGCATGGCACGCAATGTAACGAAAGACGTGGTATGTCGGAAGCAAACCGTGTGGAGATCCGCATAAATCCTACCGGCAAAGTATCGGAAGTAACTTACAAAGAGCCGTTACAGTAATCCAGCCGGGTGTTGCGATGCTGAGGTTTGGGTTAGTCCTCTGCGTTTTCGCTGACGAAGCGGGTATGCTGCCGCCCCTCCAGTTCTACCAGCAGCCTTGCCTGGCGTGGATCCAGCAACGTGTGCAGGGTCTTGTCGGCCTCCAGGTTAATGCCATAGACTATCTTTGACAGCATTATAGCATCGGACTGGTACTCTGCTTCTGCGGCAGAAATTAATTGGAAACGCTTCCTGTTAAGTTCCAGCACTTGTGCGTACTGCGCTTCAGTCAGGTCAAGTTCTTTCTGCAGGTCCAGGGCAATCAAGCTTGGGCCTTCCACATTAATTTCAAATACCTTGTTATCAAGTTTCGCCTCGCTATTTAGCTTGAGTAGTTGTGCATTGGCGGTAAAAGACAGGCTAATGGCTAAGGCTAAAAGTATAAATCGTATCATGTTTCTTTTAATTAAGGCTTCCCTGCGGTTCAATCCGGTTTTCTGATACTTAGAACGGCAATCTCAAGACTAGGTTTGGTATTTTTGAAACTATTTTTATACTTTTCTAATAGAACCTAAATATTGCAATCTCACTATATATTATCCTTTTACAATATTTATTTTAACCCCTCTAATAACTTAACCCAAAAACCAATTATAAAGTAACCCTACCACCCGGGAGGGGTATAAATTAAAAGTACCCATAAATAGTATTTTTAATAGCATAACCGCAGATTAACTATGTTTTAAAGCGGTGCAGAAAAGTAAAGGCTCATGAGAACGACATTCTATAATCCAAGTAAACTGGAAGTTGATTTCGCAAAAGCATTTAAGGACCTTACCCCACAACTGGAAAATAAATTAAAGGCGGGAGAGCGCGTTGTCAGCACAAAATCAATACACGATATAGACAATCCTATGATAATATATAAACTCAAAGACAAAGAAGGGGATGTACATGAGGTGGTCGTCCAGATCATCCAGCGTCCTGACCAGATCGTAAGTTAAAAGAAAATGCCCTGCACAGAAGTATGCAGGGCATTTTTTTAACCTTAATGTAATATCAACCTGGCTTTTCAGGGGCTGTTAGGCACCTTGTGGTCTTTTTGCTTAAAGTACTGCATGGCTATAAAGGCGATCATGATACCTGAGATCACGCCTTCCAGCATCAGCACCGAGAATACCACCACGCCAGGCGTAGACTGAACCCGCTCACCGAAGTACTTGTCAGCAGCAAGCGTGGCTATGAGTGAGTCCCCTCCTACTTTTATGTACAACAGCATGAGCACGGCAAACAGAGTGGTAGCCACCACAGCCGTAATAGCACCAACGCCCAGGCCGCTGAAGTACCCTATGTGTCCCTGTTCCCGTATCTTGTAGGCCCTGATCGCCATCGTAACCCCGATAGCCATTATAATTCCGTTAAAAAAACGCAATTCTATAATATTGGCAAAGCCAAGTAGCCTCATCAAAATAAAATACCCAACAAGCCCGGCAGCTGTAAGCAAACCATACTTCAGGCCTATCTTTTCCATAGCAATTAATTAAGGGTTTCGTGCAGCAACTTAAATTTGTTCAGGTAACGTATGATCCGGACGCTTATACCATTGCATGGCTATAAAGCCAACAATAACGCCTGGCACGGTGCCATACACAATAGTGGTCAGGAATAATGAAAGTAGCGTAAGGCTTTCCGGGAATAAGTAACTCGCCTGCAAAGACGATAGGTACCCCTGCCCCAGCGTGCTCAAAAAGATCATCAGGAAAATGGCAAGTATAATGGACGACACCGCCCCTACCGTTGCTCCTATGGCCAGCCCCTGGAAGTAGTGTATCGTACCTTTCTTGATTCTCTTGAACTTGGATATAGCCACCACAATGCCTATCACCAGAAATATGCCGCTAATAAAGGATAATTCAACTATTTCCTGCAGGCCGAGGGCCCACATAAGCAGGAAGTATGCAATATGAACTATGCCAACAATAACCCCATATTTAATTGATACGCTTTGATAGCTTACGTTTGAAGGTGCCATGCAATTCAGATTTTCACAGTTTTCAAATTAACATTTTAAAAATGAACAGATTAGCCATAGTTTTGGTTAAGAGAGCAGCTTAAAAAGCCAGCCCAACCCTGTTCCAGGCTAATTTATATTATTAAAACTATATACTAGTTTAAGTCGGGTGGCGTTGTGCTTTGCTGTATAATTTTTAGCCCCAAGCTTCGAAATGGTTGATTTAAAATGGATTAATTATACGTGTTTCAGACGTGATCAGCCAAAGTGTTTACACTAGTTAGCACGCAAAGCCCATTTTTATTTCGTAGTTTTGCGGCCAGATTCTTTAATTTCGCATACTTATCCCATACTTTAGAATTATATGATCAGTACCAGCAATGTTAGCTTGTCTTACGGTAAGCGCACATTATTTGAAGATGTTACGATAAAATTTGTTCCCGGCAACTGCTATGGCCTGATTGGCGCAAACGGTGCGGGCAAATCTACTTTCCTTAAAATATTATCAGGCGAGATAGAGCCAAACACAGGCACTGTGGATATTCCTGCCAACGCGCGTATGGCCGTTTTAAAGCAGAACCACTTTGCCTACGACGAGTACCCTGCCCTGCAAACCGTGATCATGGGCCACAAGCGCCTGTGGGATATTATGCAGGAAAAAGACGCTATTTACGCCAAGGCCGACTTTACAGATGCTGACGGTGAGCGTGCAGCTGAACTGGAAGGCGAGTTCGCTGACCTGGAAGGCTGGAACGCAGAATACGAGGCAGCAGAACTACTTAGCGGCCTGGGTATTACAGAGAACCTGCACTACTCGCTGATGAAAGACCTGAGCGGTAGCGAGAAAGTTCGTGTGCTGTTGGCACAGGCTCTGTTTGGTAACCCGGAAATCCTGCTGCTGGACGAACCTACCAACCACCTGGATGCGGAGTCTATTATGTGGCTGGAGAACTTCCTTGACAACTTCAGCAACACGGTGATCGTTGTTTCGCACGACCGTCACTTCCTGGATGCTGTTTGTACGCATGTTGCCGACATCGACTTTGGTAAGATACAGATGTTCGCCGGTAACTACAGCTTCTGGTACGAGTCGAGCCAACTGGCTTTGAAACAGCGCTCCGATGCCAATAAGAAGGTAGAAGACAAGCGTAAGGAACTGGAAGAGTTCATCCGTCGCTTCAGCGCAAATGCCTCTAAGTCGAAGCAGGCAACCTCTCGTGCCAAGTTACTGGAAAAACTAACCGTGGAAGACTTAAAACCTTCTTCGCGCAAGTACCCATACATTGCCTTTAAACCAGAGCGTGAGGCCGGCAACCAGATCCTGAACGTTGAGAACCTGAGCAAGTCAATCGATGGCCAGCCAATATTCAACGACATCAGCTTTATGGTTGACAAAGGCGATAAGATCGCGGTGATCGGACGTAATGACATTGCAGCTTCTACGTTCTTCAAGATCCTTTTCGAGGAAGACCAGGCTGATAGCGGAGAGTATAGGTGGGGCACAACCATCACGGCTTCTTTCTTCCCGAAAGATAATGCGGAGTATTTCGAAACTGACCTGAACCTGGTAGACTGGTTGCGCCAGTACTCTGTGGAGAAAGACGAAAGCTTTATCCGTGGCTTCCTGGGCCGTATGCTTTTCTCTGGCGAAGAATCCCTGAAGAAGGCAAACGTATTGTCTGGTGGAGAAAAAGTACGTTGTATGTTCTCACGCATGATGCTACAGTCTGGTAACGTGCTTGTTTTTGATGAGCCGACCAACCACCTGGACCTGGAGTCGATCACCGCTTTGAACAACTCGCTGCGTGATTTTGACGGAACTATACTTTTCGCATCCCATGACCTTCAGTTCGTGGACACGATCGCTAACCGCATCATAGAGTTAACGCCAGGCGGTATCATTGACAAGCGAATGACGTACGAGGAGTATCTGGCAGACGACAACATTAAAGAGCTTCGTAAAAAGATGTATGCCGCTGCCCTGGTTTAATTAAGGCAAAAGCTAATACATTAACTCATGAACCACATAATCAAAGTAGCAGGTATGCTTGTTTTGCTAACCATCGTGTTAGCGGGCATACCTGCCTTTGCGCAAACACCCGACACTGTCTACAAAAAACCGGAATTGCCTACCGGCCCTCCTCCTGTTCAAAACCAGGACGCAAGGCCTAGGCAACCTGTACAGGAACAGCCCGTTGTGGTTAAGCCACAACTACAGGCACAGGAAGACAAGCCGGAATTTGTTGACCGTTTATACTACGGGGGCAGCTTTGGTTTACAGTTTGGCACTTTTACCAACATATCGCTGCTGCCTATACTTGGGTATAAGGTCACAGATAAATTTAGCGTTGGCCCAGGCTTTGTCTATCACTTCATAAGGGCAGGCGGCCAGTCTTTCCAGAACTTTGGAGGCAGGTTTTTTGCCCAGCACGAGGTGTTGCCCGGCCTGCTAAACAGTGGCACTTTGCTGGTGCATGCAGAGTATGAAGGCTTGAGTTACGAAAACTACTGGAACACTAGCAACGGGTTGCCGGAAAAAACAAGGCGCATGGTGTATACGCCACTGGCCGGAATAGGCTACCGGCAGAGCGCCGGAAGGGTATCGTTCGACATGTTGCTGCTTTACAACTTCAACGACGAGGACTCCCCTTACTCCAATCCCGTGATCCGGGCCGGTTTTAACATTCCCTTCAGAAGGTAAAGTATAACCAAGTATAAAAAGAAAGGCTGCCAGATATGTCTGGCAGCCTTTCTTTTTATAAGCTTTATCAATCTGCTAGGCAAATGCGCTAGCCCCGAATTAGTCTCAGCAGTACAATGATAATGGCGATCACAAGTAAGATGTGGATCAAGCCACCCACGGCATCAGGGAATCCTAAGAAACCGATCAACCAGAAAATTACAAGTACTACAGCAATTATATACAACAGATTTCCCATAGTTTTATTTGTTTAGTGAGTTCTTATACAATTCATTACTTGTTATAACGAATTTTGTTTTAACAAGTTAAGCTCCGCGTATCAAACGTAACAGTACTGCTATTACGGCCAGCACCAGAAGCACGTGAATAATGCCTCCAACTGCATCCGGGAAGCCCAGGAAGCCGATCAGCCAGAATATTACCAGCACTACAGCGATTATATACAATAAATTTCCCATAGTTATTATTTCATTTTCATTTAAGAATTAACAAGCATTACATAAGCCAATTATCGGCCTTAGTAAGCATTTGTATTTTTTTGCTTATAGCTTTTACGGCCTGCTTTTTAAAAAGATGTGTTAAAGCGAAGGAATTTAATCATGTACCCGATCATTTTGCAATAAGCCTTACCTTCTGAAAGTGCACTTAATTATAGGCCCCATTGCTCCTCAACATTATTTTATATTCGTAACAGCACAAAAACGCAGAATGCATTCGTGCAGCAGCACTCCCATATCAGCAATGTCCTTACTTATACTTTAGTGCTGTTTACAGCGCACCGTAAATTGAAGTCTTCCAATACAAGGAAGTATAAAAATGCTTTGTACCGTATTTATAGTATTTTTGTATATATAAAATCAAAATTCACTATCCTTTATATGAAAAAAGTAGCAGTTATTGGATCCGGAACGATGGGTAATGGTATTGCACATGTGTTTGCCCAGAACGGTTTTAGCGTGTCATTGGTAGATATTTCGGAAGAGGCTTTGCAGAAGGCCTTAGGAACTATCTCTAAAAACCTTGACAGGATCGTGGCGAAAGGCAACCTTACTGAGGAGCAAAAAGCACATACGCTTCAGAACATTACCACGCACACTAGCATGCAGCAAGGCGTGCAGGATGCTGATCTGGTAGTGGAGGCTGCTACTGAGAACGTGGACCTTAAACTGAAGATCTTCCGCGACCTGAGCACTTTTACAAAACCTGAGGCTATACTTGCTTCTAACACATCCTCCATCTCCATCACCAAGATCGCCTCGGTGACAGATCGTCCGGACAAGGTGATAGGCATGCACTTTATGAACCCGGTACCGGTAATGAAGCTGGTGGAGATCATCCGTGGTTACTCTACCTCCGACGAAGTAACCCGTGAGATCATGGACATTTCGCTGCAGTTGGGCAAAGTACCTACAGAGTGCAACGACTACCCTGGATTTGTGGCAAACCGTATTTTAATGCCTATGATCAACGAGGCTATTTACAGCCTGTACGAGGGCGTTGCCGGTGTTGAGGAAATTGACACGATCATGAAATTAGGTATGGCGCACCCAATGGGACCTTTGCAGCTGGCAGACTTCATTGGCCTTGACGTGTGCCTTTCCATCCTGAACGTACTGTATGAAGGATTCGGAAATCCGAAGTATGCGCCATGCCCGCTTTTAGTAAACATGGTACAGGCAGGTCACAAAGGTGTTAAGTCTGGCCAGGGCTTCTATTCCTGGAATCACGGCACAAAAGAGTTGATAGTAGCCGATCGTTTTAAGAAGAAGTAATTGCTGATTGCTAAATTGTTAAATTGTTTAGTTAACTCAAGTACGATAAAATCACCCCTAAATAGCTGTGCTCGCTAGCTCAAAACGCTCGTTTTGGCTAGTCCAGAGAAGGGTAATCTTGCTCGTGCATGTGATTCCCCTCTAGGGGTAGGGGCACCTCGACAAAAGGAGGGGCTGGGGGAGGTAAAATTCCCCTCTTGAGAGGGGCGCAGGGGTGTGTTTACACCTGCCTGGTTTATCATACACCGCAACTTGATTTAAATAAAATTAAAGTATAAAGCCTCTGCTGTGTAAATAGCAGAGGCTTTATACTTTCAACGCTTCCCGACCTCGCAGCATCTGGAAAAATTCTGAATGAGCGAATGAGTGGATGAGTAAATTTTAACTCTTTAACTCCAAAATTCCCAAACTCTCAAACTATTTAGACACTCGCAGGACCTTCGGACGCTGCGAGGTCGCTAGAAGAAAGAAGGCCTCTGCCGGTATTCCCAGCAGAGGCCTTTTATATGATAGGTCAACAATTAAACAGTTCAGCAATTAAACCATTCAACAATTAAACAGCTACTGCGTTATCGCGAAGCGCATCGTTCAGGGATGTCTTCAGGTCTGTGCTTTCTTTACGCTGACCGATGATCAGGGCGCAAGGAACCTGGAAATCGCCGGCAGGGAATTTCTTGGTGTAAGAACCCGGTATAACCACAGCACGCGGCGGCACATAGCCTTTATACTCTTTCGGCTCGCTGCCAGTCACGTCTATTATCTTTGAGCTTCCGGTGATGGTAACGCCTGCGCCAATCACAGCTTCTTTACCGATGCGGCAACCCTCAACAAGTATACTTCTCGATCCGATAAAGGCTCCATCCTCAATAATAACCGGGGCCGCCTGCACTGGCTCCAATACACCGCCAAGGCCCACGCCACCGCTCAGGTGAACGTTTTTACCAACCTGTGCGCAGCTGCCTACAGTTGCCCAGGTATCCACCATAGTTCCTGAGTCTACGTAAGCGCCTATGTTTACATAAGAAGGCATCATGATAACGCCTTTGGCCAGGTAAGCACCGTAACGGGCAACAGCGTGAGGCACTACACGCACACCCAACTGCTCGTAATTGCGCTTCAGGGCAATTTTGTCATGAAATTCAAACGGGCCAACCTCGATGGTCTTCATTTGCTGAATCGGGAAGTACATCAAAACAGCTTTCTTCACCCATTCATTTACCTGCCAGTCATCGCCATTCGGCTCTGCCACACGCAGGATACCTTTATCCAGTTCTTCTATTACAGCGCGGATAGCCTCAACTGTATTGCTTTCCTGCAACAGTTCGCGGTTATCCCAGGCCTGCTCTATTATTTCTCTTAGCGCCATGTATAAATTAGTTAAGTAAGATTAATGCGTAAAAGTATTAAATTTAGACGATGTCTGAAAAGAGAATTCTGATCGCCTCGCTACTAAAGCCTATCAACGATACCCGCATGTACGAAAAACTGGGCCTGTCGCTTAGCAAACTACCTGATACAAAGGTATTTATTTGTGGTTTCACAAGCACACTACCTGCACATGCGCCGGCCAATATCTCTTTTCACCCCCTGTTCCGGTTTAAAAGACTTAGCCCCGGGAGGTTCACAGCCCAGTTAAAATTCCTGAAACTCCTTTATGCTTTAAAACCAGATCTGGTAATAGCATGCACACATGAGTTGTTATGGGCAAGCTGGATCTACTGCAGAAAGTATGAGGCTAAACTGGTTTATGATGTACAGGAAAACTACACCCTGAATCTGCGAAGCCAGCACAACTACCCAGTGCCTGTAAAAGGACTGCTTGCTTATACTATCGGCAAGATCGAGCAATTTGTGGTGCCTTATGTGCAGCATTTTATACTTGCAGAAAAGTGCTATGCAACAGAACTTAATTTTATTGACCAGAAGTATACCGTCCTGGAAAACAAGTATAAAAAACCCTCCGGCTATACTTCTCCTGTAACTCCAGTAAGGCTCGCCGATACACCTCTCAGACTTTTATACTCCGGCACGATCGCGATAGAGTATGGCATACTGGAGGCTATTTCACTTGCCGATAAACTTTATACTTTAGCTCCCGACACCAACCTCGTTATTATCGGATATTGCTCCAATAGTACCACTTGGCAACGGGTATTGCAAAGTATAGCCAACAAGCCATACATCCGGGTAATCGGCGGCGAACAACTGGTGCCACACTCACAGATCATAGAAGCCATGCAGCAAACTAACGTGGGTTTACTCCCCTACCTGCCAAACCCAAGTACAGCAGGCTGCATCCCTACAAAATTGTTCGAGTACATGGCACACGGCCTTCCAATCCTTATCTCCCAAAACCCCATCTGGCAAGGAATAGTACAAGAGCATCAGGCAGGTATGTCAGTTCACTTTACAAGTATAAATGCAGCTGAAATTCTGGACCAGCTAAGGCGAAACGAGTTTTATACAGATGGCATACCGAATGATATCTTCTGGGAGACGGAAGAAGCACAGTTGCTTGCTCTAATCAAGTCCCTACTATAGGATATTGAATACAAAAAATATTTTTAGACTTGTCTAAAAATATTTTAATGATTATATTTGTACCATTAAACTAAACAAGTATGCGAAATTCAAAAATAGCCGGCGTAGGCCATTACGTACCAGAGAATGTTGTCTCTAACAAAGACCTTGAAAAACTGATGGACACCTCTGATGAGTGGATACGTGAACGCACAGGCATCGTAGAACGCCGTTACTTTCAGGAGGGTGTAGACACGACAGCCAACATGGCGGCAGAGGCATCCCGTAAAGCCTTGAAAATGGCAGGCCTGGAGGCATCTGACCTGGACATGATCGTATTTGCGACCCTAAGCCCGGATTACGTGTTTCCTGGTTCAGGGGTATTGTTGCAGCGCGAGCTGGGCATAAAGGAAATCCCGGCCCTGGATGTACGTAACCAGTGCTCTGGCTTTATCTACGCATTGTCGGTGGCAGACCAGTTCATAAAAACAGGCATGTATAACAATGTGCTTGTGGTTGGCTCTGAGATCCACTCCAGCGGGCTAGACTTTTCTACACGCGGCCGTGGCGTTTCAGTGATTTTTGGTGACGGCGCTGGTGCGGCAGTACTTACCCCATCCGAGAGCAACGACAAAGGCATACTTTCCACGCACCTGCACGCAGACGGCGAGTTTGCTGAAGAGCTTGCCGTGATAGACCCGGGCAGCAATAAAAAAGATCGCCTTACCCATGAGATGATAGACAGTGGCTCTATTTACCCGCACATGAACGGCAACATGGTATTTAAGCATGCTGTAACCCGTTTCCCGGAAGTAATTATGGAAGCCCTTGACAAGAACGGCTATAAACCGGAAGACATTGACATGCTGGTGCCGCACCAGGCAAACCTGCGCATCACTTCTTACATACAGCAGAAAATGGGATTGCCGTCTGAGAAAGTGATGAGCAACATCCACAAGTATGGCAACACCACGGCAGCCTCTGTACCTATTGCCCTGAGCGAAGCCGTACAGGAAGGCCGCATAAAGGAAGGCGACCTGGTATGCCTTGCAGCCTTTGGCAGCGGTTTTACCTGGGCCTCAGCGCTTATACGCTGGTAGATACAATTTTGAATGAATGGATGAGTGAATGTGTGCATAAGTGTTTGTTATTGCATAGTAGTTATTGACAATTTACGCTATACTATAATGCAATACAGTTAGCAGCCACGATAATACCACTAGGAATAGCATTTCACATTCACTCATCCACTCATTCACTCATTCAAAATTTAGCACCTGTGCACAGCTACACCGAAGAAAACTATATAAAGGCAATTTACAAGCTCTCTGAGAATGGCACCCAGGAGGTTAACACCAATGCCATTGCCGAAGCGCTTGAAACAAAGGCTGCATCCGTTACAGACATGCTGCGGAAGTTAAGCGGCAAGAACATTGTAAACTATGTGAAGTACCGCGGTGTGACCCTGACCGAGGAAGGCGAACGCATTGCCCTCCAGATCATTCGCAAGCACAGGTTATGGGAGGTTTTCCTGGTGGAGAAGCTGAAATTTAACTGGGACGAGGTGCATGATGTGGCCGAGGAATTGGAGCACATCTCCTCCACCCTGCTCACCAAACGCCTCGACGAGTTTCTGGGCCACCCACAGTTTGACCCGCATGGCGACCCGATACCATCGGAGACCGGTGAAATGAAACAGAAGAAGCAGCGCCTGCTTGCTGAACTGGAGGTAAACGACTCCGGTGTGGTAGTGGGGGTAAACGACTCGCAACCGCTTTTCCTGCAATACCTGGATAAGATTGGTATTTCGTTAGGCTCAAAAATCCGGGTGATGGATAAAATGCCTTACGACAACTCACTGGAGATCATGCTGGAAAATGAAAAGGCCTTGCTTATCTCAAGCGAAGTATCCAAGAACATTTTCCTTTCTGCTTAACCCTGCCACCTTATGCTACTTACCCGATTTATACTTGCCCTTAGCACCCTGATACTTCTTAGCCTGGGAGCCTGTACCCAGACCGAAAGCAAAGGCGCCTTGCAGCCCGGCCAACGCATGAAGATCGTAACAACGACCAGCATTCTGAAAGATGCCGTGCAAAACATTGTAGGCGATGCGGCCGACGTGGAATCCATTATGGGCAGTGGCGTTGACCCACACCTGTACAAGGCCACCCAAGGCGACTTGCAGAAGCTGACAGATGCAGATGTGGTGGTTTACAATGGCCTGCACCTGGAAGGTAAAATGGGTGAAGTGCTGGAGAAACTGAGTCGGCAGAAAACGGTAGTAGCTGGTGCTGAAAGTATACCTGACACAAAACTAAAACGATCGCCACAGTTCCAGGACAGCCACGACCCTCACGTTTGGTTTGATGTTACGCTCTGGAAAGAAGTAGTGAAGCACCTGAGCGATGAATTTCAGAAGAAAGACCCAGCCAACGCCGAAGTATACCAAAAGAATACAGCCGCTTATTTGCAGCAACTCGATGAGCTGCACCAATGGGTAATGCAGGAGATCGCTTCCGTGCCGGAGCCGCAGCGCATCCTGATAACGGCACACGATGCCTTCGGCTATTTCGGGGATGCCTATCACATACAGGTGCGCGGTTTGCAGGGCATATCCACGGTATCTGAGTTTGGCTTGCAGGATGTGGCCTCGCTGGTAAATTATATTTCAGATAACAAGATCAAAGCCGTTTTTGTAGAGTCATCGGTTTCGCCGAAGGCAATAGAAGCGGTAGTGATCGGAAGCAAGAAAAAAGGGCATGATGTGAAGATTGGCGGCACATTGTTCTCCGATGCCCTGGGTGAGGATGGCACTCCCGAAGGCACCTATGCCGGCATGGTACGCCACAATGTGAATACAATTGTATCTTCTTTAAAATAACATGATACTGCAAGTAGATAACCCGGTAGTTGAAGTGCACGACCTGACGGTAAGCTATGACCGGAAGCCAGTGCTTTGGGGCGTGGACCTGAGCATACCTGCCGGTGCGCTGGTGGGTGTAATTGGTCCGAACGGTGCGGGTAAGTCCACGCTGATAAAAGCCATGATGGACTTGTTGCCAACCGGCAGTGGCTATGTGCGCATTTTCAATAAATCCATCAACGATGTGCGCAAGCGCATCAGCTACGTGCCGCAACGCGAGTCTGTAGACTGGGATTTTCCGGCTTCGGTGTTTGATGTGGTGCTGATGGGTCGCTATGGCAAGCTGGGTCTGTTTAAAAGGCCACGGCAAGCGGACAAGGATGCCGCCATGGAAGCCCTGGAGAAAGTAGGTATGCAGGCATACGCCGACAGGCAGATCTCCCAGCTTTCGGGTGGACAGCAACAGCGCGTTTTTCTGGCAAGGGCACTTGCCCAGAACGCCGATCTATACTTTATGGACGAGCCTTTTGCCGGCGTTGACATTGCCACCGAGACAGCCATCATCGAGCTGCTGCGCACCATGCGTGACCAGGGCAAAACTGTTATCGTAGTGCACCACGACCTGCAGTCAGCAGCCAATTACTTCGACTGGGTAGTACTGCTGAACATGCGCCTGGTAGCCTCCGGCCCTACCGAACAGGTACTTACCCAGGAACTGCTCGAACAAACTTACGGCGGCAAACTCACCGTCCTCAGCAAAGTAGGCGACCTGCTCCAAAAACAGGAATTCCCATCGCGAGAGAAAAGGTGAGAAAAGTTTAGGAGTTTAGGAATTTGAGAGTTAGGGAGTTAGAAGACCTCGCAACGTCCCAGAAATACTTCGTGGCGGGTCTCCGCTCCTGCGAGCATCTAACTTGCTACAATGGTGAATGAGTGAATAATAATTTAATTGAATCCTGTTTATCATTCTAAATCCTGTAAATCCTGATTCAGACAAGCAACAATTTAACAATCAACAATTAATCACCCCATGCAGGAGTTTTTTGAGTTTTTCTCTTTTGCTGATGCCAACGTGCGGTATGTAACGTTTGGATCTATGCTGCTTGCCGGAAGCTCTGCGGTGGTGGGTTGTTTTACATTACTCCGCAAAAGGGCTTTGGTCGGCGATGCCGTGGCACATTCGGTATTACCGGGGGTTTGCCTGGCGTTTATACTTTCGGGCACCAAAAACCCTTTTATACTTCTGATCGGAGCCTTCGTCACAGGCTGGCTTTCGCTCGTGTTCATAGACTTTGTAACAGCACGCTCACGCATCAAAGAAGACACAGCCATTGGCCTGGTTCTATCGGTGTTTTTCGGCATCGGTATACTTTTGCTAACTGCCATCCAGCACTCCGGCAATGCGGCTCAAAGCGGCCTCGATAAGTTTCTGTTTGGTAAAGCCGCCTCACTTGTCGGCGAAGACCTGATCGCCTTTAGCATCGTAGCCTTGATGCTGCTGGCTGCCACCATTGTTTTCTACAAAGAACTCAAACTGCTTTGCTTCGACGAAACTTACGCTAAAACAATCGGCTTCCCGGTCAGGGCCCTGGAACTGCTGCTTACCACACTTACCGTACTGGCTGTGGTGGTGGGCATTCAGGCTGTGGGCGTTGTGCTGATGGCCGCCATGCTGATTACGCCAGCCGCAGCCGCACGCTTCTGGACCGACAGGCTTGGCGTAATGCTGGTGCTGGCCGCTATCATGGGTGCTGTTTCGGGAGTGGCCGGTGCGTTTGTGTCGTACACGGCACCTGCCATGCCAACCGGCCCCTGGATCGTGCTGATCATCTCCATGATAGCCATACTTTCTTTTGCCCTGGCACCCGGAAAAGGCTGGATTGCCCGCATTGCCCGCAGACGGCGCAACAAAAAACTGATACTGGAAGAAAATCTCCTGAAGCTGATGTACCAACTCGGCGAGGAAAAACAGAACTTCAGGTCGAGCAGGTCGTTTCAGGAAATTCTGGAAAGGCGTGCATTTCCTCCTAAAGAAGCAAAGTATGGACTTGCAAAACTAAGGGCGCAGGGATACTTGATAAAAGACAGGAACGGCTGGCTATTAACGCCAGAAGGAGTAACCAGAGGACGAAGGGTAGTGAGATTGCACCGATTGTGGGAGTTATACTTAACGCAGTACCTGCACCTGGCATCAGACCATGTGCACGAAGACGCAGAAACCATAGAGCACATTATCACCCCCGAACTGGAACAACGCCTGCTGGAAGAACTCAATTACCCGCAACTCGACCCGCACAGCGCGATAATACCCGGAGTGATGAAGAGGTAGAGTGTTTTGAATGAGTGAATGAGTGATGAGTGATGAGTGAATGAGTGAATGAGTGAATGAGTGAATGAGTGATGAGTGGATGAGTGGATCAACAATCAATCATCCAACAATTAACAATTAACAATCAGCAATTAATAAATGAACGCATTTTGGATCATACTTACCGGATCGTTGGTGGCCACCTGCTGTAGTTTGCTGGGCTGCTACCTGATCCTTAGGCGCATGGCCATGGTGGGTGATGCCATTTCGCATGCGGTACTGCCTGGCATCGTGATCGCCTTTCTGCTGACTGGCTCACGGGAATCTGTTCCGATGCTGATCGGTGCCGGCTTGTTGGGTGTACTTACTACATTTCTGATAGAGTTCTTCCACCGCTATGCCCGCGTGCAGTCCGATGCGGCCATTGGCGTAACCTTTACCTGGCTTTTTGCAATTGGCATTATACTTATCTCGGTGTTTGCAGGCCAGGTAGACCTGGACCAGGATTGCGTGCTTTACGGGGAGATTGCCTATGTACCCCTGGACCTCTGGATAACGGAAGGTGGCCTGAGCCTGGGACCCCGCACTGTATGGACCATCGGAGCAGTGACCATACTTATACTTGTGTTCATTGTGGTGGGCTATAAAGAACTTTTCCTTACGGCCTTTGACCCCGGTTATGCCGCAGCCATTGGGGTGTCTACTTCGTTGTGGTACTACCTGCTCATGACGGCTGTATCGCTTACCACAGTGGCCTCTTTCGAGTCGGTGGGAGCTATACTTGTAGTGGCTTTGCTGGTGGCACCGGCTGCCACTGCTTACCTGCTCACCGATAATTTTAAGATGATGCTGCTCATCTCGGTCATACTTGGCATTGTGGCATCTATCCTTGGTTATTACCTGGCCGTTTGGATAGACGGTTCTATTGCAGGTGCCATTGCCACTGTAACCGGACTCGAGTTCCTGCTGGCCTTCCTTTTCTCACCGGCCAGGGGCATCCTGATCCGCAGAAAACCATTACAGCCAGTATAGAGCCAAAGAACCAATGACACCTGCTTCCTGTTAACCTCACAACTATAAACTTAAACACAGATGCTGAAAAAGCTAATCATACCTAACCTGCTTACTGTTTTATTGCTCTCGTCTTGTATCAAATCAACACCCCCTGTTGCTACTTCAGATGCTGCAACAGAGCAAACGACAGCCACTCCAACTGAAACAGCTGAATCCACCACTAAGCCAACTGAGAAAATAAAGTGGCTCACCATAGAACAGGCCGCGGAGAGAATCAAAAAAGAGCCGCGAAAGGTAGTGATCGATGTGTATACCGACTGGTGTGGCTGGTGCAAAAAGATGGATAAAGACACCTTCACAGATCCGGAGGTAGCAGCCTTGATCAACAAACACTATTACGCAGTTAAGCTGGATGCCGAGGGCAAAGCCCCCATCACCTTAAATGGGCATACTTATACTTTTAAACCTGATTACCGCGCTCACGAACTGGCAGTAGCCCTATTGCAGGGACAAATGAGCTACCCAACCACTGTTTACCTCGACGAAAAATTTAACATGCTGGCCCCAGTGCCCGGTTATCTCAACGCCAAAAACTTCTCTAAAATACTCCGCTACTTCGGTGAGGATCATCACAAAACGATGGAATGGAAAGAGTATGAAAAGAAGACCGGTGATTAAGGGGATTTTATAGATTTAACTGATTTTTTATGTAAGGTAAGTATACTTAATACTCCATTTGTGAAATTCACCGCCTTAGCCTCTAAAGGGGGCCCCTTCACCACTACTGTTCGAAACCTAGATATTGTGCGTCCTAATGCCTTAAAAGTATGTTTGTTTGAGAACAGACTGTCCCCTTGAGGGGACCATAGGGGTGTTTTCGTTAGCAAGCTTTATAAGTATAAATGAACTTTTGAGCAATCCGGAACCTGATTGACACCCCTGTAGTCCCCTCAAGGGCAGGGCCGTTTCATTATAGTAGATTTTATAGTTATGGCGCGAGCGTCCTCGCTCGTGTCGGGCTATAGCTGGGCCTCTGGCCCAGTTGGATTGCAAATCGAACGGTATAACAAGTCACGGATCACAGATCCGCGCCAGCAAAAAAGAGAATGAAGCGGCCCTGCCCTCAAGGGGACACTTTCGTCCTTAAAAAGTAGGATTACAGGAGAAAAAGAGCATATTAAGTGGGTTTCGAACAGTAGTGCCCCTTCACCCCCAGGAGGCAGGGTCGTTTCATTCTAATAAAAAAGTGAAAAAACTTCTGTCATTCTGTTAAGTTTTAACCCCGAACTTGATTCGGGGAAACTTGTGAGAGAAAGAGGGCCCCTACCCCCGGAGGTTAAGCCTATACTACCTGCCACCAAGATCCTTCCAGGATGACAAAAAAATAGAATGATACGACCCTGCCCCAAGAGAGGTTTTAGGAGTGGTTGGACCCGGCTTTGCAATACTTCACTGGCAAGGCATATTTAAAAGCAGCATATTCTATACTAGCTGCATTAGATTGGGCAGATACTCAATAAGAATGTACTACCTACTCTGTTCATCCCTACCCTTAAAAACTTTATTCTGACAATTAATATGTAAATTTGCAATCGCATAATTTATACTTGGTTTGATCAATCCGCTTCATAATACCGATACCATTGTTGCGGTGGCTACTGCTGCTGGGGTAGGAGCCATTGCTGTTATCAGGCTTTCCGGTCCGGAGGCCATAAGTATAACTAACACTGTTTTTAAAGGCAAAGACCTATCAAAACAGGCTAGCCATACGATACACTTCGGCACCATCCGCGATGAGGGCAAGATCATTGATGAAGTACTGGTGTCGCTTTTTGTGGCCCCCCACTCCTACACTAAGGAAAACGTGGTGGAGATCTCCTGCCATGGGTCGGATTACATTGTGCAGCAAATCGTAAAATTGCTTTTGAAGCAAGGTGCTCGTCTGGCCAATGCCGGGGAATTTACAAAGCGCGCCTTCCTGAACGGGCAATTTGACCTGGCACAGGCTGAGGCCGTGGCCGATCTCATCTCCTCTGACTCTGCCCTGTCGCATGAGGTGGCCATGAAACAAATGCGTGGCGGCTTTTCGCAAGAGATCAAACGCCTTCGTGCCGAGCTGGTGCATTTTGCATCCATGATAGAACTGGAGCTGGATTTTGGAGAAGAGGATGTAGAGTTTGCGGACCGTGAGCAGCTGCGAACACTTATTTTAAATATTCAGCGCATCATACGCGAACTGCTCAAATCGTTTGAACTGGGCAACGTGATCAAGAACGGGGTGCCAACCGTGATCGTGGGCAAGCCAAATGCCGGTAAGTCTACCTTGCTGAATAAACTCTTGAATGAGGAAAAGGCAATCGTATCGGATGTGCCCGGTACCACCCGCGATTTTATTGAGGATGAGATCAACATCGAAGGCGTTACCTTCCGGTTCATCGATACGGCTGGTCTGCGCGAAACCACTGATAAGGTGGAAGCCATTGGTGTGGAGCGCACCATGCAGAAACTCAGCCAGTCCTCGCTGATCATCTACCTGTTCGATATCACAGAGGTAACCGCCGAGGAAGTACAGGCTGAGTTGGAAAGACTGAATCCGAAGAAACTACCATTGGTAGCTGTAGCCAACAAAATAGACCAGGCCTCTCCTGAAAAACTGGCAGCCTTTGAAAGTATAGAAAACCTGGTGCAAATATCTGCAGCCGAAGGCGCCAACCTGGACGACCTGAAGCAAGCACTGGTAGATAAAGTGAACCTGGGCAAGCTAAATACCCAACAGCAAACCATCGTTACCAACCTACGCCACGTAGACAGCCTGAACAAAACCTACGCCGCCCTGGATGATGTCTTAAATGGCTTAGGTCTGGGCATTAGCGGCGACTTGGTAGCGGCTGACATTAGAAGAGCCCTTTACAGCCTCGGCGAGATCACCGGTGAGATCACTACGGATGATCTGCTGGATAATATTTTCACGAAGTTTTGCATCGGTAAATAAACCCTCAAAAAAAGCAAAGAACGTCCTCAGCTGAGAACGTTCTTTGCTTTTTTTGAGGGTTTACTTAAAAGTTGACCTTAACAGCTATGCCAATACTATTATTTATAATTTGGTAAGAAGGGCTAAATGAGATGCTAGCCTTCTGTTCAAGTGCATTAAGATTGTTTTTTGCTTTTATATAATCTGGGTTATTTTTATAACCAACCTTCATTAAAGGTACAAGAGCGCCTATTACCGTGGCACAAGCAAGACCTGCAGTAGCGTAGGAAAAAAAGTCATATTCCGCCTCTCTTTCTGGTTCTTCATAGATATCAATTTCATTTGCTGCATAGTAACTGCCTGCTGTTGCCATTGAGCCCACCACTAATAATCCAAGGCTTCTGCGCAAATACATATTACTTGTGCTTCTATAGGAATCCATCTGCCCTTGATAATGGCGTTTAAGTGTACTCATAGCACTAGGACTTTTATATTTATCAACCATACGGTGCATAAAGGTACGCTGCGTTATACCATCACCCATTAGGTAATATGCCTGTATTACCTGATTAATGGCTTGCTCATCCCCTTTCTCAGCTTGAGGTGCATAAGTTTGGAGCAAAGCCGATCCTTTTGCATAATTCACTTTTCTTTGTTGTTCAGACCTAATTTGATTTCGTTCAGCTATTTCTTCATTACGACGGTTATTTTCAGCAATACCTGCTGCAAACTGTGTCATAGTGTTAGTAAGCTGATTTGAAATAGCCTCTGTACGCAGACGTTGCGCTTCCTGTTCAGCTAACTGTCGTTGCATTTGTTGTTGTTGCTGCAACTTAGCATCCTGCTCACGTTGTTTAGCTGCTGTCTCAGCTGCGGCCTTTTGCTGTAAATATACATTGTCTGCGGCTAGTAACTGTTGGTACTGCTGAGGAGTTACAACCATCGACTCGCCTCTATCATTTACTACAATATAGTTTCCGTCTGCTCTTTTTAAGCCACGGTCAACAACCTCCACTTTAGAGTTATCTGTTGTTTTGGAAAATGTGCTTGTGCTCGTTGTATTGTTGGTGGAAACCTTTGAATTATTAACTGAACTCTGCTGTGTCTTGGAGTTTTGTTCCTGAGCAGATTTAGCTTTTCGATGTTCATTTTCTATTCGTTTTGCTTCCTTTTCATACTTTTCTTGTTCCAGTTTAGCTTGTTGCTCTTTCTTCAATCTTTCCTGCTCTTGTAATGCTGCTTTCTGAGCCTCATGTGCTTTGCGCTCCTTCTCTTGCTGCAGTTTTTCCTGTGTTAGATTTACTATACTTGTGTACTTATAAGTTATACCTTTAAGGTATGTATAGGAGTCACCTACTTTTATACGACAATCTTTCTGGGCTGAGCCACCAAGAAATATATGGGAATAATCCGATTCAGGCGTAAAGCGCCCACCTGGTTTTAATGTAACAATACCATTTACATGCAGGTTAAAATTTTTAGACTGATGGCAAGATGAGTTAATAGTAACATTTACGACCAATTTATACTCATCATTCGTGTTATTCTGAATGAAAAAGTAATACTCTTCATTTCCGAAACCATAATGCCTTTCTGCAGAAATAGTAAACCGAGGATCAGCTTGATTTAGAGGAATATTAATACGTTGGGCCTGTGCAACCTGCCCTATCAATAATAAAGCAGAGAAAAGGATGAAGTAGAAATTGTGCATAAATGTGAAAGATAAAGATTGTGGAACATAAACAAATTTAAGATTGATTTTTACAGTTTCCAATACCCAAAAATGAGTAATTATTGCCTTTAGACAGATAGTTTAAGCCTTATTAAATAAAATTTTAAATACATATAAGAGCTCATAGATTTCAGGCTTCGAATTAGCCTCCGAATATGTGCCTATAAGTTTTAATCGTATAATGTAGGTAGGATTAATAATTGTAAGCCTTCTCAGTAATTAAGACCCACCCTAAAAAACAAAAAGGGACTGCACGCCTGGGGAAGGCTGCAGCCCCTTTAAACCATTTGCTTATCTCTCACCTTAAACAAATAGAACTCTTTATACCGTCCTATGGGTTGCACATGTTGCAGTACATAGGATCTTCGGCTAATTTCTGGTGCGGGAATTTCTCTTCTTTCGTAAAGCCGCACCTCTGGCACTTGTAAACGTAACTCAACACCGAGTGGGTCGGGAAGTTACAATCTTCGCAGGGCAAGCCTGGCCTGGTTTCTGCAACGCCAAAGCCCGGTGTGCCGCATGCTGTACATTCGCACTGCACCTTCGTAAGCAGCTTTCGCGCGGCTTTCAGAATCACTGATTGCCGTGTTGGGTTGTGCATGGCCCTCATGTCCGTTTCTACGGTTACGCAGCCATACTTTTCCAGCAATGTGTTAAAGGTGGTTTGCAGCACAGCATTATCCGTGATGCCCTTTATAAGATCCGCGTTACCACCTTTTTTTCCCCGCAGGATCAGGGCATGCTCCGGAAAGCCTACCCGATCGGCAAAGGTTTGAAGTTCTGCCTCGGTGCTTACCTCCTCTTTGTCGAAGTTGGTTTCAGTGCTTACCTCCCTGGCAACGATCTCCAGCTTGTTTTTCCTGTCTATCAGAATCAGAAACTCCTCGTCTGCGTTCAGGAAAAACAGCGTGGGGTGCGGCCCAAAAGAACCTTCACTGGCAATACCAAGGTCGCAGTTGTAAAGCTCCATGGCCTGCAGACACTTGGTACGCACGGTGGTTACCGGGTCGGCGGGCCGTTCAATTTCTCCTGTAAAAGTGCCCAGTGCATCAGTATCGAAGGCTTCTGCCACGATACAGGTAACACCAAGGGCCTCCTGCAGAAGCGGTGCAAGTATACTTTCCTTTTTATGCTTCGTTGCTATAAGCAACTTCCTGCCTTTGAACATCTGTCACAGCTATAGCCTCTCCCTCCAAAGCCACATTCAGTATAGACTCAACCTCTACGTTGCTGCCGCTCGCAATCGCCTCCTGTATCAGGCTAACGATATGAGCTCTGATCTCCTGCAGTTCCTTCAACCTTGTTTCAGAATCTGAGTTTGGCATCTCATAGTTGATCTGCGATTTCAGGTTCTTAATCTTATGGAAGCTGATCTTAATGTCTACTAACTTAAGCAACACTTCTTTTGCCTCTGCAGGGGTATACGTACCCGAAATCAGGTTTAAAATTTTCATTTAATTAAATTTAAGAAATTGAGAATGCACGGATAAGGTTTAAACTACCTGCGATAAAAAGCGCCTTAAAGCACTCTGTCATCAGCACATTCTGGCTGCTTACCGCTATCATCAAACCAGAGATTATAAGCACAAGGCCCAGCACGCTGGTGTGCAGGTAAAGCTTTTTAAGGTCAAGTTTAAATACTTTGCTCTTTTGGCTGGCAGCAGTGGCCAACTGTCCTGCGTGGTCTGCCAGCAGGCTTTTATTTTCCAGCGCTGGTGTGCTTTGTTCGGCTGTAGATGTTAACATAAGAAATTGCTTTTTAAAGGTTGAATGGCAGCGGCGTTTTGAAGAACACGTACCTGCTTATGTTTTTTACTGCCTCAAAATTCCGAAATTGGTTATATAAATAAAAATATATACTTTTAATACTTATCATTAACTGTTTTTATGAATTATACGTTACACCAACTCCAGGTATTTCATAAGATTACCCAGACACAGAGTATAACCAAAGCCGCCGAAGAACTACATCTGACGCAGCCAGCCGTGTCTATACAGCTTAAAAACTTGCAGGATCAGTTTGAGATACCGCTGACAGAGGTGGTGGGACGCAGGATCTTTATCACGGACTTCGGTAAAGAGATAGCCGCCGCGGCAGAGAAGATCATAAATGAGGTACACGCCATCAATTACAAAACGCTGGCTTATAAAGGGCAGCTGATCGGACGTCTGAAGCTCACGGTGGTGTCGACGGGAAAGTATGTAATGCCCTACTTTTTGTCTGACTTCCTGAAGCAGCACCCCGGTGTAGAGCTGGTGCTGGATGTAACGAACAAATCCATGGTGCTTGAAAGCCTTAAACGCAACGAGGTGGATTTTTCGCTAGTTTCGGTGATGCCTGAAAACCTGCAGGTGGAGAACATCGAGCTCATGAAGAACAAGCTTTTCCTGGTGGGCAGCAGGGAGCACCAATTTGGCACCGGCCTCCACGACAGCAGCATTTTAGAGAATATTCCGCTTATTTACCGGGAGGCAGGCTCCGGCACGCGCCAGACTATGGAGAACTTTATCAAGCAGAACAACATGCGCGTGATCAAGAAAATGGAGCTTACCTCTAATGAGGCCGTAAAGCAGGCTGTGATTGCGGGTCTGGGTTACTCCATTATGCCCCTGATCGGTATCAAAAACGAGCTTAGCATCGGCGACTTGCAGATCATACCGGTGAAGGGCTTCCCTATCCAGTCTACCTGGAACCTTATCTGGCTGAAAAACAAAAGCTTTTCTCCTGTTGCGGCGGCCTACCTGGAGTACCTGCAAAAAGAGAAAAGCAATACCATACAAGAATGGTTCGGTTGGTTTGATCAGTTTTGATACAGCTATAATTGCCGTTTTATACTTTGAGGCAAACCGCACCAGCTTCTGCCAGCCTGTACGCCAGCCTAAAACAAACCGGCGTACAGGCTGGTGTCGTAAGACCCGATAATGGACATGTACACCGGCATGCCTAGTGTTATGTTGAACGGGAAGGTAACCGCCAGGGCCATTGGCAGGTAAATGCCCGGATTTGCCTTGGGCACCGCTATCTTCATGGCAGCCGGCACCGCAATGTATGAAGCACTGGAGGCAAGCACCGCGAAGATAAACCTGTTACCGATATCCTCTGTCACAAGTCCGCTAAGTATGGCTACCAGGCAGCCGTTTACAAAAGGTATGGCCACCGCAAACAGCGCTGTAAACCAGCCGCTCTTAAAGAAGTCGTTCAGTTTTCGGCCACTTACAATGCCCATATCCAACAAGAAGATAGCCAGGAAGCCCTTAAAGATATCTGTTGTGAACGGTTTTATACCTTGGGCCTGATGCTCACTTGTCAGCATGCCGATGATAAGGCTGCCAAGTATAAGCATTACGCTGCCATTGGTAAAAGAGTGCGTTAGCAATTGGCCTATCTTCGGTGCGTTATCACGCTCCTCGCAGTAAAAACGTATCAGGATAACCCCAACAATAATGGCCGGTGCCTCCATCAGTGCCATCACGGCCACCATGTGCCCGCTGAACTCAAGGTTCTGGATCTCCAGAAATGACACGGCTGTTACAAAAGTTACCGCACTCACAGACCCGTAGGCAGCCGCTATGGCGCCGGAGTTCTCTATGCTAAGCTTCTTTTTAAGTATAAAGAAACTGTAAAGCGGAATCAGCAGCGATATCACCACGCCAAACAAGGCCGCCCAGATGATCTCCATGGTAAAGGTACTGTGCGCCAGTTCCTGCCCACCTTTAAAGCCAATCGAAAAAAGCAGGTACAGCGATATAAACTTGGAGGAGGTTGGTGGTATCTCCAGGTCGCTTTTAAACCTTACGGCCAGTACGCCAAGCGCAAAGAACAACAGCGCAGGGCTTGTCAGGTTTTCGATGAGTAGGCTTAAATCCATGTAATAAGGCGTATTGTTAAATTTGTAATGCTTATTTATCTGATTGTGAGTATACTTCTGATCTACTGTGCATGCACCCGTGCCTGTGTTTTACCAGGCTGATTGCTCCAGCATAGGCTCAGGTGCAGCTACTGCCGCTGTTTTACCCGCCGCCTTTCTAAGTCGTTCGTTTATGGTTAAGCCCAGGCCATGCTCCGGCAGCTTTTCGGCTATAATGCAATCCAGTTCCAGGCCATCGAGGAAATGCAGCGTATCATACAGTTTGCTTGCCGCCTCCTGCATGTCACCGCTCCGCGACAGTACCACCTGCTGCTCCGATGGCACACCTGCCATCTCTTCCCGGAAAGCGATGATTCCGGTTTTAGCCGGATCCGCGTTCTGTAGCATTTCAGCCAACTGGTCGGTAAAGTATAAAGGCGTGCCCGGTGAGTAATGGTAAGGCAGCATGCCGGGCCCAACAGGTTGTTCAGCCGATTTCTGGTGCATCTTTACCTGTCCGGCAACGGCCTCGATGGCTTCAGGGGTAATGGCGCCCAGCCGGTACACAACAGGTATTCCTTCCTCAAAGCCAACAATCGTAGACTCCAGGCCTTGTTCGCATGGGCCACCATCCAGGATATAAGGTATCTTCTCTCCTATCTGTTGCTGCACGTGCGCTGTCTTGGTTGGGCTGATGTAGCAAAACGGGTTGGCACTTGGCGCAGCCAGCGGAAAATCCAGTAACTGCAAAAGCTGTAGCGTTAACGGATGGTCGGGCATGCGCACAGCCACACGTGGTAAGGATGCTGTAATGATGTTTGGAACAATATCCTTTTTGGGTAATAACAACGTAAGCGGACCAGGCCAGAACGCATCGATCAGGCGCTGCGCCATTTCAGGTACTTCCGTCACATACTTTGTCAGGTCTTTCTTGGCACCGATATGGATGATCAGGGGGTTATAGTGTGGTCGGCCTTTGGTGGTAAAGATTTGCTCTACAGCATATTCATCCAGCGCATTGGCAGCCAGGCCGTATACCGTTTCAGTTGGTATGGCTACCAGCTTCCCTCCTGTAAGCAATCTGCCCGCTCTCTTAAAATTTGTACCGATAACAGCCATCAGGTATACTTTGTAAGCTTTTAAATGTGATGTGCTGCAAAAGTAAAGGGAAGTATATATAAATTTTTATTTATAATATTAATAAGACCTATAAGGGTTATTTATGATACTTCGAACTAGAGATAAATGCAGGATGGTACTTAACTTAAAAAGCTGAGTAGCAAAGTATAAAACGAGGCACCTGGATTTACCCAGATATACAAAGTATAATGGTTAGTTCCAGCCGTTCAGATGGGCAGTTACAACCGAAAAGTTTGCATACTGGGCCAAAGCGATGAATCTGAAGCGTTCAATCGCTTAAACACATTCCAGGACTATCCTTTTGTAGAGATGAAAATCGGATACTGAATTTTGCTACGCTGACAGTGTTGGAGCTGACTCAACTATTGAAAAACAGGCTGGTACTTCGTAAGGTAATGTTAAACAGATGAACCATATCACTTTCCCCTCCTGTAGGTCCTGACCGGGAAAAGGCGGTAATCCTGGAGGTTAAGGGCATAGGCACAACCGTTCCAGTTTAACACAGGGGCATACATGGCTTGTCCGCGGCCCAGGCCACCCGGCACGGCCAGAATGGTATTGCCCATATAGCTTAGCTTATCTGTGGATATGCCCAGCCTGTCTGCCACATGCGCCACAAAGCTTGATTTTTCCTCATCGGTTCCAGTAAAGCCTATCTCTCGCCATACTTTGCCATCCTGGCTCTCTTCCAGCACATAGGAGATACGGGAATAGGTATCGATGGAAATAGTTGGCAGAGACAGGGCAAGCGGATTGGCAGGCAGCGTTTCTGTAGGCACAGATGGCCAGTTCGGTGCTTGTCCCGCCACACGCCTCACCATTTCTGTTACACGGTGCGCGGTGTGCAGGCCTTTTATCGTTTCTGCCTCGATCTTGCGGAGCACGCCTTCAACTTTATCCTCGAACTGGGTACTTACAGGTTGCGGTTGCTGGCGCTGCGGTTGCGGTCTCGGCTTAGGTCTGGTAGGCGAAGGTGCTTGCTGGGGCTTGCTTACGGTTATTGGTGGTGGCGAATGTCGCAGGTGCGCCTCCAGTATCGTTTTATAGGTGCTGATAAAATGGTCGGTATGCTGCACATGGAAAAGCTCCAGTTCGTGCAGGCGTTTCTTGCTCTTGAGGTAATAATGTATGGCTTTTGTTTTCTCGAATACAGCCTCCAGCTTTGGGGCATGCACCGTAAATTTATACTTGTTGTGGAGTTCCTGCAGCACATTTAAACGGATAGTGGAATTACGCAGGTAAGCAGCCTCTTTCGTAGCCGGCGTTGCCGGGGCACCAGCCACTGTTCTGTAGCCGGATGGCCTGCCAAAACCAAATAAGGATCGAAAGAAGTTGAGCATGGATGGTTTGCTTTGGTGCTGTGCTATACTTTACGTAAATAAGGTGGAAATGAGGTATAGGAGCTTATACTTTATATGATATCTACAGATACTATATCAACCGCGAGTTTTCAACTCGTGGTTGTACATGTGGGCAAGCTTTCAGCTTGCGTGAACCACTTTTTATACTTGTGTATTGCTACGCAAGCTGAAAGCTTGCCCCATAATAAGCCACGAGTTGAAAACTCACGGCAGGAATAATGGGGAATTTAAATTTGTGTCCTAGAAGTAGCTTAGTTGAAGCCAGGGAATTGCGGTGAACGATTAACACACCCCTGCACCCCTCTCAAGAGGGGAATTTTACTCGTGACTGTCATCCCCCTCTTGCAGACTAGCCAAAACGAGCGTTTGGAGCTAGCGAGTACAGTTCTTTAGTGTTGGGTTAATCGTTCCAGAGTAGTCTCAATTTAATCCAGACCCAATCCTCACCTCACGAAGACCTTCTGTAAAGTATGCGCTTCAGGTGCATGGTTTCGATGGTTATTTCCGTTTTCTCTGACTGCTTGAGCTCTTCCATAAAAGTGTCTAGGCGCTGCAAGTATAAGTCCAGCAGTTCATCCTGTTCCTGGCTAAGTATGGATTTAAGGGCTTGGCCGTTCTGCTTGTCTGCTTCCATCCTATTCTATCTCTATCTGCTTCGATTTGCCGAATGTGCCGATGATCTTTTCGTTAAGTTCCTCCTGTACGGCGGCGAGTTCTTTCACGGCCTCTTCGCGTTTACGGCTGCCCTCCTCTGATATCTTGATCACCTGGTCCAGCGTCTCGATCATGTCGCGGTTCACTTTCTTCAGGGTCTCTACATCCACAATGCCGCGCTCATTTTCCTGTGCAGTTATCACCACGTTCTTTTTCAGCAACTCTGAGTTTTTGCGTAGCATCTCATTGGTGGTGTCGGTTATCTTTTTCTGTATCTCGAGGGCTTTGCGTTGCTTTTCCAGCCCCAGGGCAATGGCCACCTGCTGGCGCCATACCGGTATCACGGTTACAATGGAGTTCTGAATTTTCTGGGCCAGCACATCGTTGGCCGTCTGTATCATGCGTATCTGCGGCATAGACTGCGTGGCAATGGTATGAGAGAGCATGAAGTCGTGTACCTTTTTCTCCAGCCGCTCCTTAAACGACACCACATCGCTCAGGCGCTGCACCGCCAGTTCGTCGTTGTTGCTTTTCTCCACTTCCTCCTGCAGCTTCGGGATGGTGTCGTTTTCCAGTTCCTCAATCTTCATCCTGCCGGCAGCAATCACAGCCCTTATCTCATGTATGTACTCTACGGCCTGGTTAAACATCACCTCCAGGCTGGTAGTGTCCTTTAGTATACTTTGGCGTGTCTTTTCCAGCTTCACCACCACATCGTCAACATTCTCCGAAACAGAGTTATACTGGCTGGCAATGCGTTTGGCTCGGTCTTTAACTTTGCT
This sequence comes from Pontibacter sp. GD7, assembly GCF_058216375.1. Taxonomy (NCBI): domain Bacteria; kingdom Pseudomonadati; phylum Bacteroidota; class Cytophagia; order Cytophagales; family Hymenobacteraceae; genus Pontibacter; species Pontibacter sp. GD7. The sequence continues at coordinate 179,172 of NZ_JBYZMP010000004.1, read as the reverse complement.
GGCAAAGGGCAACCGCGAGAAAAAGCCCCGCTTCTCCTCCGGATCGTCTATCTTGATCATGTTGATCTGGGCCAGCAGGTCATTGATGGCAGTGCCTGCCTCACCGGAGTCTTTTGCTTTTACCTTGCTAAGCAACTCGTTGGAATAGTGCCCCAGTTTGCGCTGTGTTTCCACGCCAAAATTGGTCAGGGTTTCAGGGTTGTTTGCGTCTATGGATTTCGAGATCTCCTGGGCTCTTTGCTGTATCAGCTCTTTGTTCTCGGTGATGGTGATTTCTTTTTCTGCCATGGTGCTTAGGTTCCGAATTGGTTTTTAGGATAGGTGTCTAGGGTATGCAGGTATTGTTTAATGCGCTCGTGGCGCTCTGATGTTTCGTACCATTCAATCTCTTCCAGGGGCAGGTAATCGCCCAGCAGGTCGTGTACCTCGCGCAGCAGGGCCTCTCCTTTCTTAGTCCGGAAGTCGGGGTTTTTATACTGTGCGCTCAGGTAAGCAACTTTTACCAGTCCGGTTTTGGTTACGGCCAGCTCCTTTACTTCCACCACCAGCTCCGATGACTGCTCATGTTCGGTAACGATGGTCTTGTAGATGCCTTTGTTGCCTTCTTCGAGCAGGGCCATACTTTTAGCCCTGAACTCCTGCAGCGCCTTTTGCAACCTGCGGTTAGGCTTCAGGTAATGGCCAAACACATAGCCCAGCACGGCTCCGATCACAAACGTCCAGAAAATCAACATAATGGATGGTACTGTATAAGTATAAAGTGGGTTTCTTTTTTATACGGGGAATAGCTAAGATTTGGCTGAATTGGGCTACTGACCGGTGATTAATGGGGATTAAGGTGGATTTATAAGATCAATTTGATTGGATGTGGTTCAACTCCCCAGCCTCATGCTTGGGAATGTTGCTCGTGCATGTAATTCCCCTCTAGGGGTAGGGGCACCTCGACAAAAAGAGGAGCTGGGTGAGGTTAAATTCCCCTCTGGGGGTAGGGGCCCTCTTTAATGAGAGGGGCGCAGGGGTGTGTTTACACCTGCATGGTTTATCATATATCGTAACCTGAGTTAAAAGAAAATAACTGAAATGTTTTTTCCATTACAAGATTAGAAGCTGTTTAGCGTTTATTAAAATCCATACTGCCCGCCCTTGCTGCGTGTTTTCACCAGCAAGAATAACAGCCAGTGTCTTAAATTGTTGGTGAAAAACACCAACAATGGCGGGTTCGATTTCTTTTAGCCAAAACCCTGAACAGCTTCTGGTATAAGGAAGATTATGCAGAAGCAACGTAGCTCTTTATCTGAAATCTTAGTAACAGAACTTAACGCCTCAAATTAGTGAGAAATCAAGTTCGAAACTTACGAGCGTAACTCTGAGGATACAAAGGATGGGTAAATCGCGGCTTTAGTTTTAAATTGCCATCTTCAAAGCTTACAAAACAACGTGTTGACCTCGTATGTTACCACCACATTAAGCAGCACAAAAAGACTCAATTATCCCATGAAACTATCCTTAAAGATATTCCTGTATGTGCTCGGCATTACGGTGCTGCTGGCAATTTTAGCCGGCTGTTCCTTAACCAGCCTCTCGCCGCAGTTTGGTGCCGGCGCCGAAGGGCAGCGCATGGAAAGGATACGCCAATCGCCGAACTACTTTGAAGGAGCGTTTCAGAACTCCGTGGAGACAAACATGGACCTGGGCTTTACAGGTACCATAAAAGCGATCACCTCCAGGCTGTTTGGCAAACACGAAAACCTGACGCCAGACCACATGCTGCCTGCCATAAAGCTGGACTCCGATAAAGTTGCCGCCACCCAGGATACGGCCACAGTAATTACCTGGCTCGGGCACTCGGCTTTTATCGTCGAAATGGATGGCAAACGCCTGCTGCTGGACCCGATGCTTGGCGACAGGGCCTCCCCTTTCAGTTTCATGGGTCCGAAGCGCTTTTCTGAGCTGCCCATTACCATGGAAGAACTACCCACGATAGATGCCGTCCTGATCTCGCATGACCACTACGACCACCTGGACTATGGCTCTATTAAAGAACTGAACAAGAAAACAGCCCACTTTTTCGTGCCGCTTGGCGTGGGGGCGCACCTGGAGCGCTGGGGCGTGCCGGCAGGTAAAATTACAGAGCTGGACTGGTGGCAGGAGGCCCGCTTCCAGGGGTTTACCTTTGCGGCTACTCCTTCGCGGCATTTCTCGGGCCGCAGCCTCTCCGACCGCATGCAAACCCTCTGGACCTCCTGGGTAATTATGGGGCAGAAAGACAGAATCTTTTTCAGCGGCGACAGCGGCTATTTCGATGGGTTTAAGGAGATCGGGAACAAGTATGGCCCCTTCGATATCACGCTGATGGAGAACGGCCAGTACAACGAACTCTGGCCCAACATACACATGATGCCCGAGCAAACCGTACAAGCCCACCTCGACCTAAAGGGCAAGCTGCTCCTGCCCATCCATTGGGGCACCTTCGCCCTGGCCCTTCACCCCTGGACCGAGCCTATAGAGCGCGTAACTGCCGAAGCTGGTAGGCTAAATGTGCCGATTGCTACGCCTCGTATTGGGGAGGCTGTGGTTTTAGGGAGAAAAGCGCCGCGGGGGGATTGGTGGAGAGAATATAAGGTGGAAAGGAGTATCGCTTATTGATTGATTATGATCTACAGAGTAGATAAAGCACCATTCTAATTCTGATATATTGTAGCTGAGACATTTGTATTCACACAGGTGATTTTGCTAAAATTATTAGTTTTTTTATATTGTTTTATGTAGGCTTATATATATCAGTTTGCTATCTTTGGTAGTTAGATCAGCTCACTGAGCAGGGCAAGATTATATATGATAGTAGAACAAGAACAGCAAATAAAGTATACCTTTTCGGGACACGAAAAATTTCAGTGCAGGCAGCTATGGCTCAAAAAAGGATACGACTATATTAAATCAGGAAAATCATTTAGTGATGATGATTCAGTAATCGAACTTGGTGTAGGTAAAAACATGGTGTCTTCTATTAGACATTGGTTAAAAGCCTTTGGTATAACAGACTTACAAGATCAGATTACTGATTTAGGCTCGTTAATTCTGGATGACGATGGGTATGATCCATTTCTAGAGGATGATGCTACCCTTTGGCTACTGCACTACCACTTGGTTAAAAATGCATATGCCTCAACATTCTACTTGGTATTTAATGAATTCAGAAAAGACAAGCTTCTCTTTGATGCTGATCTTTATGATGCATATATCAAGAGAAAGTCTGCCATCACTCAATACCTTAACTACAATAAAAACACTGTACATACTGACTTTGAGATCTTCAAGAAGATGTATTTATCATCTGATGAAAAATCAAAGAGTGTTGAAGACAGCTTTTCTGGCTTACTAACAGATCTTAATTTGATTAAGGTAACACTAAAAGAGGCTGATGATTTTATACAGAAAAAGAAAAAGGTAACAGAGTTCTATAGCATAGAAAATTCAGAACGTGATAGTATTCCTGTTGAGATTATACTCTATGCTATACTCGATGCTTATCCAAATAGTGTATCTATAGGCTTAAATAGTCTTGAGCAAGATTTTAACAGTCCTGGTGCAGTATTCGCCTTGAGCAAGGCTGGCTTAGCTTCAAAGCTCGAAGAGGCAGAGAAAAAATACTCCTTTGTCAACTACACAGATCATGCAGGCATAAAGGAGCTACAGATTAAAGAAAAGGTTGAGGCAGTTGAAATGCTGAGAAAGTACTATTATGCAAAGTAACTATACCCCATCTATCAATATCATACGAGATACAGATAGAAATTTCACATACATACCTACGCCTAATTCTCAGCGCGTAGTTAGCCAAATAGTAGACGACTTCAAAAAAGGTATAAGGGCTTTTACAATTATCGGCTCTTATGGTACTGGCAAGTCATCTTTCTTGCTTGCACTTGAGCAGAGCTTAAATGGTAAGCAGAACTATTTTGAGGCAAGTTTTCGAGCCAAGCAGAAGTTTGGTATTGTAAAGGTAGTAGGTGCTTATCAGAGTATTATTGATACTTTTGCTGCTGAGCTTGAAATTTCAGCTAAAGAGAACTTAGTAGAGCACGTACTATCTGAGATTTACAATAGGTACAATGACCTAGGTACGGGCGCTCCACTCCTATTCATTGTGATTGATGAGTTTGGTAAGTTCTTAGAATACTCTGCTAAAAATGACCCTGAGAAGGAGTTATATTTTGTTCAGCAGTTAGCTGAGTTTGCAGCTGATCCAAAGTATAATATCGCTTTACTAACCACCATACATCAGAGCTTTGATAGTTATGGTTTCTCATTATCCACCTCTCAGAGACAAGAATGGGCTAAGGTTAAGGGGCGATTCAGAGAAATTACTTTTAATGAACCAGTTGAGCAGCTTCTATTCTTAGCGTCTGAACATATTAGCCGCTTTACACAGGTACAGAGTGAACCTGAAAAGATTCTTGTTGCCTATAAGCTTTTTAAAGATTCTAAAGCTTTTAGCTTTAACGAAGACTATAGCGATGAACTTTATTCAAGAATATACCCATTAGACCTTTTAGCTGCCAATACGCTTACTTATTCTTTACAAGAGTATGGTCAGAATGAGCGATCATTATTTTCTTTTCTTGAAAGTACCGACCATACTAGCTTAGCCAAGTTCAATAAGGCCAGTTCCCCTTTTTACAATTTAGCGAATGTGTACGACTATGTGCATTACAACTTTTTCTCATACCTAACCTCTAGATACAATTCAGACTTTGCTGCGTGGGTATCAATAACCTCTGCTTTAGAGACTGTTGAACGAACATTTGATAGTGATTTAGAAGCTTACACTAAGCTAGTAAAGGCAATTGGCATCTTAAATCTTTTCGCTGCCAGTGGTTCAGCCTTAGATGAAGAATTTTGGATATCATATGGTAACACCTGTCTAGGTATACCTAACGCTAAATCTATTTTAGCAGACCTAGAAACTAAAAAAGTAATCTTTTATCGCCGTCATAGTAAGCGATTTATCCTATTTGAGGGTACTGATCTTGATCTAAACTCAGCTTTGATTGAGGCTGCGAATAAGGTAAATGAAATTACCGATGTTAAATCCGTCTTAGATCGCTATTTATCCTTACCACCTGTTCTAGCAAAATCATATTCCTATACTACAGGTACTCCAAGGGCTTTTGAATTTATCATTTCAGATAATCCTATATCAAAAGTACCAGTAGGTGAAATCGATGGTTTTGTTAATTTAATTTTCAATGAGAAGCTAACAGTAGAGCAAGTACAGGATTCTTCTGCCAAGCAAGAAGAAGCAATCATCTATGCTTACTATGAAAACGCAGACGAGATTAAGCAGCTATTATACGAGATAGAAAAGACGAAAAAAGTCTTAGAAGAAAACCATGAAGATAAAGTTGCTAGGCGTGAGCTAGAAAACATGATCTTCCACCAAACATCTGATCTAAATCAATATTTAGTAAGCAATCTATATGGAGACGAGGCGAATGTAGTTTGGTTTTGGCAAGGTGAACCAAGGCTACTAAAATCTAAAAAAGAATTTAATGCTCTTCTTTCAGAAGCGGCTTACGCCGTATACTCCGGAACTCCTGTCTTCAGAAATGAGCTTGTAAATAGGCATAAAGTATCAAATGTGATACAGACTGCAAAGAGGTCGCTATTCTTTGCACTAACTAATAAGTGGGGGGAAAAAGATCTAGGCTTTGATCCCAATAAATACCCTGCAGAAAAAACGATTTACCGCACACTAATTAAACAGAATGGTTTATATTCTCGTCCAGACCAATTGGATAAGGCAGTAAATGTATCTTCAGATTCTACTTTCAAAAACGTCTGGAACTACTCAGTAGAGTTTTTAAATAGTGCAAAAGAAGAAAAAGTTAACTTAAAGGAGTTTGTTAAAGGTCTTCAACAAAAGCCTTACAAGCTGAAGCAAGGATTAATTGACTTTTGGGTACCAATCTTTCTTTATTTAAATAGGAATGACTTTGCATTGTATAGCGACAACAGTCTTATACCTAATTTCAATGATCAAATACTTGATCTAATATCCAGAAACCCCAAAGATTTCTCAATAAAGACATTTGATGTAGTAGGTGTTCGTCTAGACATATTTAATAGCTATCGCATTCTTTTAAACCAGGAAACGAAAGATTTATTCAGTGGACAGAGCTTCATAGAAACAATAAAGCCTTTCTTAATTTTCTATAAAGGCCTACCAGAGTATTCTAAAAGGACTGAACGATTATCAGATGAGGCATTAGCTGTAAGAGAGGTTATCGCTAAATCTAAGGATCCAGAAAAAGTTTTTTTCGAAGAGTTACCGACTGCACTAGGTACATCTATGGCAGAATTGGAGGTTAGTAAAGAAAAGCTGAACAAATATGTAAATAGCCTTCAAGATGCGATTAGAGAAATACGTACTAGCCATGATGAGCTTGTAAAAAGATTTGAGGAGTTCATTCAGCAGGAAGTTGTTTACGAAGACTGCGGCTTTGAGGCTTACAAGGACATGCTACAGAAAAGATACAAAGGACTTAAAAAGCATTTACTACTGCCTAGACAAAGACCTTTTGTACAACGTTTAGATTCTGCATTAGATGACCGCAAAGCCTGGTTAAGCTCTCTTTCTCAAGCAGTAGTTGGTAAATCGCTAGAAAATATTTCTGACGAAGAAGAGCTCCTACTCCGAGACAAGTTTAAGACTTTAATTCTAGAGCTTGACAGCCTTACAAATCTTTCCGCGGCTGATATTGATACCGAAAAAGAAGATGTGTTAGGTTTACAATTTGACTCATTTGTAGATGGCATGAAGAGAAGCTTAGTTAGGTTTCCGAAGAAGAAGGCAAAGGAAGTAAACGATATACAGGAGTCACTTAAAGCTGTTCTTTCAGAAGATAAAAGCTTGAATATTGCTGCATTAGCAAACCTCTTAAAAGACTTAACACAAGAATGAGCAAAGTAAGACATTTATTAGGTATATCAGGAGGCAAGGACAGCGCTGCTCTAGCTATATACATGAAGAGCAAGTATCCGCAACTTGACATAGATTACTATACTAGTGATACTGGCAAGGAGCTCGATGAGACATATAAGCTCATCGAAAACCTTGAGGTTTATTTGGGCAAAAAGATTCATCTGCTAAATGCAGCTGATGGAAGTCATATGAACCCTTTTGATCACTTCCTTAAGATTTATGGTGGTTACCTCCCCTCCTCAAACTCACGCTGGTGTACTAAAAAGCTTAAACTAGAGCCTTTTGAGAAATACATAGGTAATGACCAAGTTGTGTCTTATGTTGGTATTCGAGGCGATGAAGAACGCGAAGGTTATATTTCTCGAAAGTCAAACATTCAGTCTATATTTCCTTTCAGAAAAAACATCTGGAGCGAAGATGTTGTAGGTAAGTTCCTAAACGCAGGTAATACTGAACAAGTCATCGCTCTTGCAGAGGTAGTAGATTTAGGATCTCGAAGAGATCGGTTTGTAGACTTACTTTCTAAGCCATTAGATTTTAGCTTTAACCTACACAACAAGCTTAACCAACTGCTAGACTTAGGCACTAAAGAGACAAACTATTTAATTTTCGAATTTCTTAAATCAACGGATTACCCTTTAGCTAAGGAGGAAGATTTTCCTTTAGTTGAGAACGAAGAGAATTTAGTAAGAGACGATATCTTCCGCATATTGGAAGAAAGTGGCGTAGGGGTACCAGCTTATTACAAGAAGATTGAGTTCGATGCTAGTGGTAAAAAAGGTCAGTATTCCCGCAGTAGATCTGGTTGCTACTTCTGCTTTTTCCAACAGAAAATAGAGTGGGTTTGGCTTCATGAACAACATCCTGAGTTGTATGAGCAGGCGATGGATTATGAGAAAGATGGTTATACCTGGAATCAAGAAGAGAGCTTAGCTGATCTCATCAAACCTGAAAGGGTGAAGCAGATAAAAGAAGAATATGTTAAGCGCCAAGAGAGACTGTCTTCAAATATTAAATCGCCTTATCTTTTAGATATTTTAGATGATTCTGAAAGTGAAGGTTGTGCAGCCTGTTTTATTTAATCCTTAATTGCCCTGGTCAATGGACTTTCAAAAATTTAACCTTAAAGATTTAATAGATAAATCTAATCAGAAGACTTTAGTTCTTCCAAATTTTCAAAGAGATTATGTTTGGAAGCCTGAACAACAGAAAATGTTGTTAGCTTCATTTATCGTTAATCTTCCAATAGGAACTTTCCTTGTATTAGAAGGCAGAAAAGATGATTTCGTAAGTAAAGAACTTTGTTTTAATACTAAAGCAAATCCAACTGATAACTGTTTATTCCTTCTAGATGGGCAGCAAAGATTATCTACAATAAAAAATATATTTTCAGATTCATTCGGGTTACAAGACTGGGGAGAGAATTGGGACAAGCTATATTATAATTTGAAATATAGATGGTTCATTGATTTCGCTGATGAGCAAAGCCAATCTTTATACGGTTTTGATATATTAAACTTTAAGAAGTCAGTACAGGACCCACATTCTGCAACTTTCACAACAGTACCTATACTTAGTACTTATGAACCTAGTGAAATCATAGACTCATTAAAATATTACACAATATATAAAACAACAAATAAAGATAAATTTTATCACCCTGGGAGACCTTTAAATGGCTCAAGTGAATATGACAATAAGCTAGATATAGCAAATAGTTGTGCCTTTGAGCATAAGATTCCTCTATTTGATATTCTTAGTAATGATAAAACAATTATCAAAACTACTTTAAAAAGGTTATCAGATAATAAACTAGACTCTCTTAAAAACGCTGCAATTCAAAATAATGAACTAAGTTTTAAATATTTAGGACACTTAGATACTAATATCATTCAAAAATATCAGATTGGCTCTTGGGATGAAATCAATGCAATATGGAACCAACTAAAGGAACAATGGATTGATGACTTTTTGGATTATTTTAAAGATTTATTCAAATCTGAAATAATGGTACCATGTGTAAAATCCAACGAGCTTTCCAGAGCTACTAGTGTATTCGAGTACATGAATAAAGGAGGTACTCCACTCGATACATTTGATATTATGGTTGCTAAATATGCGGATGTGGGAGAAACAGAAACATTATATGATAAATTAGAATCTGCTTTGATTGAAGAATTTAATATTCCTTCATCAATTTCTGATTTGCCTTGTGATTTAAATTACTCCTTAAAGCACTTTAGCATATTCAAGAATGACACCCTAATAAAGCCTATTAAGGAGCAATTTTTAAATTTCTTATCCTTGATAAATAGGTATAATCAACCAGACGGTTTAGAGGGGATAGATATTACTTACATTAAAAAAGAAAAAATTCTAAGTTTATCGAAAGGAGAAATAGAAGGTACAATAGAAGATGCAATCAAAGCTTTAACGCGAGGATTAGCTTTTCTACTATTTAGGTGCGGCATACATACGTATAATAATTTAAGCTATAACCTAATGCTTATTCCGATAGGATTAGTACTGATGAAGGATGAGAACTGGAATGATAGATTTGTTGTAAATAAAATTGAATACTGGTATTGGGCATCACTTTTTTCAGGAAGATTTAGAGAAAAGCAAAATCAAAGAGCTATTTCAGAGACAAAAGAGTTAGTAAAATGGATTTCTGAAGGAAATAGTAACGATATTGTAGGTAGATTAGATAAAATCTTCCAAGAATCAAACTACTCAGATGAAGATACCTTATTTCTTGAAAATGAGGACAAATCTGTTCCCACGGCAATTCATAATGGCATTCTTCAGTATGTATTAAGTTTATGCCCGGCTGACTTCGATATAACAACTAATAGCTTAAAAGCATGGGAAATAGCTGCAAATGGGCAGATCTTACACGACCATCATATTATACCTATTGGTAGCGTCACTACTCTAGGTGAATCTTCAAAGCTATTACGAAGTAATAAAAATTATCTTCTGAATAGTCCACTGAATAGAACCTTTATTACTCAGAAATCAAATTTAAAAATCAGTAGCCTATCTTTAGATAAATATCTACCTGTGCTTAATAAAGCCGTTCAACATAATCATTGTCTTGGTAGTCAATTCTTTGATAATGATGTTGCAAAGGATTCATATCATAAGCAATTTCTTATTAATAGATTCACTTCATTAAAGCAGCAAATACACAATGAATTAGCTAAATTGAAGAACTAATGAAAAATGCCGGCATTTATAAATGCCGGCATTTTTCATTAGTTCCTGCATGGCTGTATTTACTTCATAACCCTTAAAATTTGTGAATAATTAGGTTGATATATTTCATATGTCCCACCTCCAAGAATAACTAACCAACGATTCAGAATTTGTATATTTTCAGTTATTTCCCACCTTCTAGGTAGGGGAACATCCTCACAATTTTCATGAATCCATTCTTTAACAGCTCCAAATCTTAACTCGCCTTTTGAGCTTAAGTAAGCTACAAATGCAGCAATAAAAGGATGCTGGAAGAAGGAATTTTGAAGTTGTACATAAACTTCATCTGCAGCTAACTCTAATGGAATATTATATAGAGCTAAGTCGTGCAAAAAGCAATTTAGCTCTACATCATCGTTTGTTTTACCACTCAGATAGATTGAAAGGAAACGAGAAACAGAGGAGCTCATAGGTAAAGAAGAAATCAGAAAATCTTTATCTGGAGCTTCTATCTTAAGATCAAATTCGTCATCTTCTTCAAACTCATCCTGCCAGCTTAGTAATTGATTCTTGATCTGCTCAAAGATATTGTCAGTAATTAGAGTGCTTTCTTTCTCAATGTTGAGAAAATAAAGGCGATCATCTAAAGAAAGATCATCAACAATAGTTGCTAACTCATAATTGAAGTATGAAGACTTAGGCATATTTAAAGCTCGGCTAGAAATATTTGCACTGCCCATAAAACATCTTCTATGGCTATCAATAAATGCTTTTAGGTGTAACCTATTATTTCGAAATAAAGCTACTCCCCTATCTTTGAGAAATGGGTAAACTTCTAAATCAGATGCACCCGTGACTAAATCTTTAGGCTCCCATCTTACTACAACATTCTTTACATTCGTAGCATGATCAAGGAGTTGTTCTAGTGTAGCAAGCTTGACGTAAGGTACATAAATAGCAAGCCTTTCGGAATTACTGATAAACTCCAAAAGGCTTTCATTAAGATCAATTCCATTCTTAAAGAGAATCATTATCAGTCGAAATACTCATCAAAGTAACTAAAGATGTCCTCTTCATTTGGAAGACCCACAATGTTGTCTCGTACTGTGATTATTGTGCAATGCTCTGTTCCTCCAATTGCTGCCCCTCTAAGTCCTCTACCAATCATTTGACTATACAAAACAATTGATCTTGTAGGTCTTGCAATGAAAACTACATCAGTTTTAGGAGCATCAAAACCAGTAGATAAAACACCAAAATTGCAAATGACTTTAAGCTTACCATCCTTGAAGTCATTAATTAACTTTTGTCGCATTGGCTTCTCTGTACTACCATCAACATGAGCCGCTAGATAACCTAAGTATATTAGAAGGGAGCAGATGAATTTAGATTGTTCTACACTACAGGCAAAGAATATAATTTGCTTATCTCCTGAGTTTAATTCTTTTTGAAGTCTCTTAATTATTTCAACATTTCTTACATCATCAGAACCTATCGTTTTAAGTAGCCCATCGGGAAAATCATAGAAGGTCTCTAAATGCTTTTTCTGTTGAGACGATAGCTCGTACTTGATATTAGTAATTAGAGGATCAAACTTTGCTTTTGATAAAACCTTTCTATCCCTTAAATATTTGATGACAGGAGTGCTACCCGTTTCAATAGTAATATTCTTGTTGAAGAAGAATTCAGATAATGCTGCATTCTCCTCAAGGTTATCCATATTTCTACCTGGAGTAGCAGTAAGACCTATCACTCTAGTACCATCACCTATCAAAGCTTTCGTTACTTTTTTATATGTAGGTGCTAGAACTTTATGTGCCTCATCAATCACTAAAAGCTTAACTCTCCTCTTCAGCTCATTGAAGCCTATTTCATTCTTTGATAAAATGGAATACAGCTTTTGGAAACCTCCAACAATAAAGGCTGATTCATTAAAAGCATACTCTAGTTTTCCCTCAGACCAAACTTTTAAAACTTTGACATTCTTATTACCTACATGCTGCCACACGTCTTTAAAAGCTTGAACAGCCTGTTCACAGAGTTCTTCTGAATGTGCTAACCAAAATACAACACTACCTTCTGATTGCTGTTTTAAAACTTCAACTATGATTTCCATAGAAGTTCTAGTTTTACCAGAACCAGTAGGCATTTGAATAATGAACCTGTTGTTGGGTATACCAACTTGAGTTATACTTTGAGTGTAAACTCCGAATTGGTAATCCTTGAGCGTTTTATATGCAGATTTGGGAGCCTCACAAAACTCTTGTGAAACAAACTTTTCAATTTCAACTGGCAGAAACGTATTAGGTAATCCTGCTGCGGCAAGAAATTTTTCACAAAAATCCTTATCAGTCCAGCCTTGAGCAATAATGGCTTCTACTTTGTCTCCAAATGTCTTACCCTCAACACTTAGAGAAGTATTAACACAAATGTTATTTATAACTTCTTCTGAAGTTGTATTAAGTATGTTCTTAAAGAGCTGCTTGTTCTTAAATAGTGTAGAATTAGAAAACGATGAAAAAATCCTTACAAGCGTTTCTTTTCTGTAAATCTCATTTTCATCTATTTCATTCTCGCTAATAACAGGAATTATATTCTCTAGCCTATCTAAAACATCCTGACCAATTAATTGCTGAAGATCCTTTTTTGGCAATTGGTTAAAAAGCATAATCTATTGTGACTTCCAGTTAGATAGGTATGTTTTTAGGTAACGACCCCAATTCATTTTTAATTCTTCGAAAAATGTCTCGGCTTTAAACTCTTTATCTTTATCGAAAGTAGATTCTGATTTAGCATAACTTATTAAAAGAAGGTCGATTAAACTCTTCAATTTCATTGGTAATTCTGGATCCTCGCTATTTTCTTTAATTTCAGCAACTATAGCATACAGTTCCTCAATAAAAGGATGCTGCAAATTATACTTAATCACATCAGCACCACCTAGAGCATGGATTTCTATAAACTCTGGCGACTTCCATTTTTCATCAACAATGGTGTAAGGCTGGCTTGTAAATTTAACAGCCCAAGCAGCTTGTTTCTCTGCTGTATCGTTAGCTTTAATCTGGGAGGCTAAGTCTTTAGCTTTCTGCTCAGAATCTGGTGTTATAGTCTTCTTCTGTGTCTCCGAGTTTTTAGCTATACTTTCAGCATTCTCATGTCCCGTAGCTGTGCCGTCTGCTTCTTGTTTCGCTATTTCCTCTTGATATTTTTCAAACCTACGCTGCTTCCAATGATCTGAAATCTGCTCTCTAAAGTTTTTTATAGTAGGAACAATCATGTCCCTAATTGTAGTCTTAAGATTTGCTACAGGTACAGCTCCTCTTTTAATATTTTTTACAGCAAATGACTTATCTAAAACGGCATCAAAAGATATTTCACCGCCCCACCATCTATCTTTATCTTCAAAAGCTGGCTTCCAGTATGGTATTTCTCCATAAAATACTTCTCTGCCATTTCTAAGTATCGAAATCCCCTCATTTCTATCTATGTACCTTTTTGTTGTTTCTGGTGAATTACCTACACCTTGATAATCTCTTAATGACTTATCTAAGAGTGATAATTGAATTTTAATTGTGCTGTAGTCACTGAAAAGAGTTAAAGATTTATCCTCAGCAGAGATAGGCCACTCAAGTGTTATTTCCTCCACCAAATAAGAAGGCGTATCTGATGGGAACCTATCATTTCTTACATGAAGTGGATCAATTGCTAAAACTTTTTTATTATTGATATCGATATTCAATTTATTTTTTTTCCCGTTGACCTCAACATCTCCCCAAATAAATTTCCTGAAAGTTCTGCCAATCCAGATATCCATTTCCTCTTCAAGCTTATCAGCAGAATCTGGTTGTTTATCATATTTACTCCAGATCACAAGAGTACCATGAGCGTCATTCACTAAATGAGTAAATTGCGTGGGAATATCTTTTTGAATAGGTATGGGTATTTCTTCTAAAACAGGAGGTACTGAAGTAATTGCATCTATATCCATGTAAGTATAAAGCCACTCTCCACCTTGTTGTTTAGAGTAGACCTCAACCATTTTACATTGGTTTATGGCTCCAAGCGTCATGCCTACACCAAATCTACCAATACCAGAACGGTCATTATATCGACTTGAATAGCCCAACTGTAGACATCTATGTAGAGTGTCTGCTCCCATACCATGTCCATCATCGCCAAAAGCCATATAGTCGACTACGAGGTAATCACTTAAATTTTTCTTAGGATGTGACTTAAGAACTATCTTAATATTTTGGGCATCAGCTTGAATAGAGTTATCAATTACTTCGCCGAAAGCACTAAATGCATCAAAGTCGGAATCTCTCATTGATAATAATGCAGTCGCATCACTAACAAATCTTACTTTCCCAGTCGCAGTAGTAGATTCAAGCAACTCAGAATCAACTTGTTTGTTCTCTAGCATATGGTTTATAAATTATTGGTTAATACTTCGGAGCTTAAAGAGCAGTATATTCAAATACTAATATTATAATGAAAAGACAAAATAATAAAACTTGTTTAATATTCCCAATAAAACCACATGTTAAACATAATTAGATAAACCACCCCAAAAGAAAGCCCTTCACCGTATCCGCTGCACGATCTGGTTCCCCGACGATACATCGTGTTTATCGCCGACATGCAGCAGCGAGATGGCGTTAATGTCTTCTTCCTCGTAGCCGTTGGCTTTGGAAAAGAAACTTGCCGGCACTTCCTCTTTCCTATTCTTGTATGAACTGATGGCGTGGTCGTCCCAGTCGCCCCATTTGCAGATAAATTTCTTTTGCTCCATAGCTGTCATTTCAGATTCAAAACTCACGGCCTACATTGCCGCTCACATACACTACCTCATACGTAGCAAGTATAACTTCCGAAAGGGTAATAACTTAAAATTGCAGGCTATCAACGTATTAGCTTATACTTCTAGGCTAAAAATAAGAGGGTTAATTATGCGGTTTAGTATAAGTCAGAAGGTGTAAACACACCCCTGCGCCCCTCTCATTAAAGAGGGCCCCTACCCCCAGAGGGGAATTTAGCATCACCAGGTAAATTTGCCTCTTGGGAGCAGGGCCGTTTCATTCTAACAAATTACAAGGTCATGGCGCGAGCGCCCTCGTCCGGGATCAAGCCCGGGATCTACGACTCGTATGTGGCTATAGCTGGGCCTTCCCGTGACTGCGCCCGGGACAGGCTGGCCCAGTTGGATTGCAAATCCTACGATATAGTAAGTCACGGATCACAGATCCGCGCCAGCAAAAGTTAGCATGAAACGACCCTGCTCCCTGGAGAGGTTAGGGGTAGGTTAATCACAACTGGAGTTTACATTATATGCGCCACTTCAAAGTGCATACCGTCCTGTCGGCTAAAGTGGCCGCCCCAGTAAAAGCCGTTTTGGTTGGCGATGTGTACCAGCTGGCGCACCGAACCCTTCTGGCCTACAAGCGCCGGCTGCGTGCCTAGTTTGTTCCAGGCATAGTTTATGTCGAAGGCTGTGCCAAAGGCGTGGTTGCTAAGTATACTTCGGCTGCCTCGGATAAAGCGCGGCGCGTAGGCTCCCTCCCAGGTAAGCACAAGGTGCAACAAGCCGGCCTGCTCCCAGTCGTGCCAGAGTTTTGCCAGCTGCCGGGCCGCCAGCCTGTGAAAGTGTACTTCGGGGCTGCCTTTTACGGGAATAAGTTGCGGTACTGCCACACGCACCAGGTTACGCCTGGCCCAGTTGTCGAGCACTTGTATGTTTTCGGGGTTGCCGGGTATAGGGTATGGCCTGTAGGTAAAATGCCCGAACAGGGAGGCGCGTTCCGCAAAGCTGAGCAGGGGCCTGAAGCCGGGTTTAGGAGGCCAGTCGGCGGTCACAATGCCTTGCCGGTCATCATCCAGCAAAGCAAAGCCCAGGGTCATGGCCATGCCGGCAGTTTTATTACCCACAATGCCATCAGGCTGCAAAACATGTTGCCCCTGAAAAGCCATGGTAGCAGCCTTGGTACGCTCCCCGAAAACACCGTCTGCAATGCCAGTGTCAAAGCCCTGGCCGGTCAGGAAGAACTGCCACCTGCGTACCTCTTCTCCCCTGTCGCCGATCTGTAATACTTTCATACCCTCAGTTTAACCCTGATACAGCATCAGGCAGGTTGAAGTTGCAGCACCCTCAGTTTGTAGGTTTCAGGCCGATGAATTTAAAAAGCGCTGGCTCGTCTCCGGATTACAGCGGACACAAAAAACACCCGGCCAGAAACAGGTCCTGACCGGGTGCATCGCCAATATATACTTTGTAAGATCCTTATTTATTCGGAGGCAGCATCACTTTATCAATCACGTGTACCACGCCATTCGAAGCCTCTACATTTGGCATGGTAACGTTGGCCTCATTGATCATCACTTTATCGCCGTTGATCTTTAC
This sequence comes from Pontibacter sp. GD7, assembly GCF_058216375.1. NCBI lineage: Bacteria > Pseudomonadati > Bacteroidota > Cytophagia > Cytophagales > Hymenobacteraceae > Pontibacter > Pontibacter sp. GD7. The sequence continues at coordinate 162,592 of NZ_JBYZMP010000004.1, read as the reverse complement.
ATTCAGCTGCTTGCCGTTCAGGGTGTTCACCATCATGCCGTTTGATAAATTAGCGGCCATTACGCTGCCTTCTGTCACGTGGTAGGTCAGGATATCCACTAACTGCTGCTTGTTTTCTGGCTTCAGCAGGTTGTCGAGTGTTCCGGCTGGCAGTGCGGCAAAGGCCTCATCGGTTGGGGCAAATACGGTGTATGGTCCGCCCTGCTGCAGCGTTCCGGCCAGGTCTGCAGCCTGCAACGCTTTAACCAGTGTTGATAAAGAAGGCGTGTTGGAGGCCAGCGCAACAATATCCGGCTTGGCTGCTTCCATGGTTTCTTCCGTAGCGGTGGCGTCGGTCTCGGCGGTCATCACTTCCGAGGTTTCTGTTGTCTGCTCGTTGCTGCTACAGCCAAAGAACAACAATGCGGCACAAATGCAGATGCTTAACTTTTTCATAGTCAGTTGTTTTAATTTCAAATTATACTTATACGAGACTAACCGGGCAAAGCCATTATTGTTTACATACTTCCACGTGAATAGGTCTTATTTCCCGGCAAAAGCATGCTTATACTATTCCAATCAGCCATGTTTATACTTGCATTTTTTTCAGACCCCACCCCTAACAACCGACAAACGAAAGGCACAGTGCTTTTCAATTAAGGCTGATTCATGTTATCTTGCCGTTACAAATTGGGGATGCCAACGTTATAACCCGTTTTATTCTGATCAACTGATTAAAGTATACATGCCACAAAACCAACCTATACCCGCCAACGAGTTTGAAAGGATACTGGAGCTAAGCGAGCTCGACCTGGATTACTCTGATCTGAAAGAGAATTTCAAAGATCTGCTGAAGTTAGCCGCGCGTGTGGCCGGAGCAGATATCTCGCTGGTAAACCTGATCGACTCGTTCACTCAGTGGACGGTGGCAAACCATGGCCTGCCAATAGAACAGATGCCGCGCGAGGAATCTGTGTGCCAGTATACCATCATGGAAAACGAGACTTTTGAGGTAAAAGACCTGAAGCTTGACCCACGCTTCCGTGACAAGCCTTACGTGGCCGGAGGGCCTATGCTTAGCTATTATTTCGGGGTGCCGCTTACCACAAAAAAGGGAATCCATATTGGTGCCCTTTGCGTGATGGACCAGGAGGCTAAAGTGCTGAGTCCGGAGAAGGTGGAAATGCTGCGCATTATTGCCGATGAGATCGTGAACCGCCTGATGATCCTGAAACTGATGAACAGCCTTACCCACGACCTGCACGAGGCCAAGGAGATGAAAAAGCGCGTGGCCCACGACATTCGCGGACCAATAGGCGGCATTATTGGGCTGGCCGACCTGGTAAACAAACGTGGCGAAAGCAACAAGCTGGATGAGGTGCTGGAGTTTATCCGGATGATACAGAAAAGCAGCACCTCGCTGCTGGAACTCGCCGACGAGATACTAAACGCTGAAGTAAAGGCCGCCGCCAAACAACCAGAGCTTAAAGAGCACGAGCTTAACCTGCTGGTGTTTAAAGACAAACTGGAGAAGCTGTACCTGCCGCAGGCAAAAAACAAATCGGTGAATTTTGTGGTAAACATCGATCCTAAAAACGGCGTGGCTCCTTTCCCGAAGAACAAGCTGCTGCAAATTACCGGCAACCTGATCTCAAACGCCATTAAGTTTACCCCTGCCCAGGGCACCGTAACCGTAGACCTGGATCTGCTGCTCGAAGACCATTCTAAAACACTGCACATTAAGGTGACCGATACCGGCATTGGCATGGACCAGGAAAAGCTGCAAAGTATACTTAGCGGCCAGGGAGCCAGCTCCACGGAAGGCACCAAAGGAGAACAAGGCTACGGCTTTGGCCTGCCCCTGGTAAAGTTCCTGATCGACACCCTGAAAGGCACCCTGGACATACACTCCACCAACACAGGCACCACGTTTGAAGTAAAGCTGCCGGTACAGGGCTAAAGTTTTTTTGAGTGAGTAAGGGCTGGCTGTGTGAGTTTAGACTATCATGCACTATCGCCTCTGATCAGCCAAACTATTTGCAATTTAAGTTTGCAAAAGAGCAACAATCTAAAACTCATACGGTAAAATATTTGCATTAGTGCGCTTAGTGTTGATATTTGCAAGTATACTTTAGCAAGGGTAAACTATTTAAGTAAACCTACATCATATTTTAAGGATTAACAGTTCATGTCCGCAGACCCTACCAAGCTGCCTGTATACCAAAAGGGCCAGGAAATTTACGAGATCACATCCAAGATCATAGACCTGATACAGGACAATGACCCGGTGCTCGGGCATATTAAAGGCATGATGCTGAAAGATGCCGCAATGCTTACGGTAAAAGTGTCCGGTGCCGAGGCCGGTGACCTGTACGACATTCGGATGGAAAATGCGGCAATAATTCGCAAAGCTGCCCGTGAGTTAAGCACCCATTGCACTTCCCTGGAGATGTTTGGCTTTAAAGACACCCAATACCTTGTGCTTATACGCGAGGCGCTGGAAGTATACAAAGTGCACTTCCGTAAGTGGGTACAAAGCTTTGACCCCTGGAATTATGTGCTGGATGACTGGGGCCTCTTTAACCCTCCCGGCATTTCCCCGTCTTAATTTTTTTGAAAGAACAGATACCCGTTAAATAACAAAGGCAGCACTGTAAACAGCGCTGCCTTTGCTTTTTATACTTGAAGTATAATTGCTATTTCACAAATATCTTCTGGGTAGTAGTAAAGCGGTTTGTGCTAATCTGGTACAGGTAGGTACCTTCCTTCAGGCCGGCAACTGGCAATGCGATCTCATTCTGGCCAGCACGCATGTTGCTGTAGGTTACGCTCTGTCCGATTTTACGGCCAGCCAGGTCATATACCTGCACGCTTACGTCAGAAACAGACTGCAAGTTAAAGCTAAGCTTTGCTTGTCCGCCTTTTACCGGGTTAGGGTATACAGCAAGCCTGGCCGCAGCAGCCTCAGCTGAGTTCAGTTTGGTTAAGGTACCGGCAGGCAGGGCTTTCTGGGCAGGCGAGTAGGCACCTTCTACTGTCCACATGATGTAATCAATATAAGAGCCATTAGTAGCACCACTTGAGCCATCGCCAATACGGAAGTAGTTTCTAACAGTACCTGATGGCACGGTAACAGTCGCCACAGGTGTTTCACTCTCATCAATAAAGAGCTTTACGTTGGCACCGTCTTTTGTAAATCTGTAAGTATGCCACTCAAAGGTGTTAAAAGCATCTCCCAGGCTTTTGTTCTCTAATGTCGGATCGGCTGCTCTGGCCACATTAAATGTAACTCTGGCAGGGTTTGTAGCATTGCTGTTGATGATATAGATCGTCTCTCTGAAGCCGAAAAAGTCAAGGTCCAACTCAAATACCCTGTCAAAGCCTTCAAGACCTTTAGCCCTTACAACCACGGTGGCAGCAGATGGGGATGCAGGGGATGTAGGGAAGTTTTGTCTCCATAAAAAAGAAGTATGCGGAAAATTAACTGGGTCATTTCCATTTATTCTGAAGCTTAAAAGCTTATTTCCTGGTACCGCAGGGTCTTCTATAATCGACTGCTCTGTTGTGACAATAACAGGGCTGCTTGGCGTAACGCTTGCCGTAACAAATGGGCTTTCTGTGAACAGGTCTGGCAACTCGTTTGCGTTGTAAATAACCCAAGGCTGGCTTTGAGCAAATGCTTGCGACGAGGCGAATAGCAGGCCACAGCCTATTGCATAACGCATGTTCTTGGTTAGCTTTCTGAACAAAATCCCGGTGTAATTCTTCTTCATATTCGGTTAGTTAAATTATAGATTAAGATTAGGTTTTATCGTATTTTGTGTAATCGTTTGCACATAGTAACAGTATAAATTTCCAGAGTCGCTTAGACCTTATAGTATAAAGTGTCTGTAAGTATAAACGCTTTCTTAGTCCTCTTTTAAGGAAGTATAAAACCAAGCGCTTGACTTCATTATAAAGAGTCCTCGCCTTCTCACAAATTTCCCCGAAACAAGTTCAGAGTTTATAATAAACTGACTAACAGCTGTCTTATCGCACTTATATATTAGAATAAACACACTACCCTATTAAATTTTGCTATCAAAACAAACAATTTACCCGTCCTTTTACCCTGTCACGCGCTTCCAACTTGTAGTAGATCAAACGTTATACTTATACCCCACCAGCCGTTAGTTTTTGAAGGTAATTACACTGTGCATGGCTAATAAAAACTTCAGCTGTTGTACAGGTTTATTTCATTCAACCATGCAAGCCCATTATATCATGCAATCGTTTGCACTTGTATCACAAATAATAAGAGCCGTTTCGTTCAGCTCCTTTTGGCCTGTAAAAACAGGTACTCCCGTAAAGTATTAAAGAGTAAAAAATTGAAATTACAGCTGTTTAGCAGCCTTCGTTTCTGATATAAGCAGCTTTCCGATCTGTAGCTTTCCCTGCCTGTGCCAACTTATACCCTGATATGCGGTATTTCTTCTGCTAAAACTATACTTTATTACTATATAAATCAATACTTACCGCTAATTTTATTAACGCTTATTATATGCTGCACGGGCTGTTGCTGAAATACCCACTCTGAATCCCGTGCAGCCAACAGTTTTAGGCGCTGCCAAGTATAAAACACTATGAACATGACGGAGATGAACCTGGAAAACTGGGATGAGGAACGCTACAAGGAACTGAATACCTACTTCCGTATTATTATAGAGCAGATGCTGCGCACCAACCCAGAATTGCAGGAAGAACTAAAGCAAAAGGAGAACTTGCACCTAAGCGAACTTGTTGCCCACTTCTCTGAAGACGACAAAGAACGCTGGGAGGAATTTATGGAGCTGGACAAACTGAAGATGCAGAAAGACATGTGGGACCACCTGCATGGCAGGGGTACCCGTTTCAGGCCCGGAGAAGGCTTCGTAAACCCCGACGACGACACAACTTGGTAAGTATAAAAAAGGCGCAATTACTTGCGCCTTTTTTATACTTACCAAGTTGTGTCGTTTTTCGAGGTAACTTGGCCTAAAAAGAATCTCTATTCCCGAAAAACGAAACCTAATTTGCTCTTCTCTTCTCATCTTCGGCCCCACCTGTTCTGCGGCGCGCCGGCGCTACCTGAGAACCTCCAAAGCGGTAGTTGAAGCTGATGGTGGCAACTCTTGAGTCGCGGTTCTGGTCAAAAATTTCGGTGTAGTCGGCCAACTCGTTCTCGCCGTGCACACGGTTTGTGAAAAAGATATCCGATACATTTAACTTGATGGTGGCTTTCTTGTCCCAGATCTGCTTCTGTACGCCAGCCGACATAAACCACAGCGGATCTACTGTCAGCGGGCCATAGGCTTCTTTCGACCTGAACACACCCACCACTTCTGCTGACCAGCCATTTTTAATGTTGATGTTATTGTTGGAGTTTAAAGTAAAAGCAGGCTGGCTGTTCTCGAAATCAGCATTGGCCAGTGTTCCACTATACTTGCCATAGTATAAGGTAGCATTGTTTGTACTGTTCAGCCAGGTGCCCACCGAAACCGGTGCTGTAAATGTCATGCCGTAGTAATCGAACTTAGACAGGTTGCGGAAAGTCTGGATAACCACATTGTCATTTTCGTTTTCACGGGAAAGCACGTTCACCATCACATCCGTTGTTCTGCTATAGCTCAGCTTGGTTACAAAGCGCTTGTCAAAGGTGTGCGTCAGCTCAAAAGCGTAAGAAAGCTCCGGCTTCAGGTATGGGTTACCTGTCGAGATAGTAAAGCCATCGATCAGGTTCTTGAACGGGTTTAGCTGGTTATAAGAAGGTCTGTTTATGCGACGGCTCAGCGATACTCCAACCTCATTCTTATTATTCAGACTATAGCCTACGAATGCACTCGGGAAAAACTGTGTATAGTTGCGGTCAAATTCACGGTCTTCTTCGTTTACCACATCTGCTAGTTGCTCGCCCTTAGCAATGGTGTTCTCCAGGCGCAGGCCCAGCTGCATGCTTACCTTCTCCCCTTTTCTGTTTGCGTTCAGGTAGGCGGCATTAATGTTCTCATCGTACAGAAAGCGGTTGCTTCTGTTCGTGTTCAGGTCGTTTCTTCCGTCCGTGCGGTCATAAAACTTCTGGTCGTTGTCAGAACTTACCAGGCTGCTTTTCAGACCTGCCTCCAGCGTTGCATTCATACTTGGTATAGGCTGCACATAGTCAGCTTTTGCCGATTTAATGGTCAGGCTGCCATCCAGGTTACTGTGTATCAGCTCCGTGCTTCCTTCCTGCTCGTTGTTGAGGTTAAATCTTCTGATGGCAAAATCCTGGAGGTCGCCGTTCTGGTAGGTAATGTAGTCAACATCGGCAGTTATTTCCCGGCCAAGGCTGTCGAGGGTGTGCTTTAGGTTAAGATTTATACTTTGGTTGTCGCGGCTGTGCAGTACGTCTGCCACGGTGGTAGCAGAGCTTAGCGGGTTTCTCTGGGCATTGTATAGCATGGTGGTATTTGAGTTGTCGCGGGTCAGGTCAGTAAAAGAACCTGTTGCCACAGCCCCCAGTACCGTGTTTTTAGAAACAAAGTAGTCCATGCCCACGCGGCTGCTTAAGGTCTGGTTTCTAAATTTAAAGAGGTTATCCTGTGTGTAGGAACCGGTTTCTATGCCATTAGACTTGAAAGTTCTTAAGAAGCTGAGTTCTGAAAAATTATCTCTGTCAGCATAGTTTAATCCGCCAAACACGTTCACTTTTTTGGCACGGTGGTTCAGTTGCAGGCCGGCATCTGCTTTGCTGTACCTGCCCTGCCCGAAAGAAGCCGAAACCGAACCATTTGTACCCAGGCTCTTGTCGCGCTTTAATTTGATGTTGATGATACCGGCATTCCCGGCTGCGTCATACTTGGAAGACGGGTTGGTGATCAACTCGATCTTATCCAGCGCGTTTCCGGAAAGCCCTTTCAGATAGTTGGTCAGCTCCGTGCCTGACATGGGCACTTGCTTTCCGTCTATCATCACCATCACGCCCTGGCGGCCGCGCATGCTGATGTTGTCATTCTGATCCACAACAATGCCCGGCGCTTTCTCCAACACGTCCAGGGCTGTGTTGCCGGCTGCCAAGATACTGTTCTCCACGTTCATTACCGTTTTATCAAACTGCTGCTCGATCAGTGGGCGCTGCCCTTCAATCACCACCTCTTTCAGGTTTGTGGCCGTCTGCTTCAGAACGATCGGCTCCAGCGTGATGGTTTCGGCGGCGCCTGATACTGTGAACACAGCACTGCTTGCCTTGCCCTGCCCTACCATACTGGCAACCACTTTATACTTTCCGGCTGCAATGCCCTCAAATAAAAAGGTACCGGCATCCTCGGATAAGGCGCCCTTAACAAGAGTGGAGTCCGCAGCTTTCAGAAGCAGTACATTGGCATAACCCACTGCCTTGCTCTCACCGTCGATAACCTTACCTTTTATACTTGAATGCTGTGCAAGCAGTGTGCTGGAGGTTAGAAGAAAAAGTAAACAGAGTAGAGATAAATTTTTCATGGTTTTATTTTGTAGCTAAGTGTTTTTGAGATTTCGTTTTAAAAGATTTAAAAATGCTATTCTTTGGAATCGGCCATACCAACATGCATGCCAAATTGCAAACAATTGATTTTTAGATATTTACAAACAGATTGTTAAAACCTCAAAACTGCCGGCTGTCTGTTTGTGGACAGCCGTACGTACGATTTCGTACACCTGGGGCAGTTATACAGGCTCAACTCTCTACTGAGCTTAATAGCGCATCCAGTATTTCAGATAGGGTCCAATTAATTAACTCAAGTTGCGAGATATGATAACCAGGCAGGTGTAAACACACCCCTGTGGTCCTCTCTTTGAAGAGGGCCCCTACCCCCAGAGGGAATTCTACCTCCCCCAACCCCCAGGATCGTCTCATTCTATTTTTTTGCTGGCGCGGATCTGTGATCCGTGACTTAATATATCGTTGGATTTGCAATCCAACTGGGCCAGCCTGTCCCGGGCGCAGTCACGGGAAGGCCCAGCCATTGCCACATACGAGTCGTAGATCCCGGACTTGATTCGGGACGAGGACGCTCGCGCTATAACCTTGTAATTTTTAGAATGAAACAGCCCTGTCCTCGGAGGGGCTACGCTTAGGACACAAGTATAAAACGCTCTATCTACCGCGAGTTTTCAACTCGTGGTTGTACATGAGGGCAAGCTTTCAGCTTGCGTGTGTCGCCTTTTATACTTTTGCATACCTACGCAAGCTGGAAGCTTGCCACATAATAAGCCACGAGTTGAAAACTCGCGGCAGGAATAACGTCGAATTTAAATTTGTGTATTAATAGTAGCCTTGAAGGGATTAGGGGTGGGTAGATCCAGTTTTAAAATAAGAGTCACGCAACCTGAGTTAACTAATTATGAGACAAATGCTTATAGATACAGCAAGCGATAACCATGAAGCAGCCTGAAACATGCCAGAGCTTTTGCAATGTATCAGGCTCCTTACGTTAGTCGGAATTAAAGTATAACTATAAGCTAGAGGGCCTTGGCTTAGGTAAGTGATCAGTAATAAAGCATCTCTTAACCTGATTTTGAGAGGTACAAGATTTTAGCCAATGAAAGTTACCTGGAAGCAAGCAACGGTTTAGCTGATTTCACATATCAGACAATCAATTTAAGTATAACTTATTTCCAAAGTATAAGTATGATTATTTCAGTATCCTTAAAAACTTTCAGTGCAGGGCACTGTTATATGGCTGGGCCTTACAAAATTTTACTACCTGCATTTAGTAGCGCAACTTATGGGTAACGTGGTATTACTGCATTGTTAAATTAAAATATTGTAGCTACAACGAATTTCTTTTTATAACATTTTTATATAATTTCGCTTCCTAAGAGACACAACAACGGACATAAACTAAAAATAAAACATGTCAGAAATTGCTGAAATAATTTTAGACGGAAAATCCTACACTTTCCCGGTTGTAGAAGGCACTGAAAATGAGAAGGCTATCGATATAAACGCACTTCGCGCGCAGTCAGGCTACATCACATTAGATTCAGGATACAAAAACACGGGTGCAACTACCAGCGCTATCACTTTCCTGGATGGTGAGCAAGGTATCCTTCATTACAGAGGCTATCCAATAGAGCAGTTAGCTGAAAAGTCTAACTTTATTGAAGTAGCTTACCTGCTTATCTACGGTTCTTTGCCAACAGCAGAGGAACTGGAGAATTTCAGCAATGAGATCAAAATGCATACGCTGGTTAACGAGGATATGCGCAAAATTCTGGACGGTTTCCCGTCTGGCGCACACCCAATGGGTATCCTTTCTGCTTTAATCAGCTCTTTGACTGCATTTTACCCGGAGTCGCTTAACCCTAACCAGAGCAAAGAGGAAGTAGACCTTTCTATCATCCGTTTGATGGCAAAATTGCCAACAATTGCTGCCTGGTCTTATAAGAATTCCGTTGGCCACCCGGTTAACTACCCTAAAAACAAGTTAGACTATTGCTCTAACTTCCTGCACATGATGTTCGCATTCCCTACCGAGGATTATGAGATCGACCCGGTTATCGTGAATGCGCTTAACAAGCTGCTTATCCTGCACGCAGACCACGAGCAGAACTGCTCTACGTCTACAGTGCGTCTGGTAGGCTCAGCAAACGCTAGCTTATACTCTTCTGTATCTGCTGGTATCTCTGCGCTTTGGGGCCCGCTACACGGTGGCGCTAACCAGGCTGTGATCGAGATGCTGGAGGCTATCAAGGCTGACGGTGGCGACTCTAAGAAATACATCGCAAAAGCAAAAGACAAAGACGATCCTTTCCGTTTGATGGGCTTTGGACACAGAGTTTACAAAAACTTCGACCCACGTGCTACTATCATCAAGAAGGCTGCAGACGAGGTATTGACTGCACTTGGCGTTAAAGACCCGATCCTGACTATCGCGAAAGAACTGGAAGAGGCTGCTCTGAACGATCCGTACTTCGTAGAGCGCAAGCTTTATCCTAACGTAGACTTCTACTCTGGCATTATCTACCGTGCGCTTGGCATCCCTACCGACATGTTTACGGTAATGTTCGCCCTTGGCCGTCTGCCAGGCTGGATCGCCCAGTGGAAAGAGATGCGAGAGAACAAGGAGCCGATCGGCCGTCCGCGTCAGGTATACACCGGCGAGACTGAGCGTAACTACGTTCCAATCGAGCAACGCTAGTAAGAATATATTACTAATAGTAAAGGCTGCCCCACAAGGCAGCCTTTATTGTTTTATGGTTTTGTGTTTAGAGGGAAGTACTGAGTCTCCTCCCTTTATCCCCTACTTAGCCAAGGCGGGGAGCTTTTCATATCTACTGGCGCCAGCATCCAGCTGGTGCCGCCAGGTGGGTTCGAGTCTCCAGACTCGCTTGTGCATTTTTCAGTAACGATTAACACACCCCTGCCCCTCTCAAGAGGGGAATTACCTCCACCGGCCCCTCGTTTTGTCGAGGCCCCCTACCACCCATAATTTTCAGAGTTAAAAGACCTCGCAGCGTGCGAAGCTCCTGCGAGTGTCTGGTATTACCGGGTCAAACCACCCCCAACCCCTCCTGGGGGTGTAGGGGCCCCCTTTAGAGGCCAAGGAGGGGAGTTTTCTGCCATTACTAATTTATACTTGGTGGCCAGTTGCAACAGCCGCTTACAAAGAAGTGTCCATCCCAGCCTTTGGGTTGAGCGCCTTGTAGCTGTTGCGGTGCTGAACGAAGCGAGGCAGCTGAAGCAGAGCGGAGGCAGCTTCAGATACACAGCGCGATGCCCGAAGGCGAGGCCTCCCGGCCTTGAGGGTACCAAAGGCAGAGATGGAACAATATGCAAGTAAGACTGAGGGAAAACAGTTGCTAGATAGAAAGGCGGAAAAAAGGTTGAAGCTTGACAACAGTTGTAATAGATGTAAGCTCTCCATGCTAATTCCACACTAAAGGCCTTACTTTTGAGTAGAGGCAAGTATGACTAAGGATTAACACTGGCTAGTTAAAAAGACGAGTAAAAGTAGCAATGACCGCTCCCCCCTATCCTACAACACTCGCATTTCAATGCGGCGGTTTAGCTTGCGGTTTTCGTCTGAGGTATTGGGCTTAACTGGTTTAGACTCACCGTAACCTTTAAAGCGGATACGATCTTTGCTGATACCATTGGCTATCATGTAATCAACAACGGATTTAGCACGCTTTTCTGACAGCACCTGGTTGTCCTTATCTGCCCCAATATCGTCTGTGTGTCCCTCAATCTCGATCTTTACGGTATTGTTTAGCTGCATAAACCTGATCAGCTTATTTAACTCTGTCTTGGACTTTGTTTCCAACTCATACTTACCCGTATCGAAAAACAGGTTGTTCAGCACCATGGCGGCTCCGGATTTAATAGGCTCCAGGTATACATCCAGGGCAACGGGTGTCAGGTTTTTAGGAGAAGTATAATCGAAGCTCAGGCTGCTCATCAGGTAATTAGGTGCAGACACATACAGCGCATATTGCTTGCCTTCTGTCAGTACTACGGTATACTCACCGGATACTTTATCTGAGGAAACTTGCTGCAAAAGCGAATCCGACTGTACATCATACAATTGTACCTGGCCTGCCAGTGGCTTTTTGGTGGTTGCATCAAACACACGCCCCTGGGCGTAGGTACTGTTTTCCCGGCTTCGCCATTCGGCTGGCACATCAAACCTGAAAAGCTGCACGGCCGGCACACCGGCATCTGTGGTTACCTGCCTCGAGTAATAACCAACTTTGTTATCCGGAGTTATAAATAAAGAGCCTTCGTCGGCATGGGTATTTAAGGGGTAGCCAAGATTCTGCGGCTCACTCCACTGTTTGTTTTTGGTAAGTGTGGCCTTGTATACATCCAGTCCGCCCATACCCAGGTGCCCGTCGCTTACAAAGTATAAAGTAGAACCGCTCATGTGCACAGATGGCGCCATGTCGCGTCCGCTGGTATTGATAGTCTTGCCCAGGTTAACAGGCTTTACCCAGGTCCCATCATCGTTCTGGTTGGTCACCCAGATGTCCTCTTTGCCAATTCCCCCGCCACGCGTGGAGGTAAAGTATAAGGTACGGCCATCAGCAGAAAGACTTGGCTGCGAGTCCCATGCTTTAGAGTTAACAGTAGCCCCCATGTTCTTAGGTTTGCTCCACTCATTGCCAGTCCTGAAAGAAATGTACAGGTCGCAGTCGCCTAGTCCGTCTGGACGGTTACAGGAAGTAAAGACAAGCGTCTTACCGTCGCCGGAAATAGTTGCCGCTCCCTCGTTAGCACTTGTGTTGATATTCTCTGAAATAGATACCGGTACCTGCCACTCGCCGTTTTTTCGCTCCGTTATAAAGATATTCTCATCGTGGTCGGGTCTGGCGCTGGCGCGTGCGGTGTAGATAAAGAATCGCTGGTCTGCGGTAGTATACGGGAAGTACTGTAAGCCAAACCTATTAATGCTGCCCGACATCTGTATCGGGTCGAACGGCACAGGGTTCTTCATGGCTTCTATGGCATAGTCGGCCGTCTTGATCTGGTCTTTGGCCCATACCACCAGCTTTGGGTTTTTCGGGTTAGCCTTCAGGAAGAACTCAAAGTATTTTTTAGATTCCGCATAATTACCCTGCTCCAGGTACAGGTCCGCGAGGTCGAAATAGAAGTTGGCGAAAGCCGGATTAAAAGCTGACTGTGAAAGCCCTTTCTGCAGCATAGAAAAACTGGCCGGTTTGTTCCCCATCAGTTTATACAGGTTAGCAGCTTTGATATAAGCCTCAACAAATTTGGGGTCTTTTTCAGTAGCTTCTTCCAGGGTCTGCAGAGCTTTGTTAAAATCACGTGACCGTGCATAGTCCTCTGCTTTAAAGTATAACTTTTCGGCCTTTGGGTTGGTTGTGCTAAGCTTTTGCCCCTGCGCCATGGCAAGACCCGAAGAAATAAAAAGAAATGCAGCTAATAGTAGTTTATACATATAATAAGGTCAGGATACCAGGTAAAGCTGCTGCTCCACCCTCCTATTTACGGATCATTTTATTTTACTTTGCAAAGGCCTCAAGCGTTTGAAGTTTACCGGAGGTTACATTCCGGCAATGGGCTTCGCAGACTCAGCAGAGATAAATATAACCACTTTTAAAACATCTGCAAAGGCAGCGGCTACATCTGCAAAACGTTGTGCCCACACTGTTACATTACGCACCGCGCAAGTATACTTACTAACCAATCAAAGGGCTATCCTCAAGCAACACAACACACAACTGACTTTATACCAGACATTTATACTAAGATTTATAAGTATAACGCTTCGGCTCATGGCTAATGTTCCTGTTCTTCCTGCAAGAAAAAGCCTTACCGCATTTTAAAACGGTAAGGCTTTTATATGTTTGCTTTGCTAGGGGCTATCCGTAGACTTCTTTCTTGGCTGCCCTAAGGGTATTCATCATCAGCATGGCAATCGTTAATGGACCAACGCCTCCTGGAACCGGGGTAATGTAGCTGCATTTGGGGGCCACATTGTCAAAATCGACATCGCCGCGCAGGCGGTAACCTGCTTTACGGCTTGCATCAGGTACGCGGGTTGTGCCTACGTCAATTACCACTGCCCCTTCCTTTACCATATCGGCGGTAACCAGGCCAGGTTTGCCCACGGCTGTGATAATGATATCAGCCTGACGTGTAAAGTATGGCAGGTCTATTGTGTTGCGGTGGCAGAGCGTGACAGTTGCATTTCCTGGGTAAGCGGCTTTTGCCATAAGTATACTCATCGGTGAACCCACAATGTTACTTCGGCCAATTACTACACAATGCTTGCCATCCGTTTCGATGTTGTATCGCTTGATCAGTTGCAGGATACCGGCAGGCGTTGCCGGAAGGTATGCATCCAGTCCGGCCACCATGCGGCCAACGTTTGTCGGATGAAAACCGTCCACATCCTTTTTAGGGTCTATCGCCTCAATAACCTTTTCGGTGTTGATGTGCTTCGGCAATGGTAGCTGCACAATAAAGCCGTCCACCAGGTCATCATTGTTCAACTCATTTATCTTGCGCAGCAATTCCTCTTCTGTAACGGTGTCCTCGTAGCGGATCAGGGTGGAGCCAAACCCTATGCGTTCGCAGGCCAGTACTTTATTGTTTACGTAGGTAACAGAACCGCCATCGTTGCCAACCAGTACTGCGGCAAGGTGGGGCACTTTCCCGCCATTGCTTCGTATAGTTTCCACCTCCTGAGCAATTTCCTGCTGGATATCTGCGGATGTTTGTTTACCGTCGAGCAGAGTCATAGTTTATATTGATTATGAATGATGAATTACGAATTATGAATAGTGAATTAAATCGGTATAAGCACTGGTAACCAGATCCTCGTCTCTGATCTGAAACATATCTTTGTAGTAATCGCATTGCTGCCGCAACACAGGCAATCCCACCGAGCCATCCAGGTCAATCGCTTCGATCTCTATAAAACTGCCCAAACCCTCTACCTGGTCCAGGTGGAACTTTACATTACCGATAAAAAATATCTTCCGGGCTTTTTTAACGCTAGCCACTATACTTTTGCCCCTGCATACCTCAGCTATGGTCGTGGCGCTGGGGTTTTTCAGGTATAAAAGCACCTCTGTTTTCTGCGCGTCCTCCAGTTGCAGCCTGTGGTAATGGATCAGCACATTTTCAATATTACCCTGGCGGTGTTTTAGCTGCCCATATTCTACTGCATAGTACGTATCCGTTTGCATGTCCTGCCCCTGGTAGGCTGCATTCAGCTCCCAAAGTATACTTTCGGCCTCCGCCAGATCGGCGCAACGGGCTTTTATAGTAATGTCGGCATACATTTTATTTGACGAAAGACTAATTGACAAAAGACAAAGGAGAATTAGGTTTTCAAAGTAGTCTTGTCTTATTTCAAAAGACTCCTTTGTCTAGAAACTCCTTCATAAGAAGTATAAAAGCGACAAGCCCCGGCGCGCTGGGGCACGTCGGGGCTTGTGTACACTTTAGTCGAGTTTAAGCACTGCCAAGAAGGCTTCTTGCGGAATTTCCACGTTACCCACCTGGCGCATGCGTTTCTTACCTTTTTTCTGTTTCTCGAGTAGTTTACGTTTACGCGAAATGTCACCGCCGTAGCACTTGGCCAATACGTTTTTGCGTAGGGCCTTCACGGTTTCACGGGCGATGATCTTCTGGCCAATAGCCGCCTGAATCGCGATTTCAAACATCTGGCGCGGCAACAACTCACGCAGCTTCTCGCACAGGCGCTTGCCCCAGTCGTAAGCCTTATCGCGGTGCACGATCGCAGATAATGCATCCACAGGTTCTCCGTTCAGCATCACGTCCAGCTTCACCATGTTCGACTGCTTAAAGCCGATCAGTTCGTAATCCAAGGAAGCATAACCGCGTGAAATTGTTTTCAGTTTATCGAAGAAGTCGAAAACTATCTCGGCAAGCGGCATTTCAAAGGTTAGCTCTACGCGATCGCTGGTCAGGTATGTCTGGTTCTTCAGAATACCGCGCTTATCCATACAAAGCGTAATGATCGGGCCAACAAACTCAGACTTGGAAATGATTTGCGCTTTAATGAACGGCTCCTCTACGTGGTCGATATAGTTAGGCTCCGGCATCTCTGAAGGCGCACTTACCTTTAACAACTGTCCTTTAGTTGTATGCACATGAAACTGAACCGATGGTACCGTCGTGATAACGGTCATATCAAATTCGCGCTCCAAACGCTCCTGCACGATCTCCATGTGCAGCATACCTAAGAAACCGCAACGGAAACCAAACCCAAGGGCAGCAGAGGTTTCTGGCTCCCAAACAAGTGAGGCATCGTTTAGCTGCAGCTTCTCCATAGAGGCACGCAACTCTTCGTATTCACTTGTCTCTACCGGGTAGATACCAGCGAACACCATCGGCTTCACATCCTCAAACCCTTGAATACCTGGAGCAGGACGATCTACGTGCGTAATTGTATCACCTACTTTTACCTCTTTGGCATTTTTGATTCCCGAGATAAGATAACCCACATTACCGGCTGCCATTTCCTGACGCGCCTCCTGATTCAGTTTAAGTACACCAATTTCGTCAGCCTCGTAGGTTTTGCCCGTATTGATGAACTTTACCTTGTCTCCTTTTTTCAGGGTACCATTATAGATTCGGAAGTATACTTCGATGCCTCTGTAAGAGTTAAAAACAGAGTCAAAGATAAGTGCCTGTAATGGAGCGGCCGGGTCACCTTTTGGTGCAGGGATGCGCTCACAAATAGCATTCAGGATATCCTCAATACCGATACCGGCCTTACCGGAAGCATGAATAATGTCTTCTTTGTCACAACCGATAAGGTCGATGATCTGATCAGACACTTCCTCCGGCATAGCGTGCGGCAGGTCGATCTTATTCAGTACAGGAATGATCTCCAGGTCAGAGCCAATGGCTAAGTATAAGTTGGAGATCGTCTGTGCCTCGATACCCTGCGATGAGTCAACGATCAACAAGGCGCCCTCGCAGGCAGCAATTGAACGCGACACCTCGTACGAAAAGTCAACGTGACCCGGCGTATCGATCAGGTTAAGCACATAGTCCTCGCCTTTGTACTGGTAATTCATCTGGATGGCGTGGCTCTTAATGGTAATGCCGCGCTCACGCTCCAGGTCCATGTTATCTAGCAGCTGGTTTTGCATCTCACGCTCCGCTACCGTTTGGGTAAATTCCAGCAGGCGGTCAGCCAGAGTACTTTTACCGTGGTCGATGTGGGCGATGATACAGAAATTGCGAATGTTCTTCATATAGTATAAATACGAAAACAAAGTTAAGAATATTCCCGTCAAAAAAATTCATTTTTGCCTTAACCTTGCCAAACAAATCTGCGAATCTGGAGGGCTAATTAAATAAAATAGCGCTTTGCTATGTACTAAAGTCTTCGTAAATTACATTTATCCAACACCTTTCATCACAGTTGCCCTTACAATTTGATGGTTTTCTTATGGCTAACGACTACAACACCGCCTCTTTGCTACAACGCATAAGCAACCTGGATGAAGAACTGAAAAGCTTGAAAGAGAAAAACCGTTTCCTGGAAGAGGTAGTGAACAGGGTGCCTGCCAACATCTACATTTCCAGCCTCGACAAGCACATTGTATGGTGCAACCGCACGAACGAGGAAAGCCTGGGTTATACCTTAGAGGAAATCCAGCAGATCGGGACCACGCGCTATTTAAAGGAGATACTACACCCCGATGACCAGAACATACCTGAGGAAAGCATTGAGTTTTATAACGAACGCAATGAAACCGAATTTGGCGGTGTTTTCCGGGCAAAGCATAAAACAGAGCAGCAGTACAGGTGGTTTATCGGGTGGGCAAAAACTTTCAGGAAGGATGCGCAGGGCAATGTAGAACAGCTCCTTTGTGTGGATGTGGACATGAGCCCCCAGATGAATACGGAATCGCAGCTTATCGAGGCTTTAAAAGAAAACCTGCGTCAGAAAAACAGACTCCTTATTAATAGCTTAAGAAACCGTGAGATCGAGATCCTTACACTAATCTGTAAAGGAATGCGCACAAAAGACATTGCCGAAAAGCTTTTTATCAGCGTAAACACCGTCAGCACGCACAGGCGGAACATCCAAAAAAAGCTTGGCACAGCAAACATCGCCGACATGGTTTCATTGGCAAGGGAAGCCGGGCTTGGCTGATGGGTAAAAGAGAAGCGGCTACCATTACCTGGTAGCCGCTTCTGTAAAGACAAGTATGAAAGGTCTGCGAAACAACTAAAACAACACACACTATACTTTCCCTCTCGTACTGCTTCATGAAAATTACACATCACCAAATTAGTTTATACAGGCAGCAGCCGCAATACCTAAAAGTGAGTATTTATCCAAAATCCTTTTCTAACATAGTTGCCGATAGCTTTTGGGGTTAAACCTTATGGAGAAGTTTGTAGATCAAGTTATGATGTAAGATAAACCAAGCAGGTGTAAACACACCCCTGCGCCCCTCTCTTAGAAGAGGGCCCTACCCCCAGAGGGGAATTTTATCTCCCCTTACTGCTGATTCGGACATCCTTGTCCGGATCTTTTTCTGCTGCGGACTAGGAAGTCCGAAAGAGCTTTCCCCTTAAATTGACGGCATTGGGTGTAAACACACCCCTGGACCCCTCTCAAGAGGGGCTATACTTAGGACACAAGTATAAAACTCTCTATCTACCGCGAGTTTTCAACTCGTGGTTGTCCATGTGGGCAAGCTTTCAGCTTGCGTGAGCCGCTTTTTATACTTTTGCATACCTACTCAAGCTGAAAGCTTGCCACATAATAAGCCACGAGTTGAAAACTCGCGGCAGGAATAACGGCAAGTGTAAACTTGTGTCTTAATCGTAGCCTTTTCCAAGGAGGGGAATTGCGGTGAACGATTAACCCACCCCTGCACCCCTCTCAAGAGTAGGGTCGTTTCATTGTAATTAAAAAGTGAAAAAACTTCTTTCATTCTGTTAAGTTTTAACCCCAACTTGATTCGGGGAAACTTGTGAGAGAAAGAGGGCCCCTACCCCCGGAGGTTAAGCTTAACCTCCCAGCCACCAAGATCCTTCCAGGATGACAAAAAAAATAGAATGAAACAACCTACACCTCGGTGGGGTTAGTGGTGGGTTAATTGCAAACAAAATTGCCCGAAACTGACCGCTGTAAAACACAAAAACCGTTGCCAAACAGATCGGCAACGGCTTATGTTTTGGAACGGATCAATTATGCCGTTTTGCCTTTTTTATACTTGTAAACAGTAAACAGAGGCACATACAATAACGCTGCCAACGACCAGCCAAGCACGATCAGCATATCAGCACCAGCCCAATGCATCATCTTAAACAAAGAACCAAGGATAATTACCATTGCCAATAAGGCTCCAAGAATGTAAACAGTTAATCTCATAAAATATAATTTGAAGGTTGGAAATCGTTGTTCTGACTCTGCAAAAAGACCACAAAATTGGTAGAATAAGTGCTTTTACTCCTATTTGAAAATTGCAGAACTTACAATAATATCTAAAAGAGATTATATTAACAATACAGGCCGCCAGGAATTTAGTGAACGTTAAAACAGGGTAACATCCTGTGCACGATCATGCTTACCTTAAAGGTGCTGAGCTGTGCCATTGGCAATCCACTTTTCCTGATTGTCCAAATAATGCCTGCTGCCACAAGGCTGTCAATCCTCATCAAAAATGCCTATATTCGCATCAATTTTTGAAAACTCTTGTTAGTAAAATATGCAACTTACTACAGTAGAACCATATAAGCCTGTCAACCATATCCGTATCGTGACAGCAGCTTCGCTCTTCGATGGCCACGACGCTTCGATCAACATCATGCGCCGTATCATTCAGGCATCCGGGGCAGAGGTAATCCACCTGGGCCACAACCGCTCGGTGCAAGAGATCGTGGACTGTGCGATACAAGAAGACGCGCAGGCTATTGCTATTACCTCTTACCAGGGTGGCCACCTGGAGTACTTTAAGTATATGTATGACCTGCTGAGCGAGCGCGGCTGCGGCCATATCCGCATCTTTGGCGGCGGCGGCGGGGTTATACTTCCAACCGAGATCGAGGAACTGCACGAGTACGGCATTGCCCGCATCTACTCCCCTGACGATGGCCGCGCCATGGGTCTGCAGGGTATGATCAACGATATGCTGGAGAAGTGCGACTTCCCGACAGGTACGAACCTGAACGGAGAGGCCAAGCATCTGAAAGATAAAGACCCTAAATCTATTGCCCGTTTAATATCCGCCGCTGAGAACTTCCCGGAAGAGGCAAGAGCCATACTTGACGAGGTGAAAGAGCAGGCCAAAGAAATTAAAACTCCTGTATTAGGTATAACCGGTACAGGTGGTGCCGGTAAATCATCTTTGGTGGATGAACTGGTTCGCCGCTTCCTGCTTGATTTCCCTGAGAAGAAGATCGCCATCATTTCCGTAGACCCATCGAAGCGTAAAACCGGTGGTGCCCTGCTGGGTGACAGGATTCGTATGAATTCCATCTCTAACGAGAGAGTATACATGCGCTCGCTGGCAACCCGCCAAAGCAACCTGGCCCTGAGCAAGTATGTGCAGGATGCCGTGGATATTGTAAAGGCTGCTGATTTTGACCTGATCATACTTGAAACATCGGGAATCGGGCAGTCGGATACCGAGATCATTGAGCACTCAGACATGAGCTTGTATGTGATGACGCCAGAGTATGGTGCCGCCACGCAGCTCGAGAAGATTGACATGCTGGACTTCGCCGATGTGATCGCCTTGAACAAATTTGACAAACGTGGTGCCTTGGATGCTTTGCGTGATGTGAAAAAGCAGTACAAGCGTAACCACCAACTATGGGACGTGAACGACGATGCTATTCCGGTTTTCGGAACTATAGCTTCGCAGTTTAACGACCCGGGCATGAACCAGCTTTACCGTGCCATTATGGCGAAAATCTCTGAGAAGACAGGCGTGGAGTTCAACTCTAACCTGCATACTTCCAAGGAGATGTCGGAGAAAGTATACATCATCCCTCCTGCCCGCACACGTTACCTTTCTGAGATCTCTGAGACTATCCGCAACTACGACAAATGGACAAATGACCAGGCGGAAGTAGCTCAGACACTATACGGCATCAAAAAGTCTATCGAGGCGGTACAAGGTATAGAGGTGGAAGACAAAGACCGTTTGGTAAAGCAACTGGAGGCAGCTTATGCCGAAGTGGAGCTGAACCTGGACGGGCAGAACAAGAAGATCCTGGAGAACTGGAAAGAGAAAGTACAGGCTTACAAAAATGAGTTTTATGTCTTCAAGGTTCGTGACAAAGAGATTAAGATAAAGACACATACCGAATCGCTGTCGCACCTGCAGATACCGAAGGTGGCTACACCTAAGTATGAGGCGTGGGGTGATTTGCTGAAGTGGAATTTGCAGGAGAACGTACCAGGTGAGTTCCCTTATACAGCGGGTGTGTTCCCGTTCAAGCGCGAAGGCGAAGACCCTACCCGTATGTTCGCCGGCGAGGGCGGACCGGAGCGTACCAACCGTCGTTTCCACTACGTGAGTCTGGGCATGCCAGCCAAGCGTCTGTCTACGGCATTTGACTCGGTAACGCTTTACGGTGAGGACCCTGACTACAGACCGGACATTTATGGTAAAATTGGTAACTCTGGTGTAAGCATTTGCTGCCTGGATGATGCCAAGAAACTATACTCTGGCTTCAACCTGGCAGACCCGATGACCTCGGTTTCGATGACCATTAACGGTCCGGCTGCCATACTTACCGGCTTCTTTATGAATGCTGCCATCGACCAGCAATGTGAACTATACATTAAAGAGCATGGCCTGGAAGAGGAAGTGAATGCTAAGATCGAAGCCATCTATAAAGAGAAAGGCTTGGAGCGTCCGAAATACCAGGGCGAACTGCCAAAAGGCAACGACGGCTTAGGCCTGATGCTTTTGGGCGTAACTGGCGACCAGGTATTGCCTGCCGAAGTATACGAGCCGATCAAGACCCGCACGCTGGCGGCAGTGCGTGGTACGGTTCAGGCTGATATCCTGAAAGAAGACCAGGCGCAGAATACCTGTATTTTCTCCACGGAGTTCTCACTGCGTTTGATGGGTGACGTGCAGCAGTACTTCATCAGCAAAAACGTGCGTAACTTCTACTCGGTGTCTATTTCGGGTTACCACATCGCAGAGGCCGGTGCCAACCCAATCTCGCAGTTGGCCTTTACGCTGGCTAACGGCTTCACGTTTGTGGAGTACTATGTGAGCCGCGGCATGGACATCAACAAGTTCGCGCCGAACCTGAGCTTCTTCTTCTCCAACGGTATCGATCCGGAGTATGCCGTGATTGGTCGTGTGGCGCGTAGAATCTGGGCGAAAGCCATGAAGCACAAGTATGGTGCCGATGCCCGTTCGCAGATGCTGAAGTACCATATCCAGACTTCGGGCCGTTCGCTGCACGCGCAGGAGATCGACTTCAACGATATCCGCACCACGCTGCAGGCTCTTTACGCGATCTACGACAACTGTAACTCACTGCATACCAACGCTTACGACGAGGCGATTACCACGCCAACAGAGGCTTCTGTTCGTCGTGCCATGGCTATCCAGTTAATCATTAACCGTGAGTTGGGACTGGCGAAGAACGAGAACCCGCTGCAGGGATCATTCATCATCGAGGAGCTTACTGACCTGGTAGAAGAAGCTGTACTGGTGGAGTTTGACCGCATCACAGAGCGTGGCGGTGTGCTAGGCGCGATGGAGACGATGTACCAGCGCGGTAAGATTCAGGAAGAGAGTTTATACTATGAGACCCTGAAGCATACCGGCGAGTACCCGATCATCGGCGTAAACACCTTCCTTTCTTCGCAGGGCTCTCCGACTGTTATTCCGCAGGAGGTTATCCGCGCCACAGAAGAAGAGAAGCAGTACCAGATTAAAATGGTGCATGCTCTGCAGGAGCGTAATGCGGATAAATCCGCAGAGATGCTGAAGCGCATACAGCAGGTAGCCATCGCCAACGGAAACATTTTCGAGGAGATGATGGAAACCGTGAAGTTCTGCTCGCTGGGCCAGATCACGAATGCCCTGTTCGAGGTAGGCGGACAGTACCGCAGAAACATGTAATCTATACTTTAGAAGTATAAAGTATAAAGAGGAGTTGGTGCAGATCAACTCCTCTTTTTTTATCAGTCTTTTTCAACTGCATGTCCTTACAGCCGTAGTATAAATTTTAAAGCAATCTATTTCAGCGAAAACCATGAAACGGTCAAAAGAAAACTCAATGCTATTATACTTTGGAGGAGCCTTGCTACTCGGCATCGGTACACTTGTATACCTGGCTTTTACAAATAGTTTTGAAGAGAAAGACTTTGATTTTGATACTAACGATGAACATGATGAAGACTATCTCTGAAAAGGGTTTATAATCGTCTGTTACATCGTTACCAAAATGCATAAAAAATCAGAAGCGCAGCCTGATAAAACCAAGCTGCGCTTCTGATTTTCAGTAGAGTCACACCAGTGTCTAATTCAACATATAGTTTCTGCTTACCTCATTTGAGGCGGCGTTTCTAGGGAAGTATATGTCCTTGAAGCTAAGTGTTGCCCCCTGCTCTACCCTTCTGAATATTTTGTCCGGGGTTACCTCCTGTAATGAGCTAAAGCCACAGGCCTCCATCACCTCCACCGTCGACTTGATGGTGTTGCCATGGAAATTTGCTACGCGCACGCGCTTATCAGCCACATCCAAACCACTGTAGAGATTTTTGTCCTGGGTGGCAATGCCCACTGGGCAACGCCCTGAGTCGCACTGCAAGGCCTGTATGCACCCTAACGCGAACATCATACCTCTGGCACTGTAGCACATGTCTGCCCCCAGCGAAATCGCCTTCAAAATATCTACACCTGTAATGATCTTGCCGGCAGCGATCAATCTAATCTCGTCGCGGAGGCCATACTTTTTAAGCATGTTCTGCACATAGGCCAGGGCATCGTAAAGCGGCATGCCAAGGCTATCGGTAAATTCAAGCGGCGCAGCACCGGTACCCCCTTCAGCACCGTCTATGGTGATAAAATCCGGGAAGATCTGGTTGTGCATCATTTCGCGACACAGCTGCTCAAACTCCTCTTTGTTGCCCACGCAAAGCTTAATTCCGATCGGCTTGCCTTCTGAAAGCACACGCAGTTTCTGTATAAATAAAAGCAGCGTAAACTGATCATTGAAAGCGGAATGCGCTGGCGGAGAGGCAACTGTAGTATAAGGCTCTACCTTACGGATGGCTGCGATCTCAGGAGTGTTCTTGGCTGCCGGAAGTATACCGCCATGTCCAGGCTTAGCCCCCTGCGATAGCTTTATCTCCACCATCTTGATATTCGGGTGCATTACCTGCTCCTGGAAAAGCCTCTCCGAGAAATTACCATTCTTATCGCGGCAACCGAAGTAGCCTGTGCCTATCTGCCAGATCAGGTCGCCGCCGCCTTCAATATGGAAAGGACTTACGCCACCCTCACCGGTATTATGGGCAAAACCGCCTAGTTTGGCACCTGCACTTAGCGCAGTTACCGCAGTTTTGCTTAACGAGCCGTAGCTCATCGCCGAAATGTTGTAGATGCTGGCACTGTAAGGCTGTCTGCAGCTGCTGCTACCCACCATAACGCGCAGATCTTCTGCCTTAACATGCACCGGAAACATAGTATGGGCAATCCACTCGAAGCCTGTTTCCTGGCTATCGGCCTGCATACCGAAAGGCACCGTCTGGCGCACGTTCTTGGCACGCTGGTATACTATAGAGCGCTGCCTGCGGCTGAAAGGCTTGCCATCCAGGTCAGACTCAAAAAAGTACTGGCGTAGCTCCGGGCGTATACTTTCAAAGAAATAACGAAGGTAACCCAGCAGTGGGTAGTTACGCAGGATGGTGTGGCTGTTCTGGCGGATGTTGCTCAGGTAAACCAGGTGCAGGGGCACCACAAGTAACAATAGCCAAAGTGCCTGACGCTCAAAAATAGAGAATAAAAGTGTTAGCAGGTAAAGCGTTGCAAAAACGTACACAAACGTTTGCCTCACGCTGATTTTTGTTGCCATGAATCTTATTTAGAAGTAGTGTTTTTCTTTCTGTCTTTGATCTCCAGAACTGCCCGCTTTCAAAGAGGCATATTCTGGCTTAACCGTTTAAGGCCCTGGGTGTGGTAAAGAAAAAAGTTAGACGTGATGAAGAGCAGAGTGCCAACAGGTACGATGCCGCCGGGCACTCGCTGCGAGGCACGAACAATGACGAACAAGTATAGCTAGATGGCTTCATAGTCAATGTTTGTGCAAAGTTAGAACAAAAGTTGCGCACAAAACCACATCAAGGGTATAAATATTTTAAGCAGTGAGGTTCTGGAAATCTGCCTAGCTCCAAAATGAAGAACAAGTAGTATTTACAGCTTTGAACAAACACTTTGAACGGTAAACGCTTCACAAGCAAAAAGAAGTATAAACCTTATGTGTATGCCTCCGTTCAAAGGGGAAAATCCACCTCCTTACCGAAGCAAACATGAAACGTATCTCAACTATTTCCTCTATACTTTTACTAGGTACAACTGTAAGCCTTTTCATGAACAAATGGCTGCAGCATAACACCCGCAATACCCCCGACAGCGCCGATCAAGGGTACCAGTTATACCTTTAATACATCGGGCAAATCATACTTTCTGCTCAGGTACCCTATACTTTGAGTGCACGTTGTTCGAAGGGCAAGTGCGTGTGCACATAGCCTGTGTGGGGTGCATGCAGGCGGTTAAGTATAAAATGCGTAATTTTGGCTAAACAGTTTTATATTTTATAATGTAGAAGGCACCTAGCGTGCTAACAATCAACTATGGATTTAAAAGAAAAGATCAGCTACATCATCGGCCGCGACATGGCTGCTAACCTGGCTAAGCAAGGCATTGAAGTAGAACTAGAATCGTTTATGCAAGGCTTTAAAGAGGTGCAGGAAGGAAAAGAATCTACCTTAACGCAGCAGGACGTACAGCAGGCAATGATGGCGCTTCAGCAGCAGATGGCTGAAAAGCAGAACGCAGCTGGCGGCGAGAACAAAAAGGCTGGCGAGGCTTTCCTGGCTGAGAACAAAGAGAAGGAAGGTGTACATACATTGCCAAGCGGCTTACAGTACCAGATACTAAAAGAAGGTACGGGCAAATCGCCTTCTGCCTCCGACACGGTTACAACACACTACCATGGCACGCTGATCGACGGCACCACCTTCGATTCATCTTATGAGCGCGGACAGCCGGCCACATTCCCTGTGAACGGGGTTATCGCTGGCTGGACAGAAGCCCTGCAAATGATGAAGGAAGGCGCAAAGTGGAGACTTTTCATCCCTTCTAACCTTGCTTATGGCGCACAGGGTGCCGGCGATGTTATAGGGCCAAACTCAACCCTGATCTTCGATGTGGAGCTTCTTTCTGTAAAATAGACAGGGACAGGTATTAAAAAAGGGCATTACCTATTCTTCAGGTAATGCCCTTTTTATTTTGTGGGAAGTATAGCCTAAGCCCCTGCTTTTATACTTTCGTCGAGTGCCAGCCAGCGCATGGCGGCTTCCCGGTACATAAAATGATTTATGATCATGAAGTTCTCCCCTTGTATCAGCTCATCCCCGTTCATTTCCTGAACAAGCTCGTGCGAATAGCTCACTGGGAGCACAACAGCTACAAACACATCGTTTTTAACCTCACGCAAGGCCCCAGGGAAAAAGTAAGTGAACACCCAGCGCTGGTCCGCGCGCTTCAGCCGTTCCCTTCCCTGAAAATCGAGCAACCACTTTACGGGTTTATATTGCTTTACACACTCCATTATCTGGCTGTAAGCCTGCCTGACCTCAGAGGAGTTCACGGTGCCAGTCCATTTCACTTCAAGCGTTTCAGTAACCTCATTATACCTGATACACAGCTTGCTACCGCATAAAGCCCCCTTCTCCGCTATGGCTGACGGACTATCGACCTCTGTCATATAATACTTATCTCTTACCATAAAAAGATTTTGTGAGTAGCAATTGCCTGATTGAAGGCATAACACTATAATATTTCCTGAATTATTAAGCTTTTACGCAGAATATACGGCACACAAAGATTGGCATTAAATTGATTCTAAACAAGATTTATTTAAATATTACCTGATAAATTAAAGCAACCAGGTAGTAATACTCCTGTAAGAACGTGAATATTAGGATATTATTTTGTGTATTAGTAAAATTGAATATTAATTAAGTCAAATATCTAAACAAAACAGTACACGTACCGTTCTTAAATCTGTTATAGCTCAAACTAAACAAATAAAGTATGTCAGAAAATCATAACGAAGGCAGGAAGTTCTTAGAGAGTGTTCATCAGTACTTTGATCATGCTGCCCAGTTCTCACGCCTGGATCCGGGTATACTTGCACAGATAAAGGCCTGCAACAGTGTATATAAAGTTTCTTTCCCGGTTGAGATAGATGGTAAAATAGAGGTGATCGAAGGCATTCGCGTGCAGCATAGTCACCATAAGCTTCCTTCAAAGGGTGGTATTAGGTATAGTATGCAGGTGGATGAGGATGAGGTTAAAGCACTTGCCACCCTTATGACCTTTAAATGTGCCGTGGTGGACGTGCCTTTCGGAGGTGCCAAAGGCGGTGTTAAGATAAACCCCCGAACCAGCAGCGTGAAAACCCTTGAAAGAGTTACACGCCGTTATGCATCCGAGTTGATCAAGAAAAACCTTATCGGGCCGGGTATTGATGTTCCGGCACCTGACTATGGCACCGGCAGCCGCGAGATGGCATGGATCGCCGATACCTACCAGGCGTTTAAGTATGGCGAAATAAGCGCGCTAGGCTGTGTTACGGGTAAACCGGTTGGTCAAGGCGGTATAAGAGGCCGTGCAGAGGCCACCGGACTGGGCATATACTTTGGTTTGCGCGAGGCGTTGCAGGATACAGAGCTGCTGGAGGGTAAAGGACTTGACGGCACCACCATGGAGGGTAAGCGCATTATAGTGCAGGGCCTCGGAAATGTGGGCTACCATGCCGCGTTTTTCTGTCAGCAGGATGGCGCCATTATTACAGGTATTGCTGAGCGTGAGGGCGGCATTTACAACGAGAATGGCATTGACATAAAGGAGGCCTTCAGGCACAGAAGTGAGACAGGCTCGATACTTAACTTTAAGGATTGCAAGAACATAGAAAACTCTGTGGACCTGCTGGAGTATGAATGCGATGTGCTACTGCCTGCCGCACTTGAAAACCAGATACATGAGGGCAACGCAGCCAGGATCAAAGCCAGGATTATTGCAGAAGGCGCTAACGGCCCGGTAACAAGAGAAGCGGAGGAAGTATTGTTGAAGAACGGTGTGGTCATACTTCCGGATTTATACCTTAATGCAGGCGGTGTTACGGTGTCATACTTTGAGTGGCTGAAGAACCTCTCGAACGTGAGGTTTGGCAGAATGGGCAAGCGTGCCGAAGAGGCAAGCTATAAAAAGCTGGTTAATGCCATCGAAACTAGCTCAGGAAAGACCATGACGGCCACTGAACGTGCCTTGTTAACCCAAGGCTCGGACGAGATAAGCCTGGTGCGCTCCGGCCTGGAAGACACGATGATAAACGCCTACCATGAGATCAGGGATGTGATGAAAAACCAGAACATACCTGACCTGCGCACAGCAGCGTTTTTAACTGCCATAGAAAAGATCGGGGTAAGCTACGAGTCGCTGGGTATATTCCCGTGATAAGCGCCGCTTAAAAGCAGAAAAGGTCAGGAATATATAGTTTCCTGACCTTTTCTTGTATTAATAAGCCAGTGTATGGCCTCGTCAAAATCGGTGAAGTAATTAAAGTTGATAAAATCCTGCCTGGGGTGATATTCCGGCTGCTGGTAATTTGTAACAATGGCCTTGAAGTGGTCCTCTGAAAATACGACAGCAGCATTTATCTCGGATCTGATGATCTCAAACACCTTTGGATAATACTCATATGCCAGCCAGTCTTCCTGCTCCCTGTTTAGCGAACCGATCACCGTCAGGTCAGTGCAAAAAGAAGTAACAAGGCGCGTTTGCTCAACATAACCAAGCACCGTTAAATAAGTGTCTTTAAATTGAGCAAAAGAAGGAACGCGTTTCCACTTAAGCAAAAGTATATCTGCTGCTTGATTATGCATTACAGAAACAAAAATGCTATCCTTTATTACCATGCAACTACAGGTTTTCAGAGTTTTAGGCTTTAAAGGTACTTAGATTAGTCAAATAAAACAAGAAAGTATCAAATGTACCCTGAACTTGCCTCAATTGCTCAAATTTTACATTAAAATTGCACCATTTTATGCAAAGCCGGCTTAAATAATGCAGTTAAAATCTCCTGAAAATTATAATAGGTTTTTCTATATGTTTATGCTCACAAGTATAGCTTCTAATCTTCGGCCAGAGTATAAATTTATAGTATCTAACTCAAGTTGCGAGACATGATAGACCAGGCAGGTGTAAACACACCCCTACACCCCTCTCAAGAGGGGAATTTTGCTTGTGCATGTACTTCCACTCCTCGGAGTCGTTTCATTCTAAGAATAATTGTCCCCTTGAGGGGACCGCAGGGGTGTAAAGCCAGTTGAGAACACCTCTCGCAATGAGCAAACACCCCTCTATGACCAATGGTCGCAAGTTTCAAACTCCCGTTTTCACTTGTCCTCAAGGGCAGGGTCGTTTAATTCTACTAAATTAATGTCCATGGCGCTAGCGTCCTCGCTCGTGACCGGCTATAGTTTGGGCCGCTGGCCCAGTCGGATCACAGATCCAACAGTATAGGAAGTCACGGATCGCAGATCCGCGCCAGCAATGAGTAGAATGAAACGACCCTGCCTCTCAAGAGGGGAAGTATATGCACGAGCAAAACTCCCCTCCACTGGACTAGCCAAAACAAGCGTTTTGAGCTAGCAAGTGAGGCTCTTTAGGGGTTTTATAATCTCAACTTGAGTTACCTATATAAAAAAACAGCCGGCACAAATTGCCGGCTGTTCCCTTCTGGTTTGATCTAACAGATGTACATTAAGATCTTTCAATCCCTAACCATTTGTTGTAGATTTCCTGCTGTTGTTTGGTAGGGTTGGCAACGCGCTCGAAGCGGTAACGCACGCTGGTGTCTTTCAGCATAAGTATTTCCAGCACCATCAGTTTTCCATCGCGGCTGATCAGTAGCTCCAACACCTCTCCTACGCTACGGCCCGTTACATATTGGTTAATGTCTTCGCCTACACGGTAACCATCCACTGCGATGATCTCGTCATTCACATTCAGCCCTGCCTCGTAGGCGCTGGTGCCTTTGTTTACGGAACGCACCGTTACTCTACCATCAGCCATTGCTGTGGTTGCACCCCAGCTGGCGTTGTTCGTACCTTCATTCAGGTTTACCAGTCGCAGGCCGGCGGCATCAAAATAATCATTGTAATCAGGTGTCTCTGTGCCGTTAATATAATTCCTGAAGAAGCTGTCAAGGTTGGTGCCCGCGATTCTCTCAACGGCTGCTTTAAACTCCGCTTCGGTAAACCCTCTGTTCAGCTTTTTATAGTACTGATCATACATGTAGCGCATCACATCATCCAGGCTCTTACGTCCACCGGTATTCTCCATAACGATCATGTTCAGGAGCTGCCCCATAACACCGCCCTTGGTATAATAAGAAACCTCTGCATTGTTAGAGTTCTCGTTGCGGCGATAGTATTTGATCCAGGCATCGAAGCTGGACTCAGCCACCGTCTGCACTTTATTACCCGGCGTATTCTCAACTGCATGAATTGTACCCGCTACTACATCAAGGTAGCGCTGCGGCGAAGTAAAGCCGGCCCGGCGCACAATAAGGTCGTCGTAATAGCTGGTAATGCCCTCCGACACCCACAGCAGCCTGGTGTAGTTCTCCTGGTTGTAATCAAACGGACCCAGTGGCTGCGGACGCAGGCGCTTTACGTTCCAGAGGTGAAAGTATTCGTGTGCCACAAGGCTCAGGAAACCGTTGTAACCGCTCTCTGTGCCATAGTTCCAGCGTGATGTCTGCAACGTAGTAGAGTTAAGATGCTCCAGGCCGCCTCCGCCGCGCTGCAGGTTGTGCACAATAAACACGTAACGATCCACGGGCAACTCTCCCATAATCGCCACCGATTCTTCCACAACCTTTTTCATATCCTGCACGAGCTGTTGCGGATCATAGTTACCCTCTCCGTACATGGCCACCTCATGCGGCACTCCTGCTGCGGTAAAAGTATAAACGTCGTGGTTACCTATCTCCAGTGGTGAGTCAACCAGGATGTCGTATTTTGGAAAAGTGAAGGTGAACTGTCCGGTGCTTGTGCTTTTTAATCCTGTGGATACTTTGCTCCAGCCCTGGTATGGTTTAACCACCAGCGTACCGGCTAGGTTCTGATACCCCTCAGGGTACATAAATATACTTGTACCGTTCACGTAGCCATGCGATGCATCCAGGAAACTGGTGCGTACACTCATTTCGAACGCATACACATCATACTTCGCCTTTACTCCGTCGGCTTTGTCATTGTATACCCGCCAGGTATTCTTGTCGATCTTTTCAGAGCGCAACGGCTTACCCTTTGTGTCGGTTGCGGTAAAGTTCTCTACGTTTTTTGCAAACTCACGCACCAGGTAAGATCCGGGTGCCCAAACCGGCATGGTAAAGTCTACGTGCTTTTTCTTCACTCCTGTTAGCTCCGCCTCTACCTGGAAGTAATGGGTATGAGGTGCCGGCATGGACAGTGTATAGCGAAGATCTTCCGCATGCAACGATCCTGCACTGCAAAGTATGAATAAGGTAAATAATAAATAGATTAATCTAATCTGTTTGTATTTAAGCATGTTATAGGGTATGATTTTGGTTTAGCCAGGCATTTTACAACAAATACCGTGCTTTTCAAAATCAACACCACCCAAACAACAGCACCAGATCAGGCAATCATACTGCTCAGGCTCTCGGAACTGAGCCACTGCAGTGCGTCTTCCTCTGCATGAAATGTGTTAAGTTTTATGAATGTATTGTAACTCTTCAGTCCCAACCGCCCGGCTTCCACCAGAAGCGCTTCGTAGCATTGATCAGAAAGTACAACAGCTATAAAATTATCGGCTCCTAAACTGCTCATCAGTTGGGGGTAAAGGTGATACTGTAGCCAGGACTCTTGTTCCTCCTCCAAGTTCCCGATATTTTTAACATTTAACACCCACCGTTTAACCTGATGGCCGGTGGCGAAAAGAAGCGCTTCATCCATCCCCTCTTTAAACTCATTCAGGTGAAGTGTTTTAAGGCAATCCAGCATTAAAGTGTCCTGTAGCTGGTTATACTTCACTAAGAATGACTCTGAACTGTAAATAAGCATATTCCCATAGTTTTGGCGCACAAATTTATTACGAAATCAATTTGTAATTTAATTATTTCGTTAATAAATGGTAGATAACCGCTATAACAGTGTGAATGGACAATAAATGGTGGTAAAGACCATAAAATAGTGGGTAAACTATCTAAACTATTTTAAACATTCTGTAAATAAACTACTTATGGTTTAGGCATAAATACTCTGCTGATAGTTTGAGCAGCGCAAATTGTGGCACGATATTTTTACTATATCTGTTAAGAACTATCTGAATAAATTATGAAAAAGAACTTAGCAATTATACTTACCCCAATCGTACTCTTGGTGATTTTAGTCTGGACCAGCGCGTTTTATGCCTTTGTGCCTGAACGGGATTCTGAAAGTACAGAAGTTTCGGTACATAAACCTGCCGCCTCCGGATATACAGCCTTTAACAACACAGAAATTGTCTCAACTGATAGTGAAAAGTATAAAGCAAGCACAAACCAACCACCTCAGGGAATGATAAACTATGCACTCTCTTTAATAGGTAGCCCTTATGTGTATGCAGGCACTACACCTGGCGGTTTCGACTGTTCCGGATTCGTAACCCATGTTTTCAGCAAGTATGATTTAGACTTACCACATTCGTCTGCGATGCAGGCCGATGAAGGCATAAGTGTACCTAAGCATGAAGCCAGAAAGGGTGACCTTGTCATTTTTACGGGCACAGACCCAGATATACGTGAGCCTGGCCATGTGGGCATCGTTATCTCGGCACCGGGAGATACGATTGAATTTGTACACGCTTCTTCTAACGGGGGCGTCAAAATAAGTAAAGTAGAAGGCACGCGTTACGATCTGCGTTACCTTGAAGTAAGAAGGGTACTATAGTCAATTATTGAGGCTGCAGTATAACACTTGCTGGTTTTACCGTAATAAGGTAAAACCAGCAGCCTTGATAACATGGTACATCCCTACATTGTAAATTCCTTGAATGCGATCATCCTGATTAGCCTCGGACTGATCGGTTATTTTATAAATCCGGCAAGGCCCGTAACTGCCCTGATCGCGCCCTTTATAGGTATACTTTTACTGGCATGCACCTACCATCTGCGAAAGCATAACCGCTTCGTGTTTCATACGGTTACAGCCCTTACCCTTTTGGTGGCCATTGTCACGCTTGCCCGCATCAACCCGGATACATTTGCCTGGGACACCCGCAATATACTTCTACTGCTGATCGGGTTCAGTTGCTTTATCGCAGTTGTGTTTTATGTGGCTACGTTTGTGCGAGAGAGACGCCTGCGAAACAATACGATCTATAAAGACGACCTGTAACAAAAAAAGAAACACCTGGTGCAGCCCGTCAAGATGCACCAGGTGTTTCAGGAATCCCTCAACTTCAGAGTAAGCGGCGTGCTGTTTTACAGCATCACCATCCTAAAAAGAACCAGAGGTAATGTCGCTAGCTGCGCAAGCAGTAGCTATACTGCTTACTAAGCCTGCTCACCTTTAGAGTGAACAAAATTACCTAGGCTTACTAAGACGACCGATGGATTAGACATAGCACCTCCTTTCTCTTTAGTCAAACATAGATCCCATACTTTTCCGGCACATTGCCAGCTCCATTACAGGACAGTAGCACCCGCTACTTATCTTTAAAGTTAAAAGAACGCTTAAAAGTTCACAAGGTTTTTACCCATTTTTTGGCTGCAGGCCATTCTAAAACATAACTTACTAAATGTCAAACATTAACATTGTTATAAAACAGATGAACTACCTGCAAAAACTTACTGTTGCATCAATAATAACCTGAAGGAAGGCTTAATACTAGTAATTAAGTTATTGCAAAAGCTTTTAATATTAGATATTAGATAAGCCTGCATGGTGTTGTTTTGAATAATTTTACTTACATTTCGTTGTATATTACACCTTAACTAAACCAGAGATGAAAAAGTACCTTTTAACGATTGCGATGCTCATGTTCTTTGCAACATGTGCCTGGGCCCAAAAGCTTTCCCCGCTTGGCGTTTGGACAAATGAAGAGGGTAAAGCCAAATTTGAGATCTACAAATGCAGCGGCGACAAGCTTTGCGGAAAAATTGTTTCGCTCCGTGAGCCGAACCGTAATGGCAAGCCCAAAATGGATGACAACAACCCAAACAAATCGTTACGTAACCGTCCGCTTTTAGGCCTGGAGTTTTTGAAAGGCTTTGAGTATGATGGCGACAATAAATGGGATGAAGGTACTATTTATGATCCGGAAAGCGGTAAAACATACTCTTGCTACATGAAGATGCTAGGCAAAGACAAGATGGAAGTGAAAGGATACATTGGCATCTCCCTGATCGGAAGAGCCCAGACCTGGACACGTGTTGACGAAACTACTTCTTCAAAATAATAGCTGAAACTGCTTCAGCAGCAAAAAAGGTTGGCACATGTGCCAACCTTTTTTGTTTTCAACCCTTTACCGTAGCTTTAACAGGAAAAGTATCTGAAATGTTTTGCTGGTTTAGCTAACCTGTAAAATTTTATACTCTTTGTCGCGGAAAGTGAATGTATCGCCGGTGGTTTTGCCTGCCATGGCCTTGAAGATAGGCGACATACCGGAAATGGCAAAAAATGACTCGCCATCCACTTTTATCTCGCCAAGGCTCACGCCGATAAAATAGTTCTGAAGGTCGGTGTGCACCACGGCCCCCAGCGACACATCGTGGTTTTGTTTAGTGGCATTTATGCGCCGCAGCAGTGCCATCGTAGAGATCAGTTCATCCAATTGCCTGGCATACATATCGCGCTGTATCTGGCAGTTCTCCCTGAACGATTCAAATTTATCTTCCATGGCACCATCGTGCTCATTGGCGCTGTTCTGGGCTTCGTCCATGGCTTCTTTTGCCGCACTGATCTGTGCATTAAGAATATGTATGCTTTCCTGAAGCAAACGTTTTTTGGTTTCTAATTCGTGTGTTAACATTTCCATAGGATTTGTCTGGCCTTTGTTGGAAAAATTTCTTTGGTTTGCCCGCTTGGCAACGGGTGAATTTATATTTTAAAGTATGCTTTAATAGAATGAAGAACTAATTTCAACTAAATCTCTCCATAAACTATTTAAGAACAAGTATGTTTATGAGTAAATTATCAAATGCCGTTTAACGATATTTTCAACCGTTTGTTTGGTTTCGGAAAGGCCTCCACAACCTGTCAGAATTTGAAGCGTTCCGAACACTACCTCGCTGACTTTGCAAAGTGGGTTTCGGGGAAAGTATACCTTAACTGGACCCACCCCTTTTTTAAGGCCTATCACTACCAGAAAACAGATATAAGCGACTCCGCTTTCAGGGTACAGCTTATAGAGGAATCTAATATGCAGGGTGCCATCTTCTTTTACAACCCTGCCATCGGCCCTAAAAATTTTTCATTTCTTTTTGAGCTTTTTAGAAAACGGGTGCAGGAATCGGGTTATTGCCTGCATAGCTCCGACAGCAGAAAAGTATGCCACCAGCGTTATAAAGAGCAAGTGGAGCGTTACGTGCTGACTCCCCCTCCTGCTATGGAGCCTGGCACAGAACTTTGCAATCAGCTGTTTGGCAATATCCACATCGACTGCGTTTACGTAAATAAACTCCCGGGTTACATACGCTTTGTGGCAAACTCGTATACGGACCCATATTTTAGCAAGCCACTGCCATTTTCGGAACTGCTAGAACAAGTACTGCGCCCTCAGGAGCCCGGTTCTTGAAAGATAGCTCAGAAGTAGCATTGCAAAAACATAATTCCACTTTTAATATAAGGTTGTCTTTTTTAAATGTCATTTCTTTTAAATACATTTAAAAAGCCTTACAGACTTTATCATCATATAGATGCGCCCATGAAATTACGTTTGCTGCTTTTTGTGCTCGCGCTGTTTACCTGCGCCAACACCTATGCTACACATATTGTCGGAGGTGAGTTTGAGCTACAGCACGTTTTAAATTTTAACTATAAACTAACGCTTAACTTATACTTTGACGATGTGAACGGCAGTCCGGGGGCACTGGACCAGACGGTTACTGTAAACTTTTTTGAGAAGGGCACCAACAGGCTGATGCTGACACAGGTTTTACCATTCAGGTCGCGGACGCCGGTAAATTACACCAACATCGAATGTACCGTTGCCAGCCTCAAAACCAGCAAGATCGTATACTTCGACAATATTTTCCTGGACCCGAACCGCTTTAACAGTCCTGCCGGGTACTATGTAACTTGGGAGCGTTGCTGCCGGAACCGCACCATCAACAACATTGTCAGGCCAGAAGATGCAGCCCAGACATTTTACATGGAACTGCCGCCTGTCGTTAAAAACGGGGTTGCCTTCCGTAACTCCTCTCCCGTGCTTTTCCCACCACTAAGCGATTACGCCTGCGTAAACGAGCTTTTCTACTTCGACTTCAACGGCACAGACCCGGACGGTGACTCACTGGTTTATGACATGGTTACCCCTTTAAACGGCTTCACAACGCCTGCCATGCCAGTGTATACCATAACGCCAAGGCCAGAGCCATATCCTACTGTAACATGGCAGTCAGGCTATAGCACCACTGTGCAGGTGCAGGGCTCCCCTCCGATGAACATAAACAGCAGGACCGGCCAGTTAACGATGCGACCAACCCAAAAGGGGCTTTTCGTGTTTGGTATCAGGGCGCAGGAGTTCAGGAACGGGCAAAAGATTGGTGAAGTAAGGCGGGATTTCCAGGTGCTGGTACTTGACTGCCCTACCAACCAAACCCCTGCCGTATCGGTACGAGAGCAGGGCAAGACAGAAAACTATAAGGAAGGAAACATTTTGCGCATCAATTCTGCCAGTAACCGTTGCATCGATGTGTTTTTCACAGACCCTGACAGGCCTGAGTTTGTGGCATTGCGCGCGCGTCCGGTAAACTTCTCGCAGCAGGGCTTTACGCTACAAGGCGTAACCAGCGGCACTATAAACCAGGGCAGCACCACTAACCAATCCCTGAAAGCTACTCTTTGCTTCGACGATTGCTTTGATTCAGGGGGCAAAGTATACCAACTGGACCTGATCGTGAACGACGACGGGTGTAGTTTGCCCCGCCAGGACACGGTTAGAGTGAGCTTTACGGTAGAGCCGATACCAAACGTACCGCCTACTGTTTCGCTATCTACCACGCAGCGGGTGTTTAATGTAAAAAATGGCGATGTGCTGACATTCGACGCCCTGGGCTTTGACGCAGACAACGATAACGTTACCATTACTGCCACCGGCCAGAACTTTAACCTGAACTCTCAGAACATCACCTTCCAGAACAGATCCGGTGTTGGCCAGGTAAGCTCGCCGTTCCGGTGGACCATAGATTGTAAGGCACAGCAGGAATCATACAAAATTGACTTTACTGTAAACACCACCGTTTGCGGTAAAACAGTGAGCCGCACCGAAACCATAGAAGTAAGGCCGGACACTAAGAACAATGTTCCCACCATCACCACTGATAAGCAACAGGTAAGAGTATTTAACCTGGTGGCCGGCGAGCCATTTCAGGCGAAAATATTCGGGAACGACATAGACCTGAACCCACTTGCTTTACAGGCAAACGGCAACGGGTTTAATCTTGCGGACCTGGGCATGGTATTTACCAGCACCGGCGGCAACGGTACCGCAGAGGGTACTTTTAAGTGGACGGCCAACTGCACAAAAGAGCCCGAAAGTATAAGACGCGTGACCTTTACACTGAAAGAAACGGCCTGTGTGCCCTCCCCTGACCAGCAACTGGTTTTCGAGTTCAGGATAACGGCGCCTAACAACGCGCCTACCTTTACCACAGATAAGAATGTGCTGGTTTTTGACCTTGACCTGAACGAGGAATTTGAGGCAAAACTGTTTGGTCGTGATGTTGATATGAACGCTTTAACCATGCAGGCAACTGGCCAGGGCTTTACTCTGGAAGAAGTCGGCATGAAGTTTAACAGCCAGAACGGGAACGGCACCTCTGATGGTGTTTTTACCTGGAAGGCCAACTGCCTTGCAGCTGAAAAAGGCGTGCTGCGCGTTACCTTTAACCTAAACGAGCAGGCTTGTCAGCCTTCGCCAGACCAGCAGATCACCATGGAGTTCAGGGTAAAAGTGCCTGTTATTTCCGATTATGTGCCAGCCAACATTTTTACACCTAACGGTGATGGCCTAAACGATTTCTTTGAGATACCAGCACTGCCCACAGATTTCTGCACGGCGCAGTTTGCCAGCATCAAGATATTTAACCGTTGGGGAAAGGAAGTATACTCCAGCACTAGCAACACCTTTAAATGGGATGGCAAGGGCGTGAACGACGGCGTATACTTTTACGTGATCGATTACAAGACCACTACCTACAAAGGATCTGTAACGCTGGTTAGATAAAACGCTGGTTAGATAAGGAGTATTTTTGAGATGTTGGTATACTCTCAGGAGTATGAGAGGGCCGTTCGTTATGCCATGAACAGGAATACCAGGTAAAGCCCTACCCACAGGAAATCTAAAAAATTCCAGTAGTTGCGCAGCATGGTTAGTTGCAGCCGCCTGAAAGGGTCCCGGATAAATATGAGGCTGCGCACGCCATCTGCGGCCACATGTGCGGTCTTAAAGAAAAGGAATGAAAGAAAAATAAGTCCGCCCAGCACATGTAATATATGCAGCGCTGAGATCAAGTATAAGTAAGTACCGGAGGCCTTGCCAGTAAAATACACCCCGGATTTTGACATCTCGTTCCAGCCGATCAGCTGCGCTGCGATAAACAACACACCTAAGCCAAGCGTGATGCCAAGGTAACGCACCATGCGCTTTAGTTTGTCCTTGCGGTAAATTCTGGGGATTTTGCTTATGGTATAGCTACTGAACAAAAGTAAAAGCGTACTGATGCTGAAAAATTTTGGCAACTCGAAATTTTCTCCCTCAAAACCGCCTGTACGCGCAAACGCAACCACCAATACAAAGAAAAGGATTCCGATACCGATCATGCTCAGGAACAGGAGCACCCGGATAGGATGCATTCTCTCCATCTTCCTGAAAGCTGAGAGTTGTTTTGGGTTTACTTTATTTTTCTTATCTGGGTCCATTCAAATACTCCAACTATTGCCAGAACAAGGGTTTATAATAGAGATTGGCTATGTGTTTCCGGCTATTACTTTATACCGTTACTGCACAAGTATAGTTTTACATTTATATCAATAATTTAGATGTTGCAAAATGCCCCTTACACCTGATAAAGCAAACTTTGGCATCTCCGTAACATACTATACACTAATTCAAATTCATGGTTACCTTTCTGCCTCAGAATCCGTTAAATGAGTAAACGTTAATCCGAAGCATATGTCAAAAATTATACTTTACTCTATAACCACCACACTGGCGTTTCTGTTTGCCCTTGCCCTACCAGATGCAAACGCACAATCCAGAGCAAACTACACCAGCGACAACAGGGTGATCGTTACGCTTTACGGAGTAACGCAGCCTTATACTTTTACATCGAATGAGTTGCTTGTGCGCTATAACAACACCACGCAAAAGCTCGAATGCATTTTAGATGTGGCTACCCTGCTGCCCACCGCCCCCACCACACCGCCCACCATGGCTTACGATGTGCTGTTTGGGGCAAAGTACCCGGACCTCCTGCTCTATATTGATGCACCAGTAGAGAAAGTGAACGGCAGCAGGTTAAACCCAGGAAGTATAAATAAAACAACTACCGTTCAGTTACAGGGCGTGGCCAACCAGACAACCATACCGCTGGCGCTGGCAGCCGACCGGAACGCTATTGTTTTTAACACCAGCTTCGACCTGATGCTGGATAACTTTTCGGCCAGTGTTCCTGTACAATATTTTAACCTGCTTACCGGCCGGGTCATGATCACGATAAACAATGCAAAATGGGTTGGCTTTGACCTGCGTTGAGATCCTTTACCCTGCAAGACAAACAAAAACAACATACATGCTACCTAGTCTGCTTACACCCTTTATAACCAAGTGGCCAAAGGCGCTTTTGGTATTGCTGCTATGGGCATGTACAACAAATGTTATGGCGCAAAGGGTAGCGCTGGTATTTAGTGGCGGCGGGGCCAAGGGCATTGCGCATGTAGGCGTGTTAAAAGCCCTGGAAGAACACAACATTCCTGTTGACTATGTAATAGGCACCTCCATGGGTGGCGTGGTCAGCGGGCTGTATGCTGCCGGCTATTCACCCACCGAGATCGAGTACCTCTTCAACACCAAAGAATTCCAGGACTGGGCGCGTGGTCGCACCGAGGAAAGCTATACTTTCAACTACGCCTCTCCCGATATAAGCCCCTCCTTTCTGCACATGAACCTTTCCCTGGATTCTACCTTCCAGATGCACCTTAACTCCAGCCTGGCTAACGGGGCCTCGCTGAACTTTGCATTTGCCCAGCTCCTGGCGCAGCCTTCCGCCAAAGCAAAGTATGACTTCAATAACCTGATGGTGCCGTTCAGAAGTATGGCCTCTGATATTTACACGCAGCAACAGGTCATACTCAGCAAAGGGCAATTGGCAGATGCCGTGAGGGCCACCATGACGGTGCCCTTGGTGTTCCGGCCTATCCGGGTGGAGGGACGCCTGCTATACGATGGAGGCTTGTATAACAATTTCCCGGTAAACGTAGCCCGGAGTGAGTTTCAGCCAGACGTGGTGATCGGGGTGAACGTGTCACCGAAGACGTACAAGGAATACCCCTATGGAAAAGATGAGTTTGACCTGCCCCAGACCCTGTACTACGCGATGCTCTCCAACAGCGACTCCACTGCCCTTGGCCCCCTGGACGTGTACCTGCAACCCAACACCGGCAACCTGACCTCGCTTGATTTTAACGAGGTGAAATTTCTTTTTAACGCCGGGTATAATGCCGCCCTCGAAAAGATAGAAGAGATCAAAAGCAAGATCGGCAGGCGCGTTACACCAGAGCAGATTTCGGCCAAACGCGAGGCATTCAGGAAAGACTTTACTGCACTCACATTTAACGACATAACGGTATCCGGCTTAAGTGATGCACAAAGTAATTATGTGCGAAATTTCTTCCGAAAAGATAATGGTGTGTATACCATGCAGGAAATAAAAAAAGGGTATTTCAGACTTTCAGCAATCGAGAGTTTCCGAAGCATCTACCCTAGCATCAACTACATCGACACCACCAGAAACTATGAGTTTAACCTGGATATGGAGCACGACGACGCGTTGCTTTTATCAGTAGGCGGCGTATTGGCCTCACGCCCTATAGACAATATTTACGCCGGCCTGGACTATAGCTTGCTCCGCAGGAAACTTTATACTTTTTCGACCAGCTTTAACACCGGCAGGTTTTACCAGGCAGCCAAAGCCCGCATCCGGATAGACGTGCCGGCCCGCTTCCCATACTATATAGAGCCATCATTTGTGTACAATAACTGGAGCTATCTATCTACTAAAGGCTTTCTCCTGGACCGTGACAAGCTTCCATTTATTGAGCAGTCAGACAGGAACTATAACATCAGCATGGGGTTTACCAATACCTACAAAGGAAAGCTGGTTTTGCACGCAGGCTACGTGCAGACCATAGACCGCTACAGTAACCGACTTGATATACTAAGCACCGACACACTGGACCGGACAAACTTTAATGCCTTTACAACAGGGCTTACCTTTAAACGAGGGCACCTGAACCGGAAACAGTTTGCCTCCAGTGGCAGCATGTTTACCGCAAGCGCCAGTTATTTTTCAGGTAAAGAAACCTTAAGGCCCGGATCTACCAGTACTATGGAGGGCAAACAGCGAAGTAACCAGGAGTGGTTTAAGATCAAAGCCACTTATGAACGCTATTTTGGTGAACAGAAGCATCGGTTCGGTTACTTACTGGAGGCAGTAGCCTCTGACCAGCCTTTCTTTCTGAATTACCGCTCTACACTCACATCGGCCCCGGCCTTCACTCCCTTACCAGACAGTAAAACACTCTTCCTCGACAGGTACCGCAACCACCAATACCTGGCTGGGGGCATAAAGTATATTTACCAGTTTAGTCAACGCCTTGAGGGCCGGTTGGAGGGATATGTATACCAACCTTACAAACCCATCCTGCAAAGCAGGGAGCAGCAGGCATACTACGGAGAACTACTGCATGGCACTTCACTTATAGGCAGTACAAGTATGGTGTATCATAGTATAATTGGTCCGGTGGCGGTTAGCCTGAACTACTATGGCAAGGCAGTAAAAGAGTGGGGACTGCTGTTCCATGTCGGTTATATCATCTTCCAAAACAGGGCCCTGGACTAAGAACAACACCAAAAACAAATACTGAACTCACACTTTAATGTTACTATACTTACCATTTGATTTAAAGCGATTTATACTTTTATTAAGCTTAAAACTAGCCTTTAAGGGATACTGCTGTGTTTACTTCTTACACACCTGTGTATATTCTGTATAAACCACCCGTTGCATCCATTTATCAAGTATAATTTACACAAATCGCTCTTTTAAAATCGGTATTCTTACAATTTTCTACCTCTGAGCCTATGCTGGCCATAAAGCGCCATGGCTGAGCAAGATCTAAGTATGTACTCCCCTTCCATGTCTGAAAACAAAACTATCCTTTAGAGCATACTTAGTACAAGAGTAGTATCGGGCTGGCCCAACTCTGATAAATCCACAGGAGAACATCGGTGAAATAGTGTATCAGATTCCTCGGCAAGGCCCGGAACAGCAGCTTTGCCTGAAGGTAACGGTATTGAGGGCTAGCGTGGGTTAGCATTCAGAAACAAGGCTAAAGCAGATGATACTTCACCGGAAAGCACAACCACCATTCCATCACATAAACAACTTTCACCCAACGCATTACAATACATCATACAAAGTTGTACTATAATAAAAAGTCTGATGTGTAACTCGAATTTTCCACCAGCCTGATCAAAATCAAAATTTTTACAGCGAGCTATACTTCGGATTAAACTTATGTGTACCTTTAGCTATACTTTAAAGGCAAATCAACATCATGAAGAAAGTTATTTTAAGCTTGTTTGTGGGTGCGGTCATTGTTTCCTGTAACCAGGCTAAACCTACGGAAGACGCTTCCTCCCCTGCTACTGTTGCAGAAGAAACCACTACCGGCAACACCTATGGCAGCGCATTTACTGAAGACAAGGTTATCAGTGCTGCGCAACTGCAATCGCTGGTGCAAGGCAAAGACTCAACCGAAGCAGTTGTTACCGCCGAGATCGTGGAAAGCTGCCAGTCCAAGGGGTGCTGGATGGATGTGAAGTTAAACGACAACAGCACCATGAAAGTGACCTTCCGGGATTACGGCTTCTTTCTGCCTGTGGAAGACCTGAAGGGACGTACGGTTGTATTTACCGGAACAGCCAAACGTGAGGTGATCTCTGTGGACAACCAGCGGCACTACGCGCAGGATGCCGGCAAGACAAAAGAAGAAGTGGCCGCCATCACACAGCCAAAGGAAGAACTTCGCTTTGTGGCGGATGGGGTTATCCTGAAGTAACTCGTTTTTTATACTTCTACTGAAACAGGCTCCTGTACGGGGGCCTGTTTTTTATGCGCTATACTTACAGAAGGTAAAAAATCAAGCCTGAAATTTAAAAATCTCTTTCCTATTTTTACCAAAGTATAAACCATACTTACCATGGCCCTAGAGAAAGACCCTGCTCAGGAAATAAAAGAGCTTACACACCGAATTAACTACTTAAACTACCAGTATTACCAGAACAGCGTATCGGAGGTTTCGGACTTTGAGTTTGATGCCATGCTGAAACGTTTGCACGACCTGGAAGAAAAGCACCCGGACCTGCGCGACCCAAACTCCCCTACGCAGCGTGTTGGCGGCACCGTTACCAAAAGCTTTAAGACAGTGCACCACCGCTACCCGATGCTCTCGCTGAGCAACACTTACTCTGAGGAAGACCTGCGTGAGTTTGACAAAAGGGTGAAAAAAGTGGTTGGCGATACCGTGGAGTATGTTTGTGAGCAGAAGTTTGACGGTGTGGCGATCAGTCTTACCTACGAGA
This sequence comes from Pontibacter sp. GD7, assembly GCF_058216375.1. Taxonomy (NCBI): domain Bacteria; kingdom Pseudomonadati; phylum Bacteroidota; class Cytophagia; order Cytophagales; family Hymenobacteraceae; genus Pontibacter; species Pontibacter sp. GD7. Next base: position 118,747 of record NZ_JBYZMP010000004.1, on the reverse strand, counting down.
ACGGGCAGTTTGTACAGGGTGCCACACGCGGCGACGGAACCCGCGGTGATGATATTTCGGCCAATGTGCGTACCATCCGCGATATTCCGTTGCAGGTGCATGGCAACGACTACCCAGCCCTGTTTGAAGTACGGGGTGAGGTTTTTATGCCTTTGCAGGTTTTTGAAGAGCTGAACGCTGAACGTGAGGAAGCAGGTGAGCAGCTGCTGGCAAACCCGCGCAACGCCGCCTCCGGCACCCTGAAGCAGCAAGACTCCTCTGTAGTGGCTAACCGAAAGCTGGGTTGTTTCTCTTATAGTTTCCACTGCGACAATAGCCCCTACCAGACCCACTCCGAAAGCTTGCAGGCTATCCAGAAATGGGGATTCAAAGTATCGGATACCTGGCGCAAATGCGCAGATATTGATGAGGTGCTTACCTACATACACGAATGGGAGAAGCGCCGCTTTGAGCTGCCGATTGCCACCGATGGGGTTGTAATAAAGGTAAATAGCTACCACCTGCAGGACGAACTGGGCTTTACGGCAAAAAGTCCGCGCTGGGCCATTGCCTATAAATATCCTGCCATGAGCTCGGCCACCAAACTTTTGGGCATACAGTACCAGGTGGGCCGTACCGGGGCCGTAACCCCTGTGGCATTGCTGGAGCCAGTGTTGCTGGCCGGCACTGTGGTTAAGAGAGCATCCGTGCACAATGCCAACGAGATACAACGCCTTGACCTGCGCATCGGAGACACTGTTTTTGTGGAGAAAGGTGGTGAGATCATACCTAAGATAACAGAGGTAGACTTTAGTAAACGCCCTGCAGACAGCCAGCCTATACTTTACCCGACCCACTGCCCTGCCTGTGGCACCGAGTTGGTAAGAAGCGAGGGCGAGGCGAATTATTACTGCCCGAACGAGAAAGGCTGTGCCCCGCAGATACAGGCCAAACTGGAGCACTTCATCAGCCGGAAAGCCATGAACGTTGATGAACTTGGTCCTAAAACGATTGAGCAGCTATACAATGCAGGCTACGTGCGCAATGCAGCCGACTTATACGACCTGACACTGGAGCAGCTGGTAGGGCTTGAGCGTATGGGTGAGAAATCAGCTGGAAACATAATTAAGAGCCTTGAAAAATCGAAGGAAGTGGCTTATGACCGGGTGCTGTTTGCACTGGGCATTCGTTTTGTAGGCAGCACGGTTGCCAAAAAGCTTGCCGAGCATTTACCGGATATCGTGGCCCTACGCGGCGCCTCTTATGAGGACCTGGTTTCCATTAACGAGATCGGGGATCGCATCGCCAATTCTATACTTGAGTATTTCCAGGACCCGGCACATGTAGAGTTGGTAGAGCGTTTGCAGGTAGCCGGGCTGAAATTTAAAGCGGACACAACTGCCGTTGAAATAGAAAGCGACAAACTGGTTGGTCAAACATTCGTTATCTCAGGTGTTTTTGAGAGCATCAGCCGCGACGAACTGCAGCAACTGATTGCAAGCCATGGCGGTAAGGTGGTTTCGTCCATATCGGCCAAGCTTAACTACCTGGTGGCCGGCGAAAAAATGGGACCTGCTAAACTCGAAAAGGCAACTAAGCTGGGGATCCGCATTCTGTCTGAGGATGAGTTTTTACAGATGATCAACTAAAGTATACTTACAAAGATAACCTGTACTCCATTTACGGGCTTAAAAGAAGACGCCAGGCTGTAACACAGCCTGGCGTAACTCATCTTAAACAAACAAACATAAATTCACAATGGAATCGTGCCACTGCAGCAGGTTACCCTGGAATGGCAACGTTACAGCTAAACATTTTGCAGTTCGCTTCTACAAATCAATCATAATAAACAGGTAAAAAAAATAAACTATACCAACCCCTCCAAAGTATAGACGAAGCTGCCATTACGATGACTTTATACTTTATCCGGAGCCGCAAAAAAAGCAGCCCAACTCCTAAAATGGCATTCCGTGGATCCACAGGATTTAATAAATCTGATACTTTGTTTATCTTTAACTGAGAAAGCGGCAGCAATGTGGTTTGCCAGCGATGTAATTTAACAATGTGCCAGTGAGCAGCATGTCCATTCCTATTCCGGTTTTATCCCTTAAAAAACGATACACTGTGGCTATACATGTGGCTGCATGGGTGGTTTTTGGGATCTGGATCTTTTACCTGGCATCCTCCAAGCAAACCATTACGCTTGGCAAAGCCATGGACCTGTTTGTGGGGCTGTTGTTTCCGGTGGCTATCTTCTACTTTAACTGGTACGTGCTCATCTCCAAGTTCCTGGCCCGGAACAAAATCCTGCTGTACCTTGCCTCTGTGGTGGCCACCTTGTTTTTGCTGGCGCTGATACAGGCACCGATAGATTACTACATTTTCCGGAAGTATAACACCAGTATGGCCTCGTTGTACAACACGGAACGCATGGCGCAGTACATGATTAGTGGCCTGGTGGTGGTGTTTATCAGTTCGGCCTTAAAGGTTACAGGCAACTACATCAGGAACGAAAGGCTGAACAAAGAGCTGGAAACGCAGAAACTGGCCGCAGAGCTGGCCTATCTGAAATCGCAGGTAAATCCGCACTTCCTGTTTAATACGCTCAACAACATTTATTCGCTTGCCTACAAGCAGTCGCCGGACACGCCGGATGCCATTATGAAATTGTCGTTGCTGATGCGCTACATGCTGTATGAAAGCAACGATGCCATGGTAAGCCTGGACAAGGAAGTAGATCACATCAAAAATTTTATCGACCTCCAGAAACTCAGGCTACGCGAGCAAACAAGTATAAAGTTCTTTATTGAGGGTGAGTTGGCAGGTATACAGATAGCGCCCATGTTACTGATGACGCTCGTGGAAAATGCCTTTAAGCACGGCCTGGTAAGTAAAAACGAGATCGGCATCATCCTGAAACTTGTTGTTGAAAAGGACAGGATCGTATTCAGCACGGTTAACAACACAAGTACCCATAAAAAGCGGGAATTCGGTGGCATTGGTCTCGAAAACCTAAAACGAAGACTTAACCTGCTTTACAGCGGCCGTCATAAGCTTACCTTTGAGGAAAAAGACGGTACCTTTTACGCAACCCTTAAACTATACTTCAAACCAAAAAGCTAAAACTATGACGATACGCTGCATCGCCGTTGACGACGAGCCCCTGGCCCTGGACATAATAGAGAGTTATATAAGCAAGTTGCCTTTTCTGCAGTTGGTAAAAACATGCTCCAGCGCAACAGAAGCCATGCAGGTGCTGCAGGAAGAGCAGGTAGACCTTATGTTTCTGGATATCGAGATGCCGGAGCTGACGGGCATACAGTTTCTGAACATCCTGAAACACCAGCCTCTGATCATCTTTACCACGGCTTATCCGCATTACGCACTCGAGGGCTTTAACCAGGATGCCGTAGATTACCTGCTCAAGCCCATCCCCTTCGACAGGTTTTTGAAGGCAGTAACGAAAGCACAGGAGCGTTTACAGCACAAAACCAAAGCCACCGACAATGGAGCAGGCAACCAGCAGGGTTCCGCGCAGTTGGAACAGGATTTTATGTTCGTAAAAGCCGATTACAAAACCATCCGCGTCGATTTCAGGGATATACTTTGGATCGAGGGATTGAAAGATTACATCATCATACAGACAAAGGACCAGAAGATCATTACGCTGCTCTCTATGAACAAGATGATGGAAAAATTGCCTGAGTCCAAGTTTCTGCGCGTGCACCGTTCCTTTATCGTAGCCCTGTCCAAGATAGACAGTATCGAGAAGAGCCGCATTAAGATCGGAAACAAGGAAATCCCGATCGGTGAAGTATACAAAGAGCAGTTCCTGAAGTGGGTGGAGGAAAACAACATCCAGTAGAAGAGTTTGAGAGTTTGAGAGTTTTGGAGTTTGAGAGTTTTGGAGGTATAGAGTTTAGGAGGTATAGAGTTTGGGAGGTGGAGCGGTAAAGTGTTAAGGGGGCTATTGAAGTAATGTTGATTAAAGGCTCTTTGTGACTTCCCAAACTGAAAGAGTAGCTTTTCCTGAGTACAGGATAAACTGTAGTAGTATAAAACTTATGTTGCGAGACTCTTATTCCAAAAATGTATTTACACACCCCTAACCCCTCCCAGGAGCAAGGTCGTTTCATTCTACAAATTTCAAGGTCATGGCGCGAGCGTCCTCGCTCGAGTCGGGCTATAGCTGGGCCTTCCCGTGACTGCGCCCGGGACAGGCTGGCCCAGTTGGATCGCAAATCCAACGGTATAACAAGTCACGGATCACAGATCCGCGCCAGCAAATATTTAGAATGAAACGACCCTGCTCCCCGGAGGGGTTAGGGGTGGGTTTCACATTACAGTAAACAAACAGTTGTTGTATCTCGCAACTTGAGTTATAAAGTATAAATATCACTGCCTGGTACTTGCAGAAACGAATACATAGACAGAACTTTACAGTTCAGATAAAAAGTATGATTCAAGAAAAATTAAGAGGAACCGGCGTAGCACTTGTAACGCCTTTCAAAGATGATTTAACCGTTGATTACGACGCGCTTTCGAAACTGCTTGATTTCGTGTTGGACGGTGGGGTAAACTATATTGTGGTAAACGGCACAACTGCAGAGTCGGTAACCACAACCACACAGGAAAAAGCTGAGATTCTGCGCACTATTAAAAAGCACGTTAATGGCCGCATTCCGCTGGTGTATGGCATCGGGGGCAATAACACACAGCATGTACTGGAGCTGCTGCAAACCACAGACCTGGACGGTATCAGCGCCATACTTTCGGTGAGCCCATACTATAATAAACCGTCTCAGCAGGGCATTTTCCAGCACTATACCCAGATCGCCAATGCCTCCCCGGTTCCGGTTATACTTTACAACGTGCCTGGCCGCACAGGCAGCAACGTAACAGCAGATACAACTTTACGCCTTGCCCTGCACGAGAATATCATTGGCGTGAAGGAGGCATCGGGCAACCTTGAGCAGTGCATGGCCATTGCCAAGCACAAGCCTTCCGATTTCATGCTGATAAGCGGCGACGACCTTTTAACAGTACCGATGGCCGCGTTTGGCGCAGAGGGCGTGATATCGGTATTGGCCAATGCATTTCCGGAGAAGTTCTCAAAGATGATTGAGCTTGCCCTGGAGCATAACTTTAAGGAAGCAGCCGCACTTATGAACGACTTCGTGGACATTAACCCACTGATGTATGAAGAGGGCAACCCAGTTGGCGTGAAGGCAGTGCTGGAGCGTTTCGGGGTGTGCAGTGCCCAGGTAAGGCTACCACTGGTAGAGGCATCTGCCGGACTGAAAGACAGAATTTACAAGCTTCTGTGATAGTCCCATAAACCGGCAAGGCGGGCATTTCCTGTCTTGCCGGTTCTTTTTTACACTTAAGTTGAACTTATCCCCGGTTTTATACTTTATCGGCAAAGTATAAATTGATTCTCTTTCAAGCTTTTCACTAACTTAAGTTCTGCCAAAACTACCGTATGCGTAAACTTCTGTTATTTCCACTGGCCATACTTTTTGTTGGTTGCGGACGTGCTGCCGAAAATGTGGTTACCCTCCCTCCCACTGACCATGCGGTAAGCATTGCAGAGGATGAGATCCCTTCCGAAAAAGAAGCCGAAGCTTACGTAACTTACGAAACCGATACCCTTAACCTGTCTGCTGAACCCGACACTCCGCTCAAGCTATTGCTTGAAGGCAGCTTTCATAAAAGCGAAGTATGGCAACATGCCGAGAATAAAAACTGGTTGTCGGTTTCCTACGAAGGGGGCCGCTACATCCTGCGTCCTGCACAAATAAACGTAAACACCGTCTACGATCCTGTGTTTGATTCTGACAAAGCCGTTAACGGTAAAAAAATGATATCAGGCAGGGAGGTGGTCAGCCTGGATTCCAGCACTGTGTTCCTGATTACCGGCCTTTCAAATTTTAAGGCTGGCCAACTGGACACTGCGGCCTTTGACAAAAGCATACTCCCCGCCAACAAATCCCTTACCTATACTTTTAAAGGTAAAAGCTACCAGATAAATGCCTACGGCGACAGCACCCAGCAGCATAACGCGGAATACCGCTATCAGAACTATGGCTGGAAAGTATCCGGGGTAAAAAAAGGGAAAAAGATAGAGCAGCTACTCGCAGAAGATAAGTACTTCGACGATTCGATCTACATGCTGCTTTGGGCCGGCGACCTGGACCGCGACGGTATCCCTGATCTCCTGTTGGATGTGTCTAACCATTACAATGTTTCAAAAATAGCCCTCTACCTGTCCTCAAAGGCAGTAAAAGGCAAGCTTTATAAGAAAGTGGCTGTGTTCGAGACCATCGGCTGCTAGAGCCAGACTGTGCTTATACTTCCGGGCCGCGCTCAGCACCCCACATTACCTATTTTCCTTTCAGCGCCTGAAACAGCACCTTCACCAAATAGTTGCCAGGGTAATGCACTAAAGTATACTTTATGGCATTTACAAGGCAGCCGCCACTATAATTGGTTAACTTTTGGCCTGGCCGCTTCTCTGCAACCTGAGCAAATCGCTTAAATGGCAGGTAAGGGCAACGCCGGTTTTCCATTTGGTGGTCCGGAATTTGAAGGAAATATTTTATGGCCATCACCCAACCTGATTTCACAAAACATTTTGCAGCGCCACGCATTCTGCTACCGGTACTGCTGGGGCTCAGTGTAATTGCTCTTATGCTTTACAAGAACTATGAGCCGGCACACCTCCAAACCCTTTTTAGCGCAAGCATTTTCTGGTTGCTTATCACCGTGCTGGTGCTGGTGGTGCGCGATTTAGGCTACATGTACCGTATCCGGTTTATCACCGACAAAGCACTAAGCTGGAAACAGAGCTTTAAAGTGATCATGATCTGGGAATTTGCCTCCTGCGCCCTGCCCTCCGTGGTAGGCGGGTCCACGATAGCGGTATACATACTCTTTAAGGAAAAGATCGCCCTTGGTAAAGCCGTGGCACAGGTTATGGTAACGGCGATGCTCGATAATCTATACTTTGTGGTTGCCTTTCCGCTGATACTCTTGTTTACAGGTGGGCAGGTGCTGCCCGAAATGGCCGGCCTAAACCAGACCCTGCGCGAAAGTATAGCCATCGCCTTTTTTGCCAGTTACCTGATGATCGCCGGCTATGCCAGCACCATGTTCTATGCCCTTTTTATCAATCCTAAGGGTGTGAAGAGGATGTTGCTGAGGCTTGGCCAGCTAAAGCCTTTCAGGCGCTGGAGAACGCCTCTATTTCAGCATGCCAACGAACTGCTGATCGCCTCTAAGCATTTGCATACCAAAAGCAGTGCCTATTGGATTCATGCCAGCATCTCAACTATCTTCGTCTGGACGGCACGTTATGCTATAATTGGTTGCCTGATAGCCGCCTTTACCCACCTCAGCCTGTATGACCATATGCTGGTGTTTTCCCGTAACCTGGTTTATAAGATCGTGCTGTTTCTCTCCGTAACGCCGGGTGGGGCAGGCATAGCTGAAATATCGTTCCCTGCATTCTTCGGAGCGTTTCTGGGTGGCTTCACCACTGTTGTAGTATTGCTGTACCGCATCTTAACTTATTATGTATACCTCATAGCCGGTGCCCTCATCTTTCCTGAATGGGCAGCCAGTAAACTGATCACGAACAACAGATCAGACGTAGGAGTCGAGGGAGACAAGCCGGTAGGTAACACACAGCCTGTCTTGCCTGCGGCTTAAGCTGGCATACTGGTATTAATCCAAAACAGTAAAAGCCACCTTGTGCAGGTGGCTTTTACTGTTTTCTGAAAATGTGCAGCCTATCTAGCTACAGCCGTCGTTTGCTGCTCCACAACTTTTCTTAGGTTCTCAAGTCCTTTTTCAAAGTCAGGTCCTACCATATCGTCCAGCATCAGGCCAACATACTTCCCAATTGGGTTTAGCCCCATGTCTGCCTCCATGGTCCAGGTAAGTTTTGTACCCTCTGGTGTCTCTTCAAAAAGATAGTAGCTTAAGCCGTCGTTCTCGCCTTCAAACTGCATTCTGGTATCAATCCGGGTGTTTTCGGCGCTTTCGATGATTGTCAGGGAACCGTTACCCACATCCGGGTGATCGCTGAACCAGTTGTACCTGGCGCCCTTGCCTGCATCCGGCCCTTCATAGGAAAGGAGCATTCTGGGGTCTATGTTGTGCCACGGCGACCATTTCTCCCAGTTCTGCAGCAAATTTACCTGCTCAAACACGGTGGCTACCGGCGCTTTGTAAACGGCAGTACGCGTTACCTTAACTTTGGAGGGCAGAAACAACGAAATAAAAGCCAGGACAGCCACCAGTGCCAGCAGGCTGAACCCGATTTTCTTTAGAACTTGCATAGATTAGATTCGGTTAGTTTTGTTAAGTAGAGGCATTAAACATAGTAATTGTTTAATACAAATACAAGCTGTGTTAAGACATAAAAAAAGCCGCAGCTTGCGCCACGGCCTTTCATCAGATGGAAATTTAATACTAATGTACTGCTAAGTATACGTTCAAGTTACAGAAAGTATACATGCCCTGCTTACATTCGCCAGAAGTGGCCATATATCCTGTTCCCTACTTTATCGGATAACCTGTTCTCCTCCTCGTAATCCAGCATGTTGTCTGCGTAACCGTAGGAGGCGTCGTGTCGGTAGCCATGGTTGCCCCTGCTGTCAAAATCGCGGTACATGTCCCCTTCCTGCGGGTTATCATAATTAGGGTTATACCCCATGTTATAACGGTATTGAGGCTGTTGCCTTGCATAAGGCCCCTCGCCTGCACCCGGATAGCGGCCAAGCGTGTTCAGGTCGTTCTCTGCACCTCTTGGCAAGCCATACTCCTCGTGGCGTGGCTGTGCCGTATAGTTGCTGATGTCGTACATCTCATCGTAGCGGTCGTCCCGGGTGCCCACGCTGCCGCCCTGCCTTCCGTACTCACGGCTGTGCTGCCTGCGGTAAATGTGTCCCGGTTCATGCTGTGTATCGCCTAAGTAGGCATGTCTTCTGCCATGGAAAGGTCCCCGTTCTGTGTGCCCTTGCTCATATTGACGGCTATACCTGCCATAGTTCATTTTGCTATTGTCTATCATGGTTGTAATGTTAGTGTGCTATTGTTAGCACCTCTGCTTATACTTTATCTTCTGTTTCTCTTAGGCCTTTGCTGCGCCTCGTGCTGCCATCGGCTCAGTTCGCTGTAGTAGCTGCCCTCACCGTAGTGTGGTGCGCCCTCTGTATAGCCACGGCCTGCAAAACCGCCGCTATAGTCATTGTCGTAGCTGCGGTTACCCATTTCATACCTTCTGTACGATTCATAGTCACCCACAGAGCCTCTGGCCCAGTTGTCGCGGTCATGGTCTGTGCGCACACTGTGGCCAAAGCGTTCATCCATCCGGCTGCCGCCTCCCTGCGGATTTCCCTGTCTTCTCAGGTCCTCGTAGTCGCGGTCACTGTAGTCAGCGCGGGGATCGTAGTGCCTGCCAGAGTTGTACCTTCCGCTCGGGATATAGCTCATGCCATACGGGTTCTCATCGTTGCGCCTTCTGCCTGAGAAGTCCTCGCCTGTATAACGGGATCCTCCCGGTCCAAAGCGTCCTTCAGGGGCCATTTGTCTGGCCTGGTTCATCTCATTAAAGCTAGATGTATCGCCAAACTGGTCATAGTCGTTACGGCCGTATCCCGCGTTAAAATGTGTGTCTATGGTATAGTTGCCACGGTCCGAGTTTTGCCCGTGCTGCTGGCTATGCAACCAACGTGGCTCCGTATCTCTGTTTCTTGGCTCTTCCTCTCGGTCTGCTCTTCTATTGTCTCTCATAGCTTTTTTGATTAGTGTTACATTCATTACATACTTTATTACGGCTTCAGGTTATACTTTGATTAACAATGTGTTGTATCTGCACCTAAACCCAAGTGCTCTTCGCCCGTTAAAAAAGTATAATTAATAAGATAACCGTAAAATAGAATTACAATGGAAGGAAAAGATTGGTATAGCAGGACCGGAAACCGCGATCACGACAATCGTTACAGAGGTGAGAACCGTCCTGTGGATGAAGATATGTACCGTGGCGCCTACCGGTTTGATATAAGCAGCGACCATAGAAATGTAAGCACCTGGGACTGGGACAGAAACCAGGGACATGGCCGAGGCAGAAACGATTATAACCAGGACTATAACCGTGACTATAACAGAAACTACAATCAGGATTATAACCGGGATTATAGCCATGGCAGACACCACACCGACAGGCATGGGCATGAGCGCATAAGGAGTGGCCATCATGACCGAGGCTACGACCCGGACAACTATAACACCGACAGCCGCTACCGCGATGATGCGCACCCATACAGAACCAGCAACAGCAGCGACTGGGGCAGACACCGTGATGAGGACCGCCATCACCGAAGCGTGAGAAGCAGAATTGATGAAGGCGATCATGACCGAAGCATTTTTGACGGCAACTACGGACCAGACCACTACGGAAGAGGCGGAGGAGAAAACTACGGCAACATGGCTGGCTCGCTGAGTTATGGCTACGATGGCACCACCACTTACGATCCGGACTGGGACAGAAGATATGAGCCACTAACCGGCCATCGCCAAAGTTACCACGGCCATTATACCAGCCGCCACCCCGAACCAGACAGAGACAGTATGAGAAGAAGATAGTCTGGTGTACTGCCTTCTTCCCAGAAGTATGATTTCAACAAGTATAATTTTAACTATAAATTAAGAGAGATGGACAAGAACAAAAGCGATAAAGATAAACTCAGAAACGAGGACACAAACGAAACGCTGAACAAGGGCAATAAAGTACCCAATATTAACCCAACAGGTCAGCAGAAAAAAGTAGACAACGAAGATTTGAAAAAAGGCAGAGTTGGCGGTGCGCCATCGCAGAAAAGCGGAAGCAGAGGCAGCGCCGACATTCAGGATGGTGGCAGTGATATAGGCAGCAGCGCCGGAAGCCACTAAAAGTATAAATATAAAATGAGCAAGGGGCATGAATTAAGTTTCGTGCCCCTTGCTCGTTTATGCACAGGCAGTGCCCCACGCATCCTCATCTTCTATGCCCCATACTTTGGCTAAGGCCATAAAAAGAAAGTCACCTTAAAAGGTGACTTTTCCAGAAATGAAAAAAGGTCTTATCTATTATTGAAGCTCTTCCTGTTCCATATACTCCCACATGGCATCTTCGTTAGAGCCGGTTTTGGCGGCATAGATCAGCATCGTGGTATAAACCCCTATCAGCAGGAAGCTTAATGGAATAGAGAATACAAAAGAAACGATCAAGGTTTTGATTGGATCAGGCTTCGAACGCATTTTCGTGGAGGCATACCAAAAAAACAGAACATTGAAAATTCCTGAAAGTGCTACAAAGTTAATGATGTCAATCATCGGCTAAAAGTTATTTTATTAGTTAAAGCTACCAATAAGTATGCCAGCGCAACTCCAGAATCAAACCTACCCTTGGACTCCTCTTGAATTAATCCTTTTTGCGATAGCGATAAGTGCAATTTAACTTACACTTAACAAATAGCCAAATTTTTAGCGAACAATTTTTGAACAAATTATCAACAATTTATATATGTATTTTCATATATATGTATTTAAACGCATTAAACCGTTTCTTTCCGACTCAACTTTTAGTTCCGGGCCTGCCTAAACTATGGATTTCAAAGCTTATTCATACCCAGCACATACGTTTTTAAAAAGTAGAAACTATATACAATAATATAAATAATGTACTATTTAATATATATCTTACTTTTATACAGCCCCTCAGGAGCCTAATGCACCATCAGATTTTTGATGCCCGAAAAATACAAAATCAGAAATAAAAATATAAAATTATTCCCCTGATCTTCAGCCAAATCATCTTAGCTGTCGTTATTAGGCTTGTTTTGTCGGGTAAATAATTAGTAATTTAATATCAATTTAAAACACACGGTACTACCACAAGCTTTTTGAGAGGCCATACTTGCACAGTGGTGTAAAGGGGCTTAATGAACAAGCTATGAATGCAAAAGACAAAATTATAACAACCGCGGGTAACCTGTTCTTTGAAAAAGGCTACCTGAATGTGCTCATGGCTGATATTGCCAGGGAGGCTGGCATGAGCAAAAAAACACTCTACCAGTATTTTACGGGCAAGGAGGAACTGGTACAGGAAGTAATTAAAGCCTACCAGGCTGAGATGCAACATACTGTGGAGCAGCTCATCAAAGACTCATCAGTCTCTTTCCCGGAAAAGGCAAGCCGCATTTTCAAGTTCGTGGCCAACAGGCTGCAGCGCATAAACCCGGAGTTTATAGAGGATATAAAACTGAATTCCCCGAAGAGTTGGAAGCTGGTACAGGATTATAAAACAGATGCTGCCTACTTAAGATTTAACATGCTTCTGGAAGAAGGCGCACAACTTGGCTACATCAGGCAGGACATAAATCGTCCGCTGGCCGTGGTGCTGTATGCCAACGCACTGGAAACCATTGTGAACCCTGCGTTTTTAAAAGAGGTACCATGCCAGCTTGCAAATGAATTGCCTTATACCCCTGACGCTATGCTGGACGGCCTGGTAAAGATTATTTTCGAAGGCATCCTGAATGGCGAAGACCACTAAGTATACTTCGAAAGTATAAAAGGGACTATCCATACTTTTGGATAGTCCCTTTTGTTTATTATAAGCTCATCAATAAAATTTCCTCCACGTCTTTTATCTGGATATCGGCACGCTCTCCAAGGTTCTTCACGCCTCTTTTCTCAAAGCGCGCAACTATCTCCCTAATCGATTCCTCCCCTAACTCATAGTCCTTTAAGGTGGTTTTGATATCCAGGGACTCGAAGAAGGCAATGGTGGCTTGTAAGGTTGCTTCTATGCGTTCATCGTCTGTACCGGCATTTATACCCCACACACGCTCTCCGTACTGCAGCAGCTTTGCCTTTTTTGTTTCCTGCTTGTAGCGCAACAAGGAGGGCAAAACAATAGCCAGGGTACGGGCATGGTCAATACCGTGCAGGGCAGTAAGCTCGTGAGCTATGTAGTGTGTAGCCCAGTCCGTGGGCACACCTACCCTGATAATGCCGTTTAGAGCCATGGTGGCGCACCACATAAAGTTGGCCATGGTGTCGTAATCGCGTGGGTTTTGCATGGCTTTCGGGCCCTCCTCTTTCAGCGTGAGAAGTACAGACTCGGCCATTCTGTCCTGGAGCGGGGAGTTTACAGGGTACGTCAGGTACTGCTCCAGCACATGGGTAAAGGCATCCACGATACCGTTGCTTATCTGGCGCAATGGCAGCGTAAAAGTGGTTTCCGGATCCAGTACCGAAAACTTAGGAAATGTAAACGGACTGCCGAAGGCCAGTTTTTCCTTTGTTTCGGCTCTTGTAATTACAGAACCGGAGTTCATCTCGGAGCCTGTTGCCGGCAGGGTAAGCACAGTGCCAAACGGAACAGCTTTGGTTACCGGTTCCTTTTTAGCTAGGATGTCCCAGGGATCATTGCCTTGATATTCCAAAGCGGCTACTATAAACTTTGCACCGTCAATTACGGAGCCGCCACCTACGGCAAGTATAAAATCGATCCTGTGCCTTTTGGCCAGACTCACTGCCTGCATCAGTGTTTCATAATGCGGATTTGGCTCTATCCCCTTAAACTCAACGATACATCGATTTCCGAGGGCATCAATCACTTGCTGGTATACGCCGTTCTCCTTTATACTTCCTCCCCCATAAGTAATCATTACCCGCGCATCTTCCGGTATTTCGGTTTTAATGGCTGCTATCTGGCCTTTACCAAAAAGAATTTTTACCGGATTGTGAAATGTGAAATTGTTCATAGTTATTTAATTTATACTTTAGCGGACCTGTCAGCTACTTTAACCAGTTGCTTGCCAGTATTCTCGCCTTTAAACAAACCCAGGAAAGCCCCCGGAAGATTTTCGAAGCCCTCAGTTATACTTTCCTCATATTGCAACTTGCCCGCTTTCAGCAAAGCCACCAGTTCATTTGCGGCTTCTCCAAAACGGTCGGCATAGTCGCTTACGATAAACCCTTTCATAAGGCAGCTCTTCGTTAGAAGTATGGGTTCTACTCTAGGCCCGGTTGGGCGGCTGGTGCTGTTATACAGTGCTATCTGTCCACATATTACGATGCGTGCATATTTATTCAGCAAAGTATAAACCGCATCAGATATGTTGCCTCCTACGTTGTCGAAATACACATCAACTCCATCAGGGCATGCTTTCTCCAGGGCTTCTCTTATATTAGTAGTTGTCTTGTAGTTGATCGCTTCCTCAAAGCCTAATTCATTTTTCAGGTACGCTGTCTTTTCATCGGTTCCGGCAATGCCAACAACGCGGCAGCCTTTTTGTTTTGCAATCTGCCCGACTACAGTTCCTACTGCCCCTGCTGCACCCGACACAACTACCGTCTCTCCCTCTCTGGGCTCACCGATAAACAACAAACCACAGTAGGCAGTTAAACCCGGCATTCCCAAAACTCCCAAATGATAGCTAAGCGGTGCAAGGTCGGGATTTATACTTGTTAGCCCAGTCCCATCAGAAAGGATGTAGGTCTGCCAGGGCAGGTTGCCCATAACCACATCGCCTTTCTTGTATTTTTGGTGTCGGCTTTCCATCACTTCAGCCACCACGCCCCCGGTTATAGGTTCGTTAAGTTTATAAGGTGGCACATAAGACTTGGAATCATTCATACGACCACGCATGTAGGGGTCTACAGAAATGTAAAGAGACTTAAGTAACAGCTGGCCTTCCTCAGGTGCTGCTACTTCATGCTCGTCAAACTCGAAGCTCGACTCATCTGGTATACCTTGTGGCCTGCTATGCAGTAAAATTCTTTTTGCTTTCATAGTATAAATATGGGTTAAGTATAGTTTTATGCAATTACGGGACGCAGGGTTATACTAATTTCTGATCACACAGAAATAAAGCAAAAAGGGCTTAGCATATGCTAAGCCCTCCTTTTTATATTGCTAGTAAATTACTTTACTTTATCAACGATGCTCTTGAACGCCTCAGGGTGGTTCATGGCAAGGTCAGCAAGTACTTTACGGTTAAGGTCGATGTTGGCTTTCTTAAGGGCGCCCATCAACTGAGAGTAAGACATGCCGTGCTCACGCGCTCCTGCGTTGATACGCTGGATCCAAAGAGCTCTGAAGTCTCTCTTCTTCGCTTTTCTATCGCGGTAAGCGTAAACTAAACCTTTTTCAACTGCGTTTTTCGCAACTGTCCAAACGTTCTTGCGACGACCAAAGTAACCTTTGGCCATCTTCATTACTTTCTTTCTTCTGTGTCGTGCTGCAACGACGTTTACCGATCTTGGCATTTTGTTAAAAGTTTTGGCGGCTGGTGATTAAGATTAATCTTCAAAAAAGACCAGGCACCGGGTTCGTACTAATAGTTAACCTAAAATAATTAAATGTTAAGCATTGCTTTTACTCTGTCCATGTCAGCTGTGCTAACAAGGCCTGTGTGAGTAAGGTTACGCTTCTGCTTCGTCGTTTTCTTGGTCAGGATGTGGCTTTTGTAAGCGTGCTTACGCTTGATTTTGCCAGTACCTGTCAAAGAAAAACGCTTCTTTGCACCAGATTTAGTTTTTACTTTTGGCATGTTTATATAATTGTTTGATAAAATTACTTTTTAGGTGCCGGGGCAACTTTAGGAGCCAGAATCAGGAACATTCTCTTTCCTTCCAGCTTCGGTAACTGCTCCACTTTCGCTACATCCTCCAGCGCCTGTGCAAATTTAAGCAATAGAATCTCACCACGCTCTTTAAACACGATGGTTCTACCCACAAAGTGCACATAAGACTTCACTTTAAAACCGCTTTCAAGGAAACCCTTGGCATGCTTCAGCTTAAACTCAAAGTCATGATCATCCGTGTTAGGGCCGAAACGAATTTCTTTAATCACAACTTTCTGCGCCTTTGCCTTCATCTCGCGCGTCTTTTTCTTCTGCTCGTACTTAAATTTCGAGTAGTCGATAATTCTGCAAACTGGCGGATTAGCAGTCGGTGAAATTTCAACCAGGTCAAGATTCTGCTCATTTGCTATCTTTTGAGCATCTCTGGTCTGGAAAATTCCTTGCTCTACATTGTCACCAACTAACCTTACTTCTCGGGCAGTTATATGTTCATTGACTTTGTATGGCTCTTCCACCTTTCCACGTGGGACAAAGCGTCTGTTTTGAGTAGCTATGGCTGTACCTCCTTAATTTAGTTTATACAATTAGGCTGCGAATATCGCAAATTATCTATCAAAATGAAAATTATTTCTTAATTCTTAAGCATTTCGGCTATCTTATTCTGGAATAAGCCGATGAATTCATCCACTGGCATTGACCCCAGATCGCCTTCGCCGTGTCTGCGCACAGAAACGGCATTGTTCTCCTGCTCCTTCTCTCCTACAATTAGCATGTAAGGCACTTTACGAACTTCCGCATCACGAATCTTACGGCCGATTTTCTCGTCACGGTTGTCAACAAAGCCTCTGATATCTTGCTGCTGAAGCTTATCGTATACTTCCTGCGCAAAGTCATGATACTTCTCTGAGATAGGAAGTATGGCAAACTGCTCAGGGCTAAGCCATAACGGGAAATTGCCGGCGCAGTGCTCAATCAGAACGGCAACAAAGCGCTCAAGCGAGCCGAACGGCGCCCTATGGATCATCACAGGCCGGTGTTTGGCGTTGTCGGCACCGATATACTCTAACTGGAAACGCTCAGGCAACTGATAATCCACCTGAATAGTTCCGAGCTGCCACTTACGGCCAAGGGCATCCTTCACCATAAAGTCCAGCTTAGGTCCGTAAAACGCAGCCTCGCCCAATTCGGTTACAGTTCTTAGGCCTTTCTCCTCTGCAGCCTCTATAATCGCACTCTCTGCCTTCTCCCAGGCCTCATCAGCACCAATATACTTGGCTTTGTTCTCCGGGTCACGCAACGAGATCTGGGCAGTATAGTCCTCAAAGCCCAGGGCCTTAAACACATAAAGCACCAGGTCAATCACTTTCGTAAACTCCTCCTTCACCTGGTCTGGGCGGCAGAAGATGTGGGCATCATCCTGGGTAAAACCGCGCACACGCGTTAAGCCGTGCAACTCGCCGCTTTGCTCGTAACGGTATACTGTACCGAACTCAGCCAGGCGAACCGGCAGTTCCTTGTAAGAGCGCGGACGTGTTTTATAGATCTCGCAGTGGTGCGGGCAGTTCATCGGCTTCAGGAAGAACTCCTCGCCTTCGTTAGGCGTTTTGATCGGCTGGAAAGAGTCAGCGCCATACTTTTCGTAATGGCCTGAAGTAACATAAAGCTCTTTGCTGCCAATATGTGGCGTTACAACTGGCTGGTAACCGGCACGAACCTGTGCCTTACGCATAAACTGCTCCAAGCGCTCACGCAACAAGGTGCCTTTTGGCAACCACAGCGGCAAGCCCATGCCTACTTTCTCTGAGAATGCAAACAGTTCAAGCTCCTTACCTAGCTTACGGTGATCACGCTTCTTGGCTTCCTCCAGGCGCTCCAGGTACTCTGTCAGCTCCTTCTGCTTAGGGAAAGTAACAGCATAGATACGGGTAAGCTGCTTGCTGTTCTCATCGCCGCGCCAGTAAGCACCGGCCACGTTCATCAGCTTCACCGCCTTAATAGGGCTGGTATTTGGCAGGTGTGGTCCACGGCACAGGTCCACAAAGTTACCCTGCGTGTAGAACGTGATGGTACCGTCTTCCAGGTCTTTGATCAGGTCAAGCTTATACTCATCTCCTTTTTGGGTGAAGTACTCGGTAGCCTCGGCTTTAGACACTTCACGGCGTGAGAACTCGCTCTTGTTACGGGCCAGCTCCAGCATTTTCTGCTCTACTTTAGCAAAGTCGTCCTGCGAGAAAGTCTGCTCTCCAAGGTCAACATCATAGTAAAAGCCATTCTCTACAGGAGGTCCGATACCGAACTTGATGCCCGGGTACAGTGCCTCCAACGCCTCTGCCATCAGGTGGGCAGATGAGTGCCAGAACGTATTCTTGCCTTCTTCATCATTCCAGGTGAGCAGCTGCACCGTTGCATCTTCGTTTATCGGGCGCGTTATGTCCCAAACCAAACCGTTTACTTTGGCAGCAAGCACATTTCTAGCTAAGCCTTCGCTTATACTTAGTGCGATCTCGTAGCTGGTTACGCCTTCGTTGTACTGGCGCACCGAGCCGTCTGGCAGTGTGATGTTGATCATGTTTTTTTCTTAATCTATTGTTCTATCGTCTCCCTTGGTACAGCTGTACTATCGGGTAATGGTCTTGTTAATTTATACTTTAAGCGACTGATGGCCTGATAAGCATACGTATAGCGGGGCTCAACCTCCACCAATCGCTGATAGGTTTGCAGTGCTTTAATGTTCTGCCCGGTTCTCTCGTAGCTTCCAGCCAGCGTGCTCAGGTACTTAGGGTCATTTTTATACTTTGGGTAGGCTTTTTCCAGATGCGTCAGGGCGTCTGCTGTGTTGCCCTGGGCATATGTCGTCATACCTAATCTGTAATGCGCACCATACAGGGTATCGCTTAGCGCCACGGCCCTGTTAAAGCTCATCAGGGCGCTGTCCTGCTTCTGGGCTGCCTGGTACATCAAACCTTTGTAATACCATAGCTGGCCATCTTTGGGCTCCAGTTTTTGGGCAGCAAGCAAGTATGGCTTTGCCGCCTCATACTTCCCCTGGCTCACCAGCACACCTGCCAGCTCCCGCTGTGCGTGCATCAGGTCGGGCAGCTGCTCCAGGGCAAGTCTATAGTTACGCAGGGCCCGTGCTGTATCGCCGGTGGCTTCCAGTACCCTGCCTTTATAGTAGTAGGCATACCCATCTTTTGGCGAGAGTTCCTGTGCCTTTTCCAGGTATACCCTAGCCTGCTTATAGTCTTTCCTTTGCAGGTAAAGCTCTCCCAGCAACACATACAAAGAACTACTCTGGTAGGAGTTTCGCTCTGCCTGCAGTGCCAGTGGCAATGCTTCGTCGCGCCTGCCCAATGCGCGCAGCACCTGTGCTTTTACAAACAGCGTCGAGGGCTCGTTCTTTGTTAAGCGCACTGCTTCGTTCGCGTCGGACAGGGCTTTTTCAGCCTGCCCTTTTCTGAGCAGCACCACGGCACGGCGAGCATATAAACTGCCGTCGCGCTTAGCCTGCTCAATGGCTGCGTTCAGGTGCTTTAGCTGTGCGTCCTCATCGTCCTTCACCTCTGCCAGGTTTACCATCCGCTCACGGCTAGCCTCCTCGCCGGAGCAAGCTCCGGACAAAAGCAGCACAGCCATTCCCCACATGTATAGTAATCTTTTTACCGGCATAAAGTATTTTGCAGCCTCTGCTGCAGCTTAATTGCGCTAAATTAAGACAAATTAGCTAAATAGAGTAACACATTTCACTTAAACAAAGGCTACATAAAGCAGAAAGCCTGCTTCCGTATTAGAGGCAGGCTTTCTGAAGCTGTTGTGAACACGTTTAAATGCTCATCTTCTCTTTTAGCATGATCTTGCACCGCCTGCTTAGTTCCATCTCCTCTTTCGTGTCAAGGGTCAGGTTAAGCGCTTTCGTTAGCGTTGCCACACATGCTTCTTTATCTTTCATCTCATTGTAGACCAATGCCAAGTCGTAGTAATAGCGAATATTGTTCGGGTTGTATAAAATAGCCTTCTCTATAGCCTCTGCAGCAGCTTGGTTTGTAGATACGCCACACGCACCTCCAAAGAAAAACTTGGAAGCCGCTTTCTCAGCGAAATTCAGGTTAGCCATTTTAAAATGCCAGCGTCCTAAAATATGCCAGGCTCCGGCATGCTCGGCATTGGCTGCCAAAGCCGCATCCAGAAAAGACTTCACTTCATGGATATTCCCTAAACGTTCTTTAGGTCCGGAAACAAGTGCCTGTGCCCCCAGCGACAAAGCCATCACATAGTTGGCCTCGGCATCCTGAGGCTTTAAGGCGTAGGCTCTGTTGGCATAGCTACGTGCCTTGGAAATATGCTCCAGCTTCTTGGTCTCGTCAGGGTACCTTTCGCTGATCCGGCAATGCAGGTAACTCGCCTTGCAAAGAGCTACATAGTTTTCCGGGGATGATTCCAGCACTTGCTCGTAAACAACAAGCGCCTCGCTGTCTTTATACTTTACAAGAAGCTGCTCGGCACGCTGCAACAGTTTTTCATGCTCTGTTGCACCGCCACCTTCTGCCAAACAGGCTGTGGCTATGCAAAACAGCAATAGCAGAAACAAAGGAAATGCCTTAGAAAGTCTTCTCATAAACGATACTACACATTACAACTTACAGAATTTCAAAGACTTTTGCAAGAGTTTCGCAACCGGATCAGAAAAGATCCAGTTGCTTTTTCTCTTTCAGCGCTTTGATTTCCTCGTTGCTTTGTGTTTTATCTTCTACGTCATCAACTCCGGTGAGTTGACTTCCACTGATTTTGGCCGCTTCCTCTGCCAGTTCCTTCAGCTCGGATGGCAAAGTAACCGGACCTTTGCGTGGTGCCGCCTTCTTCACTTTCTTATCTTCAACAGGCTGCTCGACCATATCCATTTTAGGCAGTTCTACATCGTATATTTTGAAGTAGTTAAGTTTATTGCCCATGGCCTTCCAGCCTTTCACGTCAATAAAATCGCTGAGCAGTAGCTTTTCAGACAGTTTCTCGCCACGCAGACTAAGTTTATACTTAATCGTTGCCAGTGGTTGAGAGTGGGTTGATACCGCCTCTAACCTGGAGTTTTTGCTCTCAGATATAAAAGAGAACCTTTTGCCTACTGTGCTTGTCTCAACCTTGAAACGCTTCACATAGTACGTCTTGTTATCTCCTTCGTAATAAATCGCAGAGATTACTAGCTCCGGGTCAAACTTCTGCAGAACTTTGATCTTCTCTATCACATAGTGATTGGCTAGGTCAAATGAAGTAAGTTCGTAACTACCATCCTCGTAGATCACCAGTATGGTATCGTCAGTGTTGAATGAGCCCAGGTAACGACCACGCGCTTCTGTATTCAATCGTCCGATCACTTCATCGTAATAAATCTCACGACCACCCAATGTAGAGTCGCCCAGGCTCTTCTGAACGACCTTCTTCACTGGATACTTGGTAACAATATTACCGTTAGAGCCTTTGCCCTTGATCATCAGTTCGGCAAAGTCGTAGTCAAACACCTTGTTGCGGGCAGTAGACTGCGGCGATAAAGTAATGGTCACCACTTCCGACTCAGAGTTCGGGTTGGCCGTCAGGTAATGAATTTTAGAGCCTTTGCTGCCTTTTGTAAGGTCATACTCTTTATCCCTGGTAATGGACTTAACGGCGAAGCGCTTGGCAAACGAGATACCCGTTTTTCCATCCACATAGATCATGTTGTAGACCATGTGCTCATCGTTCTTGTTGTAAACGCCTGCCATGATGATATCCTTTCCAACGAATGTCTTGTCTGCCACCTTCGTTACCATGAACTTGCCATCCTTACGGAAAACTATGATGTCGTCCATATCAGAGCAGTCGCACACAAATTCGTCTTTGCGCAGGCTGGTTCCAATAAAGCCGTCTTTAGCGTTCATGTACAGCTTCTGGTTGGCAATGGCCACTTTCTGTGCCGTGATCACGTCAAAGGTCTTCACTTGGGTTTTGCGGTCACGTCCCTGGCCATACTTCTTCAGTAAGCCTTCAAAGTATGCAATCGCGTATCGAATCAGGTTAGCCAGGTTATCATCCACCACAGCCATCTCCTCTTCCAGTTTATTAATGTACTCATCCGCTTTAAAGGAGTCATACTTGGAGATGCGCTTGATCTTAATCTCTGTCAGTCGGATGATATCATCTTCTGTAACTTCCCGGCGCAGCAAGGATTTGAATGGATCTAAGCCCTTGTCGATGGCCTGCAAAACAGCTTCCCAGGTTTCGCACTCCTCAATATCACGGTAGATGCGATTCTCGATAAATATCTTCTCCAGCGATGAGTAGTGCCATTTATCTTCCAGTTCACCTTTTCGGATCTCAAGCTCACGCTTCAGCAGGTCTACTGTTTTAAAAGTTGAAATGCGCAGCAACTCATCCACCGTCATGAAGTGTGGCTTATCGTCTATGATCACGCAGGTGTTCGGAGAAATAGATACTTCGCAATCAGTGAAGGCATAAAGTGCGTCGATGGTCAGGTCCGGGGAAACGCCCGGAGGCAACTGCACCTGAATCTCCACATCAGCAGCCGTATTGTCGATCACTTTCTTTATCTTGATCTTGTTGTTCTCGCTGGCCTTCACGATAGACTCCATCAAGCCGGTAGTGGTTACCCCGTAAGGTACATCGCGGATGATGAGCATGGTCTTGTCTACTTTTTCGATAGTGGCGCGCACACGTATCTTACCACCACGCTGGCCGCCATTATAATTGGTCACATCTACCTGACCGCCATTAGGAAAGTCCGGCAGCAAAGTAGTACTACGGCCTTTCAACACATCAATAGAGCCTTTGATCAGCTCTTTGAAGTTATGCGGCATGATCTTGGTCGATAAACCTACAGCAATACCTTCCACACCCTGAGCCAGCAACAATGGAAACTTAACAGGTAAAGTTACCGGCTCATTCTTACGGCCATCGTAGCTCAGCTGCCACAGCGTAGTCTGCGGGTTAAACACCACATCCAAGGCAAACTTAGATAAGCGCGCCTCTATATATCGTGGTGCTGCAGCGCTGTCACCGGTGCGTACATCACCCCAGTTACCCTGCGTTTCAATAAGTAGGTCTTTCTGACCCAGGTTCACCATCGCATCGCCAATAGAAGCATCGCCGTGCGGGTGGTACTGCATCGTCTGACCGATAACGTTGGCCACCTTATTAAAGCGACCATCGTCCATCTCTTTCATAGCGTGCAGGATGCGGCGCTGAACCGGCTTTAAGCCATCTTCGATGGCTGGTACTGCACGCTCCAGAATTACATAAGATGCATAGTCCAGGAACCAGCCCTCATATAGGCCGGCAACAGGCGTCACGTTATGGATTACTTCTTCGTCTCCATCAGTAAATGCTACTTCCTGTCCCTCTTCCTCGTTCTGGTATACTTCCTCGTTTATATCGTCGTTATGCATATACTTCTTCAACTATGTCTTTTTCAATCTTCAAATTCTCGATAATGAACTGCTGGCGCTCCGGGGTGTTCTTACCCATAAAATAGCTCAATATCTTTTGTATTGTGGTGTCCTTCTGCAGGATCACTGGCTTCAACTTAATGTTGTCTCCGATAAACTTCCCAAACTCATCTGGCGATATCTCACCCAGACCCTTGAATCGGGTAATCTCAGGGCGCTTGCCAAGTTTCTGAATAGCTGCCTGTTTCTCCGTCTCGTTGTAGCAGTAAATGGTTTCTTTCTTGTTGCGAACCCGGAAAAGTGGTGTCTCAAGTATAAACACGTGGCCGTTTCGCACCAAATCAGGGAAGAACTGCAAGAAAAATGTTAGCAGTAGCAAACGGATGTGCATACCATCTACGTCGGCATCAGTTGCGATTACTACACGGTTGTAGCGCAGATTCTCAAGACCTTCTTCAATATTCAGGGCATGCTGAAGAAGGTTCAGTTCCTCGTTCTCGTATACCACCTTTTTCTTCATCCCAAAGCAGTTCAGCGGCTTACCTCTTAAGCTGAACACAGCCTCTGTATCCACATTTCTGGATTTTGTGATAGAACCACTCGCAGAGTCACCCTCGGTTATAAAGAGTGTAGAAAGGAGTGCGTTCTCATGCTTGTCCTCGTTGAAGTGCAGGCGGCAGTCACGCAGTTTGCGGTTGTGCAGGTTGGCTTTTTTGGCACGCTGGTTCGCCAGTTTCTTAACGCCTGCCATGTCCTTACGCTCACGCTCACTTTGCTCTATTCGCTTCTTCAGGGCCTCTGCTGTTGTCGGGTTTTTGTGCAGGTAGTTATCTAGGTGCTCTTTAACAAAGTCATTTATGTATGCACGAACCGCAGGCCCGTCAGGCCCCATGTCGATAGACCCCAGTTTTGTTTTCGTCTGAGACTCAAACACCGGTTCCTGCACACGCAATGAGATGGCACCAACTATGGAGCCACGGATATCCGCAGCATCGTAGTCTTTCTTATAAAAGTCACGCACCGTTTTAACCACTGCCTCACGGAAAGCCGCCAGGTGCGTACCGCCCATGGTCGTATACTGGCCGTTAACGAATGAGTAGTATTCCTCGCCATAATCGTTGCCATGGGTTAGCGCCAATTCAATGTCAAACCCTTTCAGGTGGATGATAGGATAGCGCATCGCTTCCTCATCGGCTTTATTGCGGAGCAGGTCCAGAAGGCCATTTTCGGAGTAGTACTTCTTGCCGTTGAAGTTGATGGTAAGCCCTGCATTCAGGTACACATAATTCCATATCTGGTTCTCCAGGTATTCCGGGTTGAACTGGAAGTTCTTGAAAATGGTATCGTCTGGGGTAAAAACAGTAAGCGTTCCGTTACGCTGCGAAGTAGCCTCCAGCGGCAAATCATTCAACAGTACGCCTCTTTCAAACTCGGCAACCTTCATCTGTCCCTCGCGCACCGACTGGATTCTGAAGAAGCTCGACAAAGCATTTACTGCTTTTGTACCAACACCATTCAGACCAACCGATTTCTGGAAAGCCTTGCTGTCGTACTTACCACCGGTGTTTATTTTACTAACGCAATCGATCACCTTGCCCAGCGGAATGCCGCGACCATAGTCGCGTACCTGTACTTTATGGTCTGAGATTTTAATGTCGATAGTTTTACCGAAACCCATTACGTGTTCATCGATGGAGTTGTCGATAACCTCTTTCACCAAAATGTAGATACCATCGTCGGCAGCTGATCCATCGCCAAGCTTACCAATATACATACCAGGACGCAGCCTGATATGTTCGCGCGGCTCTAAGGAACGGATACTGTCTTCGGTGTAATTGTGCTCTAACTCTGCCATTATAAAAGCGTAAGTATAGTTGTTTAGGTTTAATCAATCGGAAATATAGAAAAATAAAAGCGACCTACTGCAACAAATAGTTCCAGGGTATGAACAATTTAAGGTTCCGGGGGTAATCAGTTGCTAATTTTTTTAGCAATCTAAAAATCGGATTTATGTTTGCTTTTCCTTTCCACTTCTACTGAACCATAAAATTAAGGCACTGGTTCATCAAAATCAAGTTAATTTGCCTTTACTTCGGCTATTGTTTTTAGCAAATTTATATATTAAAACATATATAAATTGAAGCAAACATTTAGTTACTTTAGCACCGAATGCACGCCTGTACTTCAGGCTTAGCGATATATGAAATTACAACTACCCAAGTACATTAAATTTATACTTATCCTTCTGGGCATTGTGCTCTTGGTAGGTATCATGCAAACTTTCAAGTCGGTGCTTGTGCCGCTTGCCTTTGCTCTATTGATCTCTTTACTGTTGCTGCCCCTTATCAAAGACCTGGAGCGTTCCCGCATCCCGAGACCCATTGCCATACTTCTCTGCATTGTGCTGATCGTGGTGGTGGTAGGTGTGGTGGTCTGGTTCCTGACCATGCAGCTGATCAGCCTTACCTCTGAGCTCGACACCATAGGCAACAACATTGGCGACCTGATAGACAAAGTACAGGTATTCCTTTACAACAAATTCGGCATTGAGCCTTCCAACAGGGCAGACCTGGTGCGGAACGCCATTGGCAGTTTGCAGGACATCACCACTACTTTTCTGGGCAACACCATTTCCATAACAACAGGCGCTATCTCGATCCTGGTGCTGATGCCGATCTTCGTGTTCTGCTTTCTGTATTACCGCGATCACCTGGAGCAGTTCCTGTTCAAGTTTGTTGCCAAAGACAGGCGCAGCAGCCTGGTGCAAACCGTGGTAAGTATACAGCAGGTGGTGCAAAGCTATATCTCGGCCCTGATGATCGTGATATTTATAGTGGCATTACTGAACTCGGCGGGTTTGCTGTTGCTTGGTGTAAAGTATGCGATCTTCTTTGGTGTGTTTGCCTCCATCCTTACCATCATCCCTTACATCGGTATCCTGATCGGTGCTACCCTGCCTGCATTGCTTACGCTTGCCACCACCGGCCATTTGATCGATGCCATACTTGTGGTGGGTGTATTTATGTTTGTGCAGTTTCTGGAGGGCAATTTTATTACGCCTTATGTGGTGGGCTCGCGGGTAAGTATAAATCCTTTTGCGGCTATAGTTGGATTATTGATCGGTGGCGAGATATGGGGAGCAGCCGGCATGATCCTTTCCATACCTTTTATAGCCATGCTCAGGGTAATGTTTGATGTGTACCCGCCACTGGCTCCGTTTGGTTTCCTGTTGGCTGATATTGACGAGGTTAACCACAGAAAACGTGGGAGACTGGGTACCTGGCTGAGCGAGATATGGAACGGCATCTGGCACGGAAAAAAGAGAAAGAACCACTAAGGAAGAAATGCAGGAAAGTATATTAAGTGTAGGTACAGGAATTGAAACGGAAT
This sequence comes from Pontibacter sp. GD7, assembly GCF_058216375.1. NCBI lineage: Bacteria > Pseudomonadati > Bacteroidota > Cytophagia > Cytophagales > Hymenobacteraceae > Pontibacter > Pontibacter sp. GD7. The sequence goes on along the minus strand of NZ_JBYZMP010000004.1, from coordinate 92,304 downwards.
ACTAAAAATTTTGGTTTAGGTATAAACGAAATGCCAAAGGCAGAGCTGCCCGACGGCACGGACTTAAACCCAAACCACTTGTACGCGATAGTAGACATTGAGACAACAGGCGGACAGCCGTCTCAGGACAAGATCACAGAGATTGCCATTTTCATACACGATGGGAAGCAGGTTGTAGACAAATACAATACCCTGATAAACCCGCAACGGCCTATCCCCTATTTTATCTCGCAGCTTACCGGCATTACCGATGAAATGGTAAAGGACGCCCCCAAATTCTATGAGGTGGCCAAGGAGATCGTGGAGTTTACTGACGGGAAGGTGTTTGTGGCCCATAACGTACGTTTCGACTATTCCTTTATCAAAAAAGAGTTTGCCGACCTGGGTTATACTTTCCAGCGCAAAACGCTGTGTACCGTACGCCTTAGCCGCAGCCTGATACCTGGCCTGCCATCGTACAGCCTGGGCAAACTCTGCAAAAGTATAGACATACCCCTAAAGCAGCGACACAGGGCCATAGGCGATGCCGAAGCCACTGCCAAATTGTTTGACAAGCTTATCAAGCTAAACCGCCCCGTGGTGGACGGCAACATGCACATGGCCGCCGAGACAACGCAGGTGCTAAAGCAGGAGATCAAAACATCGCTGCTGCCACCCGATATCTCAAAAGAACAGATGGATGCGCTGCCAATGGTGCCCGGTGTGTATTACTTCCACAATGCACAGGGCGAGGTGATCTACGTGGGCAAGAGCATCAACATCAAAAAGCGCATCATCCAGCACTTTAACATCGACTACAAAAGCCGTAAATCGCTGGATTTCAAAAACAGCATTGCGGACATCTCCTATGAGCTGATGGGTAATGAGCTTGTTGCCCTGTTGTATGAGTCGGCGGAGATTAAGCGCATGAAGCCAAAGTATAACAGGCAACAGCGGCGCAGTGTGTTTAACACCGGCATTTTTACCTACCTCGATGATAAGGGATATAAGCGCCTGACCTTCGGAAGTGTAAACAAGGCGGACAACATCAGCATGACACCGATCATCGCCCTGTCTAACCATTACAAGGCAAAAGGTTTCCTGTTTCATAAAGTGGCCAAGTATAACCTGTGCCAGAAACTCTGCGACCTGTATAAGACAACCGGCGCCTGCTTCGATTACCAGGTACACCAGTGCAATGGCGCATGTGTGGGCAAAGAAAGCCCTGAAGAGTATAACCAGCGCGTGGATGCTGCACTGGACTCGTTTACCTATGAGCACAACACCTTTGTGATCCTGGGCAAAGGACGGGAGCCAGGCGAAAAGTCGGTGGTTGTGGTGGAGTATGGCACCTACCTTGGATTTGGCTTTGTGGACGAAACTTTCTCAGCCTCCTCGCTGGAAGATTTCAAAGACGTGATCACCCGCTTCAACGACAACAAAGACATCCAGCAGATCATACGCGGCTACATGCGCGGCAAGCACAAAGACAAAGTGATTGTGTTTGATTAAGGGGATTTAAGATTTCAGACACAGGATTTCAGACACAAGACAAAAGACAAAAGACTGAGGACCATGCCAGCCCCTAGCCTCTATACTTTGAGATAAATTTTGACTCAAGGTAATGTAACTCATAATTCATAATTCATAGTCTCACTTGTGCTCTTGCAGCCATTTGAAGATTTCCTCGGTGTCTTCTTTGCGGCACAGTTCGGAGCCGGGTGTCATGGTGGCGGCAGTACCGGCTGCCACTCCGTAGCGGATCACCTCATCTAGCGGACATCCTTTAAGCAGGCTTAGCACGATACCTGCCACCATACTGTCTCCGGCACCAACAGCGCTTTTCTGCGGCACGGTAGGCGGCACCACGTAGCTTATCTCATCCTTAGAGGCAAGCATGGCACCGCGTGGCCCCAACGACACCACCAGCACTTTACACTTACCCTCGGCAATTACCTGTTTTGCGATCTCTTCCTGCTCCAGCGCTGATATTTCTTCTCTACCGGCCAGCGCAGCCAGTTCGCCAAGGTTAGGTTTTAGCAGGTACACGCCCTCCCCTGCCGCCTTCACAAGTGCATCTCCCGACGTGTCCACAATTAGTTTGAAGCTTTTCTTGTGCGCTACGGCTGCCAGGCGCAGATAAAAATCATCGGGCACGCCCGGGGGCAGGCTTCCGCTGGCAACCACGTAAGCTGGCACCTCGTCGGCTGGCATCTGCTCCAATTTATCCAGGCACTGCTTCCATTCGTCCTCATAGGTATCAGGCCCGGGCATCCCGAACCTGTACTGGTTACCCGTGGCCGTTTCCATCACCATCAGGTTTTCGCGGTTCCAGTTTTTAGTTTTCACAGTCCAGGTTACCACTCCCTCCGCTTCCATGAGCTGTTCCAGCATCTGTCCGGTGGCACCGCCAGCTAAAAACCAGGCACAAGACTCCCCTCCCAACTTTTTAATTGCCCTCGACACGTTCAGGCCGCCGCCACCCGGCTCAAAAACCGGCTCTTCGCAGCGCAGCTTTTTCTCGGGTACCACATGGCCTATTTTGGTGCTTTTGTCAAGGGCGGGGTTTAAGGTGATGGTAATGATCTTGTGCATATGTTTACTTTCAATTTATTGTTATTAGGGCTTGAGTAGCCTTAGTCACGTGTGATCTCGAACTCGCGTTTGTCGCCGGTAGTAAAAGTATAAACCTCACCCTTTACCCCGATCTTCACTTCATTGGTCCAGCCCCTGTCAAAAGAGATCACCATCTTGTTGTGCGTCAGGTGTACAGAAAGCCAGTGACTGCGGTAACGGAGCTGCAGGTTAAGGCAGCCTATTTCATCGGGCAGCACCGGGTTGAGCCAGAGCACATCATCACGGATTTCGAGGCCGGTGTAGCAGCGCTGCACCAGGTCCACGGTGCCGGCCATTGCGCCGAGGTGAATGCCTTCCGGGGTGGTTCCTCCCTGTACATCTTCCAGGTCACTCAGCATCGCGATCTCAAAATTTAGCCATGAACGTTCCCGGTCAGAGCGCGCCAGTACCCAGGAGTGCACGATCTTGCTTAACGTAGACCCATGTGATGTCCGGTGCTCGTAATAGGCGATGTTATCGAGTATACTTTCGGGCTTGAAATCATACCCCATTTTGCTGAATATCTGCTGTAGTTCCTCTGACGAGAACAGGTAAAAGAGCATCAGCACATCCGCCTGCTTACTGGCTTTATACTTGTTCACGTTGTCGTTTTCGCTTTCCAGGATGCGGTCCAGGCGCATGGCTTCTCCATACTTTACCTTGTACGCCTCCCACGGAAACTCCTGCAGCTGCTCATACCCCTCAAACTGCGCGATAATGTTGCTTTCACCGATAAACGGCACATACATTCGCTGACTGATGTGCTGCCAGCGCTCAATGTCATCTGTGGAAATAGCGCATTTGTGTTTCAGTTCCTCCACCCGCGAGCTATCCAGTTCCTCCATTACCTGCAGGGCACACTGTATCACCCAGGCAGCCATTACATTGGTATAGGCATTGTTATTCAGGCCAGGGCTTTCGGAGCCGGGGTACTCGGTGTGGTATTCGTCAGGCCCAACCACATTGCGTATCTCATAGCGGCCTTTTTCCGGACTTAAGATGGCGATAGTTGACCAGAACTGTGCGATCTCAAAGATAAGTTCGGCCCCGTTAAAGATCAGGAACTCCCTGTCGTGGGTGGCCTGGTAGTAATGCCACACATTATAGGCCACGGCGGCGTTTATGTGGCGCTGCAAAAAAGTGTTGTCTGGCAACCACCTCCCCGATTTTGGGTTAAGGTGTATGACCTGGCTTTCCTCGCGGCCGTTGCTCCCGCTCTGCCACGGAAACATGGCACCTCTGTAGCCTGCCTCAATAGCGGCATAACGGGCCTCAGGCAGGCGGCGGTAACGGTACATCAGCAATGCCCTTGTAAGGTCGGGCAGCCGCAGGTTCAGGAAAGGGAAAATAAAGAGCTCGTCCCAGAAAATATGGCCACGATAGGCCTCTCCGTGCCAGCCCCGGGCCGGTACGCCAATGTCGCGCCCAATAGAGTGCGCCGATACCGTTTGGAGCAAATGAAAGATATGTAGCCGCAGCACAGCCTGTGCTTCCTCATTGCAGGTCAGCTCCAGGTCGCAGCGATGCCACAACCGAAGCCAGGCGCGGCTGCTGATCTCCAGCAATTGGTTGAATCCCCCCAGCTTCTCGATGTTTGTGCATGCCTCCAGCATTGGTTCCGATATGGCAAAGTCCCTGGAAGTATAGAGCAGCACGACTTTCTCGATGGTTACCGCCTGCCCCTGGTTACAGTTGATTTTAAGTAACTGTTCAACATAGTCCGGCTTTGCCTTGTGTTGCCGTTCCACGGCCAGTCTTTTACCGTCAGCGTACACCAGGGTGCGTGCGGCCTGCGCCATCCTTATCTTTGATTGCCTTGTCTGGGTAACTAAGTATAGCGTGTCCTGATCATACTGGTCGGCCTCTACCGGCTCCAGGTGCTTGCTCTCCAAAGAGCGGTAACGGGCAACGCCGCTATTGGTCACGCTGCCATCCAACGCAACTTTCACCTCGATCTCGCCAGACCAGTTAAGTGGCGTTATCTCCCAGCAAAGCGCAGCCAGGTGCGGGTTGGCCATACTTACAAACCTCCGGCTGATCAATTGCGTCTCACGGCCTGTGGAGTCTTTAAACCGAACGGTTCTGGTAAGCAAGCCTTGCTGCATATCCAGTTCCTGCACAAAATCCAGTACCTGCACCTTAGACAGGCTAAACCACCCGCCACCTTTATGCCGGAAGGTAATAGGCAGCCAGTTTGGCCAGTTAACCAGGTCCTCATTCTCTATCTGCCTGCCTGCTACCTCAGAAACCAGCCGGTTATAGCCGCCCCCCAGGTAAGTACCCGGGTAATGCACCTGCTCGTCGGCAGATTCTTCCTCAAAGGCCCCTCGTGTTGCAAAACAGCCATTGCCCAGCGTGCAAAGCGCCTCACGCAAAGGCTGCTGACCTGGCTCCCAGGTATCATACGTTATCTTCCATTCCTGCATGTGCGTTTTTTGAGAGGTGGTGCGTAAGTTTTTGCAGGAACTCCTCTACTTCCTCCACGTTTTCCAGCCTGTACTCGGCCGCAGTTTGTTCGTCGTGCTCACCCACCAGAATTCCAATTCCCCTGCCCTGTAACTCCGCAAAGGCATCTTCATCGGTAATGTCATCGCCAATGTAAAGCGGTACAATGTCCGGCCTGTCTAGCCCCAGTTCCGAGAGCAGCCACAGTACTGCCTTGCCTTTGTGCCAGTTAAGGTTTGGTTTCAGCTCTATGATCTTTTTCCCCAACCCTTCCTTGAGTGCGTGATGCATTTGCAGCACATCAGCAACAATGCGCTTTAGTTCGGCCACATGCTCCTCAGGCACGTTTCGGTAGTGCACCGCTATGGCGTAGCGCTTACGCTCCACCATGGCGCCCGCTATGTGCTTTAGCCTGCTGTTAAGTTCTTCTTCCGCTGTGTCCAGGGCAGGTAGGGCATCCTTGGCGCCGCCGGGCTCCGTGTGCATGTCGCCTGGCCCTGAAATATCAAAGCCATGCGAGCCCGCAAAGTATAAATTATCAAGCTGCACCAGGTTGGCAACGTTGGCCCGGTCACGGCCGCTCACAATGGCCACACTGCATACCTGCGCCAGTCGCTGTAACGTATCCCGCATCTCTTTGCTAAGTATGGCTTTGTCGGGGTCTTTTACGATGTGGGTCAGGCAGCCGTCGTAGTCTAAAAATACAGCAGGCTTTTTACCCTCGAGCAGTTGCGGAATTTGCTGCAGGGCAGATGGCAAGGTTTCAGGGTTGTGTTTGTGAGCAGTTGCTTCCTTTTTCATGGGTTGTTTATAGGGAATTCCTGTAGTACCATGTCGGCACCGTGGTTCAATAATCGGGTAGCATCGCCGGTTCTGTCTAATCCTACTACCAGGGCAAAACCACCTGCTTTACCAGCCTCCACGCCGGCCAGCGCGTCTTCAAAAACAGCTGCTTCTTCAGGTGAAACATGCAATTGTTCTGCGGCCTTCAGAAAAATATCCGGCGCGGGTTTGCCTTTTAAATTAAGCTCGGCGGCTACCACCCCATCTACGCGTGCATCGAAAAGGTGTTCTATTTTGGCAGCCTCCAGTATGGTTTTACAGTTTTTACTGGCAGATATGATGGCCGTTTTAAAGCCTTGGTCACGTTGCTGCTGCAGCCAGGCAACGGTATCCGGGTATACTTGCACGCCACCTGCCTTCACCAATTCCTGAAAGTATAAATTCTTCAGATTGCCCAACCCTGTCACCGTCTCACTTCCAGCCTCATCTTTCGGTGTACCTTCGGGTAAAAAAATCCCCCTTGAGGCCAGGAAATTACGCACCCCGTCGTAGCGTGGTATGCCATCAATGTACTGCCTGTAATCTGTGCTGATGTTCAGGGGTTCGTATACTTTGCCATCTTCAGACGCACGTTTCAGCAGGAAACTGTCAAACATTTTCTTCCAGGCCTGCGCATGCACTTTGGCAGTTTGCGTAACCACACCATCCAGGTCAAAGATCAAAGCTTTGATTTGCTTTTCGGCCATCAGGTTGTTCAGGTTGTGTTTCATTCTCAGAGTTCGTACGCTGCGGACTTACCCTCTTGCCATGCACGCAAGCTTTCGAAGGTTGTACAGATGAACTGGTTTACGGCCTCCTTTGTCAGGAAAGCCTGATGCCCGGTTATAAATGCCCGCTCATGCTGCAGCAATTCGTTCAGCAAGGGGTCATCCACCTTGTCACGCTCCCGGGAGTGGTCTGTAAAGAAGAGCTTTTTCTCCTTTTCATACACATCCAGCCCCAGGTAACCGATCTTTCCGCTGTTCAGCCCCTCCAACGCGTCTTCGGTTTTCAACACGGCTCCACGCGCCACGTTTATCAGCATCACCCCGTCTTTCATCATGTCAATTTTCTGCTTGTTGATCATGTGGCGGGTCTGGCTGTTCAGGGGCACATGCAGCGAGATAATGTCTGATTGCCGGCAAAGTTCGTCCAAAGAAACATAGCTGGCGTTGCATCCCTTTTTTAGTTCCTCTTTTTCAACGATATCGTGGATCAGGACACGGCACCCAAAACCACAAAGTATGCGCACCAGTGCCTCGCCTGTATCGCCGGCGCCAACAACGCCCACTGTTTTCCCATGCATGTCGAAGCCCACCAGGCCTGCCAGCGAAAAGTTATAGTTGCGCAGTCTTGTATAAGCCTCGTGCAGGTGCCTGTTCAACGACAGCATTAAAGCCACGGCGTGCTCAGCCACAGAGTATGGTGAGTAAGTAGGCACGTTTGCTACTTTTATCCCCAGTTCCTTTGCTTTCTCCAGATCGATGTGGTCGTAGCCACGGCTGCGGGTTGCGATATACTTTACGCCCTTCCGATGAAGCTTTTCAATAACCGGTGCCGGTGCTGCATCTGTGGCAAACAACACCACGGCATCTCCTACCGGGGCTTCATCCACTGTATCTTCGTTCAGGAAGCTCTGGCACAGTTCAATTTCCAGCCTGCCCTGCTCCTCATTCCGGATAAAGGGCTTTTCGAAATCCTGCACACTAAAAAAAGTAACTTTCATAGATCATAGATTTGGGTTACGACTGACTCAGGTTACAATTTACCCGGATCGTCCTGCTGATGAATAAATTCTTCATCGTCGGGCTCGTTTTGGAAGCGTATCTTCTTATATATTTCAGCAATCCAGATAACAGACGAGGACAGCAGCAGAATAACAAACAGATCCAGCACAGGCAACTCTTCGAACCGGAAGATACCACTCAGGAATGGCGTGTAAACGACCAGCAACTGAAGGGCAACCGATACTAAAAATGCGATGTTGATATACTTGTTGCTGAACAAGCCAATGGCAAATACTGATTTTTTAATAGACCGCATGTTAAAAGTATTGAAGACCTGTGTCATGGCGATTACGATGAAAACAGCTGTTCGGGCAAGTTCTGTCTCCTGTGCTTTGTAGTAGGAAAAAACACCCAACGAGAGCACCAGCATGACCACACTCATCAGTAACAAATATGGGATAACCGACCTGTCAAGTATGTTAGCATCGCGGGCAACCGGCTTTTGCTTCATGATCTCGCCGTGGCCACGCTCTGCAGCCAGGCCAAGTTCCATTACACCATCGGTAACCAAGTTTACCCAAAGTATCTGGGTGGCGGTAAGCGGAAAAGGCCACCCTAAAGCAATGGCGATTATAAATACAAACACAAAGGCAAAATTTGTGGTGAGCAGGAAAAAACTGGTCTGCCGCACATTCTGGAACACGATCCTGCCTTCGCGTATGGCCCGCACAATGGTAGCGAAATTATCATCGGAGAGTACGATATGGGAGGCATCCTTGGCCACGTCGGTGCCCCTGATGCCCATGGCAATGCCTACGTCGGCGCGTTTAAGTGCAGGCGCATCGTTTACGCCATCGCCGGTCATGGCAATCAGGTGGCCTTTTTCCTGCATGTGCTCTGCTATGCGCAGCTTAGTGGTAGGGCTCACACGGGTAAACACCGACACATGGTCCACCAGATCATCGAACTTGCCATCCTGTTCTTCCAGTTCATCTTCCTGCAACGCATCTGGGTAATTTTCAACTGTCTCGTCGTCGTCCAGGATGCCTACTTCGCGGGCAATGGCGGCCCCAGTTTTCTTGTGGTCTCCGGTTAGCATCATCACCCGTATGCCCGCCGACTTACACGCTTTAACCGCTTCCTGCACTCCCCCGCGGGGTGGGTCTACGATACCGGTTATGCCTACCCATACCAGGTCCGTAACTTCTTCTGCGGTCAGTCCTTCTGTACTCCTGTTGGTGTCTTTGTAGGCAAGCGCCAGTACCCTCATAGCGTGGCCAGCCCACTCGTCCATCACGGCCTGCACCTGCTCCCGCTTCTCTTCACTTAATTGCTGCGGGCCATCGGCGGTAAGTATACCTGTACTCAGTTTGAGGATCTTTTCCGGGGCCCCTACCACCAGTATTTCCTGCTTTCCGTCTGCCTCAACTAAAGTGGCCCTGAACTTTTGCTCTGAACTGAATGGCAAATCATCCAGGCGAGTTGCCTTAGGTTGACTTTCTGCCTTTGCTTTACGGGCAAGCACCAGCAGCGCAATTTCGGTAGGGTCTCCGCTAGCTTTATCTTCCCCATCGTTCGGCTTGTTTTTGTCGTTCGTGTCACTTTGCTCCTGCTCACCGGCTAGCCTGGCGTTGTTACAGTGTGCGGCAACAAACAGCAGTTTGTTGAGCACGGGGTTTTGCGCGGCATCTATTGGCTTATCGTTGTGGCAGATCTCTCCATCTAGCACATAGCCTGTGCCCGTAACCTCCAGTTCGCTGCCATCACCCAGGAAAAGTCTTTTTACAGTAAGTATACTTTTGGTAAGGGTTCCGGTCTTGTCGGTAAGTATAACCGAGATGGAGCCCAGCATTTCTGTTGCAGTAAACTCCCGCACAATGGCATTCTGGTTGGCCATGCGCTTGGCCCCGATAGCCAGCACAATGGAGATGACTGCGGGTAATCCTTCCGGGATGGAGGAAACCAGCGTGGCTACCGTAATCAGGAGCACCTCCTCAAAAGCGAAGCCGCGCACAAAATAGCCAAGTATAAAAACCACCAGCGAAGTGGCTATGGAGATCATAGCCATTTGCTTGGCCAGTCGCTCTGTCTTTTTCCTGAAGTTGGAAGAGGTGGCTTTGATGTTGCTGAGCGATTTGGAAATTTTACCGATCTCGGTATTGGCTCCTGTGCCTGTTACCACGGCAGTGGCCGTGCCCCGGGCAACATGGGTGCCTTTAAACAGCATGTTCACCCGGTCGCCGAGGTTGCATTTCTCAGGAAGGGGCTCTGTGTGTTTCTCAATGGGCAGGGACTCGCCGGTAAGCGAGGCCTCCACTGTCTGCAGGTTCTTGCATGCCACCAGACGGGCATCTGCGGGTATGCTGTCGCCTTCTTCCAACTTAATTATATCGCCAGGCACCAGCAGTTTGGCTTCTATGGTTTTGGGTTTTCCATCACGCACAACAGTGGTTTCCTGTTTGATCATGCGCTTCAGGGCAAGTATGGCCTTTTCGGCGCGGTACTCCTGCAAAAAGCCAAGTATGGCATTGAACAGGATCACGCCAAGTATAACGTACACATCCACACGCTGATCGGCATACCAGGCCACCCCGGCTGCCAGAAACAGGATCAGGATCAGAAAATCCTTGAACTGCTTTAAAAACAGCAGCACAGGATTCACGCCTTCGGTACCTGTCAGTACATTGGGGCCTACTTCGTTCAGCCGCTTTTCAGCCTCTTCCTCGGTAAGTCCGTCTTTGCTCGCATGCAGCTTCTCCAGCGTTTCATCAACAGGTATGCTATGGTAGGGATACTTCTGATCTATTGCCATATTTAATGCTGGTTTCAGCTAACTCTTCAGGGCTTATGGGAAGACATTACTAACTATGGAATACCTTCGGTACGCTCGTGCGGCGGAATATCAGGCCCTTGCTCCGGCCGTGTCGATCTTGTTTTGCCGCCGGTTATGTATCCTGTCGGTCCCGGGGGAGTGCGTTTACCATCGTCCTCACGCAAGATGGCTTTCTTATCCTTGCTGCTATCCGCTTCGTGCTTGTTATCTTTCTTCATCATCTTCTTCTACACAGGTTAAATTACTTTATGCTTGTACGTTAACAGCACCGGTTCGATACATAAGTACAAAGCGTTACACCTAACAGTGAAGGAGCAGCACCATGGTTAGTGACATAAATATTTACTTTATTGTATATACTTGTCATAAATGATTAATTTAACTCCAACAACAAGTATGGCCTTCTTCTCCGAAACCCAAAACACATAAACCGAGTAGTTGAGCCCTGAAAGTAATACAGAAACACCCTTAAAAACATGCTGAAAAACTACCCTCCTACACAAACAGAAGCCTGGAAAAAACTGCAAGCGCACTTTAATGAAATACAGCCATGGCACCTGCGTGAGTTGTTTGCACAGGACCCGCAGCGCTTTGAGAAACTTTCGCTTCAGTTTGAGGACATGCTGTTTGACCTTTCCAAAAACCGTATTTCCGAAGAAACACTGAACATACTGGTTGAGCTGGCAAAGGAAATGGAGCTGCCTGCCGCTATTGAGCAGATGTTTTCAGGGGAACGCATAAATGTGACCGAGAACCGTGCTGTGCTGCATACGGCGTTGCGTAACTTTTCTGGCGGCACACTTGAAATTGACGGAGAAGACGCTTTGAGCGAGGTACGTGATGTACAGCAGCAGATGAAAAACTTCTGCAACAAACTACACAGCGGTGATTGGAAAGGCTACACAGGCAAGCAGATCAAAAGTGTTGTGAACATAGGCATCGGTGGTTCGCATTTGGGGCCACAGATGGTAGTGGAAGCTTTAAAAAGCTACCAGAAAGAAAGCATTGATGTATACTTTATCTCGAATGTGGATGGTACGGATGCAGCTGAGGTACTAAAGAAACTCGACCCGGAAACGACGCTTTTCATCATCGCTTCCAAAACATTCACTACAAAAGAGACCATAGCCAATGCAGAGACTGCACGCGACTGGTTCCTGAGATCAGCCGGTGACAGGGAGCACATCAAAAAGCATTTCGTGGCCCTGTCTACCAACACAAAAGCGGTGGAGGCATTTGGAATAGCACCCGAAAACACCTTCCGTTTCTGGGACTGGGTTGGTGGCCGTTTCTCGCTTTGGTCGGCCATTGGTTTGTCCATTGCCTGCGCATTAGGTTACGACAAGTTTGAGGAGTTGCTGCGTGGTGCAGAAGCCATGGACAAGCACTTCAGGGAAACGGATCTGCGCAAAAACATACCAGTACTGATGGGGATGCTTAGCATCTGGTATACGAACTTTTTCGGCTGCCAGACACACGCCATACTTCCGTATGACCAGTACCTGCGCCTGTTGCCGGAGTTTCTGCAGCAGCTATTAATGGAGAGCAACGGCAAAAGCGCCAGCCGTGATGGAAGTGAACCAGACTACCAGACACAACCCGTTATCTGGGGAGCGGCCGGTACCAACAGCCAGCACTCTTTCTTCCAACTTATACACCAGGGCACGTTCCTGATTCCATGCGACTTTATTGCGCCGGTAAACAGCAACAACCCCATTGGCCAGCACCATACCATGCTGCTTTCGAACTTCTTTGCCCAGACAGAGGCCCTGATGAAAGGAAAGACAGCAGACGAGGTACGCGCCGAACTGGAAACGAAAGGCAACATGAACCAGGAAGAAATGGAGGCTCTTATTCCGCATAAGGTTTTCGAGGGTAACCGGCCATCCACATCCATCATGTTTCACCAGCTAAACCCTTATACATTGGGCGCGCTGTTGGCCATGTATGAGCATAAAACGTTTGTGCAGGGCATTATCTGGAACATCTACAGCTTTGACCAGTGGGGTGTTGAATTAGGAAAACAGCTGGCAGGTAAAATTGAGGAGGAGTTACTTGATGAATCAGCTGAGAGCAAGCACGACAGCTCTACAACCGGCCTGATGGCATACTACCGACAGCACCGTTCAAAGTAAAAGTACAGGAAGCCCTGCAACTCCGTGCTACAGTTAAAGTATAACAGGTGCTTATCATGGAAATTTAAAGAGATTGTGGTGCAGGTTTTCTTTACACGGTTGTTATACTTTATACTTCTGGCATTTGCCTTAAGTAGCTGCGCCGATGCTGATTTTTTTCAGAAAGATGCCCTGGCAACGGAGGATGAACTGAACGGTTTGCCGCCAGCCGGCCAGGACAGCGTGTGGGTGATACCGGGCAGGCATTACGACCGCAGCGGCTCCCATCGCTTTTTCTGGGGCGACCATAACCGCGAACTTTGGACCACACCCATTAAGCTGCCCGTGCTCGACTTGCACAAAATGCATGGTGGCCTGAAGGTGGTGAAAAAAGGAGGTGGTTTCCAGACAACCAGCTTTGAACTGGAAGACAGTACCGGCCGTGTCTACGCGCTGCGCTCCATCGATAAAGACCCTATCCATGTGGTGAGCAAATTCTGGCAGCCAACCTTCGTAAGCAATGTGCTCCGCGATCAGACCTCTGCCGGAAACCCGTATGGAGCATTGGTAGTGCCTGTGCTGGCCGAGGCCATCGGGGTGCCTCACTCCTCTCCTAAGCTATACTATGTTAGCACCTCTGATACAACCTTCGGGGAGTATAACAAGCTGGTGCAGGGCAAGGTGTTTTTGCTGGAGCAAAAGTATGAAAGCCCGGCAGACTTAACCTCATACTTTAAGGGCGCTGTTGATTTCGAGGAATCAGAGGATGCGCTGCGTAAACGTTTCGAAAGCAATTACTACCACTTTGACCAGAAGGCTTTTGCCAGGGCCAGGCTTTTTGACCTGCTGCTCGGCGACTGGGATCGGCACAAAGGACAGTGGGACTGGGCCGTAAAACCAATAGGAAATGATACTCTGTTTATCCCCATCCCCAAAGACCGCGACCAGGCTTTCTACAAAATGCAGGACGGCCTTATCCCCACCATTGCAACCAGCAAGATCATGGCCCGAAAATTCCAGACCTTCGAAGATGATTTTGACGATGTGAAAGGCTATATGATCAACGCCAGGTTTATTGACGAACGTCTGTTGAATGAGCTAACACGCCAGGATTGGCAACAGATCGCACAAAGTATAAAACAAAATCTTAGTGATGCGGTGATTGACCAAGCAGTCCGCAGTCTGCCCACCACGATTTATACTTTGAAAGGTAAGGAGATAGCCCATAACCTGAAAAGCCGCCGAGACCTGCTTTCTGAAGTAGCAGAAAAAATGTATGAGCAGCTTGCCAAAAAAGTAACGATAGCAGGCACAGACGCCGAGGATCAATTTGTAGTGCGCAGGTTAAACGACAACCAAACAGAAATAACAGTAAGCAGACCAGCCACCGACAACGCCCCTGATAAGATCTATTACCGCCGCACATTTAACCGCAACGAAACTGAGCAGATCATACTTCACGGCCTTGCTGGCGACGACAGTTTTATACTTAGCGGCAAGGTAAAAGACGGGATACTGGTTAAAGTATACGGCGGCCTTGGAGAAGATAAAATCACAGACAAATCAAGTGTAACAGGCTGGAAAAAGTATACCGAAATTTACGACACCGAACGCGGCAACAAAATAGAATTCGGCACCGAAGCCAAAGATAAAACAACCCGCGACGTACGGGTTCACGCCTTTGATAGAGAGGGGAATTGAGTTGGTTGTTGGTTGTTAGTTATTGGTTATTCGTTGTTGGTTGTTCGTTATTGGAAATGTAGAGACGCAATATTTTGCGTCTTTTTAATACAGAAAACTACATTTCTTACAATCTCTCTTCCCCTGGCGCAAGTCTTAAGCGAAGCGTGACTTGTGACTTGAAATAATGGGAAGTCTTCAGACTTCCGTGAGCCATACTTATACTTTAAGAAATTGCACACTATAAACTCATGCTTTATACTTCCGCAAGTCTGAAGACTTGCCCCATACACCAGCACAAGTGACACTACGTTTAACACTTGCGCTATAAAAACAAAAAGACGCAAAATATTGCGTCTCTACAAACAACGATCAACGAAAAACGATCAACGAACCTTAGCTCGTTTGATGAGGTAGGAATAAAGCACTTTGTCGAAGGGTTCGCTGATGTCTACCGGTACAAAGTCGATCCTGTATTGGCCGCATTTCAGGGCTAGTTCTTTCTTGTAGCTCTCTACGGCGGTGCGGTAGTGGTCGCGCACCTGCGAGGGTTGCAGTTTCAGCTCCTGCCCTGTTTCAGAGTCCACGAAAATGTATGGCCTTTCTGCAAACTCAAACTCCTCTTCCGTTTTGCGGTCCATCACATGAAAGATCAGTACCTCATGTTTCTGGTGCTTCAGGTGCTGCAAAGCGGCAAAAATGGCCTCGCTATCGTCGAGTTTGCTGAGCATATCGCTGAAGATGATCACCAGCGAGCGTTTGGGAATCTGCTGCGCGATCTGGTGCACCACATCCGCAACGTTGGTGTCTTTTGCGCCTGTCTGCTGCTCCAGCTGCTTCTGCAATATCATTAACAGAGTATGCAAATGCGAGGCAGTAGAACGAACCGGCGTTTGCAGCTCTATTTTATCGGAAAAGGTAACCAGGCCAACGGCATCGCGCTGCTTACGCAGCAAGGTTGCCAATGCACCAGCGCAAAGTATGGAAAAGGTAAGCTTGCCGTTGTTCTCGGTTGGGTAGTACATCGACGGCGACACATCCAGCAGAATATGGCAGCGCAGATTGGTTTCCTCCTCGTACCGTTTTACAAACAGCTTATCGGTGCGGGCAAAAACCTTCCAATCAATGTGCCGGGTGCTTTCGCCACTGTTATACAACCTGTGTTCTGAGAACTCTACCGAAAAGCCGTGGTAAGGAGATTGGTGCAGCCCTGTAATAAAACCCTCGACGAGTTGTTTAGCCAGAAACTCCATGTTCTCGAACTTCTGTACATCGGCAAGGGTGAGGGGCTTTTTCATGCAGGTTTCAGCGTTTATTTAGCTTTCGTGTCTGCTTCTGAAACGGCTAAGGGCGTGTCTTGTTGCTTTTCCTCTTCATTTTCCACCTGCCTGATCTTTACGCTGGCGATGCCGGCTCGCACCAGGTCAATTTCTTCGGCGGCAGCTCTGGAAAGGTCGATGATCACCTGGCGGTTTCTGGCTTTGCGGTCGTTGATCTTTACGATAACAGACTTACCATTTCTTACATTGGTAACCTGCACCAGTGTGTTAAAAGGGAGGGTTGCGTGGGCAGCTGTCAGCAGCTTTTTATCATACTTATCGCCGCTGGCAGTTCGGTGCCCTTGCATGCGGTCGGAGTAATAAGTTGCTTTACCTTCTGCCGAATAATAGGGCTCTTTAGCGAAGAAAGAAAGCAAGAGTACTAGTATAATTGAACATATATTCATAATATACTATAGTTGGTCCGGTTGCAAATATAATATTAAAAAGTTAAGAAATTTAAATTCGAAAATTTTTATATATCAGATCTATATGTTACTTTTAGATTCACAAAGTTGAATTTAACGTTATTTAAGACGGTGGAAGAGAACAACGAAAAAGCTGAGATTTATTCCCAAAGAGTAAGAGCCGGGAAGAGAACGTACTTCTTTGATGTGAAGTCAACTCGTTCGAATGATTTTTATGTGACCATCACGGAGAGCAAAAGAAAATTCAAAGACGAGACTTTTTCTTACGAAAAGCACAAGATTTTCCTGTACAAGGAGGACTTTGTGAAGTTCATGGAGGCACTTCAGGGAACGATTGATCACGTTAAATCAGAACTGTTGACAGAGGAGGCTCTTGCTGCGCTTGAGGCACCTGTAACAGAAGAAAGCGAAACAGCTGCCTACGATGGCGAGCTGAAGTGGGAATAACCCTCCCCTTTTAGTTAAGGATTTTCTAACAGAGATACTGAAAGCTCATGGCATTGCCATGGGCTTTTTTTATACTTTGTAGGTTCGTTTTGGCGTGGGCGTGTGGGTGCTTTTAGGTTGATATTGATGCCGTACCGGTTCAAACTGCCCCTCCTTATCCAAAGAAAGAATAGCCATCATACACACCCCATCTCTTAAATAGAAACCTTTTTGCCTTTAGCTGGCTTTTCGCCTCGCCGGCTGGGCCTTACTTTTCTCCTTGATGAGAAAAGTAAGCAAAAGAATCAAGACGATTTTGAACTCGCTGAACGCTCAAACAAAAAATCGTCAGGGTGCACATGGCTAAGGTCAATGCAAAGTAGCAAGTCAGGCATTTATACTTTGTTACCAGTTGTGACAACCGCAAACTAAGAAGTGTCAATCCCAGTCCTTGGACTGAGCGCCTCGAGAGGTTCCGGTGACGAGCGCGAGCGAGGCATTGCGACGTCAGGAGCAAAGGAAGCGAAAGCAGCGCGATGGGCAAGGACAAGGCCTCCCGGCCTTGAGGGCACCAAAACAAACTATGAAACTATATGCAAGTAAGACTGAGGAATAACACACACTAGAAAGAATAGCAAAAAGTACAGCCAATTCTCTAACCACAACAATTTAACAATTAAGCCATTTAACCAAACATCCTACACCATAACTCCCCAAATTCTCTTATCTTTGCACCCTGAAAATTATAACTAAGTATACATGGGACTAAGATGCGGTATTGTGGGACTTCCGAATGTGGGCAAGTCTACGCTGTTTAACGCTATTTCTAACGCCAAGGCAGAGTCTGCCAACTATCCATTCTGTACCATTGAGCCAAACGTGGGGGTAATTACTGTGCCCGATGAGCGCCTGCAGGTATTGGAAGAACTGGTACACCCGGAGCGCGTGTTGCCAACCGTAATAGAGTTTGTTGATATTGCCGGCCTTGTGAAAGGTGCCAGCAAAGGCGAAGGTCTGGGCAATAAGTTCCTGGCAAACATACGCGAGGTAGATGCCATCATACACGTGGTGCGCTGCTTCGACGACCCTAACATTGTGCACGTTGCCGGTAAAGTAGACCCGGTTTCTGATAAAGAGATCATCGACACAGAGCTTCAGCTGAAAGACCTGGAGTCGGTTGAGAAAAAGATTTTGAAGGTGGTACGCTCTGCCAAATCCGGCGACGCGAAAGCGAAAAAAGAGCTGGCCAGCCTAGAGAAGTATAAAGCACACCTGGAAGCTGGCCTGAATGCACGCAGCCTGGATGTAACTGAGGATGACCTGGAGGCTGTAGAAGACCTTAAACTGCTTACTGCAAAGCCGGTAATTTATGCAGCCAACGTAGACGAGGCCTCTATTAACACATGCAATGAGTTCTCGAAGGCGCTGGAGGAAAACGTGAAGAACGAGAACGCTCAGGTAGTGCTTATCTCTGCCTCTATCGAAGCCCAGATCGCGGAACTTACGGAGCCGGAAGAGAAAGAAATGTTCCTGGCAGAGTATGGCCTGAAAGAGTCTGGATTGAGCAAGTTGATCAAAGCATCTTATAGCCTGCTAAACCTGATCACGTACTTTACGGCTGGTCCTAAAGAGGTTCGTGCCTGGACGATTGGCCGTGGCTGGAAAGCACCTCAGGCTGCCGGTGTAATCCACTCTGACTTTGAGAAAGGCTTTATCCGTGCCGAGGTTATCAAACTAAACGATTACCAGGAGTATAAATCTGAAGCTAAAATTAAAGAAGCCGGTAAAATGGCCGTGGAGGGTAAAGATTACGTTGTGCAGGACGGTGACATTATGCACTTCCGTTTCAACGTATAGTTTATACTTACTGCTGACACACAATAAAAAATCCCTGCCGATGCACTAAGCACTGGCAGGGATTTTATTTTATAGAAGCTGTTTAGAGTTTTAGTTAAGAAGTATGACCTCGCTATTGTTGGTGTTTCACCAACAATTAAAAGACTTTGGCTAGTATACTTGCTGGTGAAAACACGCAGCAAGGGCAGACAGAGTTGATTTTAATAAACTCTAAACAGGCTCATAGTCTTGCTGCAAACGGAGCATTTCAAACCCAACTTATTTCTTTGGAAGTATACCCCTCCCCTAATCTGTTCTCAATTGATCACAAGACGCACCTGCAACCGTTTATTGTCTGCGGCCCTGTTCAACACCAAAAGATAAATGCCTTTACTTAACCTGGAGACATCAACCTGTTTGTCTTCTGAGGTCAGTATCAAAACACCTGTGAGTGAAAAGATCTCGGAGCGTGCATTGGGCAAATGAATGTGCAGTAAGTTCGAGACGGGGTTAGGTGATACCCAGGCTTGTTCAGTATACTTTTCTGGTACATGCAGCAGGTTTCTGGTTTTGAGCCGGTAGAGTGCGGGCAAACCTATGTCGTTTTGCTCGGCAACCAGGTAACACTCATTTTCGTTGATGATCGCAATTCCTTCCAACTGTGCCGAGTAACCCACGGGGGCACTTAGCGGCTGCCTCTTAAATTCGCAACCCGTCGTGCCTGTTTCCAGAAAATTACACATAACCGTTACAAAAGCCCCAGATCCATCATAAGCCGAGATCAGGAACTCATTGGAAGTATAGCTAAAGTCTGCGCCGGAAACCAAGCCATTCACATTCAGTTCGGCTACCTTGTTTACTTTGTAAGTGCCCGGTGATTTCGGTATTTCGTAAACGCCTGTCTTATAGTTGCCCCAGTTTTTGGTGAACAAGTATAACCTGTCTTTATAGGCAACAAGCGCCTCCGCATCGTAATTTGTGGTAAACCTGCTGGATGTAAAATCGGTTTGGTCGGCGTACCTGTAGCTGATGGTTTGAGCCGTTACGGTATCGGTGGGGGTGTTCAGGTATTCGCTTATCGATACTTTGTAGATTTTAAGGTCTGTCCGGTTGCCGGTATTGTTACCGATGTCGCCGATGTAAATGTAGGTGTCGTCGTGGCAAATGTCTTCCCAGTCTACGTGAGTGGCGTTTTTGATGTAGACCGTCCGCACGATGCCGCCACCCTGTGGATTTACTTCGTATAGTTTGGGTTCATCCCCGGAGTCGTTGTGCGTAATGATCCTGCCTTTCATGTACAGCACTCCCGAAGCCTCTTTTACAGTGCTGTGCAGGGGCGTAATTAGCTCCAGTTGCTGGCCAAGGGCAGCCAGCGGTAAGAGTAAAACTACAAGAAGCGCATAAAAGGTATTCATGCAAGGTTTTCAAAGTATACTTGGCACATACAAAATACCTCTAACGCAATCCTTTCAAAACAAGCTGATTATGACCAGAATTCATCCCAGGCGTACAGGTCATAGAAGTGCTCTCTGCCATCTATTACCTTTCCGTCTTTAAACTCAAACACGATGCAGCAATCCACTTCCAAGGTTTTGCCTCGGCGCTGGGCACTGTTATGATGGATGCCCACTACCCTACCGTCCTCGCTTGTGAGCACATTAAGCAGGCTGGCTTTAAAATTACCCTCTGTTTCGCCGGCATAAACGCCAAAAAGCGCAAAAACAGCATCGCGGCCACGGTGGTCGCCGGAAACTGAGCTACGCCCTGGCGTGTGCCACACCGCTTTTTCATGAAACAATTCTGAAAGGGTCTGCATGTCGCCGGCATTAAATGCCTCGTAGCCGCGGCGCACTACTTCAGCGTTATCTTTTGGGTTTTCCATAGTATAGCTTTTAGTTTATCAGGTTTGCAATGATTCCGTTCAGAGTTTAAAAATCTTCAAAGCCCACCCTTGCTGCGTGTTCTCACCAGCAAGTACAATACCCCTATTGATTGTTTGTGAAAAACACCAACAATGGCGGGTTTATACTTTTTGAGTTAAAGACTAAAACAGCTTAAAAGTATAAATTCGGTCCAGCCCAATATTAGCAATCTGTTGCTCAAGTGGACTGACTATGAAGTATACTTTATTGTGTACGGGAGATTGGAAGTCAGGAGGTTACCTACGCCAAGCCCTACACCTGACTGACTAAAAAGTTTTACTGTAACTGAGGTTTATACTTTGGGGTGATAAGGGGATTAGAATTGTTAACGGATTAGGCTTTGTGATGGCAGAGCTGCTGTTTAGGTGTGGTTAGGGAAAAAGACATTTTTATGCATGAACCACAATTTCTGTTTTTGACATCTCTACTAATGAATGCTCAGCAAACAAGCTTGCAATTAATTCAATATGCTTTTCAAAAAGGTTTAGTAATTCGCTATTTCTGATATTCCCGGTTTTTACAATCAGCAGTTTAGGAGGTTCTTTACTTAATACATAAGACTCCAGAAAGTCTGCATCTTTTGTTATAACTACAAAATGCTCGTCAGTTGCTAATCGAGTGATGTACCCGTCTTGCGTTCTATTCTTATCCGGCAGTTCTAGGGTATGTATGGAATTTATTCCTTTAGAATTAATGAAGTCAGAAAGAGCTTTAGGCAATTGTGCATCACCTAGAAACTTCATGAAGCTATTCTATAGATACTTTTTATTTGGGTAAGTTTTGCAGCATATTCAAGGCAGGCAAGAAAATCTTCCTTCTCTAAATCAGGATAATCTTCCAGAAGTTCTTCTACTGTCATACCCGAAGCTAATAGCTCCAGCATATTGTCAACTGGATACCGCAATCCACGAATAGTGGGTTTTCCGTGGCAAATATTGGGATCTATTGTTATTCTGTTTATCAGTTCTTCTTGCATATCCTGTTTTACTTTTAATTATCAAAAATAGCTGAAAAAGAAGTTTTTTATGATTATGTTCTCCCTTAACGGATTAGGCTTTGCGGTGGCGCAGCTACCGTGAAGCTCGTGTTGTGTTAAGTAATTCTTTATCCTTCAAATTCCTGCATGTAAACTTCAAGCGCCCCTTTGAAGTCTCGCATAATTTTGTCTTGCTCGTACTTCGGATACTTCTGATTTATTTTCTCAAAAAGCTGCTTATATTCAGATGTTGGTTCTTGTGACATCATTATTTCGTACCCAATATAGTTGGTCAGTTGAGACAGCTCTTTAGGGCAGCACGAGTATCTTTCAGCAAATTCTTTCGGGTAAGCTTCCACATACTTCATAGCGTATAGTCCTACAACTTCAGCTAAAGCACCATCTGACTTTTCTACAACTACCTTAAAGGCAGGAAAGACAGAATCTCTGGTTGTTTTGTTGGCAGAACTTAATGAATCCATTAGGGCAAACGTCACGTGATTATCCGCTGGCTGAAGGCTCTCTCCCAAAATTAGCCTTATTATCTGCTGTTGATTTTGGTCTGCAAGGTAATAGTAGTGAGAAGGTATACGTAGCGTATCTTCTTCAGCTGTAACTGGCAAAGGTATTTCTGAAGTTTGATAGGTAGTTGTATTTTCTGTTTCCTTTTCTGAGACGGAGCTACAAGAAAGAAGTGCAGTAAGGCTAAGTATGGCTAAGATTGTTTTCATGCTTTTTATTTAACACAACTAGTAGAGAAGCGTAAACATACGGTTATTGCCACTATGCACGAAGTAGCTTTTATTGTTCTCGAACTACGTTGCACCTGCATATTTTCCAAAAAGCAGAGCCAATATAGTATAAACCTGCTAACAAAAGTATAGGGGCCGTTGATTTTAAAACCTACCGTCGGTTATAAGTAAACTGCTCATACCCTATCAGCAGGTCGGCGCGGGATCCGGGTGGGCGGTAATAGATCAGGATGTCGTAGATATTTTCGGTGGCGAAGTGGCTGCCCTCGAAGTAGCTTTCGTCGGGGGGGGCTGTGGCGCTGGGTTTGAAAGTATAGTAGTAGTTATAGTAACCTTGCTTTAACAGCATTTGCCCACGGTATAAGCCCTCTTCAGCCACATAGCGCATCCTAGAGTTTTCGGTTTGTTTCCAGTTTGTCAGCTCTCCGGTAATATACACAGCACCTGGAGCCTCGGTTGGGGCTATCAGCGCAAAATCCACCAGGGCATAATCGCCGTTCACTTCGGGGTTGCCATACTGCCTGTTACCAAAAATACGCATGCCATTTATATCAGGCTCCTGGCTGTACACTGCATTCTGGCGGCTTTTGTCGGGCTCCAGCAACACTGCAACCGGGCTTGTTTCCAGGTTAATTCGCTGCACACCAATGCCGTTAAAATTCAGGCTGCGCGTATCAAAAGCCCTGAACTCACTAAGGCCTTTAAACAGGTCCTTTGGCTCGAAGAACACATACTCCAGCCTGCTCTGCGCCTCGTGCACAAAAGTTGGTTTGGCAATGGACTTGGCATTATCCCAGCGGTAGTTCTGGCGCATGATGGCCTTTACCTCCATGGCAGGGTTCACGATCGGGTAGTCTTTGTAAAATACGTTAAACTCAACGGGCTGGCGGGTTTCGCGTCCGCCGGGGCCAATCGGGGTGCCCAGCTTTGCCGTCACGATCACCGTATTCTGGAAAACAAGCAGGCGTTGAGTTAGTAACAGGCTTCCCCCCTCTTCTTGCACTACAAGCAGGTAATTGCCACTAAGTTTGACACGAGGCACCCTGAAACGGTAATGCACATAAGGCACGCGCGTATTTACAGAGTTCTGTACATCAGTTATGTAAAACTCGTTGTAGTCGTTCAGGTACTGCGTTACGTTCAGGTTGGAGGGTGTCCAGTTGGCGTTGCAATGTATAAGCTTGGCTAAAAGCCGCTGCGGACCGTGGTTTACCCTGTCAAACTCCAGCACCATAGGAAACTCCTGTGAGATAGAGGTAACGGCCGGGTTCAGGACCAGGTCAGCATCGCCGGTGGCTAAGTATGCCTGCACCGATTTTATACTTTCGCTGTACACATAGTCCTCGTAGCGGATGGCTGCCTGTGCGGCGGCACTTGCACTACTGCTCTGGGCTTGTTCTTCCAGGGGCACGCAGGCAACCATACTTACGCTAAATACTAGCGTTGCCAGAAGCTTTACGGTAAATTTCCTCATTTCTATCTATTAGTGGCACAAAACCTATACTTCACATTTAACTCGGTTTAAGTAAACATGAAATAAGAGCTGCTCGATCTGATAGATAAAGAAAACAATTTTATGGCAAAAAACGCTAATACCAGCAGAAGACTTTTGTGTGCAGACCTGGATCAATAGTATTAGATGAGCTACTTAGCAGTTTGTTCTTCCTTTTCCAGCACAGTTTTAACCGAGATACCCGCCGCCAATGACTTTTGTACCGGGCAACGGTTCGATATTTCCAGGAGCCGTTTTCGTTGTTCGCTGCTCAGGTCGCCGTAGAGGAACAGGTGTTTTTTGATCTGAGATAGCCTGGCTTTTTCATCCTCTTCTTTTTCGCAATCGGAGGCATGTACACGCTCGTGCCGCAATTTTACGACGGCCTTATCCAGTGGCCAGCCTTTGCGCTGGGCGTACATGTGCAGCGTTATCACGGTACATGAACCTAATCCGCTCAGGATATAATCGTATGGGTCAGCCCCAGGTTTTCTGTCCTGCGAAACACCAGATTCGTCTATTACCATCACATCTGTGCCTGCTGATATTCTGGCAACCATTGGCGCACTGTTGCTTGCTGTTACCGTTACAAAACCTTCTTCTTCTAAAACACTCATAGTTTTTTGAGTTAAGAGTTAAGAGTTAAGAGTTAAGAGTTAAAAGGTATATGTAAGAAGTGCTATAAAGGTTTTGGGAGTTTTGGAGTTGAGAAGTTTGAGAGTTTGGGAAGTAGAAAGGTAGAAATGAACTGTACTGTAGAGACGCAATATTTTGCGTCTTGGTAGCTACAGGGCAATTGGGTTCATCGGCAATACCAGATAAAGTATAACGTGGCGTACAGACCTCGCAGTGTCTGCCAAACCTGTGAGCGTCTCAAGGTTATGGCTGGCAAGTAGATAAAGACCCAAAACAGGTTGGCCAATACGAAACCAACTGCTTTGTAGCCACCAAGACGCAAAATATTGCGTCTCTACAAAACCGAAAAGCTAATAACGAATAACCAACAACCAATAACGAAATCCCGTCTCTACAGTCTAGCAACGAATAACAATTAACCAACAACAAAAATCAAAATCGAAGTATAAACCTGGTACCTTTATCCAGTTCGGATTGTACCGAGATAGAGCCTTTGTGCTGGCGCATGATCTGGCGCGATAAGCTAAGGCCGATGCCCGAACCAGCTTTTTTGGTGGAGTAAAAAGGTATAAAGATCTTGGTGAGCGCCTCCTGTGTCATGCCCGAGCCATTGTCTTCTACCTCTATGCTGATGCGGCTGCGTTCGTCGAGGTAGGCGCGAAGTATAATCTGGGGTTCGGTTTGCTCCTCTACTGCTTCAATGGCATTTTTGATCAGGTTTATCAGGACCTGCTCGATCATACTTCTATCAGCAGAAAGCAGCAGCTTTTCCTGCGGCACTTCAATTTTTAGGCAAACATGCTTTTGTGCCAGTTGCTCACGCATCAGCGTTTTCATTTCGGTTAGCATTTCGTTTACGCTGAACCTGCTTAGCTGTGGCACTGAGATGGCGGTCAGGTTACGGAAGTCATTTACAAAACGGATCAGCCCGTCAGACCTACGATTGATCGTGTGCAGGCACTGGCTTACATCAACCAGCTCGTCCTTAAGCACTGTTATTTCATCAGCCACTGTATCGGTATAGCTGTTTAATTCTTCGTATGCGCTGGCAGATAACGAGGCGATAGGCGTCACAGAATTCATGATCTCATGGGTAAGCACCTTGATCAGGTTATGCCAGGCCTCCATTTCCTTCTCCTCCAGCTCTTTCTGAATGTTCTGCAAGGAGGCCAGCCTAATCTTATCCCCCAGCATAGACAGCTCTATCACATGCACCGAAAGGTTTACCTGTTCGGCACCGTGCCTTAAAGGCACCAAAAATTTACCGTTATGCTCCATTAACTGCAGGCCCTGCGCCAGTTCCGGGCTATCGCCATCCAGTTCCTGCACCTTACGCAGCTGCCCCACACGCAGCAGTTTTTTGGCCGCATGGTTAAGCAGCATCACAGTGCCGTCGGGTTTGTAACTGATGATACCGATGCCGATATGCTGCACGATCATTTCGTAGTACTGCAGGTGCGCCTCTTTTTCGGCACGCAGCTCCCTGAATTTGTGCATCACATCGTTTAGCTTCATCGACAGTTCTTTCTGCTGTTTGCTCTCGTGCTCCACTTTAAAAAGCTCTGTAAAATCATCGTACTTAATGGAGTTAAGAAAGCGAAGAAACTGCTTGTTTGTCCGGTTCTGAAAATGCACCAGCAGCCACACCTGCGCCGCCGCTGCCACACCCAGGGCAAAGGCCGTAAAGCGATACTGCGGGTTCAGGTGCAGCAGGGTAAACACGTAAATTGTAAGAGCCAGCAGCAACACCCGAAACAGCAGCTGCAGCTTATAGTTGTTAAAGCTCATACTTTTCTAATCTGCGGTACAGAGCCCCCCTGGAAAGACCCAGTTCTTTGGCAGCCTTCGAGATGTTTCCTTCGTGTTTTTGCAGGGCACGCTGTACGGCCTCACGCTCTATCTCGTCCAGGTCGAGGCTTTGCGCCTGCAGCTGCGGCTTGCTTTCCATAGGTTCCGATTCTGCCAGGAAGAAGAAGTCATCGGCACTCAGCTCCCGGTTATCGCTCATGATGGAGGCACGCTCCAGGGCATGTTGCAGTTCGCGCACGTTGCCTGGCCAGTTATAACGCTTTAAGCGCTCCAAACCAGAGGGAGAGAGTCGTTTAACGGGCTGGTTATACTTTTTGGCGTATACCCCCAGAAAATGCTCGGCAAACAGCGGAATGTCGTCTAGGCGCTCCCGTAACGGCGGCAAATTCAGCTCTACGGTATTGATGCGGTACAGCAGATCCTGGCGGAACTCGTTGCGCTGTACCATTTCCTTTAGTGGCATGTTGGTAGCGCAGATCAGGCGCACATTTACCGGAACAGGCTTATTGGTGCCTACCCGTATCACTTCGCGGCGCTGCAGTACCGTGAGCAGCTTTGCCTGCATGGCCGGCGATAGGTTGCCGATCTCATCCAGGAAAAGTGTACCGCCATTGGCTGCCTCAATTCTGCCTATCCTGTCTTCTTTGGCATCGGTAAAGGCTCCTTTCTTGTGCCCAAACAGCTCACTCTCAAAAAGAGATTCGGTAATGGCTCCCATGTCCACGGTCACAAACACCTTATCGGCACGGCTGGAGCGTTCGTGTATGGTTCGGGCAATAACTTCCTTACCTGTTCCATTCTCGCCTAAAAGCAACACGTCCGCATCTGTTTTGGCTACTTTGTCAATAATTGAGAACAGGTGGCGCATGGCCTTGCTTTCGCCTTGTATAATGTTCTTGTTGGTGCTCAGCTGAGTGTTCAACGCACGGTTAACTTCTTTTAGCTGGTTTACTTCTTTGTATGAGTTGCGCAGCCTGGAGGCTGATGATAGTGTGGCGATCAGTTTCTCGTTCTGCCATGGCTTCAGTACAAAGTCGGTGGCACCTTCCTTCAAAGCCCGCACAGCCATTTCCACATCACCAAAGGCTGTTATCATCACCACTACAGCCGAGGGGTCATACTTCAGGATCTCCTTCAGCCAGTAAAACCCTTCCTGTCCGCTGGTAATGTCCTGGCTAAAGTTCATGTCCAGCAGGATCAGGTCGAACTCCTCGTTGTTCATCAGGAACGGTATCTTTTTCGGGTTTTTCTCCATCACCACTTCCCTGGCATACTTCTTCAGAAGCATCTTCGCCGAGAAAAGCACGTCTTCATTATCATCAATGACCAGTATGCGGCCAAGGTTCTTTTCTTCCATAGTTGCGCTTGTTTGGCTGTACAGTCTGAAAATACTGTGCCAGCACGATTATACTTTAAATATAGCCAATCCAAGATTAAAATGCTCGTTTTATTGTCCGGCAACGGACACTTTCTGTCCGTGCATGGACAGCGGCGAACATGGCAGAGGGCTTATACTTATCAAAAATCAGGATTTATACTTTTGGCACAGCGCTTGGCAAGTATAAATCTGTCCAGGCTTTGAAAACAACATCAACAAACCTTAATACCCCAGAAAAACTGACCATTAGTACAAGCTAACACTATGAAAGAAATTGTTATTGAAACCAGCAAGCTGCAGAAAAAGTATGTGACCGACACCGTGGAAACCACAGCACTCGCAGGCGTTGACATCCGGATTGCCCAGGGCGAGTTTGTGGCTATCATGGGTCCGTCGGGTTGCGGCAAATCCACGTTGCTAAACATACTGGGCATGCTGGACGCTCCCACCGCCGGAAGCCTGAAGTTTATGGGCAAGGAAGTAGCCGCTGCCACTGAGCGCCAGCGCGCCAACCTCCGCAAAGAGAACCTGGGCTTTATTTTCCAGAGCTTTAACCTGATCGATGAACTGACGGTGCAGGAGAATATCGAGCTTCCGCTGTTTTACCAGGGCTTACCAAAGGCCGAGATAAAGCGGCGTGTGGAAGCCGCCCTGGAGCGTGTGGGTATTGCGCACCGCCGTAACCACTTTCCGCAGCAACTGTCGGGTGGGCAGCAGCAGCGTGTGGCCATTGCCCGTGCCGTAGTGGGCCGCCCCAGTCTTATACTTGCCGATGAGCCAACCGGTAACCTGGACTCGCAGCACGGACGCGAAGTGATGAACCTGCTTTCGGAACTGAACGAGGACGGCGCCACTATTGTGATGGTGACCCACTCCCCTTCTGATGCCGAATACGCACACCGCACCATTAACCTGCTCGACGGGCAGGTGATCACAGAACGCATACATGCCACCAGTGCCGCTCTTGCACTTTAATGTCACACTCCAAAAGCTACCGAACTATGTTTAAAATATATTTCCTGACAGCCTCGCGCTCCATCTTAAGAAATAAAAGCTATAGTATACTAAATGTTGCCGGCCTTACGCTGGGCATCACCTGCAGCATCCTGCTTTTTCTGGTTGTAAAGTATGAACTAAGCTACGACACCTTTCATAGCAAAGCCGACAGAATTTACAGGGCCACTACCATCTCCAGCTACCGCGAAGGTGAAGACAGAAGCGCCGCTGCGCACTATCCGCTGGCAGAGCTGTTGCGCTCTAACAATAACATAGGATTTGAAAACCTTACCCAGACGCACGGCGAAGAAGGCGGACAGGTAAACGTACTGGGTGACGACGGAAACGCCATCAAACGTTTTAGAGAAGAGGCAAATATAGGCTTTGTGGAGCCAGAGTTCTTCCAGCTATTCGACTTTGAAACAGGCGACAACGACCCAACCGCCAGCCTTTCGGAACCTAATAATGTTATCCTTACTGAAAGCCTGGCCAGGAAGTATTTTGACAATGAAAACCCGATTGGTCGCCTTATCAGGTTCAATAACAAACTTACCCTTAAGGTTACCGGCATCATCCCTGACCTGCCGAGCAACACGGACCTGCCGTTCAGCATGTTCATTTCCTATAAGTCTTTTATGGACTACTCACCTTACGGCGATCCCAAGTCGTGGAGTTCTTTATCCAGTACACACCAGCTTTACCTGGTTTTGCCAGAAGGCATGACAGAGGAAGAAGCCACAGCAGACCTTAACACCCTTGTAAACAACCACATCCCTGAAAAAAGCGCCAATCTTCCCCAGGAAACATACAGCCTGCAAGCACTCCGCGATATCCATTATAACGCTGAGCTTAGCAACTACAGCAACCGCACCATAGCACGCGAAGTGATCTGGTCGATGGCGTTTGTGGGTTTGTTCCTTGTGATCGTGGCCTGCATCAACTTTATAAACCTAGCTACGGCGCAGGCTATCAAAAGAGCCCGCGAAGTTGGCGTACGTAAGGTAATGGGCAGCAGCCAGTCGCAGCTGATGCTGCAGTTCCTCGGCGAGACATTTCTGATCACGCTTGCCGCCACACTTTTCTCTATCGTTCTGACAGAGCTTACTCTGCCATACTTAAATGAGTTGATGGAATTAGAGATCATGTTCTCTCTGCTGCAGGATCCTTTTTTGTTATTCTTCATGGTGGCGCAAGTATTGTTGGTGACACTTTTTGCCGGCCTGTACCCTGCCCTGATCATGGCACGCTTCCAACCAATTGCCGCCCTCAAGAGCCGTATCAATACCCAAAAGGTAGCTGGCCTGTCGCTGCGTAGTGCCTTGGTTGTGGTGCAGTTTACCATTTGCCAGGTACTGATTATCTGCACCATACTTGTAAACGAGCAGATGGAGTTCTTTAAAAGCAAATCGCTTGGCTATAACAAAGAGGCCGTGGTAACCGTGTTTCTGCCAACAGGTGAGGGTAAAAAGCTGATGCCTATGCGACAGGAACTAGCTAACCATCCGGCTGTAAAAAAAGTCAGCCTGGCATCTGCACCGCCTTCTGCCAACTTTACTTTTACCGGTAACTTTAAGTTTAACAACTCCAGCGAGGATGCTCCTTTCCATGCAAGCTACAAGATGGCAGACGAAGGCTACATTGACCTGTATGACATGAAACTGCTGGCCGGCCGCGCTTATAAAGACAGCGACTCTGTAGCCTACGTGATTAACGAAACCATGCGCCGTAAGCTTGGCATTGAAAGCCCAGCAGCGGCCATTAACAAGACCATTGCACTTGGCCGCGGCGAAACGAAGGGCTACATTGTTGGTGTAGTGGACGACTTCCACCAGAACTCGCTCCGTGATCCGATCGACCCGGCTATTATACTTGCCAACCCTGACAATTACTGGTTCCTATCTGCCAAAATAGACATGGCTAACAAGCAAGCGGCCCTGCAGCACCTTGAAAAAGTATGGAACAAGACTTACCCGGACGATGTGTTTGACTATGAGTTTTTGGATGAAACCATTGAGCGTTTCTATCAGGATGAGGCACGCCAGAACAAGCTGTTCAAGATATTCTCCATCATCGCCATCTTTATTGGTTGCCTGGGACTTTATGGCCTGGTTGCTTTTATGGCAGCGCAGCGCACCAAAGAGGTTGGCATTCGCAAAGTGCTGGGCGCATCCATGTTCAATATCACGGTGCTTTTCTCGAAAGAGTTTGTGAAGCTGGTCTTGATAGCCTTTATACTTGCCGTACCGATTGCCTATTACCTCATGGACAAGTGGCTGCAGGACTTTACATACCGCATCACCCTGGAATACTGGCCATTTATACTTGCGGGTGTAGTAACGCTGATCATTGCCATCATAACCATGAGTTCGCAGGCAATTAAGGCATCGCTTACCAACCCGGTTGTGTCTTTAAAGAGTGAGTAAAAACGTAACCTAGCAACACATCAGTACCAAACTATGAAAATTGTATTCGTTACAGCCTTACTGCTACTTAGCCGGCTTGCGTTGGCGCAGGACTGTGACTGCTCTTCCCAGTTCACTTTTGTAAGGAATTATTTCGAGCAGAACAGCCCGGCTTTTCAGAAGATCAAAAACGATGCGGAGGAGTATAGTCAGTACCAGAAAAAGGTAAATCAACTAAGCAAAACGATAGCTAGGGAAAAGTCCGGGGACCGCTGCAATATATACTTTGAGCAGTATGTAGCCTTGTTGAAAGACCACCACAGCGGCGTTGATATAAACCTGAAACGCCTTGACATTAACTTTAAGGATGATGCGCAGCTAAAGCGCTTCAAAGACAGCAAGGCCTATCAGGCGTTCAGGAAAATACCCGTGGACACTACCGCTTTCATGGCGCAGCTTCACGCAAAACCGCTGAACGCATTGGAAGGGCTTTACACAAACGGCGGCTCTCTCCACATCGGGATTATCAAAGAAAAGAAAAACCATTACATTGGGGTGGTGCTCAAAAAAACGTCGCTTGTTGATGTGGGGCACGTGCTATTGGAATTCAAGCAAAAAGAGGCGGATACTTTTGAAAGCATCTATCACCTGGGCCTGCTCGGGTTTAATTTTCAGAGTGTTTATAACACCATAGAGATTAAAAATGGGAAGATCCCCAATTACGGATTCTCTAAATTGAATGTACCCGGCAACCACAAAGAGGATGTTAAGCCTTACGAGTTCAAAGTACTTGATGCGCAGACAAACTACCTTCGGTTAAGCGATTTCGATGGTAGCCTTAAAGATGAATTGAATGCATTTTACGAGACGATTGCCGGTGACCTGAGCAGCAAGCCATACTTAGTGATTGACCTCCGTGACAACGGCGGCGGCGATGAACGCTGCTACTTTAACCTGATGCCATACCTGTACACGAAGCCCCTGACAGTGGACAACGTAGAAGTATGGGTTTCGCCGGAAAATATAAAGCGGTACGAAGAGGCAGCCGGTAAGAATACCACACTTATCGAACGTATGAAACAGGCACAGCCCTATACCTTTATCCCGCAGGTAGAGAATGCCGTGAACACCTGGAAACTTGACAGCAGCACAGTTTACCCAAGAAAGGTGGCGGTACTTTTTAACCGGAAAACGGCCAGCTCCGCCGAAGGCTTGATAACTTATGCCATGCAAAGCGACAAGGTGATTACTGTTGGGGAGAACTCAGGCGGCTTTATAGGCTATGGCAACGTAATGCAGACAGTTACGCCTTGCGGAAATTATATACTTCGCTGCACTACAACAAAGTATACCAAAAATTCAAAGTATGAGTTTGTGGGAATTGAGCCGATGCACAAAATCAAGAGCGACGTGGACTGGATTGAGTTTACGCAGTCACTTTTCAAAAATTTGTAATAGCTGTTTTAAATAGATCTTCCTTAAAGTTAAGGCCGCTCCGTATGGGGCGGCTTTTCTCATATTTATACCATAGGGTCTATAAAGAAAAATGCCATACTAACAGGAGTATGGCATTTTTTGTATTAGCTAAAAACATTGCCTTTAATACCTGCCCTTAGGTGCAGAGTCTGATAAAAACGTGGTCTTCTGCATAGGCTTGGAAATAATTTTGCTGTAGGCCGGGCAGTAGGTTTTCTGACAGGAAACTGTGCCTGCAAGAACGATCAGGAATAAAGTAAGCTTGAGTAGATTTGTTTTCATATAATTTGGTTGTTTGTTTAAAGCGATATACCAGTCACTTTTATCCTGCATCAGCAAAACCATGCGCCGGAATACGGAGGCGCAAATATATGCATTCAACAATATATACCCAAACAAACATATTAAATATCTAATTAGTGCTACATTTTTTGATTCAAATTGCGATATACTATAAACCAGGTAGGTGTAAACACACCCCTGCGCCCCTCTCTTTGAAGAGGGCCCCTACCCCCAGAGGGGAATTCTAGCTCCCCCAGCCCTAGGGTCGTTTCATTCTATTTTTTTGCTGGCGCGGATCTGTGATCCGTGACTTTTTATACCGTTGGATTTGCAATCCAACTGGGCCGGAGGCCCAGCTATAGCAAGTCACGAGTCACAGATCCCGGACTTGATTCGGGACGAGGACGCTCGCGCCACTACCGTGTAATTTACTAGAATGAAATGGCCCTACCCATGAGGACAAGTGAAAACGTGAGTTTGAAACTTGCGACCATAGCTCATAGAGGGGTGTTTGCTTTTTACGAAAGGCCCTTCCAACTGGCTTTACACCCCTGCGGTCCCCTCAAGGGGACAATTATTCTTAGATTGAAACGGACTTGCTCCTCGGAGGGGTTAGGGGTGGGCTGATCGCAACTTTAGCCAACTCGTATCCTGAAAGACCTGCCACCGTACACTCAGAATTGATCCGATACATAAGCTAAAAAAGTATAAAATGGAGCAGCAGCAGTACTATTGGTGGCAGTCAGGTGTGGTTTACCAGATCTATCCGCGGTCTTTCCAGGACAGCAACAACGATGGTGTAGGTGATTTGAAAGGTATTATCAGCAGGTTGGATTACCTGAAATGGCTGGGCGTAACAGCCGTATGGGTGTCGCCGATATACCCCTCTCCCATGGCCGACTTTGGCTACGACATCTCCGATTACTGCGGCATCCATCCGCTGTTTGGTACCATGGACGACTTTGACCAACTGCTGCAGGAGGTACACAAGCGTGACATGAAACTTATACTTGACCTGGTGCCTAACCATACTTCCAACGAGCACCCCTGGTTCCTTGAGTCCCGCTCTTCAAAAGATAACCCGAAACGAGACTGGTACATCTGGCACGACGCCAAAGAAGACGGTAGTGAGCCTAATAACTGGCTGGCTGTGTTTGGGGGCAGCGGTTGGGAATGGGACGAGAATACGCAACAATACTACTACCACGCTTTTCTGAAAGAGCAGCCCGACCTGAACTGGCGCAATCCCGAGGTGCAGCAGGCCATGTTCGACGTCATGCGCTTTTGGCTGGACAAGGGTGTGGATGGCTTCCGGGTGGATGTGATGTGGCACATGATAAAAGACGAAAGGCTGCGCGACAACCCGCCTAACCCTGACTATGAGCAAAGCCAGTCTACGTACCAGCAGGTAGTACCCGCTTTCTCCACAGACCAACCCGAAGTACACGACATTGTGGCCATGATGCGCGATGTGATGGATGAGTATGAGGACCGTGTGATGATCGGGGAAATATACTTGCCTATACACAGGTTGGTTACCTACTACGGCGCTGATAACGAGGGCACGCACCTCCCCTTTAACTTTATGCTGATTACCCTGGAATGGGATGCCACTATACTTAAATCACACATAGATGAGTATGAAGGCGCTCTGCCTGAGGGTGGCTGGCCAAACTGGGTGATCGGCAACCACGACAAGCCGCGCATCACCAGCCGTGTGGGGGCATCTCAGGCAAAGGTGGCCGGCATGCTGCTGCTGACCCTGCGCGGTACACCAACCATGTATTACGGCGATGAGATCGGTATGCGCGACGTGCCAATCCCGCCGGACAAGATACAGGACCCGCAAGGACTGAACATGCCCGACAAAGACCTGAGCCGCGACCCAGCCCGAACACCGATGCAATGGGACAACAGTAAGAACGCAGGATTTACGGAAGGGGAACCATGGCTGCCGTTACCAGAAAATTTCAAGCGCATCAACGTAGAGGTACAACGCGATGACCCTTATTCCATGCTGACGTTTTACCGGCGCCTGCTGGAGTTAAGGCAACAGGAACCTGCCTTGAACGTGGGAGATTATGAGCCCGTGATGGCCAAAGCTCCGTTGCTTGCCTACATCCGGAAACATGGAAAACAGCGGTATTTAACTGTGCTAAACCTCAGCCATAAGCCATGTGTTTTCAGGCCGGAACACGCAGGCTACACAGGTAAAATTGTGCTGGCCACCGACCCGGAGCGCGAAGGGCAAAGTATAAATGGCAACATCAGCCTGGCAGGCGATGAGGGTATACTTATACTTTTAGAGTAGTAGTAGCTTATACTTACGCTTCGGGAAACTATGGCCGGGTTATACTTCTTCCAGCTTGTTTAACCTGAACCACCTGTAGCCATAGGCGTTAAGGTTTAAAAAAGAAGTATCTTCTTTGGTTGGCGCATAATCATCATCCTGGAATATGGTAATGAACTGGCGTGGGTGTATCTTACGGGATGATATGTTGAATGAGCACGGCTTACCCGAAAGGTTATGGACAAAAACCAATGTGCTGCCTTTCCATTCCATGGCATGTGCCAGTATCTGAGGTTGGTTTGTAGTCAGTACCTTCGCTTTGCCCCAGCCTATTTCACGGCAGTGCTTCCGTACCCGTATAAGTCTCTTCATCCACTCCAGCAAAGAGTGCTGCTGTTGGTGCTGGCTTTGCACATTTACCTTTTTGTAACCGAAAGGCCCTTTCTCCAGCGGTGTCCAGACAACTTTCTCCCGGGCCACATCAGAGAATCCGCCATTCTTTTTATCGCTCCATTGCATGGGCAACCGCACGCTGCCCCTGCCCTTCTGCGACAGGTCCTCGCCCATGCCTAGCTCATCGCCATACACCAGCATGGGTGAGCCCGGCATCGAGAAAAGCAGGCTATAAACCATCTCCAGGTGGGCCCGGTTGCCCTCCAGCATAGGGGCCAGCCTGCGGCGGATGCCACGGTTAAAAATGCGCATCTCCTCTTTGGGGGCAAACCGCTTGAATACCTCCTCCCGCTCCTGTTCTGTAAGCCGTTCCAGGTCCAGTTCGTCGAGGTTGCGAAGAAAGTTTGCCCACTGGCAATTTTTGGGTGGTAGCGGGTTTTGCAGCCAGTCTGCAATGGGTTTGGCCTGCTCGCGGGCAAGCGCCAGGAAAATATAGTTGTCAAGTATAAAATTGAAGAGCATGTTCAGCCGCTCGCCTTTGCCAAAGTATAACCCGATCTTATCAGGCTCCACGTCGGCCTCTGCCAGAAGTATGGTTTCCTCGCTCTTCTCCATTACTTTCTTGCGCAGGTCTTTCAGGTACTGCACCGGCTTTCTTATCCGGGAGCCCTCCACCCCTTTGCTCTCCAGGATATGGGTAGCCGCATCCACCCGAAAACCATCAACCCCAAACGAAAGCCAGAACTCAATAATGGATTTTATTTCCCCTTGCACCTGCTTGTTAGCTATGTTAAGGTCAGGCTGAAAACTGTAGAACATGTGGTGGTAGTAGGCCCCGGCACTTTTGTTATACGTCCAGACACTGTCTTCCTGACCAGGGAAGATGTTTTCCTTGGTCTCTTTCTCCGGCTTATCTGCGCGCCAAACATAATACTCGAAAAACTTTGAGCCAGGGTCGGCTGTGGCTGCCTGAAACCAGGGGTGCTCGTCGGAAGTATGGTGTACGATCAGGTCAACGAGTATCCGGATGTTGTGCTCTTTGGCTACTTTAACAAATTCCGTAAAGTCGCTTAAGCGGCCCAGGCGGCTGTCGATGGAGTAATAGTCCTTTACATCGTAGCCATTGTCGCGGTTGGGGGTGGCGTAAAATGGCAGTAACCAGAGGCAGTCCACGCCCAGGTCTTTGAGGTAATCCATGCGCTTGATCAGCCCCTGAAAATCACCGATACCATCGTTGTCGGAGTCCTGGAAGCTTTCTACATCAATGGCGTAAAAGATTGCGTCCTTGTACCAGAGCTTGTCTTCTTTTTGTACCGTATCGCTGTGCATCCTGCTCAAGTATAAAAATATACATTATGCTATTAGCTTGACAACGAAAACGAACACTTACAGGTTAGAAACACTAACAGAAGCAGTTTTAAAATCTTAGCTTATACATAACTGATACATGCTTAAGAGCCGGTTACTTTATTTTGCGTTTACAGGTCTTACCCTTTTATGCAGTAACAAAAGTCTTGCGCAAAAAGAAGTTGTGGAAGAGCATGCTGCCTGGGGAGCCTTTTTCGGTTCGGTACGCATTTCAAAGTATAGCTCGGTTTACACAGACCTCCATCACATAAAAGGCACATTTACAGTGGCGCGCCTGGGCCTTACCCGGCACCTGCCGCATAATATAAACTTTACGGCGGGCCACTCCTATGCCTGGCTACCTATACTAGGCTCGGGTTCTGATGCCCTTAAACGCCACGAGCACCGCCCCTGGCTGCAGGTAACAATACCGCACAGCACAGGCCAGCGGCTTAGGTTTGCCACCCGGTTCCGGTACGACATGCGATTCAGGGAACGGGTAGAACAGGCGCAACTGATACCGGGGTACGTTTTCAGTCACCGGCTTAGGCTCCAGGAAACACTTCGCCTTGACCTGCCCTCTCTTCGGCATGGTGGCACGCTTCCCTTTCTTGTTCTGATGGATGAAGTACTGCTTAACTTTGGTAAAAACATAACGCATAACACCTTCGACCAAAACCGCCTTGGAATAATGGCCGGCATTGAGCGGGAACAGCTTCGCTTACAGGCCGGGTATTTTAACTGGTTTGTGCAGTCGGGCACAGTGCCAAACCGCTATACTATAAAGCACAACTATACAGTATGGCTGTTCTATACTTTGGATCTGAGAAAGCCACAGCAGGAATAACACACAATGGTTTTTTTCGTTGATGGTTGTTAGTTATTCGTTATTGGGTGATTATCCATAGTCCCTGTTGAGAGGCGGGGCCGTTTCAATTAATCTCTTTTCTACCGCAAGTTTTCAACTTGTGGTTTGAAATGATGTTGAGTTTTCAACTCAACTGGGCCAGCCTGTCCCGGGCGCAGTCACGGGGAGGCCCAGCTATAGCCAATCACGAGTCACAGATCCCGGACTTGATTCGGGACGAGGACGCTCGCGCTATATTCTTGTAATTTGCTAGAATTCAGTGGCCCCACCCTAAAGGGCTAGTGTTAGGAGACAAATCTGTATGCACTATTTTTCCTGCCGCGAGTTTTCAACTCGTGGCTTATTATGTGGCAAGCTTTCAGCTTGCGTACATATGTAAAAGTATAAAAAGCGACTCACGCAAGCTGAAAGCTTGCCTTCATGTACAACCACGAGTTGAAAACTCGCGGTAGGTGGGATATTTTATACTTTTGCTTTACTACCTACTCAGCCAGCTTCGTTTCCAGGTCTTCGATCTCCAGCATCAGCTCTTCCCATTTTTTCTGGGCCTTATCCAGCTCGGCTTTTACTTTCTCAAACTTGGCGGTTACCTCTTGCAACAGTGCCACGTCGCCGTATACTTTTGGGTCGGCGAGTTCGGTTTCGTGTGTGGCAAGCTTTGACTCCAGTTGCTGTACCTGGTTCTCTACCTCGCTTAGCTGTTTGTTTACCTGCTTTAGCTGGTTGTTTAGCTGGGTATACTCGCTTTTTTCGCGGGGTTGTTTGGTTTGGTTTTGCTTTGCCTGGGTAGTAGTAACAGCCTGCTGCTTCGCCTCTTTCTCCCTTTTCTCCATGAAAGTTTCGTACTCATGGTAGGTGCCCGGGTACTCCTTAAGCTGATAGTCTTCGATATACCAGATCTTGGTAGCCACATTCTCCACAAAGTAACGGTCGTGGGAGATGATGATGAACGTGCCCTCGTACTGCTCCAGCGCCTGTATAAGGATGTTGACCGACTGCATGTCCAGGTGGTTGGTGGGCTCGTCTAGCATCAGGAAATTGGCCTCGGAAATTAGCGTTTTAGCCAAAGCCACTCTAGATTTCTCGCCACCCGAAAGCACTTTTATCTTCTTGAATACATCGTCGCCGGTGAACAGGAAGGAGCCCAGCAGGGTGCGTAGCTCTACCTCTGTTTTATTGGCACCGGACTGCTGTAGTTCCTGCAGTATTTCGTTATCTACATTCAGCGATTCCAGTTGGTGCTGCGCATAGAACGACATGATCACGTTGTGACCCAGTTCGCGGTTACCTTTAATGGGTTCGGTACCGGCTATAATGCGCAGCAGCGTGGATTTACCCTTACCGTTTGCACCGATCAACGCAATTTTATCACCACGCTCCACGTGCACGTTCGTGTCTTTAAAGATCACTTTCTCGCCATAGGCCTTGCTCATCTGCTCCAGGCGCAGGATATGGCGGCCTGGCTGCACGTTAAATTTAAAGCTGAAATTAACCTTGGCAGCCTCTGGAGCCACATCTTCGATGCGCTCCATGCGCTCCAGCTGCTTCATGCGGCTTTGCGCCTGCTTGGCTTTGGTTGCCTTTGCTTTAAAGCGCTCAATAAACCGCTCTGTCTGGCGGATCTGGGCCTGCTGGTTTTCGTAAGCACCTTTTTGTATCTCGTTGCGCAGAGCCTTCTCTTCTACATAAAAGCTGTAGTTGCCGGCATACACATTCAGCTTGGCCCCTGATACCTCCACTGTCATGTTGGTGGTCTTATCCAGGAACTCACGGTCATGCGATACGATCACCACGGCCCCCTCAAAACGCTCCAGGTAAGTCTCCAGCCATTTAATGGATGGTAAGTCGAGGTGGTTGGTAGGTTCGTCGAGCAGCAACAGCGAGGGTTTTTGCAACAGGATCTTGGCAAGCATTACGCGCATGCGCCAGCCACCGGAAAAAGAAGCCAGTGGTTGCTGCAATTCTTCTGTGGTAAAGCCCAGGCCTTCCAGTATCGCCTCAGCCTCGGCCTGCATCGTGTAGCCGCCTAAGGCCTCGAATCGCTCCTGCAGCTGCGCCAGCTTCTCCACCAGGTTATCATGAAAGTTGTTTTCAAACTCCACCAGCACCTTATCGATCTCACCTTGCAGGCTCAGCGCCTCCTCAAAAGCCTGCATTGCCACCGAAAGTATACTTTCATGGGTTTCGTAGCTCAGAAGGTCTTGGTTCAGGAAGCCGATGGTGGTTTCCTTGCTCATCTGCACACTACCGTTATCTGGCTTGTACTCGCCAACTATAATGCGCAGCAAAGTGGATTTACCAGTTCCGTTCAGGCCGATAAGCCCTATTTTATCTTTTGGTTTAATATGCAGGTTGGCATCCTCGTACATGGGGCGGCTGCCAAAATGGAAATTCAGGTTATTGATAGAAATCATGTGCCGGCGTAATCATTTAGATGCAAAGTTACTTAAATTTGCCTGTCTGACGAAAACAGGATTCCAGGAGAAAAAATGCGGGTCTGAAAATGCTACTTGTTCGCGTAAAAATATAACTTTATACTTGTGGTAAAGTATACGTTTGTTTAACCGAACCATACTTAAACCCAAGCCGGCGGAAGAAAAACATTTAGAGCATATTAACGTTTTAAATCTGTTTGGCCCTTGCACTAAAAGCCATACCCTATGATCGCAATTGCTTCGCTTTTAGACCAAAGAAACTCTGACCGGGTAAATGAACTCACAGAGTACCTCGAAAAGAAATTCGGGTTGACAGGCGTTAAACTAACCCCCTACCCGCATCTTACGCTGCTTACCGCTGAGGTAGTGGACATGGATGAGTTGAAGCAGTTTCTGGAAAGTACAAGCCTGGAGACAGAGAAATTCAGTGTAAGGACAACCGGCCTCGGCATTTTTCCGGGTGAGAAACCTGTGGTGTACATTCCGGTGCTGCGAACCCCGCCCCTGAACCGCCTGCACGAACGCCTGCACACTGCAGTTTCGGAGATGAGCTCAGAGATGGGACTTTACTATAACACCAACATGTGGCTGCCGCACATTACCCTTGCCCTCGGCGACACGACCCCGGAGGTGCTCGGTCCGCTGCTCTCATACTTGTGCCAGTATAATTTTGACTGGGAGATAACCGTGGATAACCTGATCATACTGCAGAAGTGCGGCGACTACTACCTGAAAGAGGACGAGTTCAGGTTTGGGCGCGGGGAGCTGATCAGCTAAAATATCCCGGCTTAAAGTATGGCTTTACGGAGCCTCCTTGCCACTTCTGGTCTGTTTTGCT
The DNA here is from genome assembly GCF_058216375.1 of Pontibacter sp. GD7. Classification (NCBI taxonomy): domain Bacteria; kingdom Pseudomonadati; phylum Bacteroidota; class Cytophagia; order Cytophagales; family Hymenobacteraceae; genus Pontibacter; species Pontibacter sp. GD7. Next base: position 51,787 of record NZ_JBYZMP010000004.1, on the reverse strand, counting down.
TATCTTTACTAAAGCACTAGGCCAACTGTATGATACAATTTACCAGCAATATCCTTAAAACCTGCGTCCTATCAGTGGCGCTTATTTCTACTGTCTCCTGCAGCCATACGGCCACGCAGTCAAGTGCGCTACCCTTAGAAACCGGTGTGTCGGAGCAGCTTGCCAGTTACCGGAAACAGGTACTGCGCAACATAAACTATGCCCTGCACCTCAGTATACCCTCCCAGAAAGATGCCCCCATCGCAGCCACCGAAACCGTAACGTTTGACCTGCTGCGGAATGAGCAAACCCTTCAACTTGATTTTAAAGAGCAGGCATCGCACCTGAAAAGTATAAAGGTAAATGGCAGGACCATCCCTGTACACTTCGAAAATGAGCACATCCTCATCGGGAAAAGATATCTGAAAGCCGGAAGAAACCAGGTAGAGCTGGAATTTATTGCCGGCAACCTCTCCCTGAACCGCAACGAGGATTACCTGTATACTTTGCTGGTACCCGACAGGGCCCGCACCGTCTTCCCGGTATTTGACCAACCCGATCTAAAAGCCACCTTTAACCTGACCCTAACTATACCACAGAACTGGAAAGCCGTTGCCAATGCGCCGCTGCAGGATATCGTGGCACGGGAGACAGAGAAAACTTACCGCTTTCAGCAGTCCGATACCATCAGCACTTACCTCTTCTCGTTTGTAGCCGGCGATTTTGACCTGGTAACCCGAAAAGAAAATGGCCGCGCCATGAACTTTTACCACCGCGAAACGGATAGCAGCAAACTGAAGCTCAGCCTGGACCCGATATTTAAGATACATGCCGATGCGCTGCGCTTTATGGAGGAGTACACCCAGATCCCCTACCCTTTCAAGAAGTTCGACTTTGTGGCCATACCTGATTTCCAGTACGGGGGTATGGAGCATGTGGGTGTGATCGACTATAAGTCCTCAACGCTGTTTCTGGATGAAGGCGCTACCAAAGACCAACGTGTATCGAGGGCGAACCTGATTGCACATGAAACGGCCCACATGTGGTTCGGCGACCTGGTTACGATGCAGTGGTTTAACGATGTATGGATGAAGGAGGTATTTGCCAACTTTATGGCTGATAAGATTTCTCAGGTAACGATGTCGGATGGGAATTACGAGTTGAAGTTCTTGCTGGACCATTTTCCGGCAGCATATAGTATAGACAGAGCCACCGGAGCGAATCCCATTCGCCAGCGCCTCGATAACCTGCAGGATGCCGGCACACTGTACGGGCACATCATCTACCACAAGGCCCCGATCATGATGCGACAACTGGAACGGCTGATGGGTGAAGCGGCTTTTAAAGAAGGCATACGCGAGTACCTGAAAAAGTATGCCAACGGCAACGCCACCTGGCCCGACCTGATCGAGATACTGGATGCCCGCACCCCAGCCGATCTGCAAGCCTGGAACCAGGTATGGGTTAACGAGCCCGGCAGGCCCAAATTCGACTATACCCTGAACACGGCTGACCGCAAAATAACCGGCTTTACCATAGCACAGCAGGGCGAAGACGGCTCTGACAGAGTATGGCCGCAGTTTTTTGAAGTTGCCCTAGTTTACAATGACCGGGTAGAGGAACTTACTGTGAACATGAATGCAAAAGAAGTTGCGGTGAGGGAGGCAATCGGCAAAGAGCAGCCGCTTTTCGTGCTGTTCAATTCATCGGGGCAGGGTTATGGTATATTCCCCATAGAGCAAAAGTATGGCGAGTTTGCCGGCGACATCAGGAACCTGACACAGGTTACCAACCTGAATGACCCGGTGATGCGTGCCGCTGCTTACATTAACCTGTATGAAAACCTGCTAAGTGGCCGTGTAAACCCTGACCTGCTCCTGCATTTTGCAGCAACGCAGGTCACCAAAGAAACTGAGGAATTAAACGTTAAGCTCCTCACTAGTTACTTCAGTGATGTGTACTGGAAATTTATACTTCCTGAAAGGCGAAAAGAGATCGCACCTGCCTATGAGAAAATGTTTTGGGAAGGAATGCAGCAGCAGGAGCAGCCCAACGCCAAAAAGCTTTTATTTAAGGCCTACCAGGATATTGCCCTGACACCAGAGGCTGTTAAACGACTTTACCAGGTTTGGAAAACGCAGCAGGCACCGGAAGGTGTTAAATTAACCGAGGATGATTATACTTCGCTGGCACTTGCACTTGCCTTGAGAGAATACCCGGAAGGAAACACGGTATTGGCAGCTCAGCTTAAACGTATCAAGAACCCGGACCGCCGCAAACGCCTCGAATTTATGTTGCCGGCCTTATCGGCAAGTGAGCAGGAGCGTGATGCGTTTTTTGAGGCCCTTAAAAATGAGCCAAACCGCGAGAAAGAAGCCTGGGTAGCCTATGCACTGGGCTTTCTGCACCACCCGCTGCGCAGCCATACTTCCGAAAAATACCTGAAGCAAAGCCTTGACCTGCTGGAGGAAATACAACTTACCGGCGACATCTTTTTCCCGACAAACTGGTTGAACGCCACATTTGGCTCGTACCAAACACCTTCTGCCGCCAAAGTGGTAAGAGAATTTTTACAACAACACCCCAACTACAACCCAAAGCTAAAAGCCAAGATCCTGCAAGCCTCGGATAACCTGTTCCGGGCCGAGAAACTGCTGCAACAACAGCAGTAAAAGTATAAACAGAAAGAGGGCTGCCAGGATAAATGGCAGCCCTCTTTGTTTATACTTTGCATTACAGCAGATATGCTAATCTAAATGATAATGAACTTGTATGATTCACGAGCCCCCCTTCTTCTGAAATACCCCTTCCAGCTTCATACCTTAATTCGGTTAATATTTTTTTAGCTTCTGCTCCAAATCCAACTATTAAAGATTCTTCAAATTTGCGCTTATTTTTAAGGTCATTTTCATAAACACTTTCAATAGAAAAGATTGTTACAACCCTATTTTGCTGAGATCTATTAGATAGTACAAAGTTGTTTCCCAAACCAAAGTTCAGGTAAGGTCTTATACTTGATGAACCGAACCTATACTTTGCTAACAAATTTAAACTTGCAAATTTAACATCATACGTTGTGGAAGTGATTGTATAAACCTCGCTTGAGCTTTTATGTACCTCTTTATGTGTAAAGCTTGCATGAATTGGTTTATACATAGCTTCTGCAAGTAAAGAGTATCTCCCATGATTACGGGGAAATGTAATTTGATAAGCAGCACCCAGCGTATATCCGACACTAGTTTCATCCATGCTATTTTTAGAATTCCAAGGGTCTCTTACAAAAATAAAATAATTAGTTAGCCCTCCAATAATAGAAAAATTCCCTTTTGCTTTTTCTTCGGTTGCATAATATTCGCCCTTTACACCAGAGGTACAAAGGTTATATTCCTCTACAATCTTTCTCAATTCACTCTGCTTGAAACCTACGCCATTTATTTTTTTTGATACTTCCTGGCAATCGGAAAGCTTAACGGTAAGCATGCCTTTGTAAACAGGCACATTGGTAACTCCAGTACTAGTACCATTTTCCACCCTGGCTATCCTGTATACTAATTGTACAGGAATTTCATTTCCTTTTTGAATAAAATAGTGCTCTTCACCTTTACTGTACTGTAAATGGTATAAGCTCACACTGCCCTTCACTAAAGCACGTAAAAAGACGGTATCTTTTACAATTTCAGCAGGTCGTGCAAATAGCATTACTTCAGCTAAATCTTTGGTAGACCGCTCGACTTCTACGATATGAGATTCATATAAATCTCCCGTTGAGAGTTTAAATCCTTTTATATCACTCACATTTAAAGTAGTGGTTTCATTACTATTAAGGTCACGTTTGACTTTTATACTTTTAGGGTTTTTCTCCCAGTTTTTATCGTTCATGTAAACCTCTACTTCTTCACCATTTAAAGTAGTGTAGCGGCCAGTAACATAATCACTTTGAGCATAAACAGAGGTTAGCAAAAGGGAGAAAAGAAATGTAAGTGTTGATCTCATAGATAAAGTTTAAATTCAAACTTCTAAATATACTGTAAAATCAATACAATACTGCCGCCTATAAATATTTAATTTTCAATATATAATAACAGTTTAAACTTTGATAGCCAGGCATTAACCAGCTAAAAAACAGAAAGGGCTGCCATTTATCCTGGCAGCCCTCTTTGTCTCAATGCAAATTAGATTTATTTGAAGTTATAGCTCAGCATAAACGAAAAAGTATTACGGCTGCTTTTCAGGCCTGAGTAAGGCGAAAACCCGTTTCCGTTTTCCAGTTTTAGTTCAGCGGCTAGTTTCTTCATCTCCACGCCAAGGCCAAATAGCAAAGCCTGCTCATGCTTTCGGGTTTCTTCCAGGGGTTTACGCTCTCGGGTGCTTTCAGAAGTATAAAACTTCGTAAATACTGTCTGCGTGCTGTTGTCGGAAACTAGCAGGTTGTTACTTAATCCAGCGCTCAAGAAAGGCCTTAGCTTACCATCTAAAAGTCTGTAACGGACCATTGCATTCACATCCAGGTAGGCCATATCGAAACTGGTAGTGGTGCGGGTATAGTTTTCGTTGGATGTAATGCTTCTTTCTATACTTTCCGACTCCGCTTTTAAAGGTCTGTAAAACAGGTTTCCCTGTATTGCCCATTTGCCTCTGCCTCTCGGCAAAGTGGCCAGCGCCGACACACCAGCCAGATAGTGAGTACTGTTGAAATCAGCATTGGTCAGGCTTTTGTGCTCGGCGCTGCTAAAGCTAAGCGAAGTATTGCCCATGCCGGCCGCTACAGAAAAATTCCAGATAGTACCTAGCTGCACTGCCTGGTATGTGCCCGTGATGCCACTTACGCACAGGTTATACTTCTCCAAGAGTTCTTTCAGGGCCTTCTGGGTAAATGGCAGTTTCGCAACATTTTCGGTTACTTTTGGGCACTCGGTTAGCTTGGCAGACAGCATGCCTCTGTAAATGGGAAGCTTGGTGTAACCAGACTTGCCTTCACTTTCATACTTGGTTGTTCTGTAAATAAGCTCCGCTGGCTCCTCGTTACCGTTCTGCACATAAAAATGCTCTTTTGCATTGGTGTCTTTCAGGTAATACAGGCTGGCGGCACCCTTCACAATAGCTTTCAGGAACACCGTTTCACGCTCAATTATAGGCTGACTGTTGGGCTCAATCGCATTTAGTTTGGTTGGAGATTTATCCACTTCCACTGAGTAGGCATAGTAGGCGTCGCCGGTAGACAAGCCAAAGCTGGTAAGCTCTGCCACTCCTAAACGCACCACTTCAGAGCCTTTTGTGATTTCGATAAAAGTAGGGTTACGGTCCCAGTTTTGGTCGTTTATCTGCGCCTCTACTCTTTCACCTTGCTTGGTGATGTAATAGCCTGACACAAATTTACGCTGCGCAAAGGATGCAACCGTGAGAAAGGAAAGAAGAAGGGTAAAGATTGTTTTCATAGAAATGAATTAAAGTTTAAACTCAAAAATATAAAAAATCATATATAAAAAAAAGCCCTGATAACATAAGCTATCAGGGCTTCAAAGTATAAGCTTATACTTGATTACATATCCAGTACCAAAGCAAAAATAAGTGGCGCTACAATGGTAGCATCCGATTCGATCATATACTTAGGTGTGTCTTTGCCCAGTTTACCCCAGGTGATCTTCTCGTTTGGCACCGCGCCAGAGTATGATCCGTAGCTGGTGGTAGAGTCAGAGATCTGTGCAAAGTAGCCCCACAACGGAACACCGTCGCGCTGAAGATCCTGGTGCAGCATCGGAACCACGCAGATCGGGAAGTCGCCGGCAATACCGCCGCCAATCTGGAAGAAACCAATCGTAGAATCATCCTTGGCTGTGTTTGTGTACCAGTCGGCAAGCTCGATCATGTACTGGATACCGGTTTTTACAGTATGCACATTTTTGATGTCGCCGCTGATCACGTGGCCTGCATAGATGTTACCCAGCGTAGAATCTTCCCAACCCGGGCAAATGATCGGCAGGTTCTTTTTAGCAGCCTCCAGCATCCAGCTGTTCTTCGGGTCAATCTGGTAATACTGCTCCAGGTCGCCGCTTAGCAGGATCTGGTAAAAGAACTCGTGCGGGAAGTAGGATTCGCCAGCTTTATCAGCTTTCTCCCAGTACTTAAGCACTGTATGCTCTAAACGGCGCATAGCCTCCTCTTCCGGAATACACGTATCTGTTACGCGGTTTAGGTGGCGGCTAAGCAGTTCCTCTTCATCAGCGGCAGATAGCTCACGGTAATGCGGTACGCGCTCATAAAAATCGTGGGCTACCAGGTTAAAGATGTCCTCTTCCAGATTGGCTCCTGTACACGAAATAGCGTGGATCTTGTCCTGACGGATCATCTCGGCAAGTATGATACCCATCTCTGCCGTAGACATGGCACCAGCCAGCGTTACCAGCATTTTGCCACCATTGTTCAGGTGGGTTTTGTATCCTTCGGCGGCATCAATCAGCGATGCGGCATTAAAGTGCTTGTAGTGTTTCTTTAAGAAATTTGATACTTCCATTCTAAAATTAGCTTAAGGCCAGTGCTGCCAAACGTAGCAGCAAGAAGCGGCAAAGGTAAGACTTATTTCGTTATTGGTTGTTGGTTATTCGTTGTTCGTATTTCCAGTTCTTACAATGATTTTCGTCAATCAATTATCGTTATTCGTGATTCACCTGAATAAGGTTAAAAATGGCTGATGAAAACACTCTTTGCTGCGCTAATAAGTAAGATCTCTCAGGTTGAGATTGACCCACCCCTAGCCTCGCCGAGGAGTGGAATTGGGAACGATTGTCATCCCCCTACCCCCTTCAAAGGGGGACTTTTCATTCTAGCAAATTACATGATCATGGCGCGAGCGTCCTCGCTCGTGTCGGGCTATGGCTGGGCCTTCCCGTGACTGCGCCCGGGACAGGCTGGCCCAGTTGGATTGCAAATCCAACGGTATAACAAGTCACGGATCACAGATCCGCGCCAGCAAAAATAGAATGACATACCCCTAACCCCTCTCAAGAGGGGATTCACACAAAAGTGTAAATAAATTCCCCTCCTTGTTCAAGCTACGCTTGGGACACAAGTATAAAATTCTCTATCTACCGCGAGTTGAAAATTCGCGGCAGGAATAACAGCGAATGTTAATTTGTATCCTGATAATAGCCTGTTTATAGGAAGGGCCGGGTGAGCCCCCCCGATTGCGATCAACCAACAACGAATAACCAACAACCAACTACTGCGCTGGTTTTTCGATGATCAGGTTGTGGTTTGTGTAGATACAGATATCAGCTGCTATGTTAAGCGCCTCGCGTACCATTTCTTCTGCTGATAGATGCGGGGCATGCTTTTTAAGAGCCAGGGCTGCTGCATGGGCATACATGCTGCCTGAGCCTATAGCTGCAATCTGGTTGTCAGGCTCCAGCACATCTCCCGTTCCTGAAATGATCAGCAGTTCCTCCTTGTTGGCTACCACCATCATGGCTTCCAGTTTGCGCAGGTACTGGTCTTTGCGCCAGTCTTTGGCAAGCTCAATGGCGGCGCGTTTCATGTTGTTTTGGTAAGCGCCCAGTTTTTCCTCGAAGCGTTCCAGCAAAGTAAAGGCATCGGCAGTGGAGCCGGCAAAACCAGTTACAATTTTTCCGTCCATCAGTTTGCGGATCTTCTTTACATTGCTTTTAGCAATGTGCTTGTCCATGGTGGCCTGTCCGTCGGCACCCAGCGCCACTTCGCCGTTATGGAAAATGCCGCACACAGTGGTAGATCTTATTTTAGTCATCTGTTTTATACTTAGTCAGGTTAAACATACGCAAAGGCCGCAGGTACACTGCCATTGCTGCTTGTAAAGCTAAGCACTCTTCAAACAAAAAGCCAAAGCCATACTTTACGTCAAATTGTCGTGGTAGTGCGAGGCTTACCAAGCTAAGTGCGGCAATTTTTTTGCGAGACCATACTATACTATAAAAAGCAAGCGACTAAACTTTAGCCCGCATGCAACCATTACGCCGTATATAGTATCTACACTATAAAATAAGCTACTATGAAGACAAAAGTTACTACTACCCTATCTATACTTCTACTACTGGTACTAGCATTTACCACATCCTGCCAAAAAGACCCGATTAAGGTGCCGCCACACACAGAGGCCTGGCTCCAGACAAAATCTGACACAAAACTCACTTTTACCAGCCACACCGGCGATAGCGAGGAAATACGGATAGCTGTAAAAAAAGACACCCATACCTACAGCACGGTAAATGGCGACAGAAAGATAGAATATTATTACCTGGATTATGCGGGTATGCAAAGCAACCTGGGGTTTGGCTTGTTAGCTGAGGAGAACACCATTATATTCAGAAACAGTGGCCAGGAAGACTTTTACCAGGACATCGCCATTCTGTTTACTGATTCAGACCAGGCCAAAGAATGGGTAAACCCTATCGGTGTAGAGGCCGAACTAATCAATAACTTGACTTTGGGCAGCACTACTTATAGCAGGCTGCTGCGCATTAAATTTAACCTGCCTACAAATCGTCCCGACAAGATAAAGGAAATCTATTATGCCAAAAACCATGGGTTGGTATACTTCCAGACCACTGACGGTAAATTCTGGACACTGAATTAAGTAACACGCAAAACCTCCCTTAACATTTTCTGAAATTTTTAAATACCACAGAGCAACCTTTTATCACGACAAAGTATCCTGTACAAAAGTCTATCTAAAAGTATGATACAAAAAATATCCTTTTTAATTGGAAGCATTGCCCTGGTATTAGCCCTGGTTTCTTGCGAGAAGGCTCCGCTAGGCCTTACCAAGTATACCGAAGCGTGGTTCAGTAATAGGTCGGAAGCAAAACTTACTTTTATAAGCAACACCGGCCAGCAGGAAGAACTAACTTTAGGAGTAGCCGAAAGCACCAGAACGAGTTCCGGCAAAAATATCCCTACTACCTATAAAGCTTATACTTTAACCTACACAGGAAAACAGGCTTACCTGGGCTTAGTGGTACAAGCCGCACATAATAGCGTCAAGGTCAGAAATATAAACCAACCTGGTTTCGATAATAACTATGCTTACCTGATAACCGGCAAGTACCCTGCAGATGAAGTGGACAGAGGCTATGATGTACAGACTGAGCTACTGAGTAATATTACCCTTAACAACGTTACCTACGAACGTGTACTGCACGTCAGGTTTTTCCTTCCTTCCAGCCGTCCCGACAAGATCAAAGAGCTTTATTATGCCAGGGATCGTGGTTTAGTATACTTCACAACCACTGACGGCCAAAAGTGGAGCCTAAAGTAATGCCTTCCTTCATAAATATTTTACCAAACAAAACCAATAATATCTGGTTTTATTCATAACACCTTATAACCCTAACTGCGTAAAATTGACTAACTGTGATGCATAAAAATGCATAACAGGGAATATTATGCCTAACAGTTAGCGTATTTAAAATACTGCAATACCTTAAGCAATACAATTTGTGCTTGTTAAGCCTGATTGATTTTGGAATGATGCTACTACGACCCTATAACTATGAAAAGACTGTTTTACCTTATATGCCTCGGGCTGCTGAGCCTGAGTGCCAGCTCCTGCGAAGAACTTTTTGAATACCATCCTAATCAGATCCGGCTGGAAGATCACGAGCGAAACCTGACCGCCAAAAACCTGGAACGCCTTAAGAAACAACAACCCGGCGACACCCTCCGCATACTGGTTATGGGTGATACGCAACGGTTTTACGATGAGGCCATGGACTTTGTGGAAAAGGCCAACACCTACCATAACATCGACTTTGTGATACACCAGGGCGATATCTCCGACTTTGGCATGACGCAGGAGCACAAATGGGTACACGACATCCTGAAAACCTTGAAATGGCCCTACCTGACTGTAGTAGGCAACCACGACCTGCTGGCAAACGGCAGCAAAGTATACCAGCAAATGTATGGCCCGCTTAATTATTCCTTTACCTATGGGCACACCAAGTTTGTTTTTGTAGATACCAACAGCCGAGAGTACGGTTTTAACGGCCAGGTGCCCGACATAGGATGGCTAAGCAAAGAGCTTTACCAGCGTGAAGATGAAGATTTTGCCCAGGCCATCGTCGTATCGCATGTGCCGCCACACGACGGTGATTTTGACCGCAATTTAGAAGAAACGTTTCATCGCACCCTCATGTCAAGTAAAAGGGTAAAACTTAGTTTGTATGGGCACATACACAACTGGCAAACCGACAAAGTTTACAATAATAGTATTACATACCACGGCACCACTACCGTAAAAAAGCGAGGCTTTACTTTCCTGAAAGTATGGGCTACAGGCTTCGATATAGAAAGGGTAAACTACTGATATGAAGCTGCTTTATACTTTTATACTTGGCCTGGCCACTAGCCTGCTTTTTACAATGCCCGCGTTTGCACAAGAGACACTCCCCGACTCTGCTGCATTAGACACGCCTGCATCTCCTCTTCATATAAAGGCGCAGTTTGCCGGCGGAATTGGCTTTATTTCAGCTGGTGTGGGACGCACTTTCCTTAAAGAAAAACTGGAAACTGACCTCTTCATGGGCTATCTACCAAAGAGCATTGGCGGCGACAGGATCGTAACATCAGCCGTTAAGGTAACCTACAGACCTATAAGACCTCTACAAATTAAAGCAGTGAACTGGCAGCCACTAAGGCTGGGCTTGCAGGTAAGTTATACTTTCGGAGACGACTACTTTGCAAAGGAACCCGGCGACAAATATCCACGACGCTACTACGGCTTTTCTACAGCGTTGCACGGCAGTTTACTATTAGGCGGACAGGTAGACCTGGCAAGGGTAAAGAAACTCGATAAATTCTCCGCCTACTACGAGTTTGGCTCCAGCATGGAGTATATCATCTCCTATATCCAAAACCCAAATTATCTGAGCCCCGGCAAAATCCTTAACCTGGCCTTGGGAGTTAGGATGAGGCTGTGATAGTTATAATTAGATTTTATATATTTAACATAAATCTATTCGGTTTAGCCGCTAGTTGGGCGCAAATGCAAAGTATAAAATGAAGCAAAGACTCTTTTATTTGATTATATTAGTTTTCCTTCTCACGACCTTAAAGGCGACAAGCGATACGAGAAAATAACGGCGCGCATATGCCTGACCCATACCACGGGCTTCCCGAACTGGCGCTTTTTAACCAGCAGCGGACTCGACCCGAAAGGTAAGCTATACTTTCAGTTTGACCCCGGAACCCGCTACAGTTACTCCGGCGAAGGACTAAGCCTGCTACAGTTTGTGCTGGAGCAACTAACCGGAAAAGGGCTTGAGGAGATGGCGCAGCAACGAATCTTTAAACCATTGGGCATGAGCAGGACTAGTTACATTTATGTGTGGCAGCCAGGGCAGGAAAAGCAATATGTTTATGGGCATGACAGCCAGGAAAACCCGCTCCCAAAAGACGAGGCAGATGATGCCGGGGCAGCTGGTAGTATGGGGACAACGCTGGCAGATTACACAAAATTTCTGGAAGCGGTACTGAGCCACCGACTGCTTCAGAAGGATACTTATACCGAAATGTTTAAGCAGCAGGTAGCCATCAGAAGCAAGCAGCAGTTCGGCCCTAATGCCCTGGTTGAAACGGACGAAAATGCAGACATAAACTTAGGATACGGACTGGGATGGGGCGTTTTAGACTCGCCTTATGGTAAGGGAGCTTTTAAAGAAGGGCATTCTGACGGCTACCAGCACTATTCTATCATTCTCCCGCAAACCGGTACAGGTGTGCTGATCATGACGAACAGCGATAACGGTGAGAGCATTTTAAAAGAGCTGCTCGAAACAACCATAGGCGACACCTACACTCCCTGGCAATGGGAAAACTATATCCCTTATGATCATGAGAATAAAACAATAGAGGATTAATCAGTCACGCCTGCACAAATGTAAAGCTACAACTTACTTGCTTTAATTACTACCCTTGGTCTCAAAGTATAAAAAGCTTCTCTGTTTTAGGAGAGCCTTTTTATACTTTATACTTTGCTGGCCCCTGCTGTGAATTTGGTAAAGCTGAGAGTATGGATTTACTGCCGGTTTGGCGAATCTTGATTTTAGTAGCGCAAAGTATAAGCGACAAGTATACTTTTGATTAGAAAACTGCTATATTTAACAATAAGTATTCAGCTTTTAAGCCAATTCACCCAAACAAGAACTTCCATTAGCTATAGGTTGTACAATATCCATGAAAATAACCAAGTACGATAAGATACCTCTTTTTTTAATAATAATTTTGCTTTTGGCAGTCGGATATCTAGGTATACTCTATTTCACAGGTTCTGCTGAAAGACTACGCCTCCCTGTTAACTCAGTAGACATAAATAAGCAAGGTATTATAGCAAATAGTAGTCATAAGGAAGTTTTTTTGTGGGATGATGATCGGGTAATTGGTAAGTTGAAAGGTCATGAATCAGATATTCAGTCTATATCATTTTCTAACAACAACAAATTAATCGCAAGTGGGGGACTCGACTTAACTGTAAAAGTATGGTCCTTAGAAAACAAACAGGAACTAGTAAGTTTAAAAGGTCATAGCAGTACCATTCAGACGGTTCAATTTGATAAATCTGATGATTATATTATTAGTGCGGGACTTGATCGTAAACTAATAATATGGAATTGGAAAAATGGAGATTATTTAAGTGTACTGAATATTAGGTACCCCTATTTTTCTCTAAGTAAGAATAATGAATTAGCTTATGTGGATAGCGATTCTACCCTCAGAATATATAATCTAAATACCCTAACGGAAGTAAAGAAATATGAGAGCACACAAGGTGTTCCTGTATTCTTTCCAAATGGCCAAGAAATTGCAATTGCAGATCTTGATGTTGCAGATCTTGATGGTACAATTAAGGTCATCAACATTGAGAGTGATACTTTGTTAGCAGAATTTAATGTTGGGGACTATATTAATTTTCCACCCCTTATTACACCCGACGGACATTTTGCTTTAATGAGTTCTACAGAAGGCCTTGTTGGACTGTGGGATTGGAGAGAAGCAAAATTGTCCAAAAACATTAATATGAATTTGGGAGAATCATATTATAATGAATCTGTTGGTTTCTCATCGAAAAGTAGATTGACATTTAAAAATGAAACTGAACTTTTAATTGCAGATGACAGATCCATTAAAACTTTAGACATTACGAATTCAAAAATAATAAACGAAATTGGAGGAGAAAATACCCGCTTTAGATTAGCAGTATTTATCTCTATTCTATATCTTATTGTACTACTCTCAGGTTACGCGGGTGTTTATTTAAGTACTAAAAATAAAGCATCTTCGATTATTGTAGCTATTTGCTTAGTGATTTGGCTAATAGGAATACTAGGGTTGATTTTGAAAAATAATGGTTCAGGTATATTGATAAGCTTAACCAATAATGTGTTTTATGTAATTGTTGCTTTTATACTTGTGAGGTTAATTTTATATGCTCCTATTAGTAATAAGCTCGAAAAAATTTCTACAGTTTTGGCGTGGACTTTTAGTATCATTTCTGTTCTAGCAGTTAATTCTTATTGGTTTGGATTTGTGATTTATACTATTCCTGTGGGCCTTACATTCGGCTATCTAAGTATAAGAGCAACAAGAATAAAAAAATCTGTCATATTTACAGTTATACTAAATATAATACTTTGTGTATATATCCTATTTAAAATTATAGCGGATTTAGGTTGGTAAGTGCTTCGAAATAGCAATTGTTAACATCATCACCAACAAACTAAACACCTTCGGCTTATACTTACTGTTGAAAACACACAGCAAGGGCGTGTAGCGGAAAGTATAGACAGCTTCTAAACTGCTGCGGCTTACCAGAGGAGCAAAGAATTAATACAGCGCCACCCTAACCAAAGCCCCGGCAACAGGAAAAGGCACTGCAGGCGGCTGGCTTTGCACAGCAACCCGGCTGCGTTACAGCCCTATGCTCCCGCCCCTGCCAGCTTTGCAGCCTGTTGGCAAGTATAAAGCAGTAGTAGCTGCCTGTTAAACTTTAAACGCTCCGAGGCTGGCAACACACAGGCTTTTGCTTATCTTGTACTATAAACGCTGCCGTAGCGGTAGGCAAACTGCGGGGAAGTATACTTTTAATTATAAAACCGCTATATTCAATATAACAAAACATCCATTTAGCCGCCGGAATTTGGAGGTAAAAGCGTAGGTTAATATGTTAAGCCGCTAGTTGGGCGGCTTAATTGAAGTCATGAAAAATTAATTAATGAAGCGAAACCTATTTATTTCAGTTGTTAGTCTAATGTTACTCCCGAACTTTGCTTTTGGGGCTAACTCTGTAGAGATAGTTATAACTTTCATTCTACTGCTTGCTGTTATAATTCCATATTATATAGTTGCAATAGTCCTTTATTACAACTTCAAAAAGTATAATTATAATACTTTTCTTACTTTTCTTATCTATGTTACAAGTATAGCGGGGATTATACTTGCATACTATGAGGAATTTAGATTTTATGTGCCAAGATATTTAGATGAAAGTGCCCTTTTCTTTTCTCTAAAGGTATTGCCATTAATTATTCTTCTACTAATAGCGATTACTAAGCATTACAGAAAAAGGAGTGTAGCAAAAGGAAAGTTCTAAATAGCAAGTATTACATCGCCCAAATAGGCACAGGCTATATACTCGGCTATGCCTCGTTCACAGCCTGTCCAAGTCCGTTACCCCAAAACCAAAAACGCCTCTCCGTTCCCGAAGAGGCGTTTTCATGTTAGTTCTATACTTACAAAAGTCTTTTGTCCTTTGTCAAATAATCTTTTGTCCAGACCTTACACCAGTATTCTCACCGGGTTCTCCAGCAGGTTCTTAAACGTTTGCAGGAAGGCAGAACCAACGGCTCCGTCTACCACACGGTGATCGCAGCTAAGCGTTACCTTCATCACGTTGCCGATCTGGATGTTGCCGTTCTTCACCACAGGTATCTGCTTAATGCCGCCTACTGCCATGATGCAGGCATCTGGCGGGTTGATGATGGCTGTAAACTCCTCGATGCCAAACATGCCCAGGTTAGAGATGGTAAACGTGTTGCCTTCCCAGTCTGATGGCTGCAGTTTCTTGCTCTTGGCTTTGCCACCCAGGTCTTTCACCTCGGCTGCAATAGCAGAAAGCGACTTGTAGTCGGCGTTGCGTACAACCGGTACCAGCAGGCCTTCTTCTACCGCCACAGCCACACCAATGTTAATGTGCTTGTTGTAACGGATCTTATCACCCAGCCACGACGAGTTAACTGCAGGATGCTGGCGCAATGCAGCAGCAGCAGCCTTAATTACCAGGTCGTTGAACGATACTTTAACTGGAGATACTTCATTTATACTTGCACGCGCCTCAATCGCCTTGTCCATGTCAATTTCCATGGTCAGGTAGAAGTGCGGCGCAGAAAACTTACTTTCGGCCAGACGGCGGGCAATTACTTTACGCATCTGCGATACAGCTACCTCTTCGTAAGCCTCGCCAGGAGCGCCCGGTATGGCAGCCGGAGCAGCAGTTGGTGCAGCCTGAGGGGCAGCAGCTGGCTGTGGAGCGGCAGATGGTTTAAAGTTCTCGATGTCACGCTGCACAATGCGGCCACCCTCGCCAGAGCCTTTTACCTGGCTCAGGTTAATGCCTTTCTCCTGTGCCATTTTCTTGGCAAGCGGAGAAGCCTTGATACGGCCATTTTCACCTGCAGCAGCTTGTTCAGCGCCTTCGGCAGGTACTTTCTCACTTTCTACTTTGTCGGCAGTAACTTCATCAACACCAGCCTCAACAGCTTCTTCTGTTTCAGTGGCAGTTGGCTTAGCAGCAGATGAGCCTTCCAGAAGGGCTTTGTAGTCAGCGCCTTCCTCACCGATAACGGCAATCACAGCGTCAACAGCAACAGACTCACCTTCTTTCACGCCAGTGTAAAGCAGCGTGCCGTCTTCATACGACTCCAGTTCCATGGTTGCCTTGTCTGTCTCCACTTCTGCCAGCACATCACCGGATTTTACTTTGTCGCCTTCTTTCTTAATCCAGCTCACAAGCACACCCTCTGTCATGGTGTCGCTCATTTTTGGCATCCGGATAACCGTAGCCTTGATATTGCTGGTATCTACAGTAGTCTTAGCTGGAGCCTCCTCTTTAGCGGCGGCAGGCTTCGCTTCTTCTTTCTTTTCTTCTTTAGCGGCTGGTTTCTCCTCTGTTTTTTCTTTCGCAGCAGGGGCACCTCCACCTTTTACCTCGTTCAGCAGGTCAGAGATATCCTCACCCTCTTTACCGATAATAGCGATCACAGCGTCAACAGGCACAGCATCACCTTTTTTCGGACCGATGTAAAGAAGCGTGCCATCTTCGTATGATTCCAGTTCCATGGTAGCCTTGTCAGTCTCAACTTCGGCCAAAATATCGCCGGAACTTACTTTATCACCTTCTTTTTTCAGCCAAGATGCAATCACCCCCTCTGTCATCGTGTCGCTCATCTTAGGCATCTTAATTACTTCAGCCATATTATCGTGTTGTTTAGTCGCCTAATTAGGTATATTCTTATCCGCCCAAAATTAGATTGAAAAATATTTTATTCAAACTATATGTTACTAATTTGTTCGTAGCTTGAATAAGGTATCAATTTCAGGGGTATTTTCTCTCAGGTGCGAGGTGTCGCAGTACTTTTTAACCACAAACATGCTTCCCGTAAAATTGAGCTGGTAAAGGCACAGGTTCTTATGCAGAAACTCATCCATACAGCGCAGCGGGTAGTGCAGCAAATTGCTTAAAAGTATGCGCATGGCGCGTCCGTGCATACAGATAAGTATGTTCTTTTCTTCAGGCCGGCTAAGCATCAGGTCTATAAAAGGGCGCTGACGTGCCGTTACCAGATCAGGGCTCTCCCCGCCTTCTATACATACATGCGTGTCGCCGTTGCACCAGGTTTGCAGCACATGGTAGTAATAGGCATCTTCCTCGGGTGTGATGCGCTGTCCTTCGCGGTGCCCCCAGTTAATTTCATTTAGACCTGAGTGCTTTTCATGCGGTATGCCAAGGTCTATAAAGTTTTGTACGGACTGTATGCTACGCTTTAGAGTAGAAGTATAAACTTTGTCGAAAGGCACATCCTTATACTTCTGGAAAAACCTGGCTGCCTGCTCCTGCCCTACATGGTTCAGGTTAGAATCAACGCCGCTGCCCTGCACAATGCCCTGCTGGTTAAAGTCTGTTTGCCCGTGGCGGATGATGTATACTTTCTTAATACTCAAAATTCCTCTACTTTTGCCTTCTTACTTAATTCAAAGTGCGAAATTAAAAATCGCAGCGTATGCACAAAACTTCTATTACGTTAGATACCCTGAATGAGTGGCGAAAAAACACCATGGTAGAGCACCTGGGCATTGAGCTTACAGAATTTGGGGAAGGTTACATTTGCGGCAAAATGCCCGTAGACCACCGCACGCACCAGCCTATGGGCCTGTTGCATGGCGGCGCCTCTGTGGCCCTGGCCGAAACACTGGCAAGTATAGGAGCCAACATTCACGTTGATCCAACAAAGAAAGCCTGCGTTGGTTTAGAAATAAACGCTAACCACATTAAGAGTGTGCGCGAAGGATGGGTATACGGCAAAGCAACCGCGCTGCATATGGGGAAAAGCACACAGGTATGGGAAACGAAGATCACGACAGAAGCAGGTGACACCGTATGCATCAGCCGCATGACGGTGGCGGTGATTGACAGGAAGTAGTTATTGGTTTATCGTTGGTGGTTGTGGAATCTTGCCAACTGTTTCATCTTCTATTTCTGGCGCGTGAATTTTTCCCGTGTCCTACCAATGAATGTGGAGTCTTTGACTCCACTGGCCAGGAGGGCCAGGAAATAGCAAGATAAGAGCGAGGACGCCTTGAAACCAAAGCTGGAGATTCAACTTCAATGGGGGACTTTTGGCTAAACACTACCATTTGTCATCCTGAAAGGAACTCCGCTCTTCGGGATTACAAATCCCGAAGAGCGGCATAATGGAGTGATGTTATCACAAAAATAAGTATCTATCATCTTAAACTGACTCTAATGGCATTAATTGCTTTTTTCTTACACTTTATTGCAACAATATTAACTACCTTATTTGGTGTACTAATTGGCTGTTTAGCAATTGTGATCTGGAATTGGAGAAGGATAGAGGTAATAAAATTTTCAGTACTATTTAAAAAGGCTCTTTTCTGGTCCTCCTCAGTAAATGTATTCCTATCCTTTTTGCTGATGCTAACCTTTTTTAGTAAATCTGATAAGTTATTTTCCTTACATGAATTGTCCTGGCATCCAATTACTTTTATTATTTACATTGTTATAGCATTTATTTGCCTATATAAGGTCTGTAAAAATCTCACAGAAACTCAAGAAGAATTTTAACTATTAGCTTAATCTATAAAGCCCTCTCTTTCGGATGTGCAATCTAAAAGTATGTTACTTTCAAGATTACAAATCTCGAAGAGCAACTTTAGTTTATACTTTAAGAAATTAACAATGGGTGAAGTAACCCGACATCATACTTTAGAACAGCTTTTTGGTACAGCCATCGCGCAGAACAAGGCGGTGGCTGCCTGGCGTTTACCGCTTACAGAGCAGGTACAGGCTTGCGTATCGCTGCAACAGAATATTACTACAAACCAGCCAAACCTGGAGCAAAGCCCTTTCGGATTCCTGTTTTGCCCGTTCCATAGTTCTGAGCAAGAAAAACAGCTTTTTATTAAAGCCGATGTATACTTTGAAGCAACAACCGGAAGTATAAGCACTGCTGCCGATGCCCCTGCTAAGGCCGTTCAAAGCTTTACAGATGCGTTGCAAAGTATAAATGCATCATCAAACTGGTATAGCTCAGCCACAAACCAGGCATCCTACCAAACAGAAGCAGGCTTTAAAGGCGCTGTGGAAAAAGCCATAAAAGCTATCACAGCCGAGGAGATGGAAAAGGTGGTACTCTCACGAAACTACAGTGAAAGCCTGCCAGCCAACTTCTCCCCTGTCGCTGCTTTTGAGGCCATGTTGCAGGCTTACCCTAATGCTTTTGTATCGCTGGTGTCAGTGCCGGGGGTGGGTACCTGGATGGGTGCCTCGCCAGAGGTGCTGGTAAGTATAAACGAAGAGCAAATATTTAAAACAGTAGCACTTGCCGGCACACAACCAGCCGTAGAAAAAGTGGGCGATGCTATCTGGCGCCAAAAGGAGATTGAAGAACAAGGCATGGTGGAGCGTTACATTCTTAACTGCTTTAAAAGCCTGCGCCTTCGCGAGTACACCGAAGTTGGTCCGCGCACGGTAATAGCCGGTAACCTGATGCACCTGCGCACCGATTTTAAGGTGGACCTGAAGGAAGTGGATTTCCCTACGCTGGGCACTGATATGCTCAGCCTTTTGCACCCAACCTCCGCAGTTTGTGGTCTGCCAAAAGAACCTGCATTGCAGTTTATACTTGAAAACGAGGGCTATAACCGCAGTTACTACAGTGGTTATCTGGGCCCTGTAAATAGCGCTGATGGTACGCATGTGTTCGTAAACCTGCGCTGCATGCAAGTGCGCGACAGCGAGATCATACTGTATGCCGGAGCCGGTATCACCGGCGAGTCTAACCCGGACAAAGAATGGCAGGAAACCCAGCACAAAATGCAGACAATGCGAAGGGTTTTGGCTATTTTTGAATGATATTTTAATGGTTAAATTGTTGGATTGTTAAATTGTTGGTACGCAATTCAATTTAAATTTGGGCTTAAATTGATGGGAGCCGGAACAGTTGTTGGAAAGCCTGAATTATCGCAAAATATTCCAGATTTCTCACAGCTACGCTGGCTCTCTTCGGCTCGTGCCTCAAGAATATTCGAAATGACAGTAAACACACAATAACCATTCAACAATTTAACAATTAAGCAATTCAACAATTAAATAAATGATCCTCCAACCTGTTGTAAACATAGCTGAGATTTGTGCCCGTAAAGGCGTTGAGAATTTGGTGTTGTCGCCGGGTTCGAGGTGTGCGCCGCTTACCATTGCCTTTGCCCGACATGGTGGCTTTACAGTACGCACCGTGAGTGACGAGCGGGCAGCGGCTTTTATGGCACTGGGGATGGCACTTACAACAGGCAAGCCGACGGTGCTGGTGTGCACCTCTGGTACGGCAGCGTTAAACTATGCCCCCGCTGTAGCCGAGGCTTTTTACCAACAGGTGCCGCTTCTAGTACTCACCGCCGACAGGCCAACAGAATGGATAGACCAACTCGACGGGCAAACAATACGCCAGCAAAACGTTTTCGGGCAGCACATTAAGCAAAGCTATACTTTCCCGCTGGACCTGAGCCACCCGGATGCTGTCTGGTACAGCGAACGCATGGTATCGGAGGCTTTAAACGAGGCTGTGGCTTATCCGGCGGGGCCAGTTCACATCAATGTGCCATTGCGTGAGCCCTTCTACCCTACACAAGGCGAGGAGCTAAAGTATGATACTGAGGTAAAAATCATCAAGGAGGAGATACAGGAGTTTATACTTTCCCAGAATGTATCTTTAAAGCTTCAGGAGGAGATCTTGAAGTATAACCGTGTTGTGGTGGTGGCAGGTCAGGAAAAGTATAACCTGCATCAGTTACAAAGCCTGTATGCATTCTCACAGTCCACGGGTGCCGTTATTATCGGCGACACGATCAGCAACATCCATGAAATGCCGGGCACGGTGCGCTACCAGGATGTATTTCTGGCCTGCCCCGACGCTGAAAAGCTAAGGCAGCTACAACCTGACCTGCTGATAACTTTTGGCAAATCCGTTATTTCCAAAAGCCTGAAACTGTTTTTGAGAAAGTATAAACCGGAGGCACACTGGCACATTAAGCCGGCTGGCCATGTGGCAGATACTTTTAAGGCGCTTACTAAGATTGTCAGGTGTTCGGTGCCAAGCTTTATGTATGGTTTGTCTGGCAGTATTAAGAACAAAGCCGCTTTTATAAAAGCCTGGCAGGGCATGAACGCAAAGGCAGGTCAGTTTTTGGAGAGCTATACTTCGGGTGCTGTTTACAGTGAACTGAGTGTGGTGGCGAAAGTAATGCAGCACCTGCCGGTTAAAAGTAACCTGCACCTGGCCAACAGCATGGCGGTGCGCTATGCCAATATCATCAGTTTAAAACCTGAGCAGGAAGTAGAGGTGTTTGCCAACCGTGGTACCAGCGGCATTGATGGCAGCACCAGTACCGCCGTTGGCTGCTCCCTTTCCAGCAATAAACTAAACACCCTGCTCACCGGCGATATGGCTTTCTTTTATGACCGGAACGGCCTGTGGCACAACTACCTACCCAAGAACCTGCGCATTGTCATCATCAATAACCATGCAGGTGGCATTTTCAGGCTGATTGACGGCCCACGCCAGCAACCGGAACTAGAGCCATTCTTTGAAACCAAGCAGGCCCTGAACGCCGAGAACACGGCTAAAGATTTCGGTTTAAAGTATACCGCAGTCAACTCTCTCGCTGAACTGGAGAAAGCACTCCCTGCCTTTTTCGCTGATGATGCTGGGGCAACTATACTTGAGATCTTCACTGACAGCCCTGAGAATGCCGAGGTTTTTGAGAAATACAGGCAGGCGGTGAGGAGTATAGAGTTTTAACCCCTTTGAATCACCTGGCGCCAGCATCCAGCTGGTGCCGCTAAGTGTGCGCGAGTCTCCAGACTCGCTTTTCTGCTGTGTCGGGTTCATCTACACTTTATTCACTCAGGGCTGCGCTCGCAATCTTCGAACTCACGTTCTCGATTGTCCATGGAGGGGAGTTGCTGAAGACGATTAACACACCCCTTGCCCCTCTCAAGAGGGGAATCTCTGCCGTTACTAATTTATACTTGCTGGCCAGTTGCAAAGGTCGTAAGCCAAGAAGTGTCAATCCCAGTTTCTCTGTGGGGGTAGGGGCCCTCTTTAAAGAGCCGCCTTGTGAGATCCGGTGCCAGGAGGGCAGCGCGCAAGCACAGGAAAAGAGGGCCCCTTCCCCCGGAACACAGCGGTGATGCAGAGAAACGAGGCCACGCTTAAGGAGGGCCTCTACCCCCGCCTTGAGCGCACCAAAACAAACTATGAAACAATAGGCAAGTAAAACTGAGGGTTGACAGAAGCTACTAAAGATACCTATCTTATACATTTCCATTCCCTAAACATCTGCCACTCCACCCTTACAAATCCATCAAATAATGTCCAAAATCAGCTTATTCACGTTTAAGTAACTAACAGACAACATGTTTCATTAATCCTTTTAAGCCATGAACCTAACACACGACATGCACCGCGTTGAACGCTGGGCTGATACACACCATCCTATCTGGCTTGATTTTATTAGATTTGGGCTAGGTATATTTTTGATGGTAAAAGGCATTATTTTCCTGGGCGACTCGGAGGCTTTGTTTGCCATATTGCGCAAAAGCCAGTTCCCATGGGTTTCTATTGGCTTGGCCCACTATGTTGGATTTGCGCACCTGGTTGGTGGTCTGTTTATTGCCATTGGCCTGATAACCAGAGTAGCTATACTTTTCCAGTTACCTATTCTGCTGGGAGCTGTGTTCTTCATTAACCCCGAAAGAGGCTTCTATTCTGAAAACGCTGAACTGTGGTCATCTATCATAGTACTGATCCTTTTGATCGTATTCCTGATCTATGGCTCAGGTAAGTACTCTGTAGACCACCTTATCCGGAAGCCTAAAAAAGACTGGCTGTACTAACGTGGCCTGAAAACGTTTTTTTACTTTAATGATAAAGTACGCGCATCGGCTTTGCTGCAATCAATTTAAAGTATAGGCCGGCGCCGTACCTTTAGCCATTTTTCACTGCTTATCCTGAAGCATCTGCACAAATCAGTGGCTGATCATCAATATCAAAGCAAACATTGTTTGTTTTAAAGCAACATCTCTCCCATTTTTGCAGCAAAACGTAAGTTAATACCTTAATCAGGTTTCACCATCGCTGCGCCACGCGATACAGGCTGCTACATACATGAACGAAGAGTTTCTGCTGCTGAACGGTAAAAAGTTTTACTACGACGAAATTGCCAATTATTCTTTCCGGAACAGCATTCCGCTGAATGGCTATGAATCCAAAACGCTTGAATTTTGCCGCAGCTGGCTTAATGGTGTACAGGAGTTCCCGATACAGACATCCGGCTCTACGGGTACGCCGAAAAATATCATACTTACACGCGCGCAGCTGGAGGCGAGTGCACGCCGTACCATTAACTTATTAAACCTGCAGAAAGGCGATACAACGCTTGTTTGCCTGAACACCGAGTATATTGCCGGCATGATGATGCTGGCCCGGGGCTTTCTGGCAGACTTAAAGATGATCATCGTGGAGCCCATTGGCAACCCCCTTACACTGGTTAACCGCGACGAGAACATTGCCTTTGCCGCGTTTGTACCCATGCAACTGCAAACCATACTTCAAGAAACGCCCGATGCTTTGCCGATGCTGGATAATATGAAGGGTATACTGGTTGGCGGGGCCCCTGTAAGTCCGGTTTTGCAGCGTGAACTACAACGGGTGCAGGCACCGATCTACCATACCTATGGCATGACCGAAACAGCCTCGCATGTTGCCCTTCGCCGCCTGAACGGTCCGGAAGCGGCAGAGTATTACCAGGTGCTGGAAGGCATAAAAGTGGGCCTGGATAACCGGGGTTGCCTGACTATAAAAGGCGAAGTTACTAATAACGAGCTCCTGGTAACCAATGACCTGATAGAGTTACTGACCAAAAATCGTTTCCGGTGGATTGGCCGCGTGGACAATGTGATAAACTCGGGTGGCGTGAAGGTGCAGATCGAGAAAGTGGAACTGGCCATTGCAGAGGCCTTTGCCGACACAACCGATTCGCCGCGTTTCTTTATTGCTCCCCAGCCTGATGAGCTCCTGGGCGAAAAAGTGATCCTGATACTGGAAGGAGAGCCCATACCGCCGGAAGAGGAGGAAAAACTTATGGGCAGGTTAAAAGACATGCTGCGTAAGTTTGAGGTACCCAAAGAAGTATACTATAGTCCCGCATTCTCCGAAACGGCATCCGGCAAACTGTCAAGGCAACGCACCATGCAAAAGCTAGGGCTTTACACAGACTAATAAAACGATACTTGCACCCTGCAAGATAACAGGCAGCGCATACACCCGTAATAAGTATAGACCAACGATTTATTATCATGCGAGCTGTACTTTCGGGTGTATGCGCCATATTATGCTTCATGCTGCTTAGTAACTGCAGCGGCAGCAGACTTTCTTCGGGTGCACCTGTAGAACTAAACGAAGCCTGGGCAACTGACAACACCCTGCGCACCCCGGAATCGGTGTTGTACGATCCCACCCGAGACGTTATTTATGTCAGTAACATTAACCAGGTAAACACTGCCAGAAAAGACGGCGACGGTTTCATTTCCAAAATAAACAAGGAGGGTAAAGTAGAGGTGCTCTATTGGGTAACCGGACTGAATGACCCAAGGGGCATGGCCCTGCACAACAACGTGCTCTATGTAGCAGACCTGAACGAGATCGTGGCCATATCGACGCAAACCGGGGCTATACTTGACCGCTACGAAGCAGACAGGGCCAGTTACCTGAACGATGTTGCGGTAGATGAGAATGGAAACGTATACGTGACCGACTCGGAGGAATGGCGCATTTACCTGTTGCGAAACGGCCGTGTAAGCACCTGGATGAAAAACACGGACCGGAAACGCCCAAATGGAATTTTGCTGGATGGTAATCGCCTGCTGGTTACACTCGGCGACGAGGTAAGATTTCTGGACCCTGAAACGCAGAAGTGGAGCAGCTGGACAAGAGGTATAAACATACCTGATGGGATAGCAAAAGTTGAGGGTGGTTTTCTGGTGTCGAGCTGGGACGGTGAGGTATACTTTGTAAACGAGGAAGGCCGTAACTGGCGTATTCTGAACACGGCCGGCAAAGGAATAAACGCTGCAGACATCAGTTACGCAAAAACTCCCGGCCTGCTGCTTGTACCTACTTTTAACGATAACCGCGTGGTGGCATACAGACTAAACCGTTAGGCTATCCGTTTAAACAGTGTATTCCGCTATATTGTTGAAGCAAGGGCAGCCGCACGTTACTGGTGTAGCTGCCTTTCTTTTAAAGCACCACTGAAACTTAAACTATGAAAAAGCTTCCCTCAATGCACATCATTAACGGCGACGCATCCCTGGATGCCTTCAAGGCGGCCAATTTCCCCGGGCAGGTACTTGTCTGGCGAGAGATCCTCTCGGAGGGGCCCGTTATCGGGAGCTTGCCGGAGCAGGAGTTTTGGCAAAAACGCAAACAATTCATCCTCGAAAACTACCACGAAACCACTGAACACTATAAGCTGAAAGTACTGGATGTGCTGGATAAAGTAAACGTTGCCAACGCTTTCTTCGAAGTAACCCTTTGGTTCGATGCCGACCTGATGTGCCAGATAAACCTGCTTTACCTTTTAAACAAGCTCCATCAGGTTAAACCTGCAGTAGTTTCTGTGTGCACACTGGCAGCAGGCAAGAACATTTCAGAGTTTAGCCCCGAAGAGCTGCACCATTTATTCGAAAACAGGCAGGTACAGTCGGAGGAGCAGCTGCAGCAGGCCGAGAAAGTATGGCAATTGTATGCAGGCTCTAATCCTATGCAACTACAACACTACCTGCAAACCCACGACATCCTGGAGCCATACCTGAAACAGGCACTGCAACTGCACCTGCAGCGTTTTCCGGATTGTGAAACAGGTTTGGGTAAGCACGAAGCAGAAATTCTTAAACTGGTAAAAGCCGGAGCAACCACAGAGTTGCAGGTAATGGAGAAGTTCTGGGAGATGCACCTCAACGATTTCGGTTTCGGGGACCTGCAACTGATAGACACGATCAAGCGCATGCAGCCACAGCTGATTACGCCGCAGGAGCCACTTCAGCTTACCCCCTCAGCCGAGAATATTCTGAATGGAAAAGAGAAGTATAATGCTGCCCCTCACTGGCTTGGCGGGGTACTTCTTGAGCCGGAGAAAGGCTGGTGCTACGATACTTCCGAAAATCTTTTGAAACCTGCCTCTAAATTGGCCTAATATCTGCATTAAACAGGGCATACTTATACTTTAACGCAAAAGGAGAAAGAATATGAAGCGAACGTATGCACTAGCCCTGGCAGCCTGTTTACCGCTAGCCGCCCTGACCCTCAACTCACAAGCACAGAAAATAGCAGCCCCTGTACAGGAACACATACTTGTAACCGCCACACCCGATGCAGGCGATGAAAGCAGGAAAGAAACGCTTTCTGGTATCCATTTAAAGCCAGCATCTAAAGGTACTTTTCAACTGGATTTCTCGCAGGAGCTGGATGAGAATGCACTGCTGGAGATTAAAAACAAGGCCGGTAAAGTGGTTTTCTCAAAGCCACTGGTGGCAGCCAGGCAAAATACCTGGAGCTATAACGTAGGCAAACTGCTACCCGACACCTATCTCATTGAAGTAAAAACAAGCGATACCACCTACTGGACGAAATTCCGGGTAGGGGAATAAAACAGAAGCCGCCCTGCAGATATGTAGGGCGGCTTTTTGATTTCAGGCTTGAGTTGAATGCTACTCTGACGGTTAACAACTTACCCACCCCTTATCCCCAATACCGTCAACTTAAGGAGTTTTGTGTAACTCTTGCTCTTTTGCTCTTCGGGATTTGTAATTCCGAAGTACATACTTTTAGGATCTGCAATCCGCATTATCATCCCTGTCGCTCTGGCAAGCTAATAGAAGTAAAAGCGGATTGAAATACTGAAAGAGCATTTGTTTCAAATTGATGGCATTGTCCCTTACCCCTCCGAGGAGTTCTACAACTTATTAAGTTATGGCGCAAGCGTCCTAGTCCCGAATCAAGTCCGGGATCTGGGACTCGTATCCTACTATTTTCTGGCCCTCTGGGCCAGTTGAGTTGAAAACTCAAACAATGAAACTGTTTAGGCTTTTGGCTAAAAGAAATCGAACCCGCCATTGTTGGTGTTTTTCACCAACAATTTAAGGCACTGGCTATTATACTTGCTGGTGAGAACACGCAGCAAGGGCGGGCAGTATGGATTTTAATAAAAGCTAAACAGGCTCAATTTTCTACCACGAGTTTTCAACTCATGGTAGAAAAAAATAGAATGAAACAGCTCTACACCAAATAGGGGAAAATTACTCATGTATGTAATTCCCCTCCTCGGAGCAGTGCCGTTTCATTCTATTTTTGCTGGCGCGGATCTGTGATCCGTGACTTGTTATACCGTTGGATTTGCAATCCAACTGGGCCAGTCGTAGCTCCCGGGCTTGACTCGGGAAGGCCCAGCCATAGCCCGACACAAGTGAGGACGCTCGCGCCATAATCATGTAATTTGCTAGAATGAAACGGCCCTGCCTCCATGGAGGGGTGAAGGGGTGGGTAAATCCAGCTTTAGGATTAGAATCGCGCAGCTTGGGTTATCCTACAAAGTATAAAAATCCTTTAGGAAAAAAAGCTTTATACTTTGCACCAGTTACTAACCACATGATAAAGTATACCGGCTCCTAGTTTAGCTGTCCGGTTGTCAATATCGAAGGCGGGGTTTAGCTCGGCTATGTCTATACTTAGAAGCTTGCCGCTCTGGGCGGCTGTTTTCAGAAGTGTAAGCACCACTTCTGGTTGCAGACCGAGTGCATTAACGGCACTTACACCAGGCGCGTATCCTGCCGCAAATACATCCAGGTCAACGGTAATGTAAAGCCTGTCTACAGTCTCTAGAAAGTTTTTGAGATTATTGATAAGTTCTGGCAGGTTATGCGATTGCACCTGTTCGGCAAAAGTATACTTTACCTCCAGCCTGTCTGCCGTCTGGAAAAGGATACGCGTGTTACCATATTCCTGCAAGCCAATAACCTCATACTTAAACGTGCTTCCTTTTGCCTGGCACCTATCGGCTATCTGCAAAAACGGTGTGCCGGAGCTTGGCTGCTGCGCATAGCTTCTAAGATCAAAGTGAGCATCAAAATTAAGTATGCCTAGTGTTTTACCTTCTACTTCTTGCTCCAGACCCAGGTAATGCCCATAGGCAATTTCGTGTCCGCCACCTAACACCAAAGGCCTGTAGCCGTGTGCCAGCAGGCTGTCTATTTTACGGCCCAGTTGCTCTTGTGCCTCCTCCAGGTTGTGGTTGGTGCACAGCACATCGCCGGCATCAAACAACTGCACATGCTCAGGCAAATGGTATGCAAAAGACGCCATGGCAGTTCGTAAAGCGGCTGGGCCAACAGCGGCTCCTACCCTGCCCATGTTTCTGCTAACCCCCTCATCGCAGCAAAAGCCTAAAAATGCAAAAGCTACCTCGTTTGGGTTTACAGCAGGTATACTTTCAGATAGATTTAGAAACTGCATCGCCTGGTGCCAGCGAAGTCCCAGAGCCCCGTCCTGGGTATCGGTGCGGCCAAGCCAGGCTGCTTTTGTAGATGGTTTATACAAAACTGAATTGCTAAATTGTTGTGAGGTTAAATTGTTGAGAAGCTTACTAACCTTAGTTGCGATTAACCCACCCCTGAGAACTACGCTCGCTAGCTCTAAGGGGTGGGTTTACACCTGCCTGGTTTATCATATATCGCAACTTGAGTCTACTTACTGGTTTATACTTCTTTGCCAGCTTTCCAGATACGGGTCGGCTTTAGTTTACCCTGAAAGTATAAGATCTCCTTGTAGTCATTTGTTGGGAACGCGATCATATCAGCTTTTAGTCCGGCGGCCAGCTGCCCTCTGTCAGACAGGTTCAGGGCGCGCGCGGCGCGTGTGGTAATGGCAGCCAGGGTCTCGGCTGTTGTCAGTTTTTCGGAGGCACCTAACAGCGCAGCCTGCAACAACAGATCGCCCATTGGCGCAGAGCCGGGGTTCCAGTCGGTGGCAATGGCCAGGCACAGGCCGCCATCCAGCATTTTACGGGCAGGCGCATAATGCATGCCCAGCCCCAGAGAGGCTCCCGGCAGCACAGTTGCCACCACACCGGCATTTCGGAGTAAGGTGATCTCTTCGTCGCCACTGGCCTCCAGATGGTCGGCGCTGATGGCACCAGCCTCTGCCGCGACTTTGCTGCCCCCTGTGGTAAACTGGTCGGCGTGTACGGTAACATCAAAGCCTTGTTTTTTGGCTGCAAGTAAATATTCTATAGCTTCTGTTTCGGTAAAGGCCGTATCTTCAATAAAAATATCAACCCGGTTCGCCAACTGCTGTTCTTTTATGGCAGGCAGTAACTCTTCCAATATGGTGTCCAGGTAGGCTTTTGACTCCGAGTACTCGGGTGGGCGCATGTGCGCAGCCAGGCAGGTAGGTATCAGATCAATGGCGTGATGCTTGTTAACCAGTTGTATCGCCTCCAGCATTTTGATCTCATCGTCAACGCTGAGCCCGTAGCCGCTCTTTACCTCGCAGGTGGTAATGCCTTCTTTAAAATGACGATCACAGCGGCGCTTCAGCAGTTCAACCAACTCGATCACCGTAGCTTCGCGGGTTTTGCGCACGCTGTCAAGTATACCGCCGCCACTTCGCGCAATGTCCAGGTAAGATTTTCCGGCTACGCGCATGGCATAATCGTTGGCCCTGGAACCCGCAAAGCAAATATGGGTATGCGCATCAATCAAGCCGGGGAGCAGCACCAGCGGTTCCTCAATGGTTTCTATCGCGTAGTCGTACTGCTCGGCTTCCTGGGTCAGCTTTATAAAATCATCTACCCGAATAACCTCATCATTGCTGATCAGTATACCTGCATTTTCCAATACCTGTAATTGCTCATCGGCAATGGCTCCGCTTTCAGGCAACTCTGCCATTGTCAGTATCTGCGAAAAGGGGCCAATTAAAGTATGGGTTGATGCTGATGTCGTCATGGTTTTATTAATGTCATTTCTAGTAGTTAATTTACTTAGTGTTACTAGCTGCCCTATTTTTTAGTTTGCTCTGACACAACCTATAAAAGAGCCAGGATGGGTACATCTGTAGCGGCTATTGCTATTGGAAAGTAAAGTATAAATTCTGATTCGTAGGGACAGGTCGTGACCCAATGTCGTCAACTTAAGTAAAATGCTCTTTTGGACTTCTTAGTCCGGAAGCTTTCTGCCGGGGATTTCCTAATCCCCATATTACTGTAATGTGCGGACTAGGAAGTCCGCAGCAGAAAAAGATCCGGACAAGGATATCCGAATCAGCAGTACAAAATCCTTAAGTTGACGGCATTGGGTCGCGACCTCTCCGAAGAGCGCCATCAAAAATATAACTTATACCTTAATCAAGAAACAGCGCCCCTCCTGTTCTTAAGCTACTATTAGCACACAAATTTACATTCGCTGTTATTCCTACCACGAGTTGAAAACTCGCGGTAGATAGACCATTTTATACTTGTGTTCTAAGCGTAGCTTAAGGACAGGAGGGGTCCCTTATTGCTTATAGCTTCAAGCCAAATTTATCAGCGTTTTCCTGAGCCGTTTCATACCCTGCGTCAGCATGACGGAAGATGCCCATGGCAGGGTCGTTGTAAAGCACGCGGCTCAGGCAACGGTCTGCTCTTTCAGTGCCATCGGCAAGTATAACCATGCCGGCGTGCTGCGAATAGCCAATACCTACGCCTCCTCCATGGTGGAACGAAACCCAGGTAGCGCCACCCGCAGAATTCGACATCAGGTTAAGCAACGGCCAGTCCGAAACTGCATCAGAGCCGTCCAGCATGCCTTCTGTTTCGCGGTACGGCGATGCCACAGAACCGCAGTCCAGGTGGTCGCGGCCAATAACGATAGGCGCTTTTACCTTTCCCTCACGCACCAGCTTGTTAAACAGCAAACCGGCTTGCTCACGCTCACCCATACCCAGCCAGCAGATACGGCAAGGCAAGCCCTGGAATGCCACTTTTTCCTCAGCCTCATCCAGCCACTTGATCATGTGGGTATTATCCGGAAACAGCTCTTTCAAAGCAGCGTCGGTTACTTTAATGTCTTCAGGGTCGCCGGAAAGGGCGGCCCAACGGAACGGCCCCTTGCCTTCGCAGAACAACGGACGCATGTACTCCGGCACAAAGCCCGGTATGTTAAAGGCGTTCTTCTCGCCGCCTTGTTGCGCAAACTCGCGCAGGTTATTGCCATAGTCGAACGTGCGGCTGCCGCGGCGCTGTAATTCCAGCATAAAGCCAACGTGGCGGGCCATACTTTTCAGGGAGCGTGCCTTGTAAGCTTGCGGATCTTTTTCGCGAAGCGCTTTCGCCTCTTCCAGCGTTAATCCGTTTGGCACATATCCATTTATCGGGTCGTGTGCAGAGGTCTGGTCTGTTAAAATTTCCGGTGTGATATTGTCCTGGATAAGTTTCTCCAGTGTATCCCCGATATCCCCCACTAAACCGACAGAGATGGCCTCGCCTTTTTCTTTCGCCTCCAGCACCCAGGCTTTTGCCTCTTCGTAATCGTAGGTCATTTTATCGATGTAACGGGTTTCCAGGCGCTTTTTGATGCGCTCCGGGTCCACGTCTACCCCCAGGAAGGTGGCACCGGCAATGGTTGCCGCCAATGGCTGGGCTCCACCCATGCCGCCAAGTCCGCCGGTTACCAGCAGCTTGTGGCGCAGATCGTCGTTAAAATGGATTCTGCCGCAGGCCGCAAAGGTCTCGTAAGTGCCCTGAAGTATACCCTGTGTACCAATGTAGATCCAGCTACCAGCCGTCATCTGTCCGTACATCATCAGGCCACGCTCACGCAGTTCGTTAAAGTATTCCCAGGTTGCCCAGTGAGGCACCAGGTTAGAGTTGGCTATGAGCACACGCGGCGCCTCGGCATGGGTTCTTACCTTGCCTACCGGCTTACCCGACTGCACCAGCAAACTTTCGTCCTCCTCCAGGTTAAGGAGCACCTCTATTATCTTTTGTGCATCTGCCACTGTGCGTGCCGCCTGGCCTATACCGCCATACACCACCAGGCGCTCAGGGTCCTCGGCTACCTCATCGGTAAGGTTGTTGAGGAACATGCGCAATGCCGCCTCCGCCTGCCAGTTCTTCGCATTAAGCTCCGGGCCGGTTGGCGGTATGTAAGTGGGGTGGTTGGCGTATTTTTGGATAAACTCGCTCACAGAAAGACCTGAGCGCTGAACTGTTGTAGATGGGGATGCTATATTCATAGTTGTTGATCTATACTTTTGTCAGAAACCAAGATGCAACAAAAATATACAAAAAGGCAGGAAAAGTATACTTAATTTCGTTTTAGTATAACGTTGCGCTTTCAAATTATACGGTGACAGGCTATGTTCCATCTTCCCTTAACTTCACTCTCAAGCCACTTCGACAACCATGATATTTACCTCTTCGACCAGCTTCTCAAAGGCCGGATAGCCAAGGGCATGAAGCTGTTAGACGCCGGCTGCGGAGGCGGCAGAAATATACAGTACCTGATGCAGGCAGGTGTTAAAGTTTACGGCGCCGATGCGTCTGAGGAGGCCATTTCTAAGGTGAGAAGTATGGCAAAAGAGCTGGCTCCTACCCTGTCTGCCCAAAACTTTGTGGTTTCCGACCTGGCCACACTGCCATTTGATGAGGCCAGTTTTGATGTGGTGCTGTGCAGCGCCGTACTGCATTTTGCCAGATCAGAGGAGCATTTCAAAAGTATGGCGCAGGAGCTTTGGCGCGTACTAAAACCCGGAGGCATGCTTTTCTGCCGGCTCAGCACCACCATTGGCATGGAGGGAAAACTAAAGCAAGTCGGTGAAAAGCTTTACCAGATGCCGCACGGTCCCGTTTGGTTTCTGGCAGATGAGGCCATGCTACAAGAGTTGATAGCAGGATGGCAGGCGGAGAAACTGGAACCCTTAAAGACTGTGTTGGTAGAGCAGGATAGAAGTATGACCACGCTGGTGCTGCGGAAGGTGTAGTCCTCCTGCTATGGTAAATATAGTCCATACCCATAAGCTATTTTCCAAAGTACCGGGTCCAACCACCCCTACCCCTCTCCCGAAACAAGTCCGGGATCTTCGACTTGTCTAAGGCGGGGAATTTTTACTTACTCCTTTTCCTGTTTTCGCATTAGTTAGTGTCACTACTTCTGTCATCCTGTAAGGATCTTGTGTGAAGGGAGGTTAAGCATCAGCTACAGTGCTCATATTTTAGACAACAGTAGTACCAGATTCCCCGCCTTAGACAAGTCGAAGATCCCGGACTTGTTTCGGGAGAGGGGCCAGGGGTGGTTGGACCCGGCATTACAGAATGTCTTCCTTTGAAGTCGCAGATCCCTGACTTGATTCGGGAAAAGGCATAAAGGGGTGTATTAATCGCCTGTAGAAATTCCCCCGCTTCAAGTCAGGATCAGTATGCCCAATACAAACTTGCAATCATTTAAATCAATGAAACCCCCTTAATCACCGGTCTATTTCAAGCTCGCCATGTCAATCACAAACCTATACTTCACATCACCTTTTACCATGCGTTCGTAGGCCTCGTTCACGTAATCTATCGGGATAACCTCTACATCGCAAAGTATGTTGTGCGTGGCGCAGTAGTCCAGCATTTCCTGGGTTTCGGCAATGCCTCCTATAAGCGAGCCTACCAGACGGCGGCGCTTGAATAGCAGGTTACCCGCCATGATTTCTGCCGGAGCAGGTGGTGCGCCAAGCAAGATCATGGTGCCATCCCGTTTCAGCATGTTCATGTACATGTTGTAGTCGTGTGGCGCAGACACTGTGTTGATGATGAAATCGAAGGAGTTGGCCATATTTTTCACCACCTCTTTATCGCGGGTGTTGGCAAAATCGTGTGCGCCTAACTCATAGGCATCCTTTGCTTTTTCAGGCGAGGTGCTCAGTACCGTTACATTGGCCCCTTTAGCTGCAGCGATCTTAACAGCCATGTGCCCAAGGCCTCCTAGTCCAACCACACCTACCTTATGCCCCTCGCCTATCTTCCATTCCTTTATCGGAGAGTAGGTTGTTATGCCGGCACAAAGCAACGGAGCCACCCGCGACAGGTCCATGTGCAATGGCACCCGCAGCACATACTGCTCATCTACCACAATATTGTTTGAGTAGCCGCCCTGAGTGGGTGCGCTTCCATCCTTCGCCTGTCCACCGTAAGTTGCCACAAAGCCGTTCTCACAGTATTGCTCCAGACCTTCACGGCAGCTGTGGCAGTGGCGACAGGAGTCTACAAAGCAGCCAACACCGGCCAGGTCGCCTTCTTTAAATTTCTGAACATCTGATCCGACTGCTACCACGCGGCCCACAATCTCGTGGCCCGGCACAGACGGGTAAAGAATTTCGCCCCACTCCCCTTTCACATGGTGAAGGTCTGAATGACAGATGCCGCAATAAAGTATCTCGATCTTCACATCATGAGGCCCTACATCGCGGCGCTCAAAATCATATGGCTTCAGGTCTGAGTTTGCATCGTAAGCAGCGTAGCCTTTTGTTTGTATCATAGTTTTATACTTGGTTTGAGTTTATACTTTATTTCATCATTTGTTCTACAGCGCCCTGGTAAAATGCTGCCGGCACTCCCCTCACTCCTGGCTTTACCGAGAACAGGCCACCGCTTTCAGGATACTCTTTCAACTGTTCCTGGGTTAAGCCTTCGCGTGCCGTGGTAATGTAAAGGGTAGCTAAATCACCTCCTCCAAAGGCGCAGGAAGTAGTTTTTTTGGCCGGCACTTTCACTTTCTGTAACAGTTCTCCAGTATTTGGGTTATACTTTGCCACAGCGCCAGCTCCATGCAAGGCCACCCACAGGTTGCCCTCTGCATCCAGCGTCATCCCGTCAGGGGCGCCTTCCTCTTCCGGAATCTCAATAATCACCCGCTCGTTGCTGATCTCGCCAGATGCTACATCGTAGTCAAAAGCTTTCACCTGCTGCGTTGGCGTATCTGTAAAGTACATCGTCTTCTTATCCAGGGACCACACAATGCCATTCGAGATAGTCAGGTTGCCGAGCTTGTGGTATACTTTTCCGTCCAGGTCCAGCATGTACAGGTCTGCCCCACCGGTTCTTTTATCAAGGGCCATGGTGCCTACCCAGAAGCGTCCTGCCGGGTCACATTTGCCATCATTAAACCGAATATCCTCCTGTTTTATGGGATTGGTTAGACAAGAGAGTTTGCCTGTTTGGATATCGATGTGAAAAATACCATGCTGCAAAGCTACCAGTGCCCCGCCATCCTGCACAGGCACTACCGTACCGATGCGTCCACCAACAACCAAGACCTTATCCTCACCGCTTTCGGGGTTGTACAGGTGCAAGGCTTTTCCTTCAATGTCTACCCAAAACAATTTTCGGGCAGTTGGATGCCATAGCGCCCCCTCACCGAGTTGGGCTTTGGCATCCAGTTCCAGTTTAGCAGTAAGCTCAGGGACAGCATTTGTCTTGTCCGTCATTAAAGAAAGTGTTTGTAACCGATTAGAGGAAGTATAATTTTATTACTGCGTTCGAAGTGAAAGTATATAGCTAGCCATTTCCCGCGCATCTTCTTTGCTGATATCCGGGTGGGCTGTCATGGGTATCTGCCCCCACACACCTGATCCTCCATTAATTATTTTGCCTGCAAGGTAATCGATGTTCTTTTCGGTTGCCTCATACTTTTGTGCCACCTCTGCATAAGCAGGGCCTATTAGTTTCTCATTCTCGCGGTGGCACGAAAGGCAGTCGGAAAGAGAGATAAGCTTGGCGCCTTTTGGCAATTCGGGTTGCTGTCTGGCGTTTGCCTGTGGCGATGGACCAGTTACCTGGGTGGTGTCGGGTTCGTAGTTGCTTTCGTAGTACTTGTCGTAGTCAGATTTTTCTTCTCCGCAAGCCACAAAAAGCAGGCCCAGGCCAAGCAATAAGCAGGTGTTTTTCATAATGTTTGAGTGTCTGGTTAAGGTTTTTTGATATACGGTAAGATAGTAAGTTTAGTGATGAAATTGATGTTAACCGGGATAAAGTTTAAGCGAGATTATTTGACCGGTAAGCAAGCAAAAATCCTTTTTCACGCATGATAGCAATCGACTTTTAAACAGCACCATTAGCCCTAAAAATATGACCAGGGTATAGCTCTAAAACTGATTCCGGATCATAATAATTACTGTATCAAAATCCCCACAATTCCTTATCTTACATCATCAACCCAAACTAACCTTAGAGCATAAAACATGAAATCCCCGTTTAAAAAAAGCTTGTGGCTAATACTATTACTTCTTACAACAAGTATAGCCATGGCGCAGAAACTGCCGGGCATCGCCTCCAAAACCGAGGGCATGAAACGCTACCCCGGATACTTTACTTTTTACTACGACGATGCCAGCGGCAAAATATGGCTGGAGATCGATAAGCTGAACCAGGAATTCCTGTATGTAAACTCACTGCCGGCAGGCCTTGGCTCCAACGATATTGGCCTGGACCGCGGACAGCTGGGCAGCACCAAAGTGGTATACTTTAGCAAACAAGGCCCGAAGGTAATGCTGGTGCAGCCAAACCTGGCTTACCGCGCCACCTCCGACAACCCCAACGAACGCCGTGCCGTGGAAGAATCTTTTGCGCAGTCTATACTTTGGGGATTTAAGGTGGAGGCTGCCGATGGCAATAAAGTGTTGGTAGATGCCACTGATTTCCTGCTGCGCGATGCACATGATGTGACGGGAAGTATAAAACGCACAAAGCAGGGCAACTATAAACTGGATGCAAGCCGCTCCGCTTTATACTTGCCGCGCACCAAAAATTTTCCGCAGAACACCGAGTTTGAAGCTACCCTTACCTTCACCGGAGGCGAAGATGCCGGACGCTATTTGCGTGAGGTGGCCCCGGATATAAATGCACTCACCCTGCGCCAGCATCACTCCTTTATCCAGCTGCCCGACAACAATTACCAGCCCCGCAAGATGGACCCGCGCGCCGGCTACTTTGGCATCTCCTACTTCGACTACTCCACACCTGTTGACGAAAGTATAGACAAACGCTTTATTGCACGACATCGCCTGCAGAAAAAGAACCCGACTGCAAAAGTGTCGGAAGCAGTGAAACCGATTGTTTATTACGTTGACAACGGTGCGCCTGAGCCTATCCGCTCTGCCCTGGTAGAGGGCGCGCGTTGGTGGAACCAGGCCTATGAGGCGGCTGGCTACAAAAACGCTTTCCAGGTGGAGGTACTGCCCGATACCGTTGACCCGATGGACGTTCGCTATAACATCATTCAGTGGGTACACCGCAGCACGCGCGGCTGGTCTTACGGGGCCTCGGTTATAGATCCACGTACAGGCGAGATCATAAAAGGACATGTATCGCTGGGCTCGTTGCGTGTGCGACAGGACTACATGATCGCTGAAGGGTTGCTTTCTCCTTATATAGACGGTAAACCGGTAAGCAAGGAAATGATGGACATGGCATTGGCACGCATCCGGCAGCTGTCGGCACATGAGGTGGGCCATACTTTGGGCATTATGCATAACTACGCAGCCAGCTCCAACGAAAACGCCTCCGTGATGGATTACCCGCACCCGATGGTTAAGCTGGACCGTGCCGGCAACATCGACCTGAGCAAAGCCTACGAAACAGGTATCGGCGCCTGGGATAAGTTGGCCATTACGTACGGTTACCAGGACTTTCCGAAAGGAACCAACGAGCAAAAAGAACTGAATGAGATTTTAAGACAAGGTGCTAAAGAGGGACTGTTGTTTATATCGGACAGAGATGCACGTGCCGCAGGCGGCGCACACCCGGTAGCCCACCTTTGGGACAATGGCCTGAATGCACCTGAAGAACTGGCCAATGTACTGCGCATTCGTGAGAAGGCATTAAAGAATTTCTCTGAAGAAAATATAAAACCCGGCGCTGCTATGAGTACACTGGAAGATGTGCTGGTGCCAGTCTACAATTTCCATCGCTATCAGACAGAGGCCACTTCCAAATTAATTGGCGGCCTTAATTATACTTACGCCACACGCGGCGACAAGCAGGTAGTGACGGAGCCGGTAAGCAAAAGTGATCAGCAAAAAGCCCTGGACGGAATGTTACGAACCATATCACCAGAGGTGCTGACGCTGCCAGAAGAGATCATCAGACTTATACCTCCGCGTGCACCGGGTTTAGGCAACAACCGTGAGCTTTTTGCCAAGCGCACCGGCCTTACCTTCGACCCGATGGCCGCCGCCGAGGCCTCTGCCGATTTCTCCCTGTCGTTGCTGCTGCACCCGGAACGCGCTTCCCGTTTGGTAGAGTTACATGCCCGCCACAACAGTCTCGGCCTACAGCATGTAACAGAACAGTTAATCGATAAAACCTGGAAAGCACGTCGTGAAAAAGGCTTGCAGGAGGTAGTGCAAATGCAAACCGAACAACTGGTACTAACGCACCTACTGCAGCTGGCCCACAACGAAAACGCCTCTTACCAGGCACGCGCTATTGCGACAGCCGCCTTACAGGACATCAAAGACTACATCACACGCAAGCGCAGCACAAACAGCAACAGCCCTTACCAGGCGCACCTGGCCTTTGCCCTGGACCGCCTGAACCGCCCTGTAACGGAAGAAATAAAGCCAAGCCGTTCCTTAGACCTGCCTCCTGGGGCTCCAATTGGTAGCGGTGAGCATATCGGGTGTGAATGAGGCTTTTAGTTGTTGGTTATTGGTTGTTGGATATGTAGAGAAGGGATTTCGTTATTCGTTGCTAGTCATTCGTTATTGGGAATGTAGAGACGCAATATTTTGCGTCTTGCTAGCTACAAGGCTACAGAGGATAAATTACGAAGACCTCGCGGCGTCTTTATGACCCGCGAGCGTCTTATTTAAGCTACGTAGCTGTCGGCCATTCCTGCCCAGACACTCGCAGGACCTCCGGACGCTGCGAGGTCTTTACTCATAGCCAACAAGACGCAAAATATTGCGTCTCTACAATTTAGACTAACAAAAAGCAACGCTATCGCTTAAGACTTGTGCCAGAAATAATGAAACAAAGAAGTTATACCTACCAAAAATCCAGCACATCCCGCACATCAACACCATCTGCATAAGGCTCAAGTATGGCAATCGCGTTAGCAGTCTTTTTAAAGGAACTGTATACCTGTACCTCATCCCCTGCCCATAGCTCTACAAAAGAACCGTTGAGGGCATAAAGCGTGACCGTCCAGCCATTGTGCAGGCGCTGGGCAAGCAGGGTGCCGTCTTTTGCGATGGCTTCTTCCTGGCTCCGGTACGGGAGCCTCTCAAACAGCGAATATTCCAGCATAGCAGATAGGAAAGGGTGTTATACTTTAAGCGTGAAGGCTGTCATTAAGTTTCAAAAAAGCATACCGGTCACATCAACCCAGGACACCTGTGGAAGCAGTGTGGG
Organism: Pontibacter sp. GD7; assembly: GCF_058216375.1. NCBI lineage: Bacteria > Pseudomonadati > Bacteroidota > Cytophagia > Cytophagales > Hymenobacteraceae > Pontibacter > Pontibacter sp. GD7. Next base: position 12,505 of record NZ_JBYZMP010000004.1, on the reverse strand, counting down.
CATAATAAATAGGTAAATAAGCCGCTTTGCCGTACTTTTGAAGTATAAAAAGTATAAACGGTTCTATAATGATAGTGCTGTTTAAGATTACCCATATACAGTTACGCCATGGAACCCATCAGACTAAACAAGTTTATAAGCGACTCAGGGTACTGCTCACGCCGCGAAGCCGACAAAATGATTGAGCAGGGCCGTGTTATGGTAAACGGCAAACGCCCCGAAGTAGGCGCCAAAGTAACGGCCAAGGACAAGGTGCGCGTAGATGGCAACCTGCTGCAAGTAGACGCCGTGGAACCGGTATACTTACTCCTGAACAAGCCTGCCGGCATCGAAACCACAACCGATACCTCGCAGCGTGACAACATCATCAGCTTCACCAATTACCCGGAGCGCATCTTCCCGGTTGGCCGCCTCGACAAAGACTCGGAAGGCCTGATCATACTTACCAACGACGGCGACATCGTAAACAAGATCCTGCGGGCTGGCAACAAGCACGAAAAGGAATACATCGTTACCGTAGACAAACCTATTAACCACGAATTTGTGGAGCGCATGAGCAATGGCGTTTCTATACTTGGGGTAAATACCAAAAAGTGCTTTGTTGAGCAACTGGGGCCTAACAAGTTCAGGATCATACTTACCCAGGGCATGAACCGCCAGATACGCCGCATGTGCGAGGCATTAGGTTACGAAGTACAAACCCTGCAACGTACGCGCATCATGCACCTGTCGCTGACTAAAATCCCACTGGGCCAATGGCGCAACATGACGGAAACTGAAGTGGCCGAACTGCAGCGACTGGTTGCCAGTTCCACTAAAACTGAGGAAGGCTCTATTGGTAAAAAGCGCGCCGAGGCCCCTGCTCCTGCTAAAAGCAAATCTAAACCAAGAAGTAGCAGCTCTTATGGAGCAAAACCAGGAGGTGGCTCAAAAAGCGGAAAAAGTGCTGCAACCGGAAAGCGTGACAAACCAAAGTCGTCTAGTTCGGCCAGAGGTTCACGTGGTGCCTCCAAAGGTGCTGCACCCGGCGGAAAAGGCAGAAGCGGAGGCTCAAAGGGAGGCAGAAGAAGATAACTTTGGGGAATTATGAATTATGAATTATGAGTGATGAATTATGAATTATGAATTTGTAATTCATTTCCCTAGTGCTTGTTTAAGATTCGTTTAAAAGTATGAATCTAATCTTGTTGGTGTTTTTCTACAACAATTAAAGATTATTGGCCACTCTTCGCCTCATTCGTAATTCATCACTCATAATTCATAATTCTTCACATTTGCCTTTCCTTTTCCTGTAACTTTGCCCTCTTAATTAAAACGGCGTAAGTATAGGCACAAGCAACGCCACAACACACCATGGAACCAAAGCGATTAAATAAATTTATAAGCGACACCGGCTTTTGCTCTCGCCGCGAGGCCGACAGGCTGATAGAAGAAGGCAGGGTAACTGTTAACGGCAAAGAACCTGAGCCCGGCATTAAAGTTACGCCTAAAGATAAGGTCAGGATTGACGACCAGATACTGAGTGTGCGCGATGAGGCACCTGTTTTCCTGGTATTGAACAAGCCTTCGGGCATGTCGGCCACTGCCGATATGAATGTCAGAGATAACGTGGTGAGGGCTATAAACCACCCGGCCACTTTACAGCCAATTGGTAAGCTGGACAGAGAGGACGAGGGTATTTTATTCCTGAGCAACGACACAGACCTGGTGCGGAAGCTAACCAAGGCAGACAATAAACTGGAAAAAGAGCTTCTGGTAACTGTTAATAAGCCGTTCTCATCGGAGTTTATCGCAAAACTTAGCGAAGCCTGCGCTTCGTTTGAAGATGGCAACCCCAAAAAAGCAGTTATCACCAAAGAAACAACCACCCGTTTCCGCATTGTGCTGGAGCCCGGCATGACGCATACCATCAAAAAGCTTTGTGAAAACCTGGGGTATAAAGTTACCTTTCTGCAGCGTGTTAGGGTGCAAAACATATCGCTGACCAAACTGCAGAAAGGGAATTGGCGTGCACTATCCGAACAGGAAATAGAGAACTTCAAAAAACTGGTTTCCACGGGTGCCGGCTATACTTCTGCCAGAAGCAAATCAGAGTCAAGGGATCAGTGGTCTAAAGGAGGTGCCGGACGCGAGTCAAATGCTTCGGACAGGGCTGGTGCCAGAAAATCGGCGAAGGAGAAAGCGGCCGAGCGCGGTGGCCCGGGCATGCGCATCGGAAAATCGAGACCCGCTGCTTCAAAAGATGCGGGTACATCTAGAGGCTCTCGTGGTGCATCCAAAAGTAAAGGCGCTCCATCAAAAGGCGGCTTTAACAAAGGAGGCACTAAAAAAGGCGGGACTTCCAGAGGTTCGTCAGGCCGTTCACGTTAGCCACTGTAAAAACAAAAGCGGCGTTGCAAGTATAACTGCAGTGCCGCTTTTACTTTTAGCCTATCCAGCATCAACCCATTACTTGCCAGCACTGCTCTCCCTACATACTGTTATCTTCAGGCTATTTCTGGGCAAACAAATCCGACGATAAATACCTGTCTCCCCTGTCGCAGATAATGCACACTACCACACCTTCCTCCAGCTCTTCAATTAGCCTGGTGGCTACGTGCACGGCCCCTCCGCTGCTCATGCCGGCAAATATACCTTCTTCCAGGGCCAGCCTCCGCGTCATAGCGGTTGCCTCAGCCTGACTGACATCTATAGTTCTGCCCACGCGCTCAGGTTCGAATATCTTGGGCAAATACTCTTTTGGCCAGCGCCGGATACCCGGTATCTGGGAGCCCTGCACGGGTTGGGCACCTATAATCTGGATCTTTGGGTTTTGTCCTTTCAGGTAGCGGGAGGTGCCCATAATAGTGCCTGTAGTACCCATAGATGATACAAAATGCGTAACGGCCCCTTGCGTGTCGCGCCAGATCTCAGGGCCGGTTGTGCGCACATGCGCCAGGTAATTGTCAGGGTTGCCAAACTGGTTCAGCACCAGGTAGCCACCATTTTCTACCTGTTCTGCCACGTAGTCAATAGCGCCTTCCATAGATCTTTCTGCTGGCGTAAGTATAACTTTTGCCCCATAAGCCTCCATGGTCTGCACACGCTCTTTGGTAGCACTGGCCGGCATTACTAACTCGATCTCCACGCCCATTAAAGTGGCGATCATGGCAAGCGCAATGCCCGTATTTCCGCTTGTAGCCTCGATCAGTTTCATGCCGGGCTTCAGTTCACCACGGTCCAGGGCACCTTTGATCATACTATAAGCTGCACGGTCCTTTACACTTCCTCCCGGGTTATTTCCTTCGAGCTTTGCGTAAAGTTTAACTCCTGGTTTAGTATTGATATGGGTTAGCTCTACCAGCGGTGTATTGCCTATAAAATCGAGTAAGGTAGCCATCTTGGTTGTTATTTTATGTAAAGGTGTCAATCTGAATTAACCCATGCCATGCTTTTTGGTTTTGGTACAGGTTAAATAAGTTCAAAGGTTATAACTTAAGTGCGATTAACCCACCCCTAACCCCTCCGAGGAGGGGAATTTCATTCTAAGAAAAATTGTCCCCTTGAGGACAACCTAAAGCGTGAGCTTTAGAGTTGCGAGCAATGCTCTACAGGGGTGTAAAGCCAGTTGGAAGGGCCTTTCGTAAAAAACTAACACCCCTCTATGACCTATGGTCGCAAGTTTCAAGCTCACGTTTTCACTTGTCCTCAAGGGCAGGGCCGTTTCATTCTATTTTTTTGTCATCTTGGAAGGAACTTGGGGGCTGGGAGGACAAGCTTAACCTCCGGGGGTAGGGGCCCTCTTTCTCTCACAAGTTTCTTAACAGAATGACAGGAGTTTTTTCACTTTTTTATTAGAATGAAACGACCCTGCCCTCAAGGGGACAATTTTTCTTAGAATGAAACGACCCGACTCTTGCAGACTAGCCAAAACGAGCGTTTTGAGCGAGCGTAGCTCTCAGGGGTGTGTCTACACCCAATATCGTTAACTTAAGGAAAATGCTCTTTCGGACTTCTTTGTCCGAAAGTAAAACTGCCAGGGGACATCCTTGTCCCCGTATTCCGCAACGCGGACAAGGATGTCCGCAGCAGAACAAGATCCGGACAAGGATGTCCGAATCAGCTGTACAAAATCCTTAAATTGACGGCATTATGTTTACACCTGCCCGGTTTATAGTATGTCACAACTTGAGTTTCAAGCTTTCCCCGAAACCTCTGTTTAACATAAAAACCCCACCAAAGCATTGATTGTCTGATGGGGTTTATTTCTTATTTTGATACGCTTACTTATTTTTCAGCATTTTCAATAATTCCTCAGCGGCCGGCTCAGATGAGGCTGGGTTCTGGCCCGTGATCAGGATGCCGTCTGTAACGACATGCGGTTGCCAATCTCCCGCTTTGGTATAGTTGCCTCCTAGTTCTTTTAGCTTGTCCTCTACTAGAAAGGGTACTACATCTTTCAGTTGCACGGCCTCTTCTTCAGAGTTTGTGAAGCCAGCCACTTTTTTACCCTTAACAAGCGGTTCGCCGTTTGGCGCCTTTACCTGTGCCAGTACAGCAGGACCGTGGCAAACAGTAGCTATCGGTTTATGCTGACTGGCAAAATTCTCGATCAGTTTGATGGAGTCTTTGTCGTTTGTGAGATCCCAGAGCGGGCCATGGCCACCCGGATAGAAAACAGCATCAAAATCCTCGGCCTTTACTTCGCTTAACTTTTTGGTCTGAGACAGCTTTTGCTGCAGTTCCTTATCCTTGTAAAAGCGTTCGGTAGCCTCCGTCTGTGCATCCTTCGACTCACTGTTTGGATCGATGGGCGGCTGTCCGCCTTTTGGAGAGGCAATGGTAATATCCACCCCGGCATCTGCCAGTTTGTAGTAAGGCGCTGCAAACTCTTCTGCCCAAAAGCCGGTCTTATGCCCGGTATCTCCCAGCTTATCATGAGAGGTCAATACAAATAATACTTTCATAGTATAGATTTAAATTTAGCTATAAAAGCGTGTACGAATCTATCAGTGCTTTGTCGGACTTGTACTGACATTTCGGGTGTAACTAAAGATTGCTACCCTGCCCAGGTGCCCATTTTGCCCAGGTGGTAATCCTGAAAGGCCTGCTGTATTTCCTGCTCCGTGTTCATCACAAACGGGCCGTGTGCCACCACCGGCTCGTTAAATGGCTTGGCATGTCCCAGAAGAAGGTAACTATCCGTACTGGCTTCCACTTCCAGTTCCTCACCTTCATTGGCAAACTCTACCAGGTGCAGCTTTTCTACCTCCTCTCCGTTTACTTTTACGCTGCCCCGCACCACGTAAAAAAAGATGTTTCGCTCAGCGGCTATACTTGTAGCAAAGCTGCCACCCTGCTGCATTTCTACACTTGCCATGTGTATATCGCTGAGGGATGGAATTGGCCCTCTTGTACTTGCCCAGGTACCAGACACCACATTTACTTTTACCTTGCCCTCGTCTTCAGTAACCACCGGGATCTCATCTTTTTGCAATCCAACATAGCTTGGCTTTACCATTTTATACTTTGCCGGCAGGTTAAACCATAGCTGCAGTATCTCCAGGGGGCCTCCCTCCTTCTTAAACTTCTCCGACGACACTTCCGCATGGATAAGGCCAGAACCGGCGGTCATCCATTGCACCCCACCGGCCTCTATCACGTCCTTTCCGCCGCCGGTGTCCTGGTGCATGATGTCGCCTTCAAGTATAAACGTAAGCGTTTCAAAACCCCGGTGCGGGTGCGGACCGAACGGAAGCCCCCGGTTGCCCGGCTTGTACACCTGCGGGCCATGGTGGTTCAGAAACAGGAACGGATCGATGTAACTTACGGAGTTGGTTGGCAAAGCCCTGTACGTGATCAGGTCGTCGATTGGCGCGCTGGTGGCTTTGTGTATCTTTTTTATCTTTCTCTGCATAAAGACTTAAATTTGATGTAGCTACACTAAATTACAAAAATATAGCTCTTAATCATAATCCAGTGTTGCCTTACATTATTCCACATATGAAGTATGGACGGCTATACTTTCCCAGGCATCAAGGTCCGAGGCTATCTGACCAAGTTTGGTTCTTACTGCCTCAAAGGCATAGCGGCCAAGGGGCAGGCGCAGCGGCGGGTTCGGCGACTGCACAACTTGCCACAGTACTTCAGCCGCTTTCATCGGGTCCCCGTCCTGCTTGCCGTTACGCTCATGCATGGCCCGTTCAAATGCGCCAGCCGTTTGGGCATAGGCTTCTATCTTATTTTCTGCTTTTTTTATACTTGTGCCGGCAAACTCAGTTCGGAATGGTCCCGGTTCCACAATAATCACTTTAATGTTAAAAGGAGCCACTTCCTGTGCCATCGCCTCGCTAAATCCCTCCAGGGCAAACTTGCTTGCATTATACACACCAAAACCCTGTGTAGCCCTTATGCCTGCCACCGAGGATATCTGCAAAATATAGCCATTTTGTTGCTTGCGCATATAGGGTAGTACGGCCTGTGTCACATGCAACGCCCCATAGAAATTGGTTTCCATCACTTCCCGTACTTCGGCAGTGGCAACCTCTTCCATCGCGCCTAAAAAGCCAAAGCCGGCATTGTTTACCAGTACATCAATCCGTCCATACTTTTCTGCCACCTCTTTTATCGTGCGTTTTACCTCACCGGCTTCCGTCACATCCAGCAAATGGGCAAAGGTCAGGCCCGGGGCAATATCGTTAAACGGCTGTACCTGCTCTTTTTTCCGGACAGTACCCACTACGGTGTCTCCGTGCGCAGCGGCTTCTTTGGCCAGTTCGCGGCCCAACCCACTCGACACGCCTGTTATAAACCATATTTTGCTATGTTTCATTTTCTCATCCTGTTTTATTCGACCTATTTAACTTGAGTTATGCCAATGCAGTTACGTCTGATCAAACCCCATTTGTAATTCCGTCTTTAAAACTAAGTTTATTAGCTAAAACTAATTATATTAGCGAAAGTATAAGTTATGATGAAGGCAGAAGATTTTTTAAAAGGACGTGGAGCACAGTATAATCCGGCAAACCCATACCTGAAGCAGGAATACGTGGCAGCACACATCGAGGGGCTGGATGAAGCGATGCTGTCTAACTCTAAAACGGAATTTCTGGCTGAGCATCCCAAAAAGATCGTAAATAAGGTGGAGAGTCCGGATATTGGTTTGAGCTACTCGCTTAACCCCTACCAGGGCTGTGAGCACGGCTGCGTGTACTGCTATGCCCGCAACACACACCAGTACTGGGGCTATGGTGCCGGTCTGGACTTTGAGCGTAAGATCATTGTTAAAGAAAATGCACCACAGGTTCTTGCAAAACAACTCGAAAGCCCCAACTGGCAGGTTATGCCACTCATGCTGGCCGGCAACACCGATTGCTACCAACCCATTGAGGCTAAAAAAAAACTTACACGCCAGATTCTGGAAGTGCTGCTGCAATACCGACACCCGGTCAGCATCATTACCAAAAACGCCCTCATACTCCGCGACCTCGACCTGCTTACCGAACTCAACAAGCTGGACCTGCTGCACGTGAACATCAGCATTACCACATTGGATGAAAAGCTGCGCCTGAAACTGGAGCCACGCACTGCCTCCGGGGCAAAGCGCCTGGAGGTGGTAAGACAACTGAGTGCGGCAGGCATACCGGTAAATGTAATGGTAGCCCCTGTTATTCCAGGGCTCAACGACTCCGAGATACCCCAGATCATAAAGCAGGCTGCAGCGGCGGGAGCACAAAGTGCCGCCTATACTATTGTGCGGTTAAACGGAAGTATAGGCCCCATTTTCGAAGACTGGATACAGGAGGCTTTTCCGGACCGCGCCGCCAAAGTACTTAGCCAGATAGCCGACTGCCATGGGGGAAGCCTGAACGACAGCCGCTTTGGGACGCGCATGCGCGGTGAGGGTAAGTTTGCCGATGCGATCTCAAAACTGTTTAAGCTGAGTAAACAAAAGTATATGGCCGGCAGAAGTATAAAGCCATTCAACTACAGCCATTTCTGCCAGCGGGCTGGCAAGCAGATGGAGTTATTTTAGGGCTTATGATACTCAGCCTATCAGGGCGCAACTTTCATCTCACGTTTAATTAATTTCAATAACCGATTGACATCCCCCTACCCCCTTCAAAGGGGGACTTTTTCAGCATAAGTAATAATTATTACTTTACATCTAAGAACGTCCCCTTTGATGCAGGGTCGTTTCATTCTACAAATTTCAAGGTCATGGCGCGAGCGTCCTCGCTCGTGTCGGGCTATGGCTGGGCCTTCCCGTGACTGCGCCCGGGACAAGCTGGCCCAGTTGGATCGCAGATCCAACGGTATAACAAGTCACGGATCACAGATCCGCGCCAGCACAAGGCAGTAAGAAAAATTCCCCGCCTTTGACTCTAAAGGGGGCCCCTTCACCCCCAGGAGGGGTTAGGGGTGGTTGGACCAGGTAATGCGAGATTCCCCTCTGGGGGTAGGGGCCCTCTTTTAAAGAGAGTGGCAGGGGTGTGTCAATCGTCTACAGAAAAATCAAACCACCTTACAACTTGAAATTGCCTTGCGTAACAAGTATCCACTTCATCCAAAATTTACTTATCTTACTGCAATGCCTGCTATACTTTTCTAAAACCCGTAGCAGCCGGAAGAGTATTTAAAGAACCAAACCCTTACCGCAGCCAATGGACCTAACTGCCAACGACATTGTAGTAAACAGCTGGACCGAGCTTCAGAACGCCCTTTTCGACCATAGCTGGGATGATAAAATAGAGCGATTCAGATCTGCTTTTGTGTACCGGGGAACTTCCAACCCGGATTTTAACCTGAGCACCAGCATTATGCGCATTGGCAGCAAGTATGAGCAACTGGAGCCACACCTGCTGCGCAATTTCCGGAAGTATGCCCATACCAGCGCCGCCTCCGGTAACTCCGTCTGGAACTGGCTGGCCCTGGCACAGCACCATGGCCTCCCTACCCGCCTCCTCGACTGGACCTACTCTCCTTATGTTGCCCTTCATTTTGCCACCGAAGACCTGAGCAGCTACGACCAGGACGGATGCGTTTGGTGCGTGAACTATGTAAAGTCGAGGGAGTTTTTGCCGCAGCCGCTCATGAAAGCGCTGGAAGATGAAGGTTCGAATGTGTTTACACCAGAGGTATTAGAGCCGGTGGCCCCTTCGTTTAAGGCACTAAAAAGCTTTCAGGAAGAAGAGTATGTGATGTTCCTGGAGCCGCCTTCGCTGGATGCCCGCATCGTACACCAGTATGCCTTGTTCTCGATGATGTCGGATGTGCGTGCTGAGCTTAGCATGTGGTTAGACAAACACCCGGACTTATACTTCAGGGTGATCATACCTGCCCGATTGAAATGGGAGGTGCGCGATAAACTAGACCAGGCTAACATCACAGAACGTGTACTTTTCCCGGGTTTAACTGGCTTAAGCCAATGGCTGAAACGCCACTATACGCACAATCAAAATATTAACTAAGAATAAATGTTTGCCTGCTAATTTATGCAGAGAAATACCTATCTTAAGCGTATAAAATATACACAAGGAATTTTACATACTTTAAGATAGATGAAGTTGCTATTACCGATTGCCACCTTTACAAAATATAACTTTTTTAAACGCTATACCCGCCAAACCGCTGCCCTGCTGTGTGGATTATTGCTAACCGCATCATGCGAGCAGAAACAGGAAGCAAGGTCGGCTACACTTCCGGAGCGACAGCCTGTTGTGGAGACCGAAACCTCATCGGGTACTAATGCAGATTCAATGGCAATGGCCAGCGCCGATTCTGCCGCAGCACCCCTGAGCCAGCCAGAGTCCACAACAGCCACCGCATCTCCGGATTCCGGATACGTATACCCCGGCCCTGAGCCATCTCCCGGGGCCATACTCCCACACAAGCGCATACTAGCCTATTATGGTAACCCGCTTTCGAAGCGCATGGGTATTTTGGGCGAGTACCCCGAAGATGAAATGCTGCGCAGACTTGACCAGGAAGTAGAAAACTGGCAAAAAGCAGACCCGAACACCCCGGTACAGCCTGCATTGCATGCCATTGTAGTTACGGCACAGGGCCACCCGAGTGCAGGGGGTAAATACCGCCTGCGCATGACCGATAAGATGATCGAAAATGTGCTGGCAATGGCCGCCAAACGCGATGCGCTGGTTTTCCTGGATGTGCAGGTGGGCCAGAGCACTTTGCAGCAAGAGTTGCCAAGGCTGGAGCAGTTTCTGAAGCTGCCGCATGTGCACCTGGGCATCGATGCGGAGTTCTCGATGAAGGACGGCAGCATACCTGGCCGAAAAATAGGCACTTTTGATGCGGCAGATATAAACTACGCTACCAAACTGTTATCCGATATTGCCAAAGCGCACAACCTGCCGCCTAAATTGCTTATTGTGCACCGCTTTACGCAACGCATGATCACGAACCACCAGAACATTACCTTAAGGCCTGATGTGCAGGTGGTTATGCACATGGATGGCTGGGGTCCGCCATCGCTTAAAAAAGACACCTACCGCCGTTACATCCAGAAAGAGCCGGTGCAGTTCACGGGTTTCAAGATCTTCTATAAAAACGACACCAAAAACAATTCCCGACTGATGACACCGGAAGAAGTACTGGCCCTGAAGCCAACGCCGATGTATATTCAGTACCAGTAGGGCAGTTTTGAATGAGTGAATACGTTTTGGATGAGTGGATGGGTAGATGACGGCTTACTGGCTTTAAGGATTAGAAAGGCTGCGTTGAGTCTTGATGGTTTCTCAGGTTAGGTATAAATTGTAGAGGCTAACCCATAGCTTTTGAATGGAAATGGGCTTGAATTTTAAAATGTATGAGATTGGATCCGAGATGGACCAGCGCAGCTGTAAATAACCTGAATCCTTGCCTTACTTGATCTGCCTCAAACTCCTTTTCAATTTCGAATCTTAAAGGGAAAATTATCCATGCCGCGAGTTTTCAACTCGCGGCTCTTCATGAGCCAAGCTTCCAGCTTGCGAACGTCTGTGTTAGGCTTGCAGCTGGCTTTGGCGAGCTGAAAGCTCGCACCATGGATAACCACGAGTTGAAAACTCGCGGGATGTGGGCATTTTATACTTATGTATTAACTTAACCTCAATAAGTATAAGCGTGTTTTTTCATATTGGCGTGTACTCATCACTTTAGAAATACCTGACTATGCAACGCTTCCGCACCCTGCAGCCTTTGTAGTCTTACTTTGTACACATTATAAGCAAGTTTTAACTTATAACAGTTGCATAACAATCAGTGGAAAAGAGCTATATTAGTAACGCACTATAAAAGAAAATAGTGGTGAAGCGCCTGCGAATTAAATCATACTTTTAAAGTATAGCTTTACAACACCACCTATAGTGCAGATAGTAGGAGTAGGTACTCCTGCTAGCCGCTAGTTATGTTTAATTTAAAGCATGAGAAGATACGAAACCTCCGAATTTCGAATTGATACAACTGGAATATCGCTGCTAAGGAGTAAATATCCCTACAGAAGGATTTCTTATCAAGAAATTGGCGAGCTTCAGATACGAAAAGGAAGAGTGGTAAATAATCATATCGCTGTTCTGATTATGGGTTTTACACTAATTGCAGCAGGAATTTATATTAGCAATGTTTTTAGCCCTGTAGCTATTTACAGAACTCAGTTAGGTTATCAAGGTGGAAAAGCTTTAGGGTATTTAATATTTATGATTGTAGGTTTCTTCTGCTTTGGGGGTATATTAATCTACAAATCACTAAAGAAGGATTTCGTGTTGGTTATTAAGACAGAAGTGTTCAAAAAATCATACCCGCTTACGGAGTTAAGAAAAAGAAGAGAACTTGACAGCTTCTTGATAGAGTTAAGAGAAGTGGTGGGGAATAAGTTAATTACGATGTCAAGAGAACTAATTTAAAATAACCTATAACATAACCACACCTAAACTTTAGCTACGCCACAGTTTAGCCAAGTCCGTTGGCGTGCATGTGAAAGTATAGAATGGAAAAAAAGAACTCCCATATATTAGATGAAACTAGCCAACTCCTGTTGCTTTACGAGTGGGAAACCGCTTCACTAATAGATAAGGAAAGTGATGCTATTCTGTGGCAAGAAAAGTACATTGGAGACCCTGCATGTGGACTAATCGACAAGTGCAATAAATGGGCTGTTATTGGTGGTGACCACCTGACAATTTGGAATCAAGGGAAAACACGGATTGTAGATGAACTTTCAGACATACATTCAATAAGAATAGAAAATGTTGATACTATAGAAGTTCTGATTGACCCGTGGAGTAATAAATCAGCGGTCTGGAAGGTGAATGTAAAGACTCTGGAAAAATCAAAGATTAGAGACTTCTTGAAGTATAGAGACAAACCATACGCAGAAGAAGTAAAATGGTAAAAACACGAAACGCCAATCGAGTAGACGGCCCCGCCAGTGTTAACTGACGGGGTGCGCCTCTCACACCACCGTACGTACGGGTCGCGTATACGGCGGTTCGTCAAGGATAGCACAGCCGCTCTTTACACCAGCTGT